>JAGAAX010000060.1 GCA_017614995.1 Spirochaetaceae bacterium
ATTAAGCTGTTGCGAAAAGAAGCAACCTAGGGTTCAACTTTGAAAGTGAACAGGGCTTTTCTGTTTGTGTTATAAATCGATAAAGAAGTTAAGCCAGTAGGAATTTGAAATTCAAGTTCATACAATTCTGTCTGAAGATTTTTCTTTGACCATTTGACAGAATCAGGCAGCAAAATATAGAAATTTGTGTAATCGCTTGTCTGCACTTCAAATTTGTATGTTTCGCCCTGTTTAAGGCAGCCTGTAACAGGAGAAACCAAATTGGTATTTGCAGAAGTCCTGAATTCACGCTCTTGAAACGGATAGCGGAGATTATCGCTGCCGTAGCCCTCATAAGAATCAGCAGATGAAACATAAAACGAAAATATTTCCTCAGTAAAGACAGTGCCTTTCGGGTAGAGCAAATCGAAAATCTTGGTTACAGTCCGCAATTTTTTAGTGTCAAACGGATCATCTGCATAATAGTATTTGCCGTTGCGCTGAACCTTGTAAAAAGCATCCTTAAAAATTTCAAGCTCGGCTAAAGTCACATGCTTTTCAAGATATTCCTGCTGAAGTTTCGGCAGATACACTTCTTCCACAGTCTTTATGTCAACAGAAAACGGAAACGGCCGCTTTGACTGCATGTAAAAGCGTGCCTTATATTCACTGTTGTCAGGCACATCTACAATCGGAGTGATTATTCCGGCGCGCTTGTTAAGCCATGTTGCGTTCTCTACAATCTGACCGTTCTTTGTAAAAAGCGTGGTCGCCATATAGGCTTTGGGTGTCTTGCATTTAAGCTCAAAAGAGAATTCGCTGTCAATTTTGTTGAAAAATGCAAGCTTGTTGTCTAAAAGCGAAAAACCGTAATCAAAGAATTTTCCCTCGAGCTTTGGTTCTTTTTCAAACTGGCTTGCCGAAACTACAGGCGCATAAAATTGAAAAGCATCTTCTTTAGGCAGGTGAGTGTACAAAAACGAACGTGAATCCAAAAAGAGATATTCTGAAGAATAGCATCTTATAAAGGCTTTTCTTTCAAGATAGCCTGTGTCCCATGTTACATCAATTAAATACCATTTTGACTCAATATTTACAGCATTCCAGCTATGTTCTACGGTTTCTGAAAGGTGGCCGTTGTAGCCGTAGCCTTTTGCAAAGCCGTCAATTGACACACTCTCAAAGCCTGCTAAGGTGCACATTTCTTTCATTAATGCGGAAAAACCTGTGCTTATGGCTTTTCTTGTTTGAAGCACTTCGCAATAATTCTGCTTTTTGCTGCTGTCCTTGAAAAACAAATCAGTATCATAATCAATATTATAGCAGATCCAGTCGTGGAGCACCTTGACACGTGCAAAATTGTCGCTTGCACCTTTGATTAAGTAACTGACCAATTCCTTAAGATTTGTTTTAGGGTCTTGTGTAACTTTCTCTAAAAGATTTTCAGGCACAGAACTCACTTTCAGATGAATTGTGTCAGTTCTGTATGATGCGGCTTTTGTGTCTTCGGTGCTGTATAAATCTATTGCCCGTTTCGCCTTTGCTTCAAGAACACTGTCTGCGTTTTTTGAGTTTATATATTCATAAAGATATGCACAGTTGCCTTGTCTGATTGCATTGTTTACTGCTGCTGCATCATCGGCTGTGTCAGCAAAAGCAAAAAATGCACAGAATAGCAGAGCGGTAATTAGCCAACATCGTTTCATGGTATTTAATTATCGTCAGCTAGCCTGTATTTCATAAAACGAAAAAACTGGGCGGGGCTGTCTATGTAGTTTATGGAAGAGTGTCATCCCGAACTTGTTTCGGGATCTTAACACGATATTTGGTGCAGATGCTGAAATAAATTCAGCATGACAGTAATTTTAGACAGCTCCTTTGCGGTTAAAAAAGCATTGGTGGTGGTGCGAGCTCGGCTTTGCCGGTTTCAAGTTCTTTTTCTGTAGGAAACCATGCGTAGCTTTCGGTTTTATTTTCAGACAAGTCTTTGAAGAACTGTGCCTTGTTACATTCGGAAGGCGTTTCGTTTCTTTCAAATTTGGTGATAAGCCATCTGTCTTTTATAAAAGTCAGCTCAAGCGAATCTTTGTACGCAACAATGGTGATGGTTTCAGGATCGTCTGTAAAAACAAGATAATATTCAGCGTCAAAATGCTCTTTTGTTCCATTTTGAATGTCTAAAGGAAGCGTCTGTGCATTTTGAAACCAGTCTGCGCTTGAATTGCTTTCAACGCCGTTTATCTTAAGACGTGTAATGCCGTAGACGCTTGTTCTCTCTGGATTTGCTTTGATTATCCATTGAGCTGGTGTCATTATGCCCTGACCGCTGTTATAAGCTGACTGCATTTTGCTTGTAACATAGAGATTGGTCACAATGCCCTTAATTTCTTTTCCGGCATCTTTTGAGATACATTCCTCAAGCCTGACTGTTTCAAGGTGATTAAGCGAAGAATAAAAAGATTCAACAACTTGAAAAGAAGTCTGTCCTTTTGTTGTCGGGCGCGACTTTTCAGTATTTACTATAGAAAGAATAGCGACTGCAACAAGAATAACCGCGATGAACGCAACTGCTATTTGCGCAAAATGCTTGCGGAAAAAACGGCTTCTGCCTACTTTTTTTGATATTTTCGTGCATGCCTTGTCCTTAACTTCTTTTTGGGCTGTTTTAGATTCAGTCTGATAAACGCTTGAAATGTTCTCGCCGAATATGCTCAAAAGCCGCTTCAAAGTAGGGCGGAATTTAATCTTGCCTTTCAGCGCAGTATCAAGAATTTCAGCATTTTCTTTAGAAAGCGGGCAGAGGTATTCAGCCGGAACAAAGTAGCTGTCCAAAAAGTCATCCGCCAGTTGCTCCGGTGAGGCTGAATTGAACGGCCTTTTGCCGGTGATTATCGTGTAAATCATTGTGGCGGCAGAAAAAGAGGGCATCTGCTCAATAGGCAGAATTGACTGCCGCCAGCTTTCTGTGTATTCGGCTGCCTCGCTCTGTGAGCGCATGGCTATAGAGCGGGTAACAAGCAGTTCGGGCAGAAACAGGATTCTTCCGTCATCAGCATAAATAATGCCGATTGCGCCGCAGTTCGGCAGCGTAAGCTTCTGCTTTTCTGCCTCGCGCATTGCCTTGATTATGCGGAAGATTTTTGACCACGCATCAAGCTGTGTTTGATTTGGTTTTGTGCAGATTTCAGTGTCTTTGCATGCTTCCTCAACTTCTTTAAGAATTTGATAAGCTGTAACACCTTCTAAGCCTTCGCCTAAAAGCTCGAATTCACCGTCTTTGTTTGCGGCGGTGTCTTCAAAAAACCATTTTGAAAACTCAAAAGAACCGCCTTCGGCTTCTTTTGCAATAAATCCTTCAGCTTTCATGTGCTGCATCATATTTGCTTTTGCAAATTCCCTGTCGGTCATTGCTGTGTGCAGAATGATGCGGTCACCTGTTTCTATAATTTTGCCCATGCCTATCTGCCTTCAGATGAATAAAGGTATTTGAAATATTGCATTTCTGTCGAATAAGTTGTGTCAAACTTAGGCAGAGTCTCTTTATAAGATTCAAGACTCTTCCAGAAAGCGTAGAATTCAGGGTCTTTTGCGTAAGCTTCAGCATAAATGCGTGTAGCTTCAGCATCGGCAGCACCTTTTACTTCTTCCGCAGTTTTATATGCTTCAGAAAGAATTGCGCGCTTTTCGTTTTCAACCTTACCGAGCCATTTTGCTTTTTCAGCTTCACCCTGTGAGCGGTAGAACTGGGCAATCTGGTTTCTGTCCTTAATCATTCGGTTGTAAACGCTTTCAGTCATTTCGTCAGAGTATTTAATCTGGCGCGGAACAATGTCTATAAGCTCAATGCCGTAGTCTGTAATGCCCTTGCGTGCTTCTTCTGCCATTTCAAGACTGAGCTGGCGTCTGCCTTTGAGCACGTTTTCCGGTGTTGTAGAAGTAGCCTCAAGCTCGCGGATTTCCTGTGTGTCAGTTTCTCCGTCAGCAGCAGGCACAGAATGATTTGTGATAATCAGGTTTGAAGAGCGTACAACCTCGTTCAATGTGTTCTGACCTACAATCATGCGTGTGGCTGAATCGATGATGTCGCTCAAGCGGTTGTAGCCTGTGTCGAGTGTCTTGAAAGACTGATAGAAGAGGCGCGGGTTAGAAATGCGCCAGCGTGCTGTAGTATCAACAACAATGTACTGCTTTTCTTTTGTAGGAATAGGCTCAGGGTCGCCGTCAAGCGAGAGAATGAGCTTTGGATAGACAATCACTTCATCGATAAAAGGCACTTTGAAGTGCAGACCTGCGTCTTCGTGCGATGTGATGAACTGACCGAAACGGGTAACAACAACCTGTGTGCCTTCTTCAACAACAAAGAAAGGCCCCATAGCAAGAAATATTATTACTAAAACAGCAATTACGCTCAGTGTTATTAATGTCTTTTTCATTTCTTTTCCGCCTTGTCAGTGAGATTTTTAATAGGAAGCATGTTATCAAGCTTGCTGTCGATTAATGTGCTGTTCTGCTGTTCGCTGAATACTGATTCCATTGCTTCAAGATAGAGACGCTCGCGCGTAACTTTAGGCGATTTTTTGTATTCTTCGTAAACTGCATTGAAACGGGCAACATCACCCTGTGCCCTGTTAATGCGCTCTGCCGCATAACCTTCTGCGACAAGCACCTGCTGGTTTGCTTCACCTTGAGCACGCGGAATCTCGGCGTTGTAGACTTCCTTACCTTCGTTGATAAAGCGGTTCTTATCCTGAATTGCCTTGTTTACATCGTCGAAAGCCTGCTGTACACCTTCTGGCGGCACAATGTTCTGAAGCTGAACAAGAATTACGTTAATGCCTAAACCGAGCTGCTTAAAGTTTTCGTTCATAAGCTCAAGCGCCGAAGTCTGAATCGCGGAGCGTTCAGATTCCATTGTATCAAAGGCTCTGTCGCCTACAAGCGTGTTGACTACAGACTGCGAAATGTCGCGGATTGTCTGCTTGCGTTCCTGTACATTAAAAAGCCATGCAACAGGGTCAACAATTCGGTACTGAATACTCCACTCAACATCTACGATGTTAAGGTCGCCTGTAAGCATAGTTGATTCTTTTGTGATGCCGTTCTTGTACTGATTGACCTGACCGGCTTTTATTGTCTGAAAACCGAACTGTTCGGTCTGAACTACCTTAATAGGAACATTGTAGCTTCTGTCGATTCCGAATGGTGCTTTCAAGTGAAGGCCGGCGCCGACTGTCTTGTAGTATTTGCCGAATCGGGTAATGACAGCCTGCTCAGTGTCATCAACCTTGAACATTGTTGTGCCGGCTAAAGCCAGTACAAGCAGAATGAGGACTGCAAAAACGAGCGTTGACGCACTGAATTTGCTTTTCTTTGGTTTGTTTTCAGTTTGGTCCATGTCGGGCTCCTAAAAGTTTTCTAAAAAGATTCAGATAATGTAAATATACGAATTATACCATAAAAAGAAAAGATGTTTTGCATCAGTTTTATCTACGTAATGGGTTGGAGCTGGCAAAACATCAAGTTTTGCGTAAAGCGCAAAACTTGTAACTGGTGCACCGGGTTTGCAATTTGGCTTGTCCTACGGAATAAGCTTTATCGGCAAACCCTGCTAGTTTTGCTTGCGCAAAACTAGTATTAGCTTTTGTACGATGTGCCGTCATTGCGAGCGAAGGCGAAGCAATCTATTAGCGTATTACGCTTATAATGTAGAAGGGTAGGATAAGGCTTGCAAAAAAGTGAAAAGTTCTATACTATAGTAATGCTTATCTCTATAAGTGGGAGTGTTTGTTAATGATTTTTCCATTGGAGCAATTGGTTAAATTTACTGGCGAAGATCAGAATATTTACGAGATTACATGTGCAGCAAGCCACCGCGCTTATCAGCTTTCTAAGCTTGAAGACCCGGTAATTGCACAGAACGACGGCAAGGTTGTTTCTACTGCCGCACAGCAGCTTTTCACCCAGCAGATTAAATACATTCGAGAAGAAAAGTAGGCTGATACAGCCAATAGACGTGTTCGGAAACTTCAGCTTTTCGAACACGAACTTTAGTAAATTGCAATTTTGCAAGGCTTTAGCCTGAAAAATTGCTGACCTGTTCGGAAAACTAACCGAGTTTCCGAACAGGTAGAACAGCCTGGAGAATTTTTTGAAAATTCCAGTTCTGGTTTTATTCGGGCCGACAGCGTCCGGTAAAACCGCTTTAGTAGAGCGTCTGTTCAGTGCAGACGCTCAATCTGTTTTTGCAGGCAAAGCTGAAATTATAAGCGCCGATTCCATGCAGATTTACAAAGGCATGGACATCGGCACTGCAACGCCCTGCAAAGACGAGTTAAAAAAACTTCCTCATAATCTTATAAATCTTTATAACCCCGATGAACAGTTTGGAGCAGGCGTGTTCGTAAGCAGCGCGGACGAAGCCGCAAAAGCAATTTACGCGCGCGGCAAGCTTCCGGTTCTTGCAGGCGGAACGGCTTTTTATATCAAGAACTTTCTGTACGGTCTGCCTGTCACGCCGGAATCTGACGAGGACACGCGCCGCAGCGTAAAAGAGCAGATGAAAACGCTCGGCGCAGAAGCCATGCACAAAAAGCTTTCAGAAGTAGACCCTGTAAGTGCCGCGCGGATTCATGTAAACGACGAATACCGCATTGTGCGCGCGCTTGAAGTTTATGCCTCTACAGGCAGGCCTCTTTCAAGTTTTAATTTATCTGAAACGCTTCGCGGTCAATATGATTTTTGCGTAATCGCAATTGAACGGCCGCGTGACGAGCTTTATGAACGCATAAACCGCCGCGTTGAAAAGATGATGCAGGACGGCTTAAAGCAGGAATTTGACGCGCTTATAGATTCTGGCTACAAGGCAGAAGACCCCGGAATGCAGGCAATCGGCTACCGCGAGTTTTTTATGGTTGCCTCAAAGCATAATGTGCCGCCCAAAGACGCGCCGCTTGACGAAGTTACCGCGCTTATTCAGCACGACTCAAGAAAATACGCCAAACGCCAGATGACCTTTTTTAAGTCAATTGAATGCGCAAAATGGATTGCCGCCGCCGACACAGACGCTTTTGAGAGAGAAGTGAAATTATTTTACAATAAATATTTGTAAATTCTTTTTATTGTGTTATAATAAGTTTACTTTGATAAAAAGTGTCTGAGGAGACCGCTGTGAAGAAAAAACTGTATTTAATCGTCTATCTCTTTATGCTGATTGTAATTACGTCCTGTGGGGGGGCGGAGGCGGCGGTGGTGCAGTTTCATTTCAGGGCAGCGGCGCGAAGTATCACAACGGCGGCGGCAATAGCGGCTGGGGTTCAGGCAACCAGACTGGCGGCGGCTTCGGCGGCAGCGGAGAAATACAAAGCAGTAACCTACTTATAAGCCAGATGGCAGCCCTTGATGTAACAAACGTAAGAATAGAGCTTACCATAAACGGCGTAGCACAAACGCCGATTAATGCAGATGCCACCACTACAACAGACGTTCTTCCAAGAATTTCTGTCGGCGATAAAGTTTCTGGCAAAGCCTACATATATGTAGACGGAGAAGCAACCCCACGCGTAGCAGATCTTGATGAAACCGAAATTGTACTTTCAAATACACTTAAATTCAAAGTTCCATATAATTATAGAGTTCTTGATGCACCAGTAGATGGAAGCGAATTGGTTTCTGGCACATATTTTTCAAGAGAGGGAATTAATCTCTCAACATATACAAACTCACCAATTACAGGGTGGAAATGCCTTGAAGACAATACCAGCCATTTTGGCAGTATTGTTGCAGGCGTTCGCGGTGACATAACACTTGTTCCGCTATATGGCAGTGGTGCAAGCTTGACTGTTGTCCAAAGCCAACTCCAACTTTTAGCAAAAGCAGACACTTCATTCAATGATACGGCTACACTGACCATATCCGGCGGTTCCGGTGCATATAGTGTAACACCAGACAGTTCAAGTGCAAGTGTTATTGACTGCACAGGTTCCGGCTCTTCTTGGACAGTTTCAATTAAGACTGATACGACACCTGGTGCTACCGGCAAAGTTATGTTTGCTGATAATACAACAGTAACTATAAACGTAACGGATACGGTAAGCGGTGAACCACCTGTAAGCGTCAGCCTTACTCTCAAAAATGAATACTCACTTACTATTGGTTATTCTACTAATGAGTGGGTATCATCAACAACATTTAATGCGAGTGATACATTCAATTTCTCAAGTGTACCTGTTACAAGTCTAGGTATCCCGTCAGGACGGCAGATTGTGGCATACAAAGATGCAACCACTAATACCACATACAAGATTACAACTACACCGCCGGATACGTTGACATTTAGTTCTGCTTTAGGCAGAAGAGAAGTTTATCTTGATGCACTCCTTGACTTTACGATAACCACAAAAGATGCAGGTAATCCAAGTCAAATTTGGACTGGTACAGCACATACAGACGGCAATGGCAATACAGGTCTGCTTTATACACTCGAAAAATATTCAACAACTACAAAAGAACTGCGTGTTGCTGTAACAGATTGTTCTACCAATTCAAATTTGAGTGTAGCTAAAACTGGTGATAGTCAAAATTTCTTGGAAATTGCTCAATCAGACTTGACTTCATCCGGCACTTTTATAGTTAAGCTCACAAGTAATGTTACTCATGACAGCATAACTCCCGGATATCAATACACAATAACCGTAACTGACAGCGGTACAGGCGCGAAGAAATATTTATTTATAGAAATTGCGCAGCCGCCTGAATATAAGTATTCGCTTAAGTACAGAAAACCTGACAATACGCTTGTTGATATTCCGGGGCAGCAAAATATTACGTTTACGCCTGGTTCTTCGATTACTTTTGGCGGTCTAAGCGGAACTCTTAAAATGGGCGACCTTGTCAGCACTCTTACAGGTGTTGAAGCCGCGATAGAGATAACCGGCTGGACAGGTACAGGTGCGTATAATTTATCTTATCCTGATAATCCGTTTCCGAATGTGGGCGCTAACGACTGCCGGACAGACGGTTCTGTTACACTGATTGCAACGACAACTCCTGATATTGGAACGTTCTACAACAACTGCCGCGCAAATTCAAATTTAGTTCAAAACGGCGATGTAATGCTTTCAACTGGGCTTTGCGTGGATAAGACTTATTATACAAACAATAGAACTTTCCTTGATCCGTATGTTGCCGGTGCTGTATGTATACTTAGCGGAGGACAAAAATTTGTTGTGGCAAAGAATCCTGGTAAGAATTCTTTGCGGTGGGCTGATGACATAAATCAGAATATTGGAGGATTACAGATTAATGTAAGCGCTTATACAGGTTCCCCGCTTGATATAACGCCATCACTGACGGTTCCATACAGTACAGGCAAAGATTCTCTTAGTACACTTACCTCTGCCGGAGAAGTTATAAGTGATTATCCGCCGTTTGAATACTGCGCAGGTTATAAACCGATTGGAAGTGGTGTAAGCACAGGCAGTTATATAAACGGCTGGTATCTGCCTTCTCTGGCAGAAGCACTTGCCATTAATAAAAATAGAGACTCGTTCCCAGCAGGCTTTGTGGCGGATTATCCTTGGCTTATGACATCAAGCCAATACAGCCAGACGCATTATTGGCTTGTTCAGGGAGGTACTGATGCAGGTACAGGTAGCGTTACAGTATTTCAGAAAACCACAACAAGTCAGATAAATAATGTAAATGTCTATCCATGCCACGAGTTCAGCTTTAACGCGCCGCCGCAATAATAGCTCGTGCTATTGGGGCGGCTGCACAAACCAAGAAACCGCGCAGGCGGATTTTGTGACGAAAATTGCATGAACAGCGAAGCTGTGAATCTAATTTTCGGAACGGAATCCGGCGGAAGCGGTTTCTTGAGATTTGGCGTTTTGCCGAGGTTTAATCTACGCTTTGAGTTTTATCTGGCAAAACGCCAAGTTTCCGCTTCGCAAAAACTTGCAGGATGGTGCACAAGGCGCGCTTTTGGGGCTTATGTACAAAGACTGTCGGTTTTTGTGTAAACAAAAAGCGACACTTTTCGCCGGACAAGCTTCGTTTGTAGATAAAGCTGCTGCGAAAAGAGGCTGCCTGTTTTTGCTCTGCAAAAACAGACGCTTTTCGCTGAATAAGCTTATTTGTAGATTTAAGCTGCTGCGAAAAGAGGTAGATTAGGCTATTGCGAAAAGAGGACTGCCGGTTTTGCCTAAGCAAAAGCGGCACTTTTCGTTGAATAAGCTATGTTCGTAGATTAGGCTATTGCGAAAAGAGGTAGATTAAGCTGTTGCGAAAAGAGCTAGGCTTTTATTTTAAGCTCTTCGGCAAGCTGTTGCACAGTTTCAAGCGGAAGAGCAAGCCAGAGCGCAATTTTGTCCGCGTCTACTTCTTGTAAAAGCATATTCCGTGCTGCTTCAAGCTTGGCTTCAGTGCGACCAAGTTCTTTTCCAAGCTCTTTGCCTTCTTCCATTATGTCAAAGTCGTGGATATTGCATCTCATATAGTCGCTCCTGAACTGCTCGTTCCGTTTGTTGGCTTCTACTTTATCGAAGATTTCGTTTGTAAAATCGTCCTCGGGAATGTTTGTGCTGATGTAGTGTAAGAACGCATAAATTTCCGGGTCATTTTCCTTTTTATACGCACTTGCATTATAAAAGACTTTATGCGTTTTGTCATCAAACTCTTTTTCGGGATGATTCTCAAAAATAGTCTTTGTTTTGTAGCATGGTTCACCTAAGTCAAACGGGTCTGTCTTGCAGATGAAAATCACATAGCTTTCCTTAAGTTCCTTGAAATTTGCGCCCTTTGCGAGCAAGTCCATGTCAATCATCGACTGTTAATAGCGCGTTCGCTTTTCGATTTCCGCAAATTTCTTGTTTTGAATCTCTATGTCGTAGACTTTTTCAGAGTCTTTGACATAAACATCAAAACGTACGCCGCGCGTTTCGTAATATGGCGCGATAGTTTCCTGCAGTGTTATAAGCTCAAGCTTTTCAACCTTGATGTGCAGAAGCCGCTCTATAACGCCCTTACAGATTTCTTCGTTTTTCATTATCTCGCCGAACATAAAGTCATCGGTGAAGGTTAAATCTTCAATTGCTTTCATAATCAAGCTCCTTAAAATGAATTTTCACAATGACTATCTAGAAAAAATTGCATTTTTCTGTACCTGTTTAGCGAAAATTCTTGAAAAAAAATTGTTACATTGTGGCGGGTAGTGACTAAATCCAATGGTTAAGCTATACTTTTTGTATGTTTAACAGCATTTATGGTACGATAAGTGCCAAAAAGCCGCAGATGCTCATGCTTGAAACCGGCAGCGAGGACACCGGCATAATTGAATGGTGCTTTGCTGTAAGCGATTCGTCTCTTGATTCTCTGCCGCACGTCGGCGAAAAGGCGCGCGTGTATGCGTGGCTTCAGCATAAAGAGGACGGCATGAACCTTTTCGGCTTTGCTTCTGAAGGCGAGAGAGACACATTTTTTGATTTGATGAAAGTTGACGGAGTCGGGCCGAAAGCGGCGTTGAAGATTCTTTCTAATATAACGGCTTCTGGGCTTGCTTCTGTGCTTGACGAAGGCGACTTGGCGCGCCTTGAGAAAATTCCGGGTGTCGGCAAAAAAACAGCCCAAAAAATGCTGCTTGCGCTTAAAGGCAAGCTTTCTATTCAAGAAGACACTGTGCGCGTGCCGGTTAAGGCGCTTTCGCCCTGGCAGGACGTTACAACCGCCTTGTGCAGCATGGGCTACGACAAGCGCGATGTAGAGCCGGTTATAGCACGCATTTCAGCGGAAATTGATACAAACTTAAGCAGAAAAGAGCAGGAAGACGCGCTTTTCCGCCGGGCAATAGTGGAGCTTGCAAACTGATATGGCAGATTTTGACGATTCGCATATTGTGCGCCCGGATTTGAGCGCGCAGGACGACAAGGAAGGTACTCTCCGCCCAAAGTTTTTGACCGAATTTCAGGGTCAGAGCCACATAAAGGACAATCTTTCGGTTTTTATTGAAGCTGCGCGTGAACGCGGCGAGGCGATGGACCATCTTTTTTTGATTGGCCCGCCCGGTTTGGGTAAGACAACTCTTGCGCAGATTACCGCGCACGAGCTTGGCGTAGACTTTAAGGTTACAAGCGCGCCTGCATTGGATAAACCCAAAGACCTTGCCGGAATCCTTTCTACAATTACGGAACGTTCGGTTTTCTTTATAGACGAGATTCACCGCCTTAAGCCCGCAATTGAAGAGATGCTTTATATTGCAATGGAAGACTACGAGCTTGACTGGATTATCGGGCAGGGGCCGACCGCCCGGACTGTGCGTGTGCCTATTCCAAAATTTACGCTCGTCGGTGCGACGACAAAAGCCGGTGCTGTTTCAAGTCCGCTTATAAGCCGTTTTGGCATTGTGCAGCGTTTTGAGTTCTATAACGTTGACGAGCTTTCTGACATTGTGTGTCGCTCGGCTTCTATTCTTGCTGTTGACATAGACAAAGACGCCGCCGAGCTTATAGCTTCTTGCTCAAGAGGAACGCCGCGCGTCGCAAACCGCGTGCTCCGCCGTATGCGCGATTTTGCCCAGTTTTATCAAAAAGAATCAGAGAAAGTGCCGCACATCACAATCGGAATTGTTAAGTCCGGCTTGAACAAGCTTCAGATTGATTCGCTCGGTCTTGAGCGGTACGACCGCGAGATTTTGCGCAGCCTTATCGAGAATTTCGGCGGCGGACCTGTCGGTGCAGAAACGCTTGCTATTTCAATTGGCGAATCAATTGATACGCTTGAAGATTATTACGAACCTTATTTGATTCAGTGCGGACTTTTACAGCGCACGCCAAGAGGCAGGGTTGTTACGCCGAAGGGCTACAAGCATCTTGGACTTGAAGGAAAAATGAAACATGAAAACGAAGGACTTTTATTTTGATTTGCCCGAGGAGCTGATTGCACAGCATCCTTCCGGCACACGCGGCAACGATAAATTAATGCGCTTAGACAGGTTTTCTGGCGAAACACAGGACTTTATGATGCAGAATCTGCCCGATTTAATTGAAAGCGGAACTGTGATGGTTTTTAACAACTCGCGTGTGCGCCGCTCAAGGCTTTATGCTAAGCCTCTTGCAGGCAGCAACGCTCCAAAAGGCGCAGAACCGCCCACAAAAGAAGTTGAATTTCTTATCTTGCAGTGCCTTAATTTTGAAGGCTATAAACATGGAAGCGTCTGGAAATCTATGACGCGAAATGCCAAAAGGCAGAAGCCCGGCAAGACTTTCCGTTTTAAAGACGGAACAACCGCAGAAATTATAGAAAACCCTGCTGATGAGGGTACAGAATTCCGCACGCTACATTTTGACAAGCCGCTTGACGAGGATTGGTTTGAAAAAAACGGGCATATTCCGCTGCCGCCATACATAAAGCGTGAAGACGTTGACGAGGACGCCGAGCGTTATCAGACAATTTATGCCAAAGAGACTGGCTCATCGGCAGCACCGACGGCAGGGCTTCACTTTACAGAAGAAATGCTTGAAAAATTAAAGGCAAAGAACATTGAGATTGTCTATGTAACGCTGCATGTCGGCTTGGGCACTTTTCTGCCTGTTCGCGCAGAGAACATAGAAGACCACAAAATGCATGAGGAGCAGTTCTTTGTTTCTGAAGAAACCGCCGCTGCAATTGAAAAGGCTAAGGCTGAAAAGCGGCCTGTGCTTGCTGTCGGTACAACGTCGCTCCGCACGCTTGAATCAGCATGGAACACAGAGCAGAACTGCTTAAAGCGCGGCTGGCAGTCAACTTCGATTTTCATTTATCCGGGCTACAAATTCAAAGCCGTTGACAAGCTTTTTACGAATTTTCATACGCCTGAATCTACGCTTCTTATGCTGGTTTCTGCTTTTGCAGGCAAAGACAATATTATGGCAGCCTATCAGAAAGCGGTGCAGGGCAAGTACCGCTTCTTCTCTTACGGCGACGCCATGCTCATAAGCTGAAAATTATAAGCTAGTCAGAAAGCATCTCAAGAGAGTCTTTTACAAGGTTGATAAACTGTGCGCGCAGAACCGGATTGTATGTGCCCTCTTTTACGTCGTTGTCAAAATAGGCGGCAGCTCTTTCTGTAAATGTCTGTACAGACTTTGGCGCAAGCGGCAGTTTGCTTCCGATTATGCTGTTTTCAAGTTCTCTGTTTCTAAAAGAAAAGACACCGCAGAACGCAAGCCGCAAATCTGCAAGAAAGTTTTTCTGTGTATTCGATAAAAATACATAAGAAGCCGAAAGCGGTGAAATTTCGTTTTTAGGGCCTGTTCTCTTAAAAATTGAAACGTCCCATTCTTCAAGCGGCACGCGGATTCTGGTCAAAAAATAGCCTGCAGGAACAGCGTCAAACTGCGAGAGCGGCAGAATCTGTGTTTCTGTTGAAGGGTGGTGCTTGTCAATGTGCATACGCTCTGTGCCCGCGCGCAGAACCAGCTTTGCGTTCAGCGCAAGCAGCGGTGCAAAAGTCGTCATCTTCATGGGCTGTGTGCATACGTTGCCGCCGATTGTGGCAATATTGCGTACCTGTCTGTTTGCAATTGTGCAGACCGCGTCGTGCAGCACTTTCGGAAACTTCTGCGGCAGATTTTCAATCTGAGAAAGCGTTACGCCCGCACCAAATTCGATAGAGCGCTCGGTCTTTACAATCTGCTTGAATTCGACAATTCTCCGCACGCTTAAAATTGAGTCGGGGTAGCTTAAAAAGGCAGGGCTTGCGCTGTAGTTTACGCCCGTACAGCCTGCCGTAATTGAGAGATTTTCGATAGTGCGGAGATGATAAAGCGCTTCAGGAATGTCTTCGGCGTATTTAATTGTGGCTGATTCAGTACTCATTTACACGTGACCTGCGGTTTTTTGCTGCTATTATAATGCCTGTCATCAATGTGTTTGCCTCAACGCACTTGCAGGGCATTGTCGCTATAAATTGCTCAATTTCTTCTTTTGTCGGCATTTTCACTTTTTCAATAAATTCGTTAATCGTAAAGTATTTTGAAGCTTCGCAATAGTCGCAGTGGTGGACGCCTGCTTTCTTAAAAGCTTTGTGAATATCTTCGTATTCGGGTGTCTGCCTGAAATATTCAATTGTGACAATTGAGCTGTCCTGAACGGCATAAGCCGGAAGAATACACGAAAGAACCGGCGTATCGTCAAGAAGAACTGTGCATGAGCCGCATCTTCCTTCGCCGCAGCGCATTTTGCTGCCGCAAAGCCCGAACTGATTGCGGAGAACGTCTATGATTTTTTCGGTTCCGTTCATATTGAGTGTTTCAAGCTTCTCGTTTATTACGCAGTTAATTTTCACTTTCTGCTCCTTTTTGAGACATAAGCTTGTAGATTGAATCTGTTTCTAAAGGAAGCTCTGTGACTTCTATGCCCAAAGCCTGAGAAACAGCGGAACTGAACGCCGCAGGCAGTACATTTTCTATGATTGAACCGATTTCTTTCGGCGGCTCACCCGACGGAACAAATTCCACTTTTGGGTAGACAAGGTTCAGCGAATTTGGCGCAACTAAGTTTCTGATAATTCTTGAAGCTTCTGTCTTTACGCTTGAAACGGCAGATTTCTCATCGAGAAGTTCGCCACATTCCAAAGCTATGTTTACATCTCGCAGTGTTACTTCATAAGATATTGTGTCAACTTCAACTTCAACAACGGCAGCCACACACGAGGTTGCCTGAAAGGGCTGGCCTGAAAAATTGGTGTCGTTCCATATACTTTTTTTTGCAGGCATAAACGACTTTTTGACGCAAATCGGAAGCGGCTGCCTGAACCGCGATTTCTGCAAAGTAGTGCAGCATTTCTTAAGAAGCTGCGTCATTATCGTAATATTAAGCGAAAGAACATCTGGCTCGGCAGGTTCTTCTGTATTAGAATAATCTGTGTCAAAGTGCACGTTTTCAGGCGGAATCTCAAGAATCTTTTCGATGAGTTTCTGCCATATAACTTTTAGATGTTCCGTCGGTGAATAGATTTTAACTGAAAGAGAACCGTCTGTTTCAAGCGTAGTCTCAAGCGAATATTTTGAGCGGATCATGTCGTCTGAAAGCAGGCAGTTGCCTTCTTGGGCTACTGCAAGCCCTATGCCTCTAAGCCTTTTCTGCGGTGTTTCAGGCGGAAACGAAGACAAAAGCTGGTATGCGGTGTTTCTCCGCTTATAGTCGCTCATGGAATATGCTTTATTTATGGTTTCTTCTATAAAAAGAGGCTTGTATAAGCAGTAGAAACTTGAATCATTTTCCTTGAGCCGGTTTTTTTGCTTTAGTTCTTCAATATCAATATTCAGTTTTTGTGCAATATAGTGGATATGGTTTTCTATAGCAAAAAAAGCCTGAGAGTCGCCCCATGTAAAAGAGCAGTTAAGCGGCGGATAATTCGATTTTATGGCATAAGCGTCTATTCTTAGATTTTGTATTTTGTAGACGCCGGTTGCTGCAATTACAAATCTGTCAAGAATATACTGAATAAACGGGTTGATTATGCCTGCGTTTATCAGAATGCAGATGTCCATAGACGTGATTATGCCGTCATCGCTGCATGAAGTTCTGTATCTTATTGAGGCAGGTTCCATGCGCTCAATGTATGTTTCCTGTTCAGAAAGGGAATAAACAATTTTTATAGGTTTGTGAATATTATATGCTGCTACAGCAGCCTGTGCCGCCGTTACGCTCGAAATCCATGTGTCATTTATCCGGGTTCTTACCTGATGAGTCTTGTGAATCAGAATATGCTCGTCGTTTATGTTGAGTGTGTCTGCTACGGTTTTTCTAAGATGGCTTGCCCACTGCGAGTTTGTGTAGACGTGAAGCTGCTTGCCTGTAAAAGAAACTACGCAGCTGTTGCGCTCTTCTTTAGGCAGCTTTATGTCAGACTTATAAGTCTGCTCAAACTGGTTCTTAGATTCTGCAAAAACACTGTCCGGCTCGCCGTAGTGAATGGAACGGTTTGCCAGAAGCTGGTCTGCCGAAAAAGAGTCTGAAAATTCAAGTCCTGACGGAATATTCAGCGGGTCAAGCGAAAAGCCGATTGACGGCAGAAGCTCATTCAGCTTGTTTTCGTCCGGCCCGACTAAAATGCCGATTGGCTGCCCGTAATAGAGAATCTCTTTGTCGGCAAAAATGCTTGTGCGCGTTTTTTTTACGGCTACATTGTTTGTTCCGGGTATGTCTTTTGCACTGAAAAAAGCGACACCCTCGGGCAGCTCCGGCAGCTCAATTTCGGGCATAGCTCCGCACTGAACGGGGCTTCTGACGAGAACTCCGAAAAGCATGTCGTCAAGAATAATGTCGCTTGAATATACGTCAGTGTAATCAAACTGTTTTTTTGAGTGAGAACGCTTCCTTGTTGTTCTTTTTGGTTTTACATCATTTTCAGGCATGATGTGCTTTTCCTATTGAAAGAACCGTATCAATAACCTGATCTGCCATTTCGTCCGTCATGTCCGGCCAAAGCGGCAGCGTTATTGTTCTTTCAAAATGTTCCTGTGCATTCGGAAAATCTTCGGCTTTCAGCCCGTATTCATTCTTGAAGTAAGTCATTCTAAAATGCGGAATAAAGTGCATTGAAATGCAGATGCCCTGATCCTGAAGCAGACTGCCGAATTCGTTGCGGCTTATTTTAAGCATTTCCGGCTTTATGCGCAAAAGATAAAGATGCCATGCGTTTCCTTCTCCGTCTGGCGGAAGGGTGAGAAAGTCTGCGGCTTTAAAAGCTTCGTTATAGCGGCGCACAATTCTGCTGCGCTTTTCAAAGAGCGTGTCGGCCTTTTTTAGCTGCTCGCGCCCTATTGCACCGAGCACGTCCGGCAGATTGCACTTATAGCCTGCGTCTACAACGTCATATTCCCAAGAAGCTTTGTCTTTTGTGTATCTGTCCCAAATCGGGCGGTCAATGCCATGAAGGCGCATAATCTGCATTCTTTTGGCGTATTCGGCGTTGTTTGTGGTTATCATTCCGCCTTCTGCCGTTGTTATTGTCTTTGTTGCATAAAACGAAAAAACGCCGATGTCGCCTAAAGTGCCTGCAAAGCCAAGCGCTGTCTTTGACGGAAAGGCATGTGCCGCGTCCTCGATAATCTTTACATTATAATGTTCTGCAATTGCTTTAAGTTCCTTCATGTTGCAGACGTTGCCTGCTATGTGCACAGGCACAATTGCCTTGATTTTCTTTCCGTTCTTTGCGTCAATTTCAAGCTTCTGCTCAACAGCTTTTGGCGAAATGCTGTAAGAGTCTTTTTCGATGTCCGCGTATTCAATATGTGCACCCAAATGACGGGCGGCAAGGGCGGTAGACGCAAAAGTGTAGGGCGTTGTCAAAATCTTTGTGCCTTCTTTTGCGCCGACTGCATCGTATGCAAGCATAAGACCTGAAGTTGCGCTGTTTACAGCAAGAGCGTGTTCTGCCCCGACTTTCTGAGCGAATTCGTTCTCAAAAGCCATTGTTTCTTTGCCTGTCGTAAGCCAGCCAGAGCGCAATACGCGCAGAACGGCTTCTTCTTCTTCTTTGCCGATTGAAGCTACAGAGAAATTAATTTTTTGCGGCATTGTACATCTCCTTGTATGACGGTACGGCATCGCAAAGAACCTTTGCAAGATAAGCTTTGTCGCGGTAAAGCTCTTTTTCATTTTCATCGAATATGCAGATTGGCTTTAAAAGTTCAAGCAGCTTTTCAAGCTTTTCGTCTTTATATGGAAGCGATTTGAGCTTAAGAATTTTTGGATATTCCGTCTTTGTCGGGTTTTCTTCTTTTATCCAAAGCGGCTCGTCAAGGCGTTCGCCTTTTCTTGAACCGATGAATTCAATCTTAATGTCTTTGTTAGGCTCAAAGCCCGAAAATCTGATAATCTGCTCAGCTATGTCTACGATTTTGATTGGCTCGCCCATGTCAAGAAGGTAAGAAAGCCCGTTCTGACCGACGCCGCCTGTCTGAAGAACAAGCGAACACGCTTCCGGGATTGTCATAAAGAAGCGCTTCATTTCGGGGTCTGTTACAGTTACCGGGCCGCCTGTCTTAATCTGTTCCATAAAAAGCGGCAGAATTGAACCGCGGCTGCCTAAGACGTTGCCGAAACGCACAAACATAAAAGACTGGTCTTTTCCGGCTTTTTTTGCAGCGGCAAGCACAAGCTTTTCGCAGAGCATTTTAGAAACGCCGTAAGTTGAGACAGGCTCAACCGCCTTATCTGTAGAAATAAGCACAAAGCGCTTTACATTAGAAGCAAGCGAAGCTTCAAGCAGGTTCTGTGTGCCGAAAACGTTGTTCTCAATTGAGGCAACTGGGTTTTCTTCCATTAAAGGAACATGCTTATAGGCGGCGCAGTGGAAAATTACGTCGATGTGCATTTTAGGCAGAAGCCATTCAAGATAAGCCTTATCTTTTAAGTCTCCGATTATGGGCACAACTGTTGCTTTTTCGCCGACGCCTTCTTTTTGCAGAATACGCAGTTCTTTGTCTATAAGATAAATCGAGTTTTCGCCGTGGCCAAAAAGGTATAGACGCTCAGCGCCGCCAGAAAGAAGCTGACGCGCAAGCTCTGACCCGATTGAGCCGCCTGCACCTGTTATTAATACGCGCTTTCCGCGAAGATAAGACAATGTTTCTTTTAGATTAATTGTAATCGGGGTTCTGCCGAGCAGGTCTAGCGGATTTATTTCGCGTGCCTGAACAAGATGGGCTTTGCCTTCTACAATCTGAGAAACACTTGGCAGAATCTTGATTTTTGAAAAACCGGCTTCGCTTAGAATGCCGTAAACTTCGCGCAGCCGCTCGTTATTTGTGCTCGGCATTGCGATAATTGCTTCATCGTAAGCGCCCGGCTTTAAAAGCCCTGCCATGCTGATAGGGCCGTAAATCGGTATGCCGTTTCTCTGCTTGCCGATAAGGCTTGTGTCATCGTCTAAGAAAGCGGTGACACGTCCAAAAATCTTTTTTGCTTCAAGTTCATCTGCAATCATCTGACCGGCAAAGCCTGCGCCGATGATATATACGCGAACATCATTTTTGAATGACATTTAAGTTTGTCCTAAAATCATTTTGTAAAACTGGAAAAATGCACAATTTTACGTCTATCCATTCTAGCATAAGTGTTTTCAGATTTCAATGTTTTAAGAGGAAGGGAAAACCCCTTCTTCCGAGGCGCGGTTTTCCCTTCCCCTTAAACCCCATCCTTTTCCGGCACGGCTTAGGGCTGCCGCCCTAAGAACCTGGATTAATCCGATTTTGGTTTAATCTGGCGAAACGGACAAGTTTCCGCTTCGCGTAAACTTGTAATGGGTGTACTAAGGCTACTTTTGGGAACTGATACAAATGCTGTCGGTTTTTGTGCAAGCAAAAAGCGGCACTTTTCGCTGATTTGGCTTCATTCGTAGATTAAACTGATGCGAAAAGAGTAGCGCGCGGTTTTGAACCGTGCTCCGCAACCGAAAGCATGTGTTTCAGTGCAGGGGTTTTCCCTTTCCCTTTAAAAAAACGTGAATGATAATGAGTTTTCTGCCGAAAATCAAAAGAATAAGAATTTTCTGCAAAAAATTTGCGGAACTGTAATGAGGTTTTATGAAAAAACGGTTTATTCTGATATTGGCACTGCTTGTTCTCATTCCGGCTTTTACTTTTGCGCAGTCGCTTACAATTGTAATTGTTCAGCGGGATTCGTCTACAAGAGATGTGCGCGAAATGACCCGGCTTTTAGAGACTTCTCTTATGGATTCTTTTTTTTGTGACGGCTTTATCGTTTCAAATGAACCGGTAGTTGTAACAGGTACAGGCAATGAATTGTTTATTGAGCATCTTGCTTCTGCCGGTATGGGCGGAATGGGATACATTGTTCCTGTTATAATTGAATATGACGAAACTAAAAATGCGGCTACTTTTGTAAATCTGGAGTGGGAAGTGCTGTCAAATAACTACGATGTTTATGCAAGCGGAGTTGTTGACCAGCCTAAGCTTCACGCGGCCTTGAACAGAAGAGACTGCGAAAAAGGGGTCAGAAGCTTTGCTTCAAATCTTGAAAAAGAAATCGGAGCTGCCATAAGGTTTCAGGCGCAGATTCAAAAGAAAAAGTCACAGGAACTTTCGTTTAAACGATAGTAAATTAACTAAATGGAACTTAGCGAGGGAAATATGAAGCGTTTTGGTATTATTTTGATGATGTCGGTTTTTGCCGCTGGTTTTGTTATGGCTGCATCGTCTTCCGTTGCATGGGAAGGCAGGGCTGCAAGAGGAAATGCAGAAGCTTTTCCGTCTGGCGGAAATTATGCCCAGAGCAGAATCTTTTCAAAAGGCGAAATCGTAGACGTTGTAAATACTTCAAACGGAAAAACAACTACAGTGGTTATTACAGGCTCTACAGATTTGTCTGGTGTACTTGTGCTTCTTTCTCCGACAGCAGCTTCTGCTATCGGCATTGAAAGCGGCTATGACACAACTGTACGCGTAAGCAGAAAAAACGACTATGTTAAAGAAAATACATTGACACAGGTTGCTCCTGTTGCAAAAGCAGACCCGGACACAAACCCTGTCGCAGCACTGCCGCAGGATTATACAAACGCAGTAACAGCTCCTGTACCGCAGACACAGCCTGTAGAGCAGCTTCCGCCAGTTCAGGAAGTTTCTCAGGCACAGTCAAAAGATATTCCAGAACCGGTTCTGCCGCCGCCTGTTGAAGACAAGCGACCTGCTGTTTCAGCTTATGACTATTCGCTGCTTCCGCCGCCGCCAAAAGACGAGGTTGCGCCTATTCAGCAGAATTTCTACGTATGTCCTAATTGTTCTGGGGCAAATAAAGAAGAGCAGCTCTGCGACAACTGCAAGCAGAAACTTTATCAGAGTCAGCCAGCCAATACACCTGCTGTTCAGCAGTCATCTGTGCCAAAAAAAGACCCGGCTATGCCGTTCCCTGAACTGCTGATTAATCAGTATGAGCGCGGTAAATTCTATGTTCAGCTTGGTGTATACCGCGATATGAAGAATCTGACAAATATTGTGAACAAATACAGAGGAAGATATCCTGTGTCTATAAAAGCTTCAGAAAGAACGCCGGGCGGCTATGAAATGCTCATCGGTCCGCTTTCAGAGGACGAGTACAGAGCAACGCTTGACCGTTTCAGACGCGAAGGCTATAAAGACGCATTTGTTAAGTTCCTTAAATAAATGATAAATCAAAAGCTGTCCGAAAGGGCAGCTTTTTTTATGCTTTTATTCCTTTTAAAAAACTCTAAAATTCTTTTAAGTGATTTTACCGATACAGCCCAAAAAATTATGGGTTTATCCTATTTTTAGGATTATTCAATTTTTGGATAATCAAAAAAGGATAGGAGAAAAGCATGAAAAAAATCTTAGTTAGTTTGGTTGTCCTTCTTTGTGCTTGTGCAGTTGTTTTCACAGGCTGTAAAAAAGGTGGTGCAGCAAAAACTTCTGAAACCAAGACAATCACTTTCTGGCATCTGGATACAACAGATGAACAGCAGGCTGCCTGGCGTAAGATTGCTGACAATTTCGAGGCTAAACACCCGAATGTAAAAATCGAGATTACATGTCTCGAAAATGAAGCTTACAAACAGAAAGTAGCTACAGTTATTCAGTCTGGTAACCCGCCTGACATTTTCCGCTCATGGGGTGGTGGTGTTATGATTGAACAGGCTGAAGCTGGTATGCTCCGCGATATTTCAAGCTATGTTTCATCTGGCAACATTTCTCAGATTGGTAAAGGTGCTATGGGTGTTTACGCTTTTGACGGCAAACAGTATGGTGCTCCTTACTCACTTGGTACAGTAGGTCTTTGGTACAACACTTATGTATTCCAAGATTGTGGACTTACACCAGATGATTTCTCTACATGGTCAAAATTCCTTGCAAGCTGCAAAGTTCTCAAGTCTAAGGGATATGCTCCTGTAGCTCTTGGCGAAAAAGAGACATGGACAGGCCACTACTGGTGGACATACATTGCACAGCGCCTTGGTGGCGAACCTGATTTCCTTGCTGCATACAACGGAACAGGTGCTTTCAACAAAGGTTCATTCCTTAAAGCTATGGAAATGCTCAAAGATTTCACAGCAACAAATCCTTTCCAGGACGGTTTCATGGCTACAACACAGGCTGAACAGGAAGCACTCGTAGCTGATAGAAAAGCTGCTATGACACTTATGGGTCAGTGGGCTCCTTCTACAGGTAACGACAACGCTACACTCGGCTATAAAGACAAATGGGGTTATATGTCATTCCCTGCAATTGAAGGCGGAAAAGGTCTGCTTTCTGATACACAGGGTGGCGGTGACGGCTACATCATCGGTAAGAACGCTCCTGATGAAGCAATTGAATTCCTTAAGTCATTCTATGATCCTGAAAACTACGAGATTATCTGTACAAAACTTAATGCCTGCCCGGTTATTCCTGGCTATGACGGCATGATTGATCCAGTTATGAAGGACGTTGTTCAGGCTGTTAAAGATGCCGGTTACTATCAGTTGTACTATGATCAGTTCCTCCCAGCAGCAGTTGGTGAAGACATCAAAGCTGCAACAGAAGGTATCTTTGCAGGTACAATGACTCCTCAGCAGGCTTGTGATCTCATTCAGAAGTCATGGGAAACAAACAAATAATTGAGCTGACTTAACAAAACCGGAACAGTTCGCTCTGTTCCGGTTTTTTTCTTTTCTTTTTTAGTTTTGAAATAAGGTAATAATAAATGATTAATAAGAAAAAACAGAATTTCTGGATTGCTATGGCATTCCTTATTATACCTCTTATTATTTTCACATTCTTTGTTGTTCTTCCTGTTTTTAAGGCTGCTGTGTACAGTCTTTTCAGATGGAACGGAATGGGCCCGTTGACAGGTTCGAATGCAGGCCGTAAAACCCAGTTCGTCGGACTTGAAAACTTTAAAGAGATTTTAACAGATCCAATATTTTGGAAATCTTTCGGACATAACGTAAAAATAATAGTGCTTTCGCTTCTTATTGAGCTTCCTATCGCTCTTGTGCTTGCGCTGATTATTTCTACAAAATCAAAGACTAATATTGCTCTACGTACGGTTTTCTTTATTCCTTATGTAGTTTCCGAGGTTATCGCCGGTGTTGTATGGACTTTTATATACAGCCCTCAATACGGAATTTCAACAACAATTCTTGCTTCTTTATTTCCGCCTGGAACAGATTTTGCTTTCTTAGGCAGGCCGGAAACGGTATTTAATGCAATTTTCATTGTAGTTATATGGAAATACTTTGGCCTTTATATGATTCTTTATATTGCAGGCTTGCAGGGCATTTCTGATGATATCCGCGAAGCTGCTGCTATTGACGGCGCCTCTCCGTTACAACTGAATTTGTTCATAATTATTCCGCTTCTTCTTCCTACAATTGTAGTTACGCTTTTCTTCTGTATAGTCGGTTCGCTTCAGACCTTTGATATAATTTGGGCAATGGGTAAGGGTGACCCTGTAAACTCCGCGGAAACGATGGTTACGTACCTGTACAAATTCGGTTTCAGGCGTTCTCAGATGGGTTACGGAAGTGCAATCGCTATCGTAATTTTTGTAATCTGTGTTACGTTCAATGCAGTCTACCAAAGACTTATAAAACAGGATAATTGAGGCAGTATATGAATAAGACTAATACAAACATTGTTTATAAATCGCTGAAAATTGTTTTTCTTGTGGTAATTATAGTCTATACTGTTTTTCCGCTCTATGTAATGTTTCTTGGCGGATTCAAGACTATAGGACAGCTTAGAAAAGACCTTTTGGGAATTCCTAATCCTATTCAGCTTGACACTTTCGCTCATCTTCTTAATCCGGCAAGCTCTACATTCTGGAGAAGCCTGAAAAATTCGTTTATCATTATGATAGGAACGGTTGTTTTTGATGTAGTTCTTTGCTGTCTTACGGGTTTTACGTTTGCGCGTATAAAGTTTTTCGGAAGGGAATTTCTTTATAACTATATTCTGCTTGGTCTTCTGTTCCCGCTTGCTGTAGCTATTCTGCCTATGTATTTGCAGATGCGTGATATCGGGCTGATTGATACTTATCTTGGAATTATGCTGCCGCAGGCTGCGTTTAACCTTGCATTTCATACGATGCTTACGCGGAGCCTTTTTGAGCAAATTCCACAGGATTTGGAAGAAGCTGCCACAATCGACGGCTGCGGAAAGCTGGGCTTTCTTTTAAGAATGGTTATTCCGCTTTCAAAGCCGATTATCACAACAATTGCGGTTCTTACACTTGTAGGCAGCTGGAATCAGTTCCTGCTTCCGCTTCTTGTGCTTAACGATGAGAAGAAGTTCACGCTGCCTCTTGGTGTAATGCAGTATCAGGGTCAGTACGCAACGGACTGGGCTAAGGTTTTGGCTTATCTTACGCTCTCTCTTATTCCGGCTGTTTTCTTCTATGCTCTTGCACAAAAAGAAATTGTTGCCGGCTTAACAAGCGGCGCTGTGAAAGAGTAGGCGGTTTGCATGTTAGATTATCTAAAATTTATGGTTTAATCTGGCAAACCCGCCAAGTTTGCGCTTCGCGCAAACTTGAAAGATGGTGCACAGCGCACGTCTTGAGATTATGCGTTATGCCTTGTTATACAAATGCTGCCGGGTTTTGAGAAGCAAAAACCGGCACTTTTCGCGGTTTGGACTTTTATTGAGAATCCAACTGAAGCGAAAAGAAGCAAACTGGGCGTTTTGCTAGATGAGGCTTCAACTGTAGGTAAGGCTTATGCAAAACGCGCAAACTTGAAAGATGGTGCACAGCGCACGTATTGGATTTGGATTGCCCGGTCACGCCCAACATCATCAACTTATGGATTAAAAACTGCTTTTTTGATTTGCAGAGTATTTATTTGCTTCTGTAAATTTTCTTTTGCGGGAAAAAGAAGGACGAACCGGAAGTAAATATTTCTTCATTTCATTTATTAGCTTTTTCAAA
>JAGAAX010000061.1 GCA_017614995.1 Spirochaetaceae bacterium
AAGTACCAAGCATAAACTATCTACATTTAGATTTTTTCCATTACATAATATTTTTCTCACATGAACAGGTGCTTCTAAAAGGCACTGTACGTCATTGCCGTATTTCTGTCTTCTGACAGGCATTATAAAACAATTAATAAAAGTTAAAAAAAGTAATTGTATTGATATTTGTTTACAGGAGGCGCGTATGACAGCGCTCAACTTAAGAAAACGGCTTAATGCTGTTAGTATTATCATTATAGCAATTGCTTCAATTCTCTTTCTTCTGTCATCATGCGGTGGCGGAGGTGGTGGTGGCGGAGGAGGCGTCGCAGCTCCTTCAAGTGAAGAAGAAAGCACAGAATCTTCATCTTCAACAGACTCAACATCTTCAACACCATCACCGGCTGCGCCGTCCGTTACAGAAACCGCGCGCTACACCGTAAACGGCATAACCTACATTATAATGAGCAACGGCACTGTATCTGCTGCCAACGCAGACGGCAGTGCACGGACAATCACTTATTCTGCAAGCGGCAGCACTTATACCATAATTGATGCCGATAAAACGCTTGTTATAGCAATGGACTCAAACGGAACAGCCGCGATTACAGTAACTGATTCTGGAACGGGTGCAATTCAGACACTCTACGCTACGAATGGCGGAACTGCAACAGCCGTAACAAGGACAATAAGCTTTGTAACCAACGGCGGAAGTGCGGTTGATAACATTGAAGTGCCAGACAGCAATACGGCAGTGCTACCGAACGCATCTGGAAAGTCAACATGGAATTTCTACAAGTGGTACACCGATTCAGGTCTTACGACTCCTTACAATACATCAGCCCCTGTAACCGGCAACATGACGCTTTATGCAGTCTGGGCAAGGAACTATACGATTGAGGGCGTTACATATTCTGTGCTTTCAAACGGCAAAATTATAAGAGCTTCTGACGGAGCAGAACTTGGAACAGCAGTCGAGCCGTTCAATTCTGTAAGCTTTACAGACGGTGCAAAGAGCATAAGCATAACAGTTTCCGGCAGCACGACAACGGCGACAGTTACCGAGGGCGGAAACACAAGAACATTTAAAGATAATGGAAGCGGCGGACTTAGTGCCGTTATGCGTACTGTAACATTTGACTCAAAGGGCGGTAGCAGCGTCACAGCCGTGACTGTGGCTGACGGCAGCGGAATCACAGCACCCGCAAACCCCACAAAGCAGGGCTACACATTTGCAGGCTGGTGCACTGACAGCGGTGCAACGGCTGCTTACAGCTTCGGCACCCCCGTAACCGGCGACATGACGCTGTACGCAAAGTGGAGCGCAGGAAGCGTAACATACACAGTAAAGCATCTTCAGCAGAACGTGAGCGGAAGCGGCTATACTGAAGTAACTGCTGACAGACAGACTCTCGGCGGAACGACGGGTACACAGACATCTGCAACGGCAAAAACTTACACAGGCTTTGTAGCTCAGGGCATAACGCAGCAGACAATAGCAGCCGACAGCTCTACTGTTGTAGAAATACGCTACAACCGCAACAGCTATAAGGTTAAGTTCAACGCAAACGGCGGAACCGGTACAATGGCAGACCTGAGCATTGCTTATGGAGCAAGTGCAAGCCTTACAGCAAACGCATTTGCAAAGACCGGCTGCACATTTGCTGGTTGGGCAACGGCTACGAACGGTGCGGCAGCATATGCTAATGGGGCAAGCTATACAATGAATTCAACAAGTGATGTTACGCTGTATGCGGTTTGGACAGCTAACAGCTACAAAGTCAAGTTCAACGCAAACGGTGGAACTGGTACAATGTCTGACCAAAGTATTGCTTACGGAGCAAGTGCAAGCCTTACAGCAAACGCATTTGCAAAGACTGGCTGCACGTTCTCTGGCTGGGCAACGGCTGCAGGCGGAACAGTGGCGTATATCAACAGTGCAAGCTATACAATGAATTCTACAAGTGACGTAACGTTGTACGCTGTATGGACAGCTAACTCATACAAGGTTAAGTTCAACGCAAACGGTGGAAGTGGTACAATGTCTGACCAAAGTATTGCTTATGGAGCAAGTGCAAGCCTTACAGCAAATGCGTTCTCAAAGACCGGCTACACGTTTTCTGGCTGGGCAACGAGTGCAGGTGGAGCAAAGGTATACAATAACAGTGCAAGCTATACAATGACTTCTACAAGTGATGTAATGCTGTATGCAGTTTGGACGGCAAACACCTATAAGGTTACGTTCAATGCCAACGGCGGAAGCGGAACGATGAGCCAGCAGAACTTTACTTACGGAACAGCACAGGCATTGACAGCTAATGCATTTATGAGACCAGGACATACGTTTACAGGTTGGGCGGAGACTGCAAGCGGAGCTGTAAAGTACGTTGACAAAAAGAGTGTATCCAACCTTTCCGCAACAGCCGAAGCAACTGTTACTTTGTATGCCGTGTGGGCATGGGACAGCACAGGCTTTGTAAAGGTAGCCGGTAACGGTAGTGTTGAGACGCTGTGGGTATGCGACCATGAGGTAACACAGGGCGAGTACGAGAGTTACTGCACTTACGGTGGTGGAGCAAGCAAGACTCCTTCCGATACATACGGCAAGGGCAGCAGTTATCCTGCGTACTACGTAAGCTGGTATGATGCCCTTGTTTACTGCAATAAGCGGAGCATTGCAGAAGGTCTTACACCTTGCTATACGAAAAACGGAAGCACAGACCCTGCTGACTGGGGAAGCGTTCCGACATCAAGCAATGCAACTTGGAATGCCGTTACTGTGAATTCCTCTGCAAACGGCTACAGGCTCCCGACCGAGGCGGAGTGGGAGTATGCGGCAAAGGGCGGAAACCCACCGCAAAGCTTTACCTACAGCGGAAGCAACGATATTGACGAGGTTGCATGGTACAGCGGTAACTCTGAAAGTAAGACGCATCCTGTAAAGGGCAAGAAGAAGAACACGCTTGGCATCTATGACATGAGCGGAAACGTATGGGAGTGGTGCTTTGACGTGGACGGCTCTTACCGCCGTTACCGTGGCGGTAGTTGGAGCCATGTCGCTTCTTACTGTACCGTGTCTTACCGGGGCAGCTACTACCCGTATTACCGTAACTACTGCGTTGGTTTCCGCGTTGTACGCAACGCCAACTAAGCGGCACAGCATCACAGGCTAAGAACAAAACAGGCGGCTTCCATAATGGTTGCCGCCTGTGTTGTTTATAGAAAAAAATCCAAAAGTATGTTAAAGTATTAATATGATATACTTTTGGAGGTGTGGCATGGCAGATACCAGTCTTGTTCAAGTAAAGGTTGATGCAGAAACGAAAACCGATGTTACAATGCTTTATGAGTCGCTCGGATTAGATTTACCGACAGCTATTAGAATTTTTTTCAAGAAGAGCATTGCCGTCGGCGGACTTCCCTTTGAATTAAGAAATGACTCATTCTCAAAAAGATGGAATGTTTATAAAGAGGCAAGAAATTCCATTCAGGAAAACAATGTTCCAGAAATGTCTTTGGACGAAATTAATGCTGAGATTTCAGCCGTCAGGTCTGGATTGTAAGAATGAAAAAATATGTTGTAATTGATACTAATGTTCTTGTTTCTGCTTTGATTACCAGAAATGAGAATTCCCCGACTGTTCAGGTTTTGCGTTTTCTTGCAGAAGGAACTATTGTACCTGTTTATTCTGATGAGATTATAAGAGAATATAATGAAGTCTTACGCAGAGACAAATTCAAATTATCAGAAGGAATAATAATAAATCTATTAAAGGATATAATAGATAATGGATTGAATGTTTCTGAAATTTTAGAGGTAAAGGAAAAATTGCCGGATCCTAAAGATATTGTCTTTTACGCAGTAACGCTTTCTACACAGGACAAAGCTTCTGTACTTGTAACAGGAAATGGAAAGCATTTTCCTGAAAAGCCATTCATTCTGACACCTTCTGAATTGGTAGAAATTATTCAATAAATACCTGTTTTCTTTGTTGTTTCAGGAGGCAGAGAATGAATGAACTTGAAATCAGCAGCAATTTTACTGTGGATGATATACACAAAGTCCGTGAATACAATTATGAGCTTACAAAAAATATGAGCGAAAATGAACGCCATGAGTACTATCAGAGTCAGGCAAATGAATTTCTGAACAGTGCCGGTATTGTTCCTAAAAATAAACGGAATTCCAAGCAAACTGCCTGATGCAATAATAACTGATGACAGACTATTCCGCATATAAGAACCTGCGTAGGCGGATTTTGGCGCGCAAAAAATTCTGCAGGCACGAAGTGCCGAAGCCTTTTTGCGTGACGGAATTCGCCGAGAGCAGGTTCTTATATGCTACAATTTCTAAATTGCTTTTCATGTTTAATCTGAACTGCCTGTGCGCTGGAAGCTTGTGTCTGTGCAACAAAACATGCTATTATGCCAGATATTTGGAGGCAATATGAAAAAATTTTTAGCATTGGCACTGGCTGTGTTGACAGTGTTTTCGTTTATATCTTGCTCAAAGAAAGACTCAAAGCAGTTTGTAATCGGGCTTGACGACTCTTTCCCACCGCTCGGCTTCAGAAATGAAAACAACGAGATTGTAGGCTATGACGTTGACCTTGCACGCGAAGTTGCAAAAAGAATCGGAAAAGAATTTGTTGCGCAGCCGATTAACTGGAGCGCAAAAGAACAGGAACTTGCCACAGGCAAAATCGACTGTATCTGGAACGGCTTTACAATGACGCCGGAACGATGCGAAGCAATGGCATTTACAAAAGCTTATTTGAAAAACGCACAGGTTGTAGTTGTCAAGAAAACTTCAGGTGTAAAAACACTTGCAGACTTAAACGGAAAAACAGTCGGTGTTCAGGCAGAATCTTCTGCAATGGACGCAATTAACGACACACCTGATTTCAAAGATTCATTTAAAAAGATTGTTGAGTTTTCTGAAAACGTAACAGCACTCAACGACCTTGAAATCGGCAACGTTGATGCAGTTGTTCTTGACCTTGTTGTAGCAGACTATATGATTACACAGGGTAACAGACCTCTCACAATTCTTGAAGAATCACTTTCTCCGGAAGAATACGGAATCGGTTTTGCTAAGGGAAACACAGCGCTCAGAGACCTTGTTCAGAAGACACTTGAAGAAATGGAAAAAGACGGAACCGTTGCAGAAATTTCAAACAAGTGGTTCGGCAAAAACCTTTCAGTAATAGGAAAATAAAACACAAAAGGCTGATAAATGACCGGAATACAATTATTCTTTGATAAAACCAAACTCTTAAACTTGCTGCTTGTGTTTATAAAAAGCACAGGCGTAAGCCTTTCAGTTTTCTTTTTGACCATAATTTTTGCAATTCCACTTGCAATGATAATTTGTTCCGGCCGACTTTCTAAATTCAAGCCGGTTGCCCTTGTGACAAACTGGTTTCTGCTGATTATCCGCGGAACGCCGCTGATGCTTCAGCTAATTTTTGTTTATTTCGCGCCGGCGTACATCTTTAAGGCAAGCCTTGACCGCTTTGTCGCCGCAATAATCGCAATGGTAATAAACTATGCTTGTTATTTTGCTGAAATATACCGCGGCGGCATTCAGTCTATTCCAGTCGGTCAGTATGAGGCTGCAAAAGTTCTGGGTTTTACAAAACCGCAGACCTTTTTTAGAATTGTAATTCCGCAGGTGATTAAAAAAATAATACCGCCGATGGGCAACGAAGTAATAACGCTTGTAAAAGATACGGCTCTTGTTCAGGTTATAGGCGTTGCGGAGCTGTTTCATGCGGCGCAGACCCAGAGCGGACGCCTTGTAAGCGTTTTTCCGTTGTTTGTTGCGGGCGTAATTTATTTTATGATGAATTATGTAGTTTCTAAAACTTTTGACTTAGTGGAGAAAAAACTTGATTACTACAAGTAATTCAGATGAAATTATAAAAGTTGAACATCTTAAGAAAAGCTTTGGTTCACTTGAAGTAATAAAAGACATTTCATTTTCTGTTCACCGCGGCGATGTTTTAGGAATTATTGGCCCAAGCGGAAGCGGAAAGTCTACACTTTTAAGAACAATCTGCCAGCTTGAGAATGCAACAGACGGAACAATAAGCATCTGCTCAAAGAATATTGTTAAAGACGGAAAATACGCATCAAAAGACGAGCTTAGAAAAGCCGCTTTAGATGTAGGGCTTGTGTTTCAGAATTTTAACCTTTTTCCGCATTTAAGCGTACTTGAAAACATTACCGAGGCGCAGCGCTGCGTGTTAAAAAAGACAAAGGCAGAATCAGAAAGCACAGCGTTTGAGCTGCTTAAAAAGATGGGTCTAGAAACAAAGGCTGATGTGTACCCATGCCAGTTAAGCGGTGGCCAGCAGCAGCGTGTAAGCATTGCGCGCGCCCTTGCACTAAAACCGCAGGTGCTCTTTTTTGACGAACCTACCAGTGCGCTTGACCCGGAACTTACCGGCGAAATTCTTGCCGTAATTAAAGAACTTGCAAAAGAAAAAATGACAATGGTTGTTGTTACCCACGAAATGGCGTTTGCCCGCGACATAAGCGACCATCTTATATTTATAGATAAAGGCGTTATAGTAGAGCAGGGAAATCCGCTTGAAGTTATAAACAACCCCAAAGAAGACCGAACCAAGCAGTTCCTAAAAAGATTCTCAAACGGGTAGAGCCTGTGTTTTCCTCATGGTTTTGCAAGCTATTATACATGCATCTGTCCTGTTTTTTCTGGCGGTTGCCTGCCTTATGGCAGGTCGCGCTTTCCGCCGTTCCGCTATCGCTTCATTGCTTCACTTCGTTCCGCAACGGCTTGCTTGAAGCTTCGCGCCTTTGCGCTCGCTGCAAAGCGCCGCCACTCCAATCGCTAACCGTTTTTCATGATAAATCTATTTTTTTCCTGCTCGGGTAAATCAGCAGGAGAAACGTTTTTTGACTTTGCGTATGCCATCAATCCCTTTAAATCCAAGTGGGTCATTAGAATCTGTGAGGGCATAACTGGTTTTGGAGTATTTTTCAATGATTCTCTATATCTGTTCATCAGTCCATTCATAATCATAAACCTCCATTATTTTCTTTGCATTTTCTTCATCTATTGCAAACTGAAACGGATGAAGAATTCCAATATACTCTGCATTAAAGACTTCACAATAGTGTTTTAAAAGCTTCTCATTTGCAGCAAATCCCGTTAAAAGACCTTCGTATCCAAAATCACATGATTTCTTTGCGGCAATAGCAAACAAATGTCCGCCAACACCTGCGTACTTTACTTGGTCAACAATTTCTTTGTTGTTCTGGGGATTAGAACACATCCAGCAGACATAAGCTGCTTTCATATCCTCATTTTTTGAAACTGCAACCATTCCCTGAATGTCAACTGAACCTTCAACAACAAGTGCATATACTTCATTTTCATCAAGTAAATCTGCCCAGTTTACATACCAGCCGTTTTTTTCATTATACTTCTTCAAGAAAGTTTTTCGAGTTATCCTTATAACTTCTGTCTGAACGATTTCACCAGTTGCCATATCTTTAAGGCATGGAGTAAATTCATCTATCCAGACATTAATCATAAAACATCTCCTTTCTTACATTAGAATTATATCATAAAATTCAGAAAATTCATAGTTCGGCATTAGTAATTTATCAATACTAATAGCCTCCCCACAAATCATGCACAATTTATGTAAAGAAAGTGCACTCAATTTCAAGAATGCACTTTCTTTACAGCTCAAAGCTCCATGCAGCCTTGAGCCTCATCTAAACTGTCAAAGAACATTTCTCGAAATCCTATTTCATGGGGGAAAAATTTGAAAAAATACATTTACATATCTTCCAAAAAGTCTATTGCATTCTCTTCACCAAGAGAAGCTGCTTTTTTTATCCAATATAGACCAATTTCTTTGTCATCATAAATTTCATAAAACTCATATCCTAAATACCACATGCATGAAGGTTCTCCTCTTTCAGCTCCAATAGTAAGCCAATAAATTACTTTTGCAATATCCGGCTCTTGTAATGACTCATAATGATTTGCAATTATATTACAATAAGATAATTGTCCTTGATTAACTTTTTCTTTTGCTTCTTGGAGTTCTTCATCTGAAATACATAAAGGATTTCCGTATTGATATCCATAACACTCATCATTTTTTATAGATTTACACGAGGTTAATAAAAAGACAATAAAAAGTATTACAAAATATTTTTTCAAATTTTAGTCCTCCTTTTTTTGTGGCTTATATTCAAATCTTATAAATCTTCTAGGAGCAGGTTTATGGTTTTTGTCTATGACATTACTTGTAGAAAGTTCATACCCCGGTCCAAAAGAATCAAGTCTTGCAGGTAAAACATATTTATCTGGAGCTTTTACTATTACATCCTCATCAGCTAATTCATTAGCTAATTGTTGTCCTACAGGTAATTTTCCATTTTTAGGTTGCTTTCCCGTGTTCATCGCAGGGTCTGCGCTTATCCATCGGCTATAAATCATCTACCGTTATTGTATTTGTTATGCTTTTATTATTATACGACCAGAGCGAAATATCAATCTATTTTGCTTTTGCCAAAATGCAATGAAAGAGTCCTTTCAAGTGAAGGTCTGAAATATCTGCAAAAAAGGGTATCATACATTTTCATTTTCCTACGCTTTTTGCATAGGCTGCTGCATTATTTACAAATGAATTTAAATCTACATTATCAAATCTGTCACGTTGCCATTTTGTATAGTCAAATCTCTCACGTTGAACGGCAGCTATAAAATATTCTGCATCTACGACACCCATCTCTTTAATAAGACATTCCATTCCGCGTGAAAGCAGTTCAACCGTTGCCGGTGGTGTAATAGTTTCATGCATCATTTTCTATTCCCCCATTCAATAAATCAAAACCTACTGCAATAGTAACTCCACTATAACTTCCATATCCTTCTCCATCATTTGGAACATAACCTTTACTTTTGCTTCCCTCAAATTGACCGATTAATGCATAATCAACAAGTCTTCCATCTGGATCCGTATACTTAATCGGATTGTTACCGGCATATGCAAACAAATTGCCATATTCAGGACTAACTTCTCAAAATCACTTCAAAAGCTCTCTTTTTCTTACTTTTTTCCTCCGTTGAATACATTATAACACTGAATTTTGATTTTTTCATCTGGGAAAATTTCATGTAATCAGACTTTTCTCCTGATTTTTAATAAAATTCAGCGTTTATACCCCTGTTTTTTCCTCTATCCCAGCATATTGCTATTGATGGGAAGAAGGAAAAAAAACATTTCCACTCCAGGTTTCTTAAAAAACTATTTAAGAAAATTTTATTCACTTAACGCAAAATTCTCTTTAAATACTTAAATGAAGAATCATTCATAAATCTAATTTCAAATTTTATTTTAGATGCACTCCGTTTTATCGTTCTTCTCTTTTCATTATGATATCGAAATAAATAGAAATCTGCATTCCAATTGGCAGCTTCATATCTTTTTTGACACCAAAAATAAAAACTGACAAATTTATCAAACTGATAATGAATAACTTCATCAGCTTGCAATTGTTCTATTTGTTTCTTTGCAGAATCAAAATCTTTACTACATAATAATATATAGACTTTATAAATAGAACATATATTTCTCAGATTATCTGGAATATTTACATTTTTGCTGTTATAACAAATATCTTTTAACAAATCCAAATTTTCCGGAATTAAGGAATCAAAGAAAATGATTAGTTCTTCATCTGTAAATACATTATTTTCGTTAATTTGAAAAAAATCATCTGATGAAGAAACTTCAATATTCTGAAAATTTACTCCAGAATCGAACATGTTATTGTTTTTAGCCGAACATGAAATAAAAGCAAAGATTATGAACAGAAAACTTATGTTTTTCATTTGTTTACCTCTTTATTCTAAGTTATCCAAATAGCACTCAGGAGATGTGGCATATTGATAATAGTCTACAGCCTGATTTAATGATTCGCTTTTCCTATTCTGTATAGTAGCACAAGGTCCGTCAGTATATGGTGCTGTAACTATTATTCCAGCCGATAATTCACCAACCTTTAACTTTTTCCCTGTTGTTAATTCTAGTTTGAATGATGCATTAGAAGAATCCACTGATACAGTTGCCTTTGCAATTTTGTACTGAACTGAAATTCCGTCTATATTTATTGTTATTGGAGAATCGCCAAGAGCACTTTGAAGAGCGGCTAAACCGGTAGATTTTAAATCATCAAATTCAAGTGAAAAACCTTTTTTTACAGTTCCTGTAATTGTACATCCATACGAAACATCTCCTACCTTTACTGAGCCCGATGCAACAATCCCCGCATCTCCTTTTCCAGTAAAAATATTAGCAAAAAAGTTTCCTACGTATGATTCCACCTGTCTAAAAGCAATATAAAAACCTGCACCAAGGGCATTTAATTGTTGGTTCATATAATTCAAACCATTAAAATACTCTGGCTGATATGCATTTTCCCTTCCATCCGGGTCAGTATATTTAACAGGATTATTCCCCGCATATGCAAACAAATTGCCATTGATGTGATTAAATATTCCGCCCATGCCAGGCAAATTGTCGTTGTGCTGCCGTGCTTCGTCACTTGTCGGTGCAACTGGAAAGTATTCTCCCGTATTCATCGCAGGGTCACAACTTATCCATCTTGAATACTTCGGGTCAAGGTAGCGTGCACCGTAGTAGTAGAAGCCTGTTTCCTTGTCCAATTCCTTTGCGCTGAACATGAAGTTCATCGGAACCTGTTCTACCGCTATCTTCTTTATGTCTACCCATGTCTCACCGTATGGCGTGTACTCAAGCCTCTGGTATTCATCCCCGTTATGGTCTGTTACAAGCTGGGCACTTCCCAGGTGGTCTGAGTGGTAGAAGTAGATGTGGTTCTTCTCTGTTCCGAATGTCCTGTCTTCTACGTTCCTGTAGTCGTTTATTACTGTCGCAAGTCTCGTTTCTCCAAGATATATATGCTTGCTTACTGCACCTCCTCTTGATCTTGTACTTCCATCATTATTATACGTCCAGAATGAAATTTCAAATGAAATTTGCTTACTTTTCGCATTTTGAACGAAATATCAAATGATATTTGCTTGCTTTTCTTATTTTGAAGGAAAATTCAAATGAAATTTGCTTCCTTTTCGCATTTTGAAGGAAATTTCAAATGAAATTTGTCTCCTTTTTTCATTTTGAGCAAAATTTCATTTGAAATTTGACTGATAGTTTTGTTTCCAATCAATTTTTAAATGAAATTTGACCGTCTGTTTGGTTTCCAACGAAATTTCATTTGAAATTTACCTGTCTTTTTCAGTTTTTTTATGAAAAAACGACAGAATTTGTGATTTTGTTCTTTACAACTGCTGCTTTTGCCCTTATTATTTAACTATGTAACACATTTTATGAAGTTCATAAGGAGGGATTTATGAAAAAACTTCGTACAACAATTCGTATTACAGAACTCGACACAGTTTCAGATGTACTTCTTCGCCTTTACAAAGCTGACACGGCTCTTGCTAAAGACGATTATCTGAAAGCTGTCATGGCAGAGGTTGAGGACTTGTCCTCAAAAATCACTACAGCAATTAAAAGCGACAAGGCGGTTTCAAGGCTTGAAGAAGCAGACCTGAAGCGCGACGAGATTATACGCTCGCTTGGTACGCTTTTGAACGGCTATGCCGTAATTCCGGTTGAAGGCAAAAAGTCTGCGGCTGAAACTCTGCTCGCAACATTCAATAAGTATAAGGGAATAAGCACAGAAAGCTATGCGAATGAATCTTCTCTTATTGAAAGTATGCTTGAAGATTTTGCAAAACCAGAGCTTGCAGATTCTATCAGCGTGCTTGAGGGCATTTCTTCATATATTGCTGACCTGCGCACCGCTCAAGATGAATTCAACAAGGCAAATGATGACTTTACGGCTGCAAACACAAGCAAAGGCGACAGTGCAACCGCGCTCAAAAAGCCGCTCTTTGCCGTAATAAACAACAAGCTTGTTGCATATCTTACCGCAATGTGCCTTGCAAATAACGCCCTTTACGGCGACTTTACAGCAAAAGCCGAAGCCGAAATTGTAAAAGCCAATTCCGCCGTATCCCGCCGCGCCACCTCACAAGAGGAGTAGCGGTCGCGGTTTACTTGCAAAACTATAGTATGTGCAACCGCCAGAGTCCGTGTAGGTGGAGTTTGTGACGAAAATTGCATGAACAGCGAAGCTGTGAATTAATTTTCGGAACAAAATACACCGAGAGCGGACTCTGATGATTGTGTCTAATCCATAGTTTTGCAAGCTATTGTAACAGGCGTTGATTTCCTATAAGATTTGCCCATTATGAAAGTTTCATCATTCATGCAGCTTGCGGCATTCGGCATAAAGACCGTTTTATTCCATAAAAAAGACCCGATACTCGGCACAGTCATTGTTACAGACAAGTGCAACCTTTCGTGCAAGCACTGCTCGGTAAACAACATCACAGGCGTAATTCACCCGTATACACAGATAAAGTCTGAAATGCAGCAGCTTTACGGTATGGGCGTGCGCATTCTGTTTTTCTGCGGCGGCGAAACCTTTATGTGGAAAGACGGCGCAAAGACAATCCGCGACCTTGTTATAGAGGCAAAAGAGATGGGCTTTCTGATTGTCAATGTGGTTACCAACGGAACGCACCCGATTGACCTGCCCGAAGCTGATTTGATTCTCTTAAGTCTTGACGGCGACGAGGAAAAGCACAACATTATCCGCGGCGACACATACGACACGATAATGAACAACATAGAGCATGCCACAAGCGGCAACATCTGCTTTTATATGGCGGTTAATCAGATAAACAAAGACGCAATCGAAAGCGTGTGCCGTAAGGCGCATGAACTGAAAAACGTGCGCGCGGTCTCGTTCAATTTTCACACGCCTTACCCAGATACTGCGGAACTTCAGCTTTCTAAAGAAGAAAAGCAGGTGTGCTGCGATACAATCTCGCGCATGATGGACGAGGGTATGCCCATATTCAATTTGAAAAGTGCATTTCCGTATCTTGTAAACAACACATTTCCTACGCCATGCTGGCAGTGCGTTGTTATTGAAAACGGAGTGCTGAGCACGTGCGGCAGGTGCATTTCTGTGCCGGGGCTCTGCGACCAGTGCGGCTATTTCTTTGTGGCAGAGTATACTTTGCTTTTTAAGGGAAATGTCAAAATCATTTTGGAAATGCTTAGAACCTATTTAAACTACGTATACCTATGAGCCTGATAACTACTTTAACGAGAAACTACCTTACGCGGAGCTTCAAGCCGTTTATTTTTACAAACGCTTACGACGCTGTTTTAGACTACGAGAATTTGCAGAATCTCGGACTTTATATTCATATTCCGTTTTGCAAAAGCATCTGTTCGTTCTGCCCGTACTGTAAAGAACTGTACACGCCCGAAAAATGCAACACCTACATCGATTATCTTATTAAAGAGATTCAGATGGTTGCTGATGGGGCTGGGCAGGGTGCGCAAGCCGAGAATAGCGCGCAAGCCCCGCAGAAAGGTGAGGACGCACGCAAAGAAGTTACCAGCCTTTATTTTGGCGGCGGCACACCGGCACTTGCGCATAACCGCCTGGGCGAAATCATTGCAGCGGTAAATGAGCATTTTATTGTTACAGAGGGAATCGGCGTTGAGCTGCACCCGGACAATGTAACGCCTGAAATATTGGCTTCGCTTAAAAAAGCCGGTGTAACAAAAATCAGCATCGGCATTCAGTCTTTTCAGGAAAAATATCAGACTGTTTTAGGGCGCAAGGCTGTTGACGCGGCGCAGCTTAAAGATGTGCTCGGCAGGGTTCAGTTTGAAACAGTCTCTTTTGATTTTATATTTGCCTTGCCTGGTCAGACTTATGACGAGCTTAAAAGCGACATAGACATGGCTTTTGAGTGCGGTGCAAACCACATTGCAATTTATCCGTTCATCGATTTTTCGTTTGCCACAAGCGGCATTCCCGTTATGAAGAAAAACGAAAAACGCCGCCTGCTTGACGATATAACGAATTACTGTCTTGACCGGGGTTTTGTCCGCAGCTCTATCTGGACTTTCTCTAAAGGTGAAAATATACGCTATTCGTCAATGACGCGCGACAATTTTCTGGGCTTCGGCTGCTCTGCGACTACGCTGCTTAAAGACAGCTTTAAGATTAACACGTTCTCTGTGGATGAATACATTAAGCGCATTCAAGCCGGAAGTCTGCCGACCGCGCTTACAATACGTTTTACGCTGCGCCAGCGCATGATGTATTATCTTTTCTGGACGGCGTACAGCACGCAGGTTGATTCAGCCCAATTTGAGCAGTTTTTCGGTGTGCCGCTGAAAAAGAAATACGGCTTTGAGGCGCGGCTTGCAAAGTTTTTCGGTTTTGTAACAGAAGCGGGCGGCATATACAAGATGACGCTGAAAGGCGCGTTTTTCTACCATTATTACGAGAACTATTACACACTTTCGTACATCGACAAAATGTGGAACTGTATGCGCAAAACAGCTTTCCCAAAAGGGCTGAAACTGTAGAGGTTTGAGGGCAGGGGAAAGCGAAAAACTGTTAAGAATAATTTTATATATTTAATCGATTCAACTGTCTCTTAATTTCATCTTCCAGCTTATGCCCTTCTTCAAAGAATGAATTAAGATTAGTTTTGAAACCATCCAACTTCTCTTTGAACTGTTCAGGAGTAAGCTCAACATAGTCAATTTTAACTTCAAAATACTGACCGGCACTAAAGCTGCAATTTTTCTTTGCAAGGTCATCATAAGAAACTAATATACTAAAGTCGTCTACAACTTCAGAATTATTGAAGGTGTTTACAATCTTTTCTATTTCTTCTGCCTTAAGAACAGTCTTTTGATTTTTACCATCTTCCTTTACTTTCTCACCAAGTTTAGAAGCATCCATCAGCATAACTTTATCAGATTCATTCTCTTTGTCTATGAATATGATAGAAACGTTTGTTCCTGTTGTTGCAAAGATATTTGACGGCATACTTACAACACCTCGAAGCCAGTGATGCTTTACACAAAGCTCTTCGCGGATTGTCTTTTCTATTTTTGACTGCGCTGTAAGGAAGCCAGTTGGAACAACTATTGCGGCCTTTCCTTGTTCATTGAGCGATGAAATAATATGCTGCATGAACATAAGGTAAATTGCCATGCTGTCTTTTTTGTTTGCAGGAATATTTGGAACACCAGCCCAGAAACGTTTTGAATAGTTTTCGCTGGCAAGTGTGTCACGAGTTTCGCTAAAGTCTGTTTTGAATGGCGGATTACTTACAATGTAATCAAAATGTTCAATATCATTCTTTTCTTTGTTCAAGTGACGTGGTGTAACAAGTGTATCATCATGAACAATATTCTGCAGAGAGTGAACCAGATTATTCAAAATAAGATTCAAACGCAAAAACTCATTCGATTTTTGAGAAATATCCTGACTGTAAATTGAACAGTTATTTTCTCCAATCTGATGTGCAAGAGCAAGAAGCAAAGTGCCGGAACCAGCTGCAGGATCATAAATCTTTACATTGCTTACATTTCCTTTTACAAGAATACGGGCAATAATTCTGGCAATTACATTTGGCGTGTAATACTCTGCATATTTACCAAAGTCTTTGTTGTAATCTTTGATAAGGTATTCAAAAATCTGGGCAAAGAAATCGTACTTCTGATTAAAGACTTCTTCAAAACTAAAGTCTACAATA
>JAGAAX010000062.1 GCA_017614995.1 Spirochaetaceae bacterium
ATTCCAAAAACAAAGATTATTCGGCGAAAAGTGTCGATTTTGCATTCGCAAAATCTCAAGAAGCAGCAAATTCATCTGGAATATTGAATATTCCATCTGGAATGGGGCTTTTCCGTGACAGAATGAGGTGATTTTGTCATGGAAAAAGAATATTCCATCAAGAATGGAGTGTTTCCGTGACAGAATGGACTGTTTCTGTCATGGAATGAAGCTTTTTCGTGACAGAATGAGGTGATTCTGTCATAGAAAAAGTATATTCTATCAAGAATGGACTGTTTCCGTGACAGAATATGTTCATTCTGTCAGAGAATGAGGTCATTCCATGAAGAATTTGAAACTCTTACAAGTTTTCCTTTTATATAAAGCCCGGTAGTTTTCGTAAGAAAACTACGCGTTTTGCCAGATAACGCTAAGTTTGTAGATTAACCCAAACGCAAAACGCACTTGCAGGGTGCGCAAATTTAGCAAAATTATAAAACACAACCCAAAATGCGCACCCGTTACGTTTATCGGTTTCAGGTTTTACGAAATACCCAGATTACGTTTTTGGCGCTGCCTTCGGCGCTTTCTTTGTTGTAACCGCCGTAAATGTTCACTACATCAAAGCCGCAAAGCTCAGCCAGGTACAGCATTTCCTGGCGGTAAGTCTGCCGCATTTTAAGCGGGCGCACACGCTCTGCTATCACGTTTCCACTGTCATCAAGCGTCTCAAACTTCCAGTTGCCGGACATAATCTGCGTGTACGGATCGTAAGAAATTGCGTTATAGATTTTTTCGCGCTGTCCCTGCCTGTTCACATATTCAAGCCTGAGCGAATAATCTGTGTCTTTTGTGTTCATCTGCTGCGCCTGAAAAACCGGATGCGGGTCAAACGTATTCAGCGTAAGAATGCCGCCTTTCACAAGATTCTTGCGGATATTCAAAAGCGCAGCACGCTGAAGTTCAGGCGTTGTAAGATGCATGAAGCCGCTTCTTGCAATAATTGCAAGCGAATACTTTTTTGGGCTTTGAAACTCTGTCATGTTAGCCGGAAAAATATTCAGCTTAAAGCCAGACGCGCAGGCTTTTTCAGCACAGACTTTGCACATAGACTCAGACAAATCTGTGCCGTCAGCCATAATTCCATGTTCAGCAAGATAAAGCAGCACTGCACCGGTTCCGCAGGCTATGTCGATAACTCCGTCTTTTCCATATTCCCGTGCCAAATCAAGATAAAAATCCTGAAATCCTTTGTGATTGTCCTCGTTCTGGTACATGACTTTAAGATACAAATCGTAGTTTTCGGCTACGTCCTCAAAGTCATGCAAATCCTGCGGTGTTCTATTCATGGTTTGTCCTCCAACATGGAAATATTCTACATAAAGCAAATGCAGCTTGCATTAAATTCATTCTTTAATTAGCTTTTCAAATTCTTCAAAATCTTTGCCGCCACACCAGCTTTTAAGCTGACCGAGCATAAAAGCTTTTTTTGATTCAGCAAATTCCTTTGTGTAATTGTTCATATTTCGCGCGGCTTTTTCACCAAATTCGCTGACGGCAGAAGTTTCCGACTTGTTTATGATATTATCGCAGAAGTCAACATACTCTGAAATTTTCTGCATCAGATTTTTCCATACAGCGGCGGCTTCTTTTGGTTTTCCGTTTCTAAGATAAGCAGCGGCAAGATATTTCACCGTATCGCGGTAAAAGCCCTGACAATGAGCCCTCATCTTTTCGTGCTTCATAAACTGTTCCATTACATTGAGCGCCCACTCACAATAAGAAACAGTCTCTTCAAGTGGAAATTTCCACATATAGCCTTCTGCACCGTACACAAACTGCTTGTTTACAGCGCGTACAAAATTCTGAAGATTGTCCCTTACAGATGCCTTCCAACCGTCCAAACCTTTTTCGACATACGCATAATAAGAATTGATTGTTTCCTGAAGCATATTATTGCTTATAGACGGCAGCTTATTGATATGCTCGCGTCCTTTCGCATATTCCTTGTTGTGCCAATAAATCCATGCGAGGGCATAATGGCATTTATCGACAAGCTCTAAATCATTTGAATATCTGAATATATACAAAGACCTGTTTTCAGCCGCTTTTATATAAGCGCGCCATTTTTCAGCTTCTTCATCAGAAAGATTTTCCGTACTGAAAAAGCGGCTCATGTGTGCAACAGACTGCACATAGCGCATATGAATCCCATAATTAAACGGATTCTCCTCGCATTTTTCGGCAAGAAAATCAGCAGCAGCAAGTGCACCTTCTTTCTGGCTGCCGTTGTCGCGGAGCGAATCAGCCTCGAAAATGATTTTTCGCGCCAAGTCTCTGTCATAGTCATCGGTATCAATGCCAAAAAGTGAATCTATGCTTACATTCAAGGCTTTTGCAAGCGGAACAATCTGAGCCGTATCAGGCAGCCCCGCTTCGCTTTCCCATTTGCTTACAGCCTGGCTTGTAACGCACAACCGGCTGGCAAGCTCCTCCTGTGTAAGCCCCAGTTTTTTTCTGAAAATTTTTATGTTGTTTCCCAAAGACATAGTTTTCTCCATTGCGCGCTTTGCTTTTATTGTTGCGGTCAACTTCTATAATATATCTCACTACAGAAAAATTTCCTAACAATTTATTTTTGAGAATAATCCAACGGAAAGTTGAATTTTGCAGAACCATTTCCGGAATCACTCATAGTTTCAGCATGAAACCAGTATAGAAACTGTACCATGTAAGAACCTGCTCTCGGCGAATTCCGGGAACACATCCAGACAGTGCTACACATCTAGTACAACTAGTGTTCCCCCAAGTTTTCGCAAGCGAAAACTTGCAGAGGTTTGCCAGATAAGTCTTATTCTATTGGTTTTGCCCAAACGCAAACCCGGCAGGTTCTTGTTGGTGCATATCGATATAGATTGTATTTTTCTGGCGGAAAGTAGTGACTGGCGGACGCGAACTGCCTCGTGGGAGCGAGCGAAAGCGAGTCTAACCACCAATTATCCCACGCGAGCAGTGAGACGGACGCAAGAAACGGATTTCCGCCAAGCAAAATCTCATTTCAATGCCTTTCATGCTGAAGCGTGCGGACTTACCGCGCGATGTTTTTTATGCTAAAATCTTGATTATGATTTACGATATAACGCAGCCGCTTTTTGAATGTGCGGTTTACCCGGGCGATTCAAGACCAGAAAAGCAGATTTTGCAGCGCATAGATAAAGGCGACATCTGCAACCTTACCGGCTTTTCTATGTGCGCACATAACGGAACTCATGTAGACGCGCCGTATCATTTTATAAACAGCGGAAAGAGCATCGACAAGGTTAATCTTGAAAAGTTCATCGGCTATGCTTATGTTGAAACGCACAACGGCAATGTTACGGCAGAAGACGCAGCAGCCATTCTTGAGCGCGCCAAAAAAGCAGGCAGCGGCGCAGAAAAGAAAATCCTCATTAAAGGCGATGCAACACTAACTCTTGAAGCCGCAAAAGTTTTTGCCGCCGCCAGAATCGACCTTATCGGCAACGAATCGCAGACAGTCGGGCCGTTAAACGAACCGATGGCTGTTCATCTTGAGCTGCTCGGCGCAGAGGTTGTTCTTCTTGAAGGCATAAGGCTTGGTGTTGTACCAGACGGTGTGTATTTTCTTAATTGCGCGCCGCTTAACCTTACAGATACAGACGGCGCTCCATGCAGAGCTGTGCTAATCAGCAAAGATTGAAACAAAGCAGCCACATAGCTTTGCACAGCTTATTGCCCGCCGACTATAACGCCGACGTTCCCATGAAGGTAAAGTCTCAAAAGTCCAATCAGAACAAGATGAAGCGGGTAATAAATATAGAAAAACCATTTCATGCCTTTCCATTTGCCGCGCTGACCGTTGTAGTTTGCCATAAAAGGCCAGACAATTATTACGCCAAGCTGAACGAATGCATAAACTTTGTCGATGGCAAAAAACCAGACAATCGAATACATCAGCACGCAGAGCATCATCGCAAGAATCTGCTTTTTTAAGTTGCCGTAGTTGTCGTTAATGTAGACAATCGAAAGAACGGCGATTGAGCTCCAGTCAGACGGAAAGCAGACTGCGCAGATTAATATGAACAGCACTGTCTTAAGCCAGCGCGGCCAGCTGCTGCATTTTTCGCCTTTGAACATATAAAGCGCAACTACTGCCCACGCAAGCGGCCACATTACACTAGTCTGATTGAAAGCGCCTGTCTTGAACGGCACAAACGGAATGCCGAAGCAGAAATTGTACGCAAAATGCGAGAGTATCGCAAATATAAAAAGTCTTGAAGCATATTTTTTCACATCATGTGTGTAATGAAAGCCTTCAACAATCATAAACCACATGGTTGGCGCGGTCAGTCTGCCGATTATGTGAAGCAGAATAATCCACCATTCGTAGTGGTAGCCCGGCCAGATTACACTTGTAAGGTGGTCAATTGTCATTGCGGTTATCGCAAACAGCTTAAGATGATTTCCGTTAAAACCCTGAAATTTTTTCTGATTTGCTTTTGGTGAAATTTCGTTTTCCATAGCCATATCTTATTTCAAAAACAGGTGCTGATGCAACAGATCAGTTTAAGCGTTGATTTCAGTAATTCTTATACCGAATTTGTCATCAACAACAACGATTTCGCCATAAGCAATAATTTTGCCGTTTTTAATAACAGGGCTCGGATAACCGGCGTAAGTATTCAATTCAAGAAGAATCTTTTTGTGAATACTGCTGATTTCTTCCTCTGTATGGCAGCACGCGCCAAGCTGAATTGAAATATAATCTTCGTTTTCGTCGTAGCAAATGTCCGGCACGTCAGGCTCATCAAGAATGCGCATTCCGAATTTCTCATCCATAACGACAATTTCGCCATTGTGAATTACTCGGTTTTTATAAACAAGATTCAGAGGGTCATAATACTTTTTGTCAAAAACAAGAATTTTGCCTGGTTCAAGCTTTACATTATCCGGGTTGAATCTTCCGAATTCAACAAACAGATTGTTCGCAATTTTCTTTGCATTAATTTCACTTAAATACTGAAGCTCCGGCTCTTTCCAGTTAAAACCGAAAAAGCCAAGCGAACGGAGATTATCCATAAAAAAGTCGCTGAGCTGAATATTCATCACGCCTTCCGTTTCACCTACACGGAGGCTGTAAGAAACAAGACAGCACATCTGGTCGCGGCGCTGGTTCATTGTTGAGGGGTTAAATTTTGCTTCACTGAAATTTTTAACTATCACAAGCCGCTGCTGTTCGGGCACATTTGCAAATTTTTCAGCGAATGCCTCATTCAACAATTTGATAAAATCCTTAATATAGAATTCCCGCATAACATCAAGGTCAAAAGCCGTAATCAGCGGAAACTCTTTTGGGTTCTGCTTAATCAGAGCTTTGCCAATTTCCGGGTCAACCTCTACGACAAAGCCTGAATCATTATAGCTGTAATCAAAAATAAAACATGAATGCGGAATGGAACGCTGAAATTCAGAATTTGTAAGCTGGTCAACGCCTGTTACAGAAATCTGGCAGTTCTCGTTACGGCGGCCCGCAAAGTTTGCCTCAAGCTTCTGGCACAAATCAATAAAGAATGTAGAAACAGCTATGAAATCTTCGCGGCTCCATTTATCAGGTCTTGTAAAATCATAATGCTTTATCGTTTTATCAGGGTAATCGGTGGCAAGCGTTGTGCATGACGGCGGAAATTCTCCGCTCATAATGTTCTCAACAGCAACATCAAGTGCATGGGCAAGCGCCGGAATAATTGAAACATCAGGGCAGCCGTCACCACATTCCCATTTGCTTACAGCCTTATCAGAGATGTTTATCTGTTCTGCAAGCTGCTTTTGAGTCAAGCCTTTTTTGGTTCTAAGTGCACTGATTAATCTGCCTGTCTTAATTGCATTCATGTGATTCTCCCAACGCTGCCGGCGTGTTCTAAAATTTGAACACGCCTTTTTTGTTACGCTGCCGTCATGTTCACAATTTTTTCGATTGTGCAGTACGGCAATTCCAAGTGAATATGCTTTCCATTAAGTTCAAAACAAACATTAAGCGTTACAAGACTGCCGATGTCGTTTTTAAAGCTTGCCGGGTCAGATTCCTTTATAAGCTTTTTCAGTTTATCAGAAATTTCAAGCATATCTGCTTCGCTGCCCTTTTCACCTGCAATTTTGCAGATATTTGCAATTTCTTTAACCTGCAAGTCCTTGTACTCGTCCATCCATTCGCGGTCACAAATGTTATCAACAAAAGCTTTGTGCACGTTTCTAATAAAGAACATATTCACGCTGTTATAAGCTTCCGGCGTATATTCCGCCAATGCACCTTCGTATGGAAATACAACAAGCTTTTTTCCTTCCAGCAGTTTTGCGCCGGCAGGAAGTTTTTCCAAAATGTTTCCATTCTCGTCTCTAGTCATCATATTCTACTCCTAATTGCGGTATTGCAAGCCTGGCCAGCCTTGTGATTTTAGTATCATACGCTTTCACAAAAAAAATCACCCGACAGCCAGTGGAATTAAGTAGAATTCATGGTAGAATCAAGAATTTTTATACGCTTTCACTGCTAATTCTACCAGAAGTAGTAATGAAAGCGCAGCACCTTTTGTTTATCTGTCATCAAGTTCGATATAATCGTCCTGAGCGAGAGACTGACCTTCAAGAGGATTGCCGAATTCCTTGCAGAGCTCTTCATATAATAATCTTGCAGTTTTGTCTGTATAAACTCTTCTCATACAGCTTTCTTCGTATGCACACTGACAGAGTGTTCTCTTAAAGTTGTCATCAAATAGATATTTCAGGAAAACACCATGTTTGCCAATAAAATCATTTTTACCAAGAATTTCAAAAAATCTTTGAAGTTGGATTCTGTTACAACGGACATAGCATTCATAAAAATCATTATTACAAGAATTGTAGCTCTCTAAGCTGTTTGTATCCACATTTTTGGCATAGTCACTGTAATTGTATTCAATACAGCAAGGCAGAAAGTCTATAACTTCCTCACCATCACATAGCCTTTTTTCATTAGAGTTCCATCTTTTTTTACCCTCTTCAAGGTAATCTTCCCAATGAGCTTTTGAAACCTGCTTCCATGAAGCATGACACTCCTGCATGTCGCAGATGACTCCGTCTTTTCCTCTTGAAATGAAAGAATACTCAATAAAATCACAGTCAAGGTTTTCGTGACGGATAAACTGCTCCGTAAATTCTTTGCCTAAGCGCCAGCAGATTTTTTCACGAAGCAGATTTACAACATTTCTGTAGGAATAATCGTACGCGTCTGACCATTTTTCGTAAAAACACATAAGATTAACCATGAGCACAAGATAACAGCTATCACCCTCTTTTTTTGTATAAATCTGAGAGAGAAAACAGCTTGATGGCAGCTCATCAGGGACAAGATGTTCCTGTAACTGACCACATAGTTCTTCCGGGATTTCTATTGTCAAACGAAAGCTAAGAATTAGCGGGTTTGAACGTCCTTCTTCTATGTGGTCATAGCGGTACAAAATGCCCATTCGGTTCTCCTGATTCAGATTACTGCGCTGAGGATGCCTTAAAATTATACACCGGTTTTATGCGTTTTACTACTTCAACCGTAGGCTCAATTTTTTCCAAAATCTGCTCCATTGGCTTGTAAGCCATAGGCGACTCGTCTATTGTGGAAGCGACTACACTCGATGAATAAATACCTTCCATTTGCTTTTGGTATTCTTCCAGTGAGAACATTTCCTTTGCTTCGCCGCGCTTGTAAAGCCGCCCTGCTCCGTGCGGTGCAGAACAGTTCCAGTCAGAATTGCCTTTGCCAATGCATATCAAAGAACCGTCGCGCATATTCATCGGAATTATTACACGCTCGCCCTTTTGTGCAGAAATTGCCCCCTTGCGCAGAATCTTGTTTTTTATGTCGATGTAATTGTGAATTGTAGAAAATTCTTCCAATACATCCTGCTTTTTAACTTCAAGCCCTGTTTTAATCACGTCAAGCATAGCGCTACGGTTCAGAGCAGCATATTTTTGAGCCAGTTCCATATCGTGCAGATAATGCGACAAATCATCGCCCTCTACATACGAAAGTTCTGTACTGCATGGAGCGTGGTCAATTTCTGCAAGGGCAGCTTCAAGCTCAGCTTCCCTGCCCTCATTCTTGAGTTTGGTAATAATTGAACCGCGTTCCATTGTTCTGGCTTTTGTGTATTTGATGGCAATGTCCTGATAGTAATCACATACCTCTTTGCCCAAATGCCTTGAACCAGAGTGAATTACAAAATAAAAGTTGCCGTCATCATCACGGTCAGCTTCTATAAAGTGATTTCCACCACCGAGCGAACCAAGCTGGAACTTTGCATTCTTTACATCAACAGAAGCAATAAACGCATTCCAGTCGATCTCTTTTGTAAATCTGTGCTCACGTGTTCTTCCACTTTTGCCAGACGGAATTTCGTTATGGATTATCTGGTCAAGCTTTTCGAGAAGTTCCTGCAATGGAATTTTGGTAAAGTCCTTTTTTACGACAAGTACATCAACTCCACAACCAATGTCTATACCCACAAGGTTTGGCACGATTTTTCCCTGAACAGTCATAGTTGTACCAACAGTGCAGCCTTTTCCGGCATGTACATCTGGCATAATGCGCACTGACATATTGCGGCTCCAAACCATGTTCATCATCTGAAGAATTTGGGCATAAGCATCTGAATCGACATCATCTGTGAAAACTTTTGCAATGTTATAGCGTCCCTGAATTTCTATCATACCGGCGCCTCCCTTTTAAAGTGATAGACCAAATTCCCATATTCTCAGAACAAAAACAATAAAGCTGTAGTTTAATCTTTTGTTTCACAACTTAGCCGCTCCGAATATGCCTTTTTCAGCTTCAATTTATAAAGCAAGCCTCTTGGCTGGAACGCTGTAACAACTTTTTCTTCCGCTGAAAGAAGCACATATACTCCTACTTCATCAGCAATATTTCCAGTAAAACCATATTTTTGGGCAAAGTCATGTCCATCTGGATAATAACACCAAACGTGCTGCTCTTTTAGGCATTTTCTAATTTTTTCTCTATCTGCATATCCACTGAGTAAGCCGCTGATACGAAGATCACCTAAATCATCAAAAAGGCAGCAAACAAAATCAGCCTTTTTGTTCACCAGAAAAAGCCATCTGCTATCCTTAACTTTATATTCATAAAGCTCATTACCAAAATCCTGTACTGGATAGGAACACTCAGAAAAATACCTATAAAACTTAAGAGAGTCATATTCATCAAACATTGCGTGTTTATAAGCAATTACATCTGGATCAAATTCATAATCCTCATAAGACACATCAAAAGGCGGAATAATTTTTGTCTGATCAAATTGTGATGATTTAGATTTGTTTAGAAAGCTAAAAATCTTTTCTTTCAGCCATTTCATAGTCTTTTCCTTATTTGTTGCAAAAGAATGAAATATAGCACATAGACAAACTATATATCACTATTTAGCCTTAAAAAACCGTACATTGCGCACATTTGCCAGTTCTAGTTTCCAGTATACTCCCTGAATCGGAGAATCCCCAAATTCTGTAAAAATCTTTTGCCATGTCTGTAATTTTGCCTCATGCTGTTTTTCGAGAGGTAGCTTCTTAAACTCATCATAATATCTATCCCAGTCTTCTTCGGGCAGCACAGGATAACCGCTCAAGATACAGCACCACGAATCAAAATTGCTCAACAGCACAGAGGATTCCGGCAGTTCAAGCTCAACACAGACGCAACTTGTTCCTCTTGGAGCATGACCGGATTGGCGTAAATCAGGTTTTACCATTAACGAGCTGTATCTGTACCAGCCCCAAAAAGGATAAGCCGCTCCATCAGGTCGCCTTATTCCGCGCAGATCCATCTGCTCTACCATCCAGTCATAAAGCGGAACAAACTCTTTAAGGATAAAATCATCGTCATCGTAAACAGAACCATCATTGATGAGAACTTTTTCGGCAAGAAGCTTTTCATATGTGTCAACAGGCATAATTGTATACAGTGTCATTTTAAAGTACTTCCGCCATTTTTTTCACATAACTACAGATTTTATCAACTGCACCGTTATAATCAGAACAGCCGGTTATTAGGAGAACAGCACGATAATCTGTGGCGGCTTTTTGCCTGTAACCGCTCTCCAAAAAGTCAAATCCAAAAGTACCGCCGCAATACAGCTTGAATAAATTATACAAGATCATTGTTATTCTTTGTTTTTGGCAGCATCAAGCAATTCCTGCGCCTTTATAAGATATTCCATTCCTTGCAGCATATCGCCTTTTGCTGTCAGAATTACACCTATATCTTTGTAAGAAAGCGCAACTTCTGGATGATTTTCTCCATAAATGATTTTGCGTATTTCAAGAGCTTTTTCAAAATATGTCAAAGCGTCATCATAATTTTTCATATCTGCCAGAGTAAATCCAATACTTGAATAAGAATCTGCAACATCAATATTATTCTCTCCGGATATAACCTTATATATTTCAGCAGCCTGCTTATAACAATTCAGAGCCTGCTCATGTTTTTCCAAGTTGCTAAATGCAGTACCCATATTAAAATATGTTATTGCAACACCTTCATGATTTTCTCCGTATATTGATTTCCGTATTCCGAGAGCTGTCTCATAATATTCAAGAGCCTGTTCATGTTTTTCTAGTCTTGCCAAGCACCGGCCTATATTATTGCAAGAAGTTGCAATCTGCGGATGTTTTTCTCCGTACACAGCTTTATATATTTTTAAAGCTGTCTCATAATAAGGCAATGCATGATTATAGTCTCTAATATCAAACAAAAGATTACCCAGATTAGAGTATGAATATGCTAAATCAGGTTGATTTTCTCCGAATAACGCTTTCTGAACTTCAATTGATTTTTCGTAATATATAATGAACTGCTCGTAATCGCCTTTAGAATAATAAACATAACTTATATTTCTATACACAGCCTTTACAAGAGGATTCTCATCGGTATTCAATGGTTTTCTTAATTCAAGCACTTTGTTATAATTTTCCAAAGCCTGATTAAAGTCTTTTGTAGCAAAGAATACATCACCTATACTGGCATATATAACCTCAACAAACGGATTCCCAGGACTGTACACCATATTATATACTTCAAGAGACTTCCTATAAGCCGTTAAAGACTGATCATAATTTCCAACCCTATAATATGTCTTTCCAATACAAAAATATGAAGCGGCTACATTCTCGTTCCGCTCGCCATATTTAGCCTTAAATGCATCAAGTGCCTTTCCGTAATATAAAAGGGCATTATCATAATCGCTCTGCTCAAAATATTCATCACCTTTAGTATAATAAGATTCCCCATAATTCGAATTGTCATTTTGAGCATACAAAAAAAGTGAAGACAAAATACAAATAAAAGAAATAATTATCGTCTTTTTCATAGTTTTCTCCTCAAGACTGATTTTCTATATATTTATATACAGCTCGTTATCAATCCCCTTAAAAGGCAAAACATTCTAACAGGCTTCTTATTTGCGTGTAAAAACATAAGGGAATCTACTAGATGTTACATCACGACCGTTCTCTATACTCTTTGTTATAGTCAAAGTTGTAGTAGTTAAAGTATATTCCAGACTACAATTCCAACCTTTGTCAGGACGAATATAAGATATGCTGTTACCAGATAATGTATAAGGTATGGACTGCGTACCTCAGCTTATAAGCAGAGTGATTATAATAATAATTCCTAATATCTTGCTAATATTCCTCATTCTTGGTGTTCCTTTTCAGAAATAATTCATATAGATTTTAAACCGTATAACCAGCACTAAATAGCATCTTCTTCATGCAAATAATTTCTAAAAATATCTGCAAGTCTAAAAAGCCAGTTTACAGTTGCATTAAAATTTTCTGAATTTACACCACCGTCAAAGCTTAAATAATAGTTCAGTTTAATTGATGATTTATAAGCATAGGCTGTGGTAAAGATCTTATCTGAATTCCAATAATTCAATATCTTAAATAATCTTGCATCAGAAATACTGTCAGCTTTCTTCCAGCTTGTGGTAAACTCAATTATAAAACGCTCTTTATCTACTCCGATTAAATAGTTTATACCGTCATTCTTTATTACCAAATCACCTTCGTCAGAAATAGACGAATTTTCATAAAATTCTTTATTTAGTATTTCTTTCAACGATTTTTCAGAAACCTGAGATTTTTCCAAATCTTTTGAAAAAATGGGACTAATCACCAGCAAAGCCAAAACGATGAAAAAACAGATCTTCTTCATATAACACTCCTCTTTCAGATACGGCGTACTATCAGATTAAAATATGATATCTGATAAATACTTGTTATTCTTCAACATTCTACTATTGCTTTTAAGAAGATGTCAAATTTCTCTACGTGTTTATAGCAATTTTTACAATAACAAACACTTGACGCAGGTTATATCACAATATGTTATTAACAAATCGATAACTGTCACTTTTACCATAAAATTTGAAATATGAATTATTACTGTTTTTAATGCAGCTAGTGATTTACGGCGCATAATTGTGCTATAATATCTCGCAGAGGGCATTTATTATGGGAATCTACCTAAATCCAGACAACGAGAATTTCAAAGCAACGCTCACGCGGAAAATTTATGTTGATAAGACAATGATGATTGCTATAATCAATGAGTTTATGGCAACAGACAACAAATATCTGTGCGTTTCCCGTCCGCGCCGCTTTGGGAAAACAATTGCCGGTAATATGCTTTCAGCATATTTTTCAAAAGGTGCCGATTCACGTGCGCTTTTTACACCTTATAAAATTGCCTCTGATCCAGGCTTTGAAAGCAACCTGAACAAGCTGAATGTAATAAAAATTGACATAAACAGTGAATACCGCAATACATTAAATACAGAAAATCTTATCTTGGAACTTACAAAAACAATTCGTGCAGAATTTTCAAATCAGTTTTCTGATATTGAATTTACTGAAACTGATTCGCTTTCCCATTGTATTTTAAAAGTTTATGCTGCTAAAAAAGAACGTTTTGTAATCATAATGGATGAATACGATGTTCTTGTCCGCGAGAATGTAAGTGAAGACCTTTTTAATCAATATCTGAATTTTCTAAACGGCCTTTTTAAGAGCGATACAGTACGTCCTGCAATTGCGCTGGCTTATCTGACAGGGATACTTCCGGTTGTACGCGACAGAATCCAGTCAAAACTGAATAATTTCTATGAATATACGGTTTTGGATGCAAGGGAACTTGCACCGTTCATCGGCTTTACTTCTGAAGAAGTGAAGGCTTTGTGTAAAAAACATAATGTGGATTATGAGGAATGTAAGCGCTGGTATGACGGTTATAAGCAGCATGGTTTTGAGATTTACAATCCTGAATCTGTGGTCTTGTCTATAGGAACAAAATCTTTTGAAAGTTTCTGGGGCAAGACTTCTACTTATGCCGTAATCAGCGACCGTATTCAACAGAATTTTGACGGCATGAAAGACGATGTCATAAAGATGCTTTCCGGTGAAAGCGTGGATGTAAATGTAACCCGCTATACCAATACTATGACAGGATTTTTAAGTAAAGACGATGCCTTTACTTATCTTCTTCATCTAGGCTATCTTTCGTATGACAGAAACGAAAAAACATGCCGAATTCCTAATAAAGAAGTTCATCTTGAATGGGAAAGTGCAGTTTCGGTTATAGACGAATATTCCGTCACAGACAGAATTATCAAATCTTCAAAGCATCTGCTTGCACAGACATTAAAGCTTGACGCTGATGCCGTTGCAAAATCTCTTGATGAAAGTCATATACACGTAACAAGCAACCGCAGCTATAATAATGAAGATGCGCTTCAATCAGCTGTTTATCTTTCATACATTTATGCGCTTAACAAATACACAATCATAAAGGAAATGACAACAGGCAAAGGTTATGCCGATGTAGTGTTTATTCCATTTGTGCCGGATATTCCTGCAATGATTATTGAACTTAAGCGTAACGGCAGTACCGAAAGCGCACTTAATCAAATCCGCGAAAAGAAATATTTTGACAGCATGACTCATTACAAAGGCAATCTGCTTTTTATCGGCGTGAACTATGATGAAAAATCAAAGACCCATACCTGCAAAATTGAGCAGATGATAATGTAATATGGAAACAACGAACACAATTTTTTCAGAAGAAGATTTGTTTGCAGCTCACAGGTACAGTCTTTCAAATTATGATATGCTGTCTCAAGATAAAATCTGCGGCTGCTTTTATTGCTGCAAAACTTTTGAGCCTGCCAAAATAACAGAATGGGTAAATGATAAAAAAGGCAAAACAGCTATATGCCCGTTTTGCGGAATTGATTCTGTGATTGGAGAATCTTCCGGTTTCCCAATCACAGAAGAGTTTCTAAAAGCTATGAAACAACGCTGGTTTTAAAACTCCCGGATTGCACAAACAGCACTGCCGTAACTCTTGCCGCAGAAGAAATACATTTTGCATGCATAGTGAGAATTGAAAGCATACTGAGTCGATGACCAGAACCATACATTCGAAAACTTATCAGACAAACTGCAGAGTGCACACACAGCATCAATCATTTCTCTCTGATCATACACTTTTTCCAGTTCAGTTTTACTCGGAAGATACCAACCTTTAGCATACATTCCTGGCAAAGCGTTTGCGATGCCGTAATTCTTTGCATAATAAAATGCAGGATAATTTGCCGCAACGCTTGTATCATCTGTAAAATGCTGGTCTTTCGTAGGATGTACTGTAAGCCAATTTCCTATTTTAGCAAGATTCTGACTGCCGTTTTTCACATTCTCTTGAATTGTGTCTATATTTTTATTAGAAGCTTCTGCCAGGGGTGAACACCATTGCACATTGGTAGATGAGCGTTTCAAACCTACTCCAAGAGTTCTGTTTATTTCATTGTCACTACAGTCGATTCCTGAATAAAAAATATATGCAACTACGGCATTTCTCTGTTTTGATGTTAATGTATTTACAAGAGCAAGCGGTGTTGCACTTCCATCACTAAATACAATATCTCCAACCTCTTTTGGTTCTTCCGGTGCTTTTGTACCAAAATACGATGTAGTCATGCCGATACCGGCTGCGTTTACAATCAACAAAAATAATTCAATAAATACAACAAGCGCTGTTCTCATTTGACTTTTCATCATTTAACAGACTCCTTTATTTATGCTGAATTATATCACTGTTTTGATTTTCTTACCTTATTTTTTTCACGGAATGTTGTTATTATATTCCACTATCCAGCAGGCTTTGAATCTCGTCAAGATTTTTTTTGTCATGCTCAAACATTATCTGTATTTGAGTTTTTGACGTTTCCCAGTAAACCGAAGTGGATGGTATAAAACTATCAATTAAAAAATTCTGGAGCATGTAAGTACCATCTTTTGATTTTGCATTATAATCAACATTTGAAAGCAAAAGGTTAATGTAATGAGCTTTATACAGCTCTGTTATCTGCACTTCCTTTACCAGATCTGTATAGATAACTTCCCATGGTTTTTGAAAGCTATAATTCTGCGGCTGATTTTTGTTCTTAGCTTTTTGCAAAATCAATTCAAGCCTGTCTTTGAATTTGCTTTTGTACTCTTTTTCAAAATCGACAAAACCAGAAAAATTAGCTCCTGTGATATCTTTTAAAAGCTTAGAATTATCAAGTTTTTTCAGAGTTTCAGCATCTGACTCAATATAAATTTTGGTATTATTAAAATCATCTATTGCTTTTTGAATATCTTCCAGAGAGCCGACAGAAGCAGTTATATAGTCATCAGCTTTTTTATACAAAGACAGCAGATTTTTAAAATATGTCTTGTCTTGATACAAGCCGTTTCCCACTGAGAATGTAAAATAATTTATTGCTGTATCAACTTCTTCTTTTTCGCTGTCAAAACAAGGATATTTTATCAGAGCATTTATCGCAAAAAATACAAATCCTATAAAAACCAATATACTAAATATGGCGGCTGTATATAAAAAAGACTTTGTTCTTGCATCAAATTTTCTATGTGAGTTTAAAAAGAAAGTATCAAGCCTGTCCATTATGCCGTCAAAACATTGCGGAACAGCATTATCCGGCAAACCGTTTCTGTTGGCTAAGTCTTTTATAGAATCATCAAGTTCTGATGACGATGGGAAAATAACACCTCTAGTAATAATGGGAACAACGTTTTTTGTATCAAGAGCAATTTTAAGCTTTTGAATGTATGTGTCATTCTCCGACTGCTTTTTCCATGCGTTTTGTGTAAGAACCGGTATAAAATCTATAGATTCTTCTAATTTTTGATTCAGCGCTATACTTGATAATTCACATTCAGAATCCACATCAAGAAAAACAGAATAACGTTTTTTCTCCAACGCTTCTTTTATATTCTGTGCAATATCTTTTCCGTCTTTTCTGCAAAGAATGTATACTTGATTTTTCTTCATATTATTTTCCTGTTAAAGGCATCAGCTGTAATCCAAGTCTGCCACTACATGTGATATTTTTAAGTTCCAAAGTTTTTCCAGTATTTTGCAATACCTGCAATGTTGTCGTTTTTCCTGCACGTAATTCTGCGAATTCATCAAAATTTGAAAAGGTTTTGTTATCAACAGAAATAATAATATCACCCAAATTAAAAAATTTTTGATATTCAGAATCACCTTGAAAAGCTGTTACAAACAGTATACCGTTATAATTTACAGTCTTATATATATTCCTAAAAAGAGAAAAATTTTTATTTATAAGGGAAATACCATCTATAAAATCAGGATATTTTTCTTCCATGACAGCTAAATCATATTCAGCAATATCATAGAACTTATTTGAATATGCTGCATTCGCCTTATTGAACAAAGTATGCTCATTATCATCTTCAGCATAGGTTAAAACTTGTTTTACCTGATAGCGTGTTACAGCCACATTTAAGCGTTTTTTTGTACGTTCCTGTTTTTGTTCAGATTTTTCTTTCTGTCTTTTTAGCCATTCACGAGCTTCTTCTTCTGAAAGCCCTGTATCCAGCAAACTATTAAGAACCTCGTCCGAAACAAAAGAATCAAAGCTGTCTACTTCGCTATTGACCTTACTCTGCATTTCATAAACATTTTCTTCTGCTTCAGAGATTAAATCTTTGAACAATGCTTCAATTTCTTTATTTGAGAGCCACTTGTAATCGGCAAAATCATAAAGTTTATATTTTGGCAAAATATTGTTTTTGAATTCAATAAAAGGCTCATACTTTTTTGAAATCGGATTGGTTATTACATTTACAAAAAGAAGCGTCTGGTCTTTGAGTGAAAGAATTTCATTTTTTAAGTAAATAAAATGCTCTTTATTTGATGGAATAATCTGGTTATCAGGCTCGGTTTCATAATAGAACGGTTCAGCAAAGTTCGATATATTTGTTATTATAAATTTTTTTAAGGTACCAAAATCAGAATTCAAAAACAAGACATCTTCTTTGCTGAAATTTGAATCTGTAAGTTTTTCAGCAATCTCTGGATTAAGTGCATAATCTTCTGTTTTTAAAAGATTCAGATACCCATACAAATTTTCAAATTTTTCAACAGGAACAGATAAGTCTGCAATAGAATAATTTTCTGAAGCATATAAACAAGAATCAAGAACATCTGTATAATCAACCAAAACTTTATCCATAGCTGAAAGATTTGAATCGATATAGCTTAAAACTTCTTCTATTAAAATCTCGTCATCTTTTGACTTAGGAAATTTCTGTTTTGCCTTTATAACAACGGTACTTACAATAAAAGAAATTAAAGCTACAAAAGCGACAGCCGCTAAAACCGGCAGCACTCTGTTAGTTATAATCTCAAATTTGTGGCAAGGTGCTTTTAAAATTCTCTTAAAACCGTTAAGCAAAATCGGAACATCATCAAGATTTTCATATTCTATCTTTTCAATTTCACTTGTATTAAGAAACTGGCAACTTTCTGGAAGATTTTCAGGAAAGTCAAAATCTTTGTTTACAAGGGCAATAAAATGTTTATTTTTTGAATGTGCATATTCAATTTCGCGCCTTACCCAGTCGTCATCATTTACACAACGGTCAAGACAGTTTTTTGAAAGAACCAGAATATAGTCAGAGCTGCTGTCTATAGCCTGTAAAAGATGCTCATTAAAATCGCCAGAACCTAATCCTTCAATATCCAAAAAAGCATGATAATGTGCTTTTACCAATGTATCCCGCAGCTTTTTTGCAACAAACTCTCCGCCGTCACGACGATAACTGATAAAAACTTCTGATTTGTTTTTCATTGTCCTTCTCCCTCTAAATTATTCCATCTCTTTACAGCATACGATGAATCATTTGTATCAGCAATCAAAAAAATACACATGAAACCTGCAAACACTTGATATTAACAACATTCTACTATTGGTATTATAAATATGTCAAATTTCTCCAGCGAGTCATTCCTTATTTTACAAATAAAAAATAATTCTTGACATTTCTGAATGCTAAGATATACTAGAATTTAGATTGTAACAGAGGCAGGTATTGTTTTTGTTACTAACGTTCTTTGACAGAATCATGACTTCAAGAGAAATCATGTACATATCACACTGTATCAGCAAAACTATATAAGAACAGCTTATATACTAATAATACATAAAACATTTTACAGGAGATTTTATGGAACAATTAACAAGAATACAGTTCGTAGCTGATGGAAGCTACGGAAGAAAAATATACAGCTATTTGTCCGAAGGCATTGACCTAATAACGTACTCAATTCACTGGGACAAACTACTGGAATATGTCTCTTCTACAATCGAAAAGATTGACAACAGAAGAAGCATATTCACCAAAAAAGTTTTCTTCATAGGCTCAAATCCCGAATATGATGAAGCGAATATGGACTATTATCGTTCGCTCGAAAGTGCAGGAATCCAGCGTATCTCGTTTCCATTGCGTTCAACTCAGAATAAAGACGGAAAATCAGCCTATAAAGAAGATGCCGTTGACACATCACTCGTCTTCAGCGTAGCAAAAGATTTTTACACTTCAAAAATAGAAGACCGCTTTGACTGGCTTGTACTTTTGGCAGGTGACGGCGACCTTGTACCTTTAGTACAGGGGCTTGCAACCGAAGGTGTCCGCACACTCGTAATCTACTTTGATTTTTCAACACCTTTTGGAACAACACGTGCCTCACAAGGGCTTCTCGAATCAGCCCATAAGGTAATCAGCCTTGAAAATCTGTTCAGGGAACGGGTAGATCCAGATGCAAAAGCTGTTTTCTCTCAAAAAGAAAAACTTAACAGCATAAATAACGAGACTTTTCAGCGCGTAAAAAACGCTATTATAGAAGCCAGTGCTTATGATTATCTTAACTCACTTACATCAAGCGACATAGAACGCGCAATAGAGCTGAATACGCGAAAAGACCCTGAAGGCTGGGTGCTTGTAGCACAGATTGGCAAGCAGCTAGAAATGCAGCTTGGTGCAAAACTGCCTTATGGTGTAAAGCTACGTACCGAAATCGAAAAATACCCTGAAAAATTCGAAACGAAGGAAGTTCCTGCGTACAGCGTACGGCTCAAACAAGTACAACTAAAGAAAAGAATTACTGCAAAAAAGAAATAATAGCTTATTTTAATATTTTTTAAGGAGGAGTAGCCCATTATGATTTGATTAAGCCCCTGCACGCCGGCAGGTAAAACCAGGCGAACCTGAACCATTGTATACGAATACGATGCTTCAGTAGAACGACATATCGAGCAAGGCAGTTTATATAGAGAATATATTCGAGTCCTTGAAGCCCGCTGAATAATAGTTTATTCAGTACAAAATGAAATTTATTGAGGTGTTAATATGAACATCAATACACTTTCAACAGAAAAAATCGATTACAAATCGGTTAGTCTACCAATCGCTCTTTATCCGAATGCAATGCGGCGCAAAGCAGACGGAAAACAGACATATTATGCCAGAGCTATCAACCGTAGCAAGCTTTATATGGAAGATATAGCGAGCGACATGGTTGTAGCCGGTGTAAATAACGGTCTCTCTAAAGAGCAGATTGTTGCTATATGGAACAATATCAACAGTGCAGTTTTTGACCGTGTTGCAAACAGCAACATTGTTGATTGCGGACTTGGTGTTTTTGGTGCAAAACTGAACGGCACTTTTGAAACAGAAAGTGACAGCTTTAATCACGAAAAGCACAGCATTGATATTGGCTTCCATTCAAGCAAAGCTGTAAGAAAACAGCTTAAAGATCTTCAGGTTGTTATTCGGCAGGGTAACACAATCCGTCCGCAGATTTCAGATGTATACGATTTGGAATCTGGCGGTGATGAAAGCCTGACTAAAGGTGGTTTTCTTGAAATTGCCGGTTCAAATCTTTCCATACAGGGCGAAGACGCTTCTGTTGGTTTGTATTTTGAAAACGTTGATGACGACTCTAAGACAGTCAAACTTGACAGCTCAAAAATGGGCATTAATTCAACAAGCAGACTTGCCTGTGTTGTTCCAACAACGCTTACAGCCGGCAATTACAAGATTCGGGTAGTAACACAGTTTACAAAAACAAAAAATCTACGCAAAGAGCCTGTGGAATTTATGTTTGACAAACTGTTTACCGTTGAGTAAAAACAAGCCTGTTATGTATTGCTCATAACAGACACTTCCCGCAGCGCAACCCCTGCGGGATTTTTTTGCATGCAGCAAGTAATATTCCATGCATACAGCTTATTGCAAATTTGCATATTGCCGATTGCGTCCGTACTATAAGCAATATGCACAAACGCAACCGGCTTATTGCAAAGCTGCATATTGCCGATTGCGTCCGTACTACAAGCAATATGCACAATTGCAACCGACTTATTGCTTGTACGCAAACGGCAAGAATAGTCTTTATTTCCTGATAAAATGTATGTTATAATTAAAATATCAAAACTTAAAGATAGAGGTAGGCAAATGCTTGTTTTACCAGCATACTACGACGGCAATTCCGTAAAAACTGTAGATGATTATAAATTCTCAAAAAATCAAAAGCTGATGATTACAGTTTTAGATGAAACCGAAGAGAAAGAATTAAATGGGCTAAAATCTTTACGCGGCAGTCTTTCAAAATATGCCAACCCGGATTTGATTAAAAACGAAAAAACAGCATGGAGCAAGGCTATGGGAGAAAAGCATGGTTTACGCTGATGCTAATTGCCTTTTACGTTTCATTCTGAATGACAATCAAGAAATGGCAGATTATACAGAAAATCTTTTGAACACGCAGGAAGTTTATTTATTGCATGAAGTTCTTTGTGAGATGGTGTATGTACTGAGGAGTGTTTATCAGACAAAAAGAAAAGATATAAACAACAAACTTTCTGCTTTGCTTGATTATTTAACAATAAATGATTCTGATATTATGAAAAAGGCATTGCAGTTCTATGAAGAGACAAGCCTTGATTTTGTAGATTGTATTCTCCTTTCATATTTCAAAACTAACAGTATTCAGATAGCAACTTTTGATAAGAAACTTAAGAATAAACTGAAATAATAACAAATTTCAAAGAGTTATGGTCTTAAAACAGGATTTTTATTCTCTACTGTTTGGATGATTTGAACTGATTCTAAAATCAAACCTGAAGCACCTTTGTTCACATGTTCTGTAGGCGAGTTATCAACTATAACCCAATCTTCGACAGGAGATTTTTTCCAAATACTCTGTCGATATCCATTTTCTTTACTTATTTGAGAAACTTCCTGACCTACATAATATATCAAACCGTCAAGTCCAATCTGCCCTTTTTTTAACAAATCTGCATTTCCATTAAGACCGTCAAGTACAGCATGGGTAAAAAGTCCATGATTTAAAGAATCGTATTCAACTGAATACTGAATATCTGAAGATGATGAAATAACTGAAATACCTGTATTATCATTTGTGAACCTTTCAAAAACGAAATCATCTATAATAGAACCAGATTGACATGTATCGAGAAGTAGTAAGACATTTTTTGCCTGAATTTTAGAAAATATCTCGCCAAAGAAATCTTTTGAAAATCCTTTGTTGCAAAGTTCTTCTACAGAATTACTTTGTAAATCGGCTGGAATAAAATAATAATCACCATCTTGCATTGTTCCATGACCAGAAAGGAAAAATACAAATACATCTTCCGGCTTAATTTTTGAAGACAAATTGTCAAATATAGATGAAATATTAGATTTTGTTACATTTTTATCTGTTATTACTGAGACAGATATATCTTTATACATTGAGCCACTTTTGTTTTTAAAAAAATCTGCTATAGACTCAGCATCAGGAACAGCCCATTTTAACGAAGTGAAATCTTTTGATTTATACTCATTAATACCCACCGATAGCACATACAAATTTGGTTGATTTGTTTTTCCAAACCAAGTAATCTTAATTTCAGCAGGTTGGCTTTTTATTTTCCCAGAAGCATCATAGGCAAATGCCTGAATTATATTTTCACCATTCTCTAAAACTACATCGCAAGAAATAGTAGACGTTTTTCCATATGAACACGTTTTTTCAATCAAGTATGAACGTCCATTAATTGAAATATGTATACTACCAATACCACCACCAGTATCTTTTACAATACAATTTAGTTTTACAGTTCTTTTTTTTGATACAGAATCTTTTTGCAGAAAACTTATATTAGGAGCCAGAATTTTTTCCAGAAACATCTTTTGTTTCAAAATAAGTGCTTGTTTATCATCAATATTACTTTTTCCAGAAAGTCTTTCCATAACGATATCCGGTCTGTAAAGTACTTTATACATCTGCGACAATTCAATTACTTTCATTCTATCTACAATGTGAATAAATTTATTTATACCAGTCTCGCTGCCCATAAAAAATCCGTCAGGTGTATAAGTTATCCAATCACCATCTTTATTTCCTATTGTGCAAGTTAAAAGTTCTCCTGTTTCAACAGAAAAGCATTTTAATATACCACCTGCATCTCTACAAATAAAATGCTTATCATCATTTACAAAATAATATTCCCCTGCTTCTCCTGTTTTGAATACTCTTAATAATTTTTCTGTTTCAAAGTCAAAAAGCTGAACCTCGTTTCTCCCATTTCCTAATGCAAAATATTTATTATTATTGGAAAAGACTCCTCTTCCACAGCCACTAAAATGCTTTATTTCATTCCAAGTCGCTGTATCATAAATCACATAATCCCCTGCTTTGGCATGATTCTGTCTTGCCATATAAGAGTCATCAGAAGAAACAGTAATAAAGTAATCTTTTGTTTTAATTAATATTCCTTTTCTAAAATCCATTATATATGATTTTTCATGATACGAATCAGAAATTATAAAATTACCTTTTGGACTTATATATTCCGTAAAACACAATCCAGCATCTGCTTCATAGTAGCCAAGATATTCCTTTTTTTGCAAATTATAAATATGAATATCATTGCCATCCCTGATAGCAGTCATTTCTGTATTTGAATTCTCTATCAATACAGGGAGACCTGAAATTTCATTTAGTTGAAATTGTTGAATTTCATCAGGGGTTGAAAAAAGACGAACAACCAGTTCCTTTTTATTATCATTCGAAATTACATCAAAAATACCGTCCCTTGAAATTGAATATAAAGTAACTGCTTCCCAGTTATTAAGCATTTGTATTGGTTTCATTGTACTTACATCAAAGAAAGAACCGCCAGCCCCATCATACAGAATATTTAATTCAGGTATATACTGAATAGAATTCAGTTCTGAGGCACCTTTAATTTTCCCAATTATACTTCCATCCTGAATTGAGCGTATTTCTATATCTCTATAACATCCAACAGTGTAGGTATCTTTATTTTGAAAAGCAATTCTGTCAGACAGAAACGTCTGTTTCTTTTCAAATACAGTTGTTTTATTTGTCAGATAGTCCCAAATAGTAATGTTGTTATCGTCATAATGCAGAAGAAAAAGAAAATTCTCATAGGGATAAAACTTTATATCATACAAAACTTTTTCACCACTTATCGAATTAATTATTTTTCCTGTTGAAATATCAACAACAGAAATGCGCTGTCGTCTATCTGATGTTTTATCTTCTAAAGTATAATAATATGCCAAATATTTCCCATCATAAGAAATATCAAGTTTGGAAGAATGATTTTCAACTTGTATAGTTTTATCAATCTCTTTAGATTCAATATTCCAGAATACTACTGTATTTTTTACACCATCTTTGCCAGACTTACTTGTTATAGTTGCAATCGTCTTTGAATCTGGAGAAAATTTAAGCTCGTAAAATAGGCTGAAATCTCTTTTTCCATCAAGAATAAAAAGTCTTTCCTTCGTTTTGGAATCATAAATACTTATTTTTTTACCATGCTGTTCCGCAACTGCCAGGTATTTATTATTCGGGGAACATGCAACATATAAGCTTCCATCTCTTCGATCAGAATCATTTAAATCTATTTCCAATTCATACTCTTTACCTGTAGCAAATTCTAATACTACAGGTTTCATACCTTTATTGATATACAAACAGGCACTTCCATCCGGGTATAAATCTGCATTATTTTCTTCAGACTTAAATTTTGTTATACTTTTTAATAATAAGCCTGTTGAAACTTCATATATACGAATATTCTCTTCATCTGCACAAAAAAGATATTTATTATCAATGCTATATTTTAAAATTGTTACACTTCCTGTAACTCCTTCTTGCACTACAAATTCTGGTACATTTTCTTTAGCATTATTTTTTAAGGAAAGTTCCATCATTTTTTTAGGAGCTATCGGGAAAAGTGCTGGATAAAAAAGATTCTCAACAAAAAAACATAGTACAAAAAGTATTATTATTTTTTTCATAAAAACTCCCAATAAAACTAATCTGTAAATAAACTAAAAGATACATTTGCCATTGTTCTGTTTCGTATTTGAATCATATATGGTTTTGAATTTTGAGGTATAAAACTTATAATATCATTTTCTTTTCCTTCTACCGTAATCTTTCCAGACGCATCGTAAATACTAATATCAAATTTCACTTCATTTAAAACTTTGACATAAATTTGAGCTTTTTTTCCTTCTATAAAAGGGATTTTATAAGAGTTACATCCATCATTTCCATATATAAAGCTGTCTATGCTTTTCGGTCCCTGTAATGCACCTTTTTTCTTAGAAAGCTTACCTTCTATTTTCTTTATCCATTTATCAAAAGTAGAATCTTTGCCTATTAAATATAGTGCATCAGAAAAAATCGAATTTGGCGACAACGAAAAATTGTCTTCCACTGTTGTTTTAGAAATAGTTCCTGCACGATGCTCTTCAATATCGAAATGTTTAATATTTACATCTGCAAGAATTTCGACAGCCTCTAATAAAGCTTGTGGAGATTCCATCTCATAACCATATTGTGCAAGATCATTTGCAAGTTTTATTTTTAGAAGAGAATTCGTACTATAAGAATTTGTATTTTTTTCTTCGGAAAATACCGAAGCTATACAAATAAACATTAGAAAAAAAATACAGTGATAAAAATACTTGCTCATACAAATGTCTCCTTATATTTTTCTCAGTCATTATCCAAAGGTAATGTAAGTATAATATTATCATATTTATCAAGATAGAAAATGTCAAATTTTCCTTTTTCATTTTCTTTTGAATAAAATCTAACAATTTGCTTATTGAAAGCATAATTTCCATCTTTCGAATAATATGCACCTTCTGTAAGATATGTATCATCAAGGTTTTGACAACCTACATAGTAAGCATAATTATCATTGGGAGCTGTGAATTCTCCATTTTTATCCTTAAATGATTCATATAAACGAAGACTGCTTGGAGAGAATAAAGAAATATATTCAGAAAAACCAAGATTTACACTATCTGACAGATTGCCCTGTTCAGAAAAAAATTGAGCAAAATATAACATACCATCATTAGTATAAGAAAAACAAGCTGTAGAAAAACCGTCTTTATCTGAATATTTTCCATCCTTATAATGAGATATTATCTTATTAGATCCAGAATATTTTATTTGAGTTGTTAATGTTTCGCCATTGGCATTCTCATGGATTTCTGCAGATAACCTACCATATAAATCATATTCATTCATGATTTTTTCTTGGATAGGATAATCTGAAATTCTTTCTATCATATTGCAATAAAAAGATTCTTCGTCTTGATATTCATAGTTTACAGAACAAAGCTTTTCTCCAAGCTGTGAAAAATATATTTTTTTTATTGGAGATTGGTAATTGGATAAATGAGTCATTTCTTCATGAACAGATGTTATTTTTTGGATTAATAAATCATTCTCATATTCTATTATTGTTTTTGGAACGCCCTTCTCTGTATTTTCAAAAAAATACTTTTTAACAATTTCTGATTTATTAATAAATGGGTTGTCATTTTTTTTACGAAACAATTGTTCTGTTAAATATTTTTTCTCATCATACTTGTTTTGAACAGAATATGCGGAACAACTAAGCGCATTAAGTGGTTTATTATCAGCATCAAAAAAAGATATAGAGCAAATTATTTCACCATTATTATCATCCCATAAAATTTTAGAAGCAGAATAATTACGCACAGGATTCAGAGAAGGACAATTTGTTTTGTCAACAAAACAAATTCCCGCTAAATTATGAGAGTTGTAAAAGTATTGTTTTTTATAAATATCAGATAATGACGGTATATATGAATAAAGATAAGTCTGTGACGCGATACGTCCCATATCATCATATTCATTTATAACACCTTTTATACCATTTCTGTCTGAAACAGCTTGATTATTTTTATTATTGAAAAAAACTTTCTTCTCAAAACCATTCTCATCATAAAATGCTGTACAACGAAAAATTGCACCACTCTCATTGAATATTTTTTCTTCAGGTGTTTTAAAATCAGCTCTTTCTGCATTATCACTTTCTACAATATCTGAAAAAAATAAACAGGCATCAGAAAGTATATTGTTTGAAAGACTCTTTTCAATTTCATCATCTGAATTATAATAAAACTCAATTCTTGAATTATGATTATTCTTTTCCCATACATACTTTAGTTTAACAATACATGATTTTTTTATATCAGATTCAAAATCATTATCCAAAAAAATACAACTAGCCTCATTTAATGCCCATTTTTCTTTATGCGCAGTGGGGAAAAAAGCATTTTTATATGAATAAAAGGCAATACTAGGAAAATTATGTTTTTCAGTCCAAAAAGCATAGGAAGAAGGAATTCCAGATGAATTAGCGTAAACAAGTTTTATAGGCCGCAAGAAACGGGTTGTTATTTCATAATGAAAAGGAATGGAAGAAATTTGATTTCTTCGTAGAGGATAAATTCCTTCTGGAATTCCCCAACGGCTAATATAATCAGCATAATATCTAGTATGAGGTGTAATATACCAGATAACAAGACCGATAAAACAAGCTGTCAACGTACCTATTACACTCCAAACCGCTGTTATTCTATTTTTACGAACTTTTTCACGCTTGTAGATTTCATCAAATTTTACATCAAGCAGGTTTGCAAGAACACCGACAAAAGCCTTCCACTTGCCGTCACGAAGTACGCTTACACCGTTTATTGTATCTTTACCGCTGTCACCGAATAGGCTCGGAACATAGCAGTTGTTCAAACTCTCGCGTTCTATTTCACCTTCAATAATATAAGGAATTATGTCATTGAAGGAATGTCCTAGTAAAAGGAAGTTTTTTACTTCAAGTTCAACATAAGGTGATTTTGCAGAATTTGGAGAGCAGATTACTATAAGTTTTTTGGAATCAGCAAGTTCCCGGCTCAAGGCATTTTCTACAGTATCACCAGGCACAATATCACCTTGGTCAAGAAAAACATGGATTTTTTCAGGAATCTCCTCATACTGCTTTTGTAAAACAGCCGGAAGTTTATAGCGTTCAAGCTTTTTCCAGAGAGCCTTTGCAACTTTCTCATCTTTTGAGCTGTAACTTATAAATGCAGAATAAGTGTAATCTTTAGCCATATTTCATTTCCAAAAATTCGTGAAATAAGCATTATTCAAATCCAACTTCTTTAACTGTACAATAATAGGTTGATTCAGCAACTTTTCATATTTTGAATCTATGTAATCTATTCTCTCTTTTGAAAAATATACTTCATAACACCTATCATCTTCTATACGTAGATATAAAAAACCATAAGGCTGCTGATACTCATATAATGTATGAAAATTCTGAGATTCTACTATTTTAAAATTATTACCAAATTTTTCTTTTATTTCATCAAAAGTCATCTCAAATATAGGGATATCTATTTTTCCTTTGTAATCATTTCGAATATTTATTAATTGTAAATATGTATAAAAATATATGTCCAAAGTTATGTAAAAAACACCGCCACCATAATTCATAGTATCAAAAGAAGTTTCACCAGTAAAAAATGGCATTCGCTTTTTTATAACATCATTTTCTGCTATTGAATTTAATCCATTAATCATTCCAAGTTTTAACGAAACATAACAATGATCCAATATGTCAGTCTTTTCCTCAACATCATTATACAATTCATCATGTATCGGATTCCAATTTCCATCTTCATATAACAATTCATATTTATTTCCAGTATCATATCTGATTATTTCGCGGGTCGGATTCCAATTTCCACATTCATATAACTTTTCTATTGAATAGCCATCATAAAACTCATTTTCTTTTACACGATTGCCATCTATATAAAGGGTTTCTCTTTTATATCCATCATTCTTAATCCAAATCTCCCGAACACGTTCTCCATTATCATAAAAAGTTTCCAGTTTGTTACCATCAGAAAAATTACTTATTGTATGAATGAGTTCCTCGTCTTCAAACAATTCCTCACTCTTATATCCATCATTAGAATTATAAATCTCTCGAACACGTTTCCCATCTTCATAAAACAGCTCTTTTGTGTACCCATCGGCAAAACAACTTATTGTATGTACAATATTTCCATTCTCATAGAATATATCTCGCTCTTGACCATCTTGCAAAAGTAAATGAAGTACATAAGTATCTTTTTTTGAATCATATTTCCATTCTAATTGATTACCTAATTCAGCATTTTTATCATAAAAAGTTTTTTTAATAAGATTTTTATGGGTATCATATTCATAATAAACAATTGCATAATAATGGAATTCCCAAATATCCGCTAATTCAATTATTTCACTAAGCTGAGCATGGCGTAGAGTTTCATCAAAAAATTCTTCTTTGATTATTTGCCCATACTCATTGTATTCATAACAGACCTGTGCATAGTTATCTCCACATTTTGTCAGCCTATTATTTTTATCAAAATAGCTTATTTTTGTTACATTATTATTATCATCATATTCTCTTTTTATTATGCAGAATGGATCTAATGGCTCTTTTTTTGAATTATACCGTTTTTGATAGATTTCATTACCTTTGTCATCATATTCATATTCTATATATGCATATCCATACGAAGTATCACAAAGCTTTTGTTTTTCAGAATCACTATAATAAGCAGAAGATATACAATTACCAAATTTATCATATTTATGTTCAGAAACAGCAAAGCCATACCAAATAATTACAGGTTTGTTATCTATATCAAAATATGATACACCTATTTTATTACCATAAGCGTCAAAATCAATTTTTTTAGAAAAATGCCCAAATTTGGTAAGAGCAGGCTTTCTATTTCTATCAAAATTCTTTTCCTCAACAATGTTTCCTAACTTATCATATTCATATGTAGTAATTGCTATATTTTCCCAACTTTCTTTTAACGTTTTGAAATCAGTGTCAAAATAACGGACTTCTTTAACCTCGTTTTCATCGTTATAAAGAAACTCAGCTTTTGCGAATTCTCCTGACCCAAGAACCGGTAATCCATTTTGATCAAAAAAACATTCAAATTCTATAAAACCTTTGTCATTATAGGATATTGTTGCCTTGTGCCATCCTGAGTCACCATAATCGACAGGTTTTTCATCGCTATCATAACAGGAACTTTCTATGCAATTGCCATATAAATCAAATAGCCTTTTAGAAATAGCAAATCCATCTTCATTCAAACATAAAACATTGTTTTCATCATAATAATATCTTGTAATAATATTTACATTCTCATTTTTATCATAACTAACTTTTTCGATAGCATATTTATCACTATTACAGATATACCCACCATTTTTATCATGAAAAGAAGTAGATATACGGCGCCCCAAATCGTCATATTCATATTCTATATAAGCAATTCCTTCATAATTGGGATATATAGCACCAGAGTCATCACAAAATGTTTCTCTAATTAAATTTCCATTTTGATACTCATAAACTGTTACTATAGCACCATTCCAATCTCGTATCGGTTTCCCATCTGAATTTACATACATTAATTTACAGATATTAAAATTATCATCATATTCATAAAAGTATCCAGCCATTCCATCTTTTAGTGGCTGTCTATAAAATAGAACCTCATTATTCGTAATGCTACTATCATTTCTGTATCCTAAATACCAAGTTTGTACAGGTCTTCCCAGTTCATCCAAAACAAATTCCACACCTGCTGTACCATCTTTATCCTTTGCAGGATGCTCAGCTCCATGAGATCCAAAAAACAGTTCTCTAACAACATAACCCGCTTCATTGCGTTCAAATTTTTTAGATTTTATATTTGCAGTTCCACCCTCAGCATTTACTGCTTCAAGCCATGATAAATCTGCATTAAAGCTGGTAGGACTGCCAGTAGCACTTTTAAAATCTATGACAGATCCCTGCTGCTCATAGACATTTCTTACTATAATAGTATTATTTGCATTTTTAAGTATACGCGCCTGTAACAACCCTGTTGATCCGTTATATTCAAATTCTGACAATAATTCTTTAGAATTCTTGACACTATTTACAGGTATGATTCTTTTTAATTTTCCATCTATATAATCAAAACGATAATACTTTTCTCTACCTTTTAGCTCTTCCTCTAACAATTTACCTAAACCGGTAAATTCTATATCTGTTCCATTTTTCTTTTGTACAGCCCTTTCAACATAATCCACAAAATATTCATGATAAACATGAAATTTCTTAAAATAAATAGTCAGACCAGCACTAAGCATTACTACAAAACATGCAGCAGCGGTAAACAATCTTGTATAGGCTTTTCTTTTTTGAGCTTTTTTGTTCCAATCCCATAGATCATCTATAGTAAGTCCTAGCATTTTTGCAACAATATGGACTATTGCTTTTTCTTCTAAATCATCTTCGTCTGGAATACCTAACTTACGCTTTATCGATTTTCCAAAAGTAATTTTTTTCTTAGGATTTTTTCGTATATCTATTCCTAAAAGTTCATCACCGCCAGGCAATGATAAAAGAGCCGGACAAAAACATTCTTCTTCGGAATTAGAGGCATGAGGTTCACCTCCTACAATAACAGGAATTATGAATTCTGCTCTGCCAATATCAACAAAATGCTGAACTTCGTTATTTACCCAGTGTTTGTTTTCATCGTTAGGTTTGGCAGAATTTGGAGAACACAAAACTATAAGAAACTTTGAGTGTTCCAGTTCCGAATGGAGCGTTCCCTGCAACATTCCCGTTGTAAGGTTTGTAGCATCGCGAAAAATCGGGCGGACATTATCAGGCAAGAGAGGATTTGCCTTGCGGATTACACTAGGCAACTTGTATTCGGTAAGCTTTTTTTGGATACGTTTTGCATATTCTTCATCTTCATGACTGTAGCTGATGAAAGCGTAATACTTAAAATTGACGTTCGATTCCATAAAAAAATCCTTTCCGCGATTTCTATTTTTACTCTCTCTCTACCAGCAAAAACTTTGTGCCTGCAATGTTGCCGGGGTTGTTCTTTTGGCATCCGATTATGGACGGAATCTCGCGGATAAACACTTCATCATAGATTTTAAAATTGCCGTATTCTTTTTCTAAAGCGCCTAAGTCTTTCCATGTACACAGACAGCCATGCATACGAGCCAGAACATATTTGTGTTTTTTCTTTTTACCCAATAATTCTCTGTAAATAAAAGTTTCTTCCAGAGTAGGACTTTTCCAACCTTCAGTAAAATGAAAAGCACACCATCTTTCATGTTCAACTTGCTGCAGTTTTTCCATTTTTTCTTTGTCATTGATATTCTTTGCAAATATTGCGAGAGCATTTTCTGTCTCTTTTATCTGTTCTTGAGAAGGTTCACCGTCACAAGGCTTTAACTCAAGCCCCATAAGAAACAGCTTATTTTTGATATGCACAGCAGCAGCTCTGTTAGAAGATTTATCAAATTCGCTTGAATTGCAGCCAAAAACAGCACTCTCTTTTGTTTCATAAACAGACGAATTAACTTCTTTGCTATATGCGGCATGACAGTTTATTGCTATTTTTTCTATAGGCGAATCTACTATAAGGTTATACGAATATATTTCGCTGTCATAGCCAAAAGAGTACAGGCCGTATGAAAACCCATCCGCAGCAGAAAGAGTGTCTACCCTGTCTGCCATTTTTGAATCTGCTATTCTTACCGCAATAAAAGGCTTAAAATTAAAGTCACCAGAATTGCGGATATAGAACACGCGGAGATAAATCGCAAGTTTTAAGTTTTCTTCATCATTGCCAGTATCAATTACTATGTAGTTTGGTTTTGGCAATTTATTTAGCAAAAGTTCACCCAGCTCTGACGACTGCAAATCTACATTATAAAAGTTAAGGTTATAGTTTTGTGCAAATAAATCCTTGCAATCACGTTCCATCAAAGTTTTGTATGCCTCTGCCCTGCTATCCACATAGGCAAGCGAAACTTTGTATGAATCATCAAGAACAGAAGCCCAAATAGCATTTCTAAAGAACTCTTTTGCATAAAATCCGCCACCAAATACTGCAACTGAAAGCAATTTGTTTTCTTCATCAATAATGCCTTTTTCGCAAAATGATTTTTCAAAAAGAAGATTGTAAACGCTCGATTTTACAGAATCTACCAAAATAACGTTTATTTTCTTCTGACTGGTTTTAGAGATTAATTCAGAACCAAAAAGAGTTGACTTCATAAACAGAAAGACTTTTACATTAGGAAGAAAGTCTTTATTAAAAGAATCATAAAATTCTATAAGACGTTTGGTACTGTCAAGATTTTTGTTATCGTCCTCTGAAATCTCAAAATAATACTTTTTTTTGTTTCCAAGCGAATAACTCAAAACCAAATCACGTTCATTTTCTGAAAGCAGAACAAAATGGTTTCGGTCTGCCCTTTCTGAAAATTCACCTGAAACATTGCCGCAGTTGCAAAAAACTATAAGTGCCTTGCGTTTTTCATTTGCATAAATATCTTCTGCAAGAAGCAGTGCTTTTTCGTTTAATTCAGAAAAATAATACACATCTTTTATACGCCGTTTAAAATGATAAGAAAGGAAATACCACAGTGCCTTTATATAAGAAACAAGGAAACCGCCAAATATAAGCGGAGACACAAATGAAAGAAGCAGCATGAATATGCCAAAAGGCATACCAAGCCACCAAGGGAAAATAAAGGAAGAAGCAAAAAGAGAGGGATACTTTAAGACAAACGCACCCATTTTAGGCGCATAAATCAAGCCATAAATAATGGAAAAAGGCAGCTTCTTCTCTGATTTTATTTCAAATTCTGTACTATGAATAAGAATGAAAGGGGCTTTATCCCATTTGGAAGGATCGTCAGATTTTACAACAGGAGTTTCGCCTTCTGCTGTATAAGCATTACCATAATAAAACAGACATGAAAGCATTATAAAATCAGTAAACACAATACCCAACAGGAGTATTTTCAAGGCAGATTTAAGATTTCTGTGCCGTCTGAAAGCTATAAAAATAGTAAGAGCAAATACAACTATGGCTGCGCCAAAAATAAACCAAGGTAAAACTAAGATTTCTTTCATTCTATTTCTTCCTTTATTTTCCTATTTTTATTGTAAACGGTCCCTGTTCCATATCAGCTTTTATTGATAAAGAATATTCTTTGGATTCGGTGTCATCATCATAAAGATATATCAGTTTAAGCTTTGAATTTTTAGGTACAGTAAGAACGGCTTTTCCATTATCAGTTATCTTATAGACATCATAAACAAATTCATTGCTGCACCATAAATCGTAAAAACCTACTATATCGTCAGTCAAAAACTGGCGCAATTCTTTGCGCTTTGTCACACTCCGCAATTTATATGCGAGGTCTCTGTCTATTGATATTTTCTCCAGAACTTCATCAATATTATATTTCCACAAGAGCTCAATAATATCCCACATGCGTTTAAATAGACTTTCTTTTTCAATGTAGTCCTCTAAGTAACCTTTTGTTATATCATCTCTAAAAACAACAAGCAGACCGTTTCTGACAGACTTATTTGTCTTTTCTTTATGAACCAGTTGAACAGAAACAAAGACTTCATCCTTGTACTTTTCTGTACTTGGGTCTGATTTTATCCAATCAAATGAATAGGCAGGCAGGTTAACTTCAGGGTAAATATATTTTGTATATGCAAATGCTTCATTCCAATAGGTATTCGGCTGCGCAATAGCAACCGGTCTTGAGGGATTGGACTGGTTATCCCATGTATTTATACCGATAAGTTTGTCTTTATAAAAAAGCCCGCCGCCACTGTTGCCGTTTGAAATCCAGCTTGTATGAAGAATATTTGAAGTTGACTCATCTTCGAAGCCCAATAACTCGCCGGAAGTTTTTGAAGAACGGTTCGGATCTCCGACGCCGGGAAAACCGATAGACCTAACCTTTTTCTCAAGATATTCATATTCGAATGGATTTGAGAGTCTTGAATAAGGAAGATTGAGTTTGTCATCACATTTCTTGCCGATAACAGGAACTTGTTTTTCATTCATTGAAGCTTCATTTACAATTTTCAGAACCGCCCTGTCACGTATATAATCATCGTAATCAGAATCCCACATTATTTTCTCAGCAATATATGCGAGTCTCTGTTTTTCATCATTCTTCTTAAGACGCTCTACATCACAAAGCCCGACAAACATATGATCAGGATACTGATTGACAAGAACATATTTCACAGTTTTTCCTGATTTTCCTATGAGCGGTTTTCCGGCAGGATTTTTCTTAATTTTAATTTCAGGCTCTAAATATGCACCGAAAACATGAGCATTTGTTATGATAAGTCCCTGGGCTGTAACGATTACACCTGTACCGACAGAAACCAAATCATCTTCTTCTAAAAGAACCTCTGCCCCGCCAAAATCAGGTTTGCCATTAACGGTTTTAAACTTGTAATCATCAGCCAGCCCTTCAACAGTATAAACTTTTAAAAGGCTTGAGAGCTTTACAACAGAAGCTACAGTTTCCTCTGAAATCCAATCTGAAGATTTGGTTTCGCCAGAAACTACGGCTATATTCAGGATAAGGAACAGGAGAATTATTAAAACAGGCTTATTTTTCATTTTCTTTCCTCATTGTTGTTACAAGTTTTCGTATAAGTTTCTCGTTTCTCAGCTCAGAGCGCGTTTCGTTAGCCGCAGTTTTGCTTTCCATCTGAATTTTCACAACATCAGAATTTTTGATAAGAACATATGAATTATCTTTTAGTTTATGAACTTCCCAGCATTTAAGAATATATGTATTATCTCCGGTTGGCAGCAGTAGTCCCTGTGAGTCAACAAAAGAAATATAAACACACATCTCTTTATCTGAAAATTCCTGATACGAATCATCATCTGCATCTACCTTTTCAAAAAGAGAAGCAATAGATTTTTTGTTTTTTATCTCGTTGAAATCTGCCGGCAGCTCAAAAGACCAGTTTCCGTCATTTGAAAAAAATCTTACAGTCTTATTCAACTGACACTGAAAAACAAAACAGTAAGTTATAATTGCTATAATTAGTACAATTCCATAAATTTTGTAGAAAACAGGATTTTTCTGTGCCAATTCATGTTCTTTTGAGATGTTTTTGGCAATAAAGACAGCGTTAATTATATAAACAATGATAGTAAGTACAAACGGAACTGCAAAACGCAATATGTCAAATTGAGCAAGCCTTATATTTTTGTCTATAACCGAATCCAAAAAGAAATCAAGCAAAAAAATAACAAGCATAACAATAATGGAAACAATCATATAAAAAAGCTTTTTTACATTTCTCAATTTATAAACCAAAAAACCAGACAAAGCACATACAGATGAACAAATCAACAGCCTCACTATCAAAATTTGAATCAGATACCTTACATTCAATGATTCAAAAGCAAGAACTTCATTTAAAAAAATTGCACAGCCGATTCCTATTCCTGTAAAACCTCCATAAATCATGCTGTCAATGAATTCATCAAAAGAAGCAAGCCTGAAAACATATAAATCAAAAACTATATATATAGAAAGAATTGGCAAAAGTACAAATTTTAAAAGCCAAAAATGCGGCACTTCCGGCTGAACCGCAGAAGCAAATATTCTGTCAAAAATTGAAAGCATAAAAAAATGAATAAACAATGCAGAACAGAAAGTGTGTAAAATTGATTTACATGGTTCTTTCTTAATCTTATCCATATTCCAATAAGTAAAAATCCAGAACGAAGCCATAAAAATCATTATCATGAAAAGAATAAAACAGCTTGAAAAATTAGAATTTTCAAGTTCAATTGTACAGATTTTTGTAAAACTCAGTACATAAAAAACTACAGCAAGAATAAGTGATGCAATTGCCGCACTTATGACCTTTTTTGAAACATTATCAACAGAATCTTCCATAATTATGTCGTCCTTGAAATTGAATAACCAAGCGCAGTTAATGCATTTATAACAGTCCTGGCAGTTTCTTTGTCGTATTCCTTTTCACTCTCTGGAAGTTCTGCATAAGGAACAATACAGGGAGTTGTCTTCTTTGTATCATTGCGCTCTTTGCCGTATGACCAACCGTCATTTATCCGCTTTTTCATCCAAGCAATATGAACTTGTTCAGCCAATTTTTCCAATAAATTTTCAAAGTCTGGGAAATCTTTTGAATTCATCTATAATATAGCACCTTACTTTGACAGTATATTAAATACTAAGTTCATTTTAACTGTTACGTCAAGGAATATTTTCCGTCCAAAAATATGCATTTTTAAACATATCCAAAACGGCAAAAGCAGTTTATACTTTTTTTAACGCTAAAAAGTAGGAGCTGAAAATGCAAAAAATTGGGTTTATTCTTTTAATTGTGGAGCTGGTGTTTTCAAGCTGTTTTATAAGCTGCGCTTCAACAGCTGAAAAATCTGAAAAAAGCGGCGCAAGCAAAGTTTCTTCTATTATACAGGAGCCGTCTGCTTCAATTGAAAATCTTGTGATTGACCAGACAAAGTACGCTGATTCAGCTAAAAGCGGAATTGCAAGAGAAAGATACACATGCACTTACAAAGGCACAGAGCGGAGCTTTATTCTCTGCCGTGCGCCGCAGTTTGCACCAAAATATCTGATTATAATGCTTCATGGCTACGGCAACAGCGGCGAAAGCTTTATGAACGAAATTGCGCTCGACGAAAAGGCTGTAAAAGAAGGCTTTGTGCTGCTTTTTGTTGACGGCATACCTGACCCAGATGACAAGGCTTCTGCCAGCGGCTGGAATTCAGGCTTAAAAGATTCTTCAAAAGACGATTTAGGCTTTCTAAAAGCTCTTTCAAAAACTTTTCAGGCTGAATATTCAATTTCAAGGGAGCAGACTTTTGCAGCCGGCTTCAGCAACGGCGCATTTATGATTCACAGGCTGGCAGTTGAAGCTTCTGAACAATTTGCAGCGCTTGCAAGTGTTGCAGGCTTTTTGCCGGAATCTGTCTGGAACAGACGCCCGGAAAGCATTTCAGCGGCTTTTCTTCAGATTAACGGCACAAAAGACAACGTCGTGCCGATGAACACGACTGGCACAGCAAAATACAATAAGAATCCGGCAATTGAAGACGTAATTGAATATTACAAAAACGCCTGTCCAAATCCTGACAGAGTAAAGCATATCATAATTGACGGCGGACGCCACTCATGGCCGGAAGAAAGATTCTGCGGCTTTGATGTTGACCAGGTGATTATAGACTTTTTCTTAAGCCGCTAGCACTGTTTTTCAGACAAGTCAATTAAATAGCTCGAATATCGAGTTTTCAGAATTGCGGTGGCTGAGCGTAGTCGAAGCCACAATTGGTAAATCGGTTATTTCGACTTCGCTCAACAACCGATTTCCGCTAAAAAGCACGAATTTTAAAAAACTCAAAATTGGGGGTAAATAACAGATAAATGACAAAATTTTAGTTGACTGTCAAAATAATTGCTGTATAATAAACCGTAATAAAGTAAATTAAAGTGAGGGACAATCATGACATCGATTATTGCACTAATCGTAGTAGTAATTCTTTTCTTATTCTTCTTGATTTCTTACAAGAAAGTACCCAAAAACAGAATCGGCATCCGCGTCGGTCCGTTCGGCTCAAAGACAGTAACAGGTAAAGCTATCTTTGTAATTCCGTTCTTACAGCGGATTGACTACATGACGCTTGAAAACATTCAGGTTGATTTTGTCTCAAAAGATTCAATACCGACACAGGACGCCATCAACATCAAAGTTGACGCAGTTGCAAATATTGCTGTTTCGCAAGACCCTGAAACAATGAAACGTGCCGCCGCAAAGTTTATCGGCTATTCGACCGGCGACATTGCTCAAGTTGTTACGCCTGTTCTTGAAGGTAACATCCGCGAAATTATCTCGCAGATTAAGCTCAAAGATTTGATTCAGGGCGACAAGAAAGTTCTTTCTGAAAAAGTTGTAGAAAACGTAAAACCGAATCTCTTTGACCTTGGTCTTGAGCTTACAACATTCAATATTCAGAATTTTAAAGACGACAACGGAGTAATCAATAACCTCGGTATTGAAAACACTGTTGCCATTTCTAAAGATGCCGCAAAAGCAAAAGCCGCCGCCGAAGCAGAAGTGAAGATTGCACAGGCTCAGGCTGATAAAGACGCAAACGATGCGCGCGTTGCCGCCGAGCTCGAAATAGCCCAGAAGCAGAACGAGCTTGCAATCAAAAAAGCGTCACTCCAGCTTCAGGCTGACACAGAAGCCGCAAAGGCAGAGGCCGCAAAAGGCATTGAAACTGAAAATCAGCGCAAGGTGCTCGAAATAAAGGCGGCCGAAGCCAACATCGCAAAGCAGGAAAAGCAGATTGAAATTCAGGAAAAGGAAGTTTCAATCAAAGAAAAGGCTCTTGACGCAGAAGTTAAGAAAACCGCCGAAGCGCAGAAATATGCCGCACAGCAAAAAGCCGATGCTGAATTGTACTCGCGCCAGAAACAGGCTGAAGCAGAAGCCTTTGAAATGCAGCGACAGGCTGAGGCAGAAGCTTTTCAGCGCCAGAAAAAGGCAGAAGCCGAAAAAGTTGCAATGGAAAACGAAGCCGCCGGTAAAAAAGCTATTGCCGAAGCCGTTCAGGCTCAGGGTGAAGCAGAAGCTGCCGCAATTAAGGCAAAGCTTGTTGCAGAAGCAGACGGTATGCGCGAAAAGGCTGAGGCGCTCAAACAGTACGGTGACGCCGCAAAACAGCAGATGCAGCTTGATGCGCTCAAAGTCTACTTTGAGCAGCTTCCGAAAATTGCTGAAGCTTCGGGCAAGGCTTATCAGAACGTCGATAAGATTTACATGTACGGCGGCGATTCTTCAAAGCTGACAAAAGATATAATGACAAACATAACCCAAGTTTCAGAGAGCTTAGGCGAAACATTGGGCTTAGACTTGAAATCTGTTCTCGGCAAATTAATCGAAAATAAAATAGAAGGCAAAGCCGAAAAAACGCCGGATAAAAAATAAGTGGATTTTTGGCACTTGGAAGTGCCACAAACTTAGGGGCACGACACCGCTCTACTTCGGAAGCGGCGGTTTCTTGCCCCTAAAACCCCATTCTTCCTCAGCACCGTTCAAGGGGGTTTCCCCTTGAAAATCCCCTTTCTCTGTCCAAGTCTGTCATTTCCGCGCTTGACGCGGGAATCTTTTTTTGGCTGTTGAACACAGGCTGTCGGTTTTTGAGCTACAAAGACTGTCTGTTTTTGCTCTGCAAAAACAGACCCTTTTCGCCAAATAGGCTTTATTTATAGAATAAGTTACTGCGAAAAGAGTTTCGCCGATTGAACTTTGTTTGAAGAACAAGCTATTGCGAAAAGAGACCTTAAAAATTCCCGTTTCGATGTTTTTGTTTCAAGCTGGTAAATATCGTTATTGACGGCACAATATATATATTGTACATTATTGATATGGGAATGACGGCAAAACAAGTAATGAAAATACTGAAAAATAACGGTTGGAAGCTGGCAAGAATAAACAGCTCTCACCATATCTTTGTAAAAGAAGGTTTTGACCGTCCTGTACCTGTTCCATTCCATAAAGGGAAAGATGATAATCTCGGCGATTTTGCAAAGGATATTTTGAGAGAAGCAAATATAGACCCAAAGACATTAAAGGAGATACAGAAATGATTTACAACTGCGATATAACGGAAAAAGATGGAAAATTTATTGCCCAATTCCCCGATATGACAAACGTTCTTACTTACGGTTCTTCTTTAGAAGAAGCTCTCGAAATGGCAAAAGATGCTCTTGATGGTGTTCTGTCTGTTGATATTGAAAACGGTTTCCCCATTCCCCCTTCAAAATATACCGGCGGTTATCCTGTGGAAGTTTCTCCGAAAGTCGCCTTTGTCATTGAACTGAGAAAGGCTCGAGCAGAAAAATCACTGAAAGAAGTTGCCGAAAAAGCCGGAATGACCTATCAGCAATATCAGCGGTTAGAAAATCCCCGCAAGACAAACCCAACTTTGGAAACACTCTATAAATTGCAGAAAGTTTTCAACCACCCTTTTTTGGCATTATAAGTCGTTTTCAATTAAAACTTAAATCTTCGCCTTTGCAGTAGTGCGCCGATTTTTCCCTATTTACAAGTTTCCGCAAGAAAGTCTAAGAAAACAGCTTTGTACAAGTTCTCTCAAGTTTTGTGCTTTGCACAAAACTTGTAGTGGTGCGCCGATTTTTCTATAAATTCCTAAATTTTTTAAATAGTCCTTTCTGCTCCATTTACAAGTTTCCGCATACCGGAAACTTGGTCGTTTCGCTAGGAAAACTTAAAGATTTTGGTTAATCCAAAGGCGAAACACCTTGACCTTTCCGTTGCGTAAACCTTTAGACTTAGCCATAATAGAGGTGAAACATGAAATATACAGTTGGTGAATTGGCGCGGAAAACAGGGCTTACTACAAGGACTATCCGCTTTTATGACGAAAAGGGCATTCTTACGCCTTGCGGCTATGCTGAAAACGGCTACAGACTTTATAATCTGAAAAGCATTGAAACACTTGAGAAAATTCTTCTATTGAAATTCTTAGGTTTTTCAATTGAAGAAATCGGAACGCTCATCAAAAGCCAGGATGAAACCCTTGCCGCTTCTCTTAAAAAGCAGGAAGAAATTCTTCTTGAGAAAAAAAATCATATCGAAAGGCTTATACAGGCAGTTCAGCTTGCAGGAAGCAAAGCACAGGAAACGGCAGATACAGATTCTTGGGCACTTTTGAAAGACATTGTGGACATGACGAAGAACCGCGAACTTATCGATACGCAGTATCAGACTGACGAAAATCTGAACAAGCGCATTTCGATTCACGCTTATAGCACAGCTAAGACAGAGTGGTTTCAATGGCTTTTTGAGAAAATTCAGCTTAAAGCGGGAATGAAAATTCTTGAAATCGGCTGCGGCAACGCCCTTTTCTGGAAAAACGTTGCGGATAAACTGCCGTCAAATCTTGAGATTCATCTTACAGATTATTCTCTCGGAATGCTTGAAAAGGCAAAGCTTGTGGCAGACGAAATTTGCAGAAAATATCCTGAAAAGAATCTGAAATTCGTTTTTCAGCAGAAAGATGCGACAGCTTTTTCTTACCCCACCGGCGGTTTTGACCGAATAATGGCAAATCACTGTCTTTATCATTTTGAAAAATCTTCGAGGCCGGGGCTTTACCGCAAAATTGCAGAACTTCTCAAAGACGACGGCATTTTTTCATGCACTTTAATCGGCAGAACGCACATCAGGGAACTTTTGCAGTTGACTGCAAGATACTTTCCGGAAATCAAGTTTATGACCGGCGAATTTGACATACTGCTTGAGACTGCATCAGACGAGCTTAAGGATTTTTTCAAAGTCAATTCGGTTGAGGAGCACGAAAATGACCTGCTCGTGCCGGATGAAGAGGTTGTGTTCAATTATGTCAGCTCTTTTTCTGAAGAAGCGGCTGAAACACTGAACGCACACCGCGAAATGTTTTTGCAGGCTATCCGCGACGAGATGAACGACAACGGCGACATGTTCATCCACAAATCGACCGGCATTGTAATGTGTACAAAACTTAAAAAGTGAAATCATCAATGCCGGAAAAGCGAGAATGTTGTATTATCTTCTATATTATAAGCGTATTTGCTTTCGGCAAAAAGCCCGGAAACAAAGCTTTTCTGCAGGAGATAATACACATTCAAGTCGCCGCCGGCTCTTTTCCATGCGGCTTCGTGCGTGTCGCTAAGCTTTTTCCAGACAATTTTTGAAGCGCTCTGTGCTACAATTTCTTTGGTCTGTTCATCAACCATGCCGTCAAGCACAAAATCATTATAGATTCCAAAAGCCTGTTTTGCGTCCGAAACAGAAGAAATCTGCATGTCTTTACCGGCCTGAAAGCACGAATTTGCAAGCGCCTCAAGAAAGCCCGCGTTCATTTTGAGCAGTTCTGTAACAGCAAATGCAAACCTGTTTTCTGCTGTCTTTGTATACATCGAAAGAAACTGCATCGGAGCGGAAACATCAACAACCTGAGCAAATTCGCCCTCAGGTATACCGCCACAATTCATGTCGATATAGTCCATAAGTGTTGCGTTGCCGCACTGCACACCGTAAAAGCCTATCTGGTTTGCAATGCTCCCTAAAAGCTTAATCTTGTTGAAGTGTCCGATTAACTCGCTTGATTCTGTCAGCTTCGGGTCAATTCCATTTGTTTCAGCATTCATAGTTTTCTTCCAGCATTTTTTCATCAAAGTCTTTAGGCTCGCCTGCCCAGAAAATTTTTCCGTCTTTTATAAGAATTATTCTGTCACTTACGGTTTTAGCCTCGTTAATGTCATGCGTAACCATAATTCCGGTAAAACCAAAAGTTTTTTGAAGTTCTCTTATAAGCTGTGCAAGCTTTTTGCGAAGCGGCGCATCTAAAGCAGACAAAGGCTCGTCAAAAAGCACAAGCTTCGGTTTCATTATCAAAGTGCGCGCAAGAGAAACACGCTGCGCCTCTCCGCCGGAAAGTGTATCCGGGTAGCGTTTCTCAAAACCTTCAAGCCCAAAATCTTTAAGAAAAGTTGAAGCTTCAGAGCGGGCAGCTTTTTTGTTCATTCCATTTGAAACCAAGCCATAAGCAATATTATCTTCAACACGCAGATGACTGAACAGTGTGTTTTTCTGAAAAACCATGCCGATTCTGCGCTTTGCAGGCTTTTCGCCGGTTATATCAATTCCGTCCAAGACAATTTTCTGATTTTTGCCCGGCTTGTCCAAGCCGCAGATAAGGCGCAGCACTGTAGATTTGCCGCTTCCGCTCGGCCCGACAATCGAAGTCATTGTGCCCTTTTCACATTCAAAAGAAACATCAACTGTAACGCTGTCAAAAGATTCATGTAAGTTTTCCGCTGAAAAATACACCGCTAACCTCTCTTGTTTTTCAATTTAAAGTTGAAGCTGCTGAGCGCAAAGAAAACAGCGCACAATACGCCCAAAATTACACCGGCGGCACAGGCTTCGTTAAATCTATATGCACCTGCAAACCTGTAGCAAAAAAGTGACAATGTATCAAATTTTGGAATTGCAAGCACCAAAGGCAGCGTAGTATCGCCTGCACTTAGCGCGAACGAAAAGCAGAACGCATTCAATATGCCTGTGCTGCATACTGGCAGTATAAGTCTGATTAATGTGTCAAATCTGTTTCTTGAAATGAGCGCCGCGCAGTCCAAAGTTTCGTCAGGTATTTTTTCGACAAACGGGTAAATTATTCTGAAAGCCAGCGGCCATGACAAAAAACTTTGGGCAAGCACAAGACTTGCGGGCGTGCCGCGGCGGATTATCAAAGTTATAAGCACACCGACAACTACACTTGAAATTGACATAGGCAGCATCGGAACAATTTTCAAGATTATATTGGGTTTTTCGTTTTTGTTTTCTGAAAAGCGCAGGACAACAGCATACAAAAAGCCTAGAACAGTACAAAGGATGCCGGTGCAAGTTCCAACAATAATTGAAGATTTAAGCGAAGGCAAAAAGCTTTTTGTTTTGAGAATCTGCCTGAAAGTTTCAAGCGTAAATTTGCTGCCGGTCTTTAGAGATGTAAATGCGTTAAAGACAATGCCGGCGAGCGGCAGCAGAAAAAACACAAAGATTAGCAAAAACAGCAGGATAAAGCCTGCTGTTTCGGCAAAACCTTTTACAGCTTTTCTTTCGTTGAGGCAGGCAGTGTCAAGCTTTTTTACACGCGAAGCGTTCCGTTCAATAAGACTGTACAATAAAGTCATTGCGCAGAGAATAAACGTTTCTGTTATTGCAAGATATGCGACATTGTGAAAGTCTAATGTGCCTCTGGCTGACTTGTAGATTTCAACTTCAAGTGTTGTGTTGCCTATGCCGCCGAAAAGCAGCACCAGAATAAAGCTTAAAAAGCAGTAAATAAACACAAGCATACTTGAAGAAACTATAGACGGAATAAGCTGAAAAACTGTGACGGTTCTAAAAACGCGCGCCTCTGATGCGCCAAGAAGCCTTGCGCTTTCCGCAGTTTCAGAGGGCAGACGCTCCCATACGTCGCTGACATTTTTCATTATAATCGGAAAATTATAAAAGCCATGGGCGATTACAAGCCCGGCGAATGAGTAGAGAATTTTCACAGGCGGTTTTTCAAGTCCAAAAACGGACATCAAAAAGTGGTTAAGACCGCCGTTCAAGCCGAGAAAAGTGACATAGCCCAGGGCAATAATCAAGGGCGGCACACAAAATGGAACAGACGACAGCGAGAGAAGAAACTTTCTGCCTGCAAATTTTCTGCGTCCGCAAAAAAACGCGGCAGAAAGCCCTATAAGCAAAGCTAATAATGTAGAACATGCTGCCTGAATGAATGTAAACCAGACAACATGCAATAAGCGCAGCATTTTAGTTTTCCAAAATCTTCATGATTTCGTCTACAGTCTTATCAAGAACGTCCGGGTCAACCGCCAGTGTTTTTGACGGAACCGGCGCAGCCTGCTCATAACATGCAGGAAGAGCAACGGCTTTGTTCACCGGATTCATCCACTGCGTCAGCGGCATAACAGACTGGGCTTCTTCTGAAATCAGAAAGTCTATGAACATTTCTGCGCCCTTTCTGTTTTTTGCGCCCTTCAATATGCCTGCGCCTTCAACCTGAACCGGATGCCCCTGCTCAAAAACCGGCGCAATGTAGCGGTCAGTGTTGTCGTACTCGATGTGGCTTGCAGGGCTTGTTGTATAGCTTATAACAAGCGGTGCTTCACCTTTTTTGAAAAGCCCGTAGCCTGAGCTCCAGCCCGGTGCCATTGTAAGAATATTCGGTTTAAGAGCCTTCCAATAATCTGCGGTTTTATCGCCGTAAATTGCGGCTGTCCAAGTCACAAAGCCAAGCCCCGGAGTTGATGTTCGCGGATCCATCAAAATGATTTTCTTCTCATAAACAGGGTTAAGCAAATCTTCAAGACTTTTCGGACAAGGAACATCAGAAAGCGTATCGTAAATCATTGCAAAGTGGCTGTAATCGTAGGGCGTAAGCGTCCAGTTTTTGCCAAGCTGAAGCCTGATTTCGTCTGAAATGATTTTGTCTGCGTCAGCCGGTTTGTAAGATGCAAGAATTCCGGCTTCTTCTGCTTTTTTCGCGATATTGTTGTCAAGCCCGAGAATTACATCAGCCTGAACGTCATTTTTTTCTAAAACAGCGCGGCTCAAAACTTGAACAGCATCGCCGCAGTCAACAAATGTAAGCTCAAGCCCCGTCTTTTCTTCAAACAGCTTTTCGATTTCTGGCCCTGCGCCCCACTCGCTTACAAAGCTGTCGTAAGTGTAGACAACAACTTCTTTTAAGCGGCTTTCGTCAGCAGCTTTTTTAGAGCAGCCCGAAAAAACTGCCAGAATCAATAAAAAAAATGGAATTAATTTAATAGAAGATTTTAACATTATCTTCCCTCCGTCGGCATTACCCGGATCAGGTTGGAATTCTGTACAGAATTCTAAGGGTATAATCTCAGCCGTAAAAACAGCACCCCAATATGTTAAATCAAAATAGCACAAACGCAAATTGTGTGCAATTGCAGAGGAGCATGGATTGTTCCGCCTTTATGAAAGCTTACTGAATTGTTACGCGGTTTCTGCCGTTTGTTTTGGCTTCATACATAGCGCGGTCTACTCTGTCAAAGACACCCTTTGCATTGTCGCCGGGCTTTACTTCTGTAAGACCAATGCTGCATGTAAGACTGCCAATCTGCTCAAAATCATTTTCTGATATTTTTTGCCTAAGCTGCTCAGCTATCTGCTTTGCTTCTTCAAATTCCAAACCATAGCAGACGCATACAAATTCTTCGCCGCCCCATCTGCCAATTTTAATGTCATAAGACGCAAGAAAATCTACGACAAAAGCCGCAAACTGTTTGAGCACTATATCGCCGACAGAATGACCGAATTTATCGTTTACGCGCTTGAAATAATCTATATCAAGCATCATAAGAGTAATATGTATGCCTTTTGTTTTGAAAACTTCTATTGCATTGCTTATCTCTGTTTCGATTCTTCCATGGTTGAAAACTGAAGTAAGCGCATCTTTTGAAGCCAAATCTTCATATTTTTTGAGTGTCTCAAATAATTTAATGGAATTTTCGTGAATATCCTGAACCATAAAGACAAATCTGAAATCATCTTCGTTGGTTGTGTCTGTGCGGCTGAAAATAAGCTTGACCCAGATAAACACACCGTTTAAGTTTTTCATCTGGCAGTCAAAAGATGAAGTCCGTCCGGGCAGCAGATTTTTCTTAAGATATCCGGGATCGGTACGCTCCAAAAACAGATTCTGGTCTTCGGGCCATATCATCTTTACAATCATCATGCGCCAGCTTGTATAAGCGACGGTGTAATTCATCGGGTTGCTAGAAAGTTCAGTTATATTAATGCTGTATGAAACATCTTTTATCAAATCGACATACATCGAAAAAAGATAGGTGTTCTGTATTGCGTCAAGCTTTCTGTCTGTCAAAAATTCGCGGAGATATTCGCTGTTGTCAAGCTCATCAAGAATGAACATATACTTGCAGCTCATATCGTCAATAGGATAAATAGATATCTGAATCAGATGGATTTCATCCTCAAAGTTCAGCTTAATACGGTCTACATATTTTCCTTTAAACTGACCTATCATAGGAATAAAGACATGATAATCATCTGCAATTTTGTCTGATTTATCGCTAAAATGAAACCATAATTTTTCTACAAGATTTTTATAGCTTCCGTCTGCATCAAGAAATTTCTCAAAAAGACCTTCCTGCTTTACAGTGTGATAGCTGTCATTCTGTGCGTCAACAATAATTATTGCGTCTACCGTTTCATAGAATAAATTAGAAACATATTCCTTTGTGTATTCAGTCATATCCCTAATATTATTACACCTAGTTTGTCAACTTGCAATAATTATTTTGCCCTTTGAGGTTCATTTTTCTATGTGAAATTCCTACATTCTGACTATCTCGTACTGGCGTGAACCAAGCCCGATTTTTTCAGCGTGTTCAAGCGTTTCTTTCCATCTTATGTTCGGGTTTGAATCAAGAAAGTGGTCGTTGTGCTTATGCCAGCCCGGCTTTGCAAGATTGTCTGAAAGCTGGGAATTCGGCATCGGGTCAGACTTAAGACATGCGTCTACACAAGCCTGATCTAGCGCAACCGGGTCAAAAGAAGCGAACATGCCGACATCGGGCAGAATAGGCGCATCGTTTTCACCATGACAGTCGCAGTTAGGCGAAATATCGCAGACAAGGCTTATGTGAAAGCTTGGTCTGCCGTCAACAACAGCTTTTGTGTATTCGGCAATTTTGCAGCCGAGAATCTCGTTTGCATTTCCGTTCGGATTGTAGATAGCGTCAAAAGAACATGCGCCAATGCAGCGGCCGCAGCCCTTGCAAATTTCCTGATTTATAAAAGCTTTTCCGGAATCATAAGAGATTGCGTCAGAACCACATTCTTTTGAGCAGCGCTTGCAGTTTTTGCAAAGCTCCTGGTTTACGACAGGCTTTCCATGATTGTGCTGGTGCATTTTACCGGCGCGGCTGCCGCCACCCATGCCGAGGTTCTTGAGCGCACCGCCAAAGCCGGTTGCTTCATGTCCTTTAAAGTGAGTGAGCGAAATAACGATGTCAGCGTCCATTAGAGCGCGCCCGATGTAAGCTTCTTTGCAGTATTCGCCGCCGTTGACCGGCACAATCACATCGTCTGTGCCGCGGAGTCCGTCCGCAATAATAACGTGGCAGCCGGTTGTAAGCTCATTAAAGCCGTTTTCCTGCGCGCAGCTTATATGGTCAAGGGCATTTTTTCTTGAGCCGGGGTACAGTGTGTTGCAGTCTGTAAGAAAGGGTTTGCCGCCACATTCCTTTACGATGTCGGCAACAGCCTTTGCATAATTCGGACGGAGATAAGCGACATTGCCAAGCTCGCCGAAATGCATTTTTATGGCAACAAACTTGTTCTGCATATCAATTGAAGTTATGCCTGCCTGACGGCAAAGGCGTTTCAGCTTTTCGGGCATACTCATGCCGTTATACTTTGTCCTGAAATCTGTAAAAAATACCTTTGATTTTTCCATATCGTGGCGCTCCTTGTTTCTAATTGTAGAACGGTTTTTAAAAATTGGCTAGAAGAAAATTACCGCGCCGCAAGCCACACTGCACAGACAGCGCAGAAAACAAAAAAGAGGCTGCCCAAAGTTTTCAGGCAGCCTCTTTTTGTGAGCTAAAATAGATTGTTCAGTTGTTTTTCAAATTAGAATACGGCTACAACTTCGCCGTTTGGATATTTTTCTGAAAGATATTTCTTAACCTTGTCAGACTGCAAAGCCTTTACAAGAGCTTTGATTTCTTCTCTGTTTTCGTTACCGGCTTTTACAGCAATAATGTTTACATAAGGAGAAGAAGAGCCTTCAACAAAAAGACCGTCTTTCTTTGCGCTCAAACCGGCAGGAAGAGCGTAGTTGCCGTTGATAACAGCACCTCCGACATCGTTGAGAGTTCTCGGCAATGTTGCAGCGTCAATTTCTTTGAACTTGAGCTTGAGCGGGTTCTTTACAATATCGATTGGTGTTGCATTGATTCCAACACCAGCTTTCAAAGTGATAAGACCTGCTTCCTGCAAAAGAAGAAGTGCACGTGCTTCGTTTGTAGGGTCGTTAGGAATGGCAATAACTGACTTCTTTTTGATGTCGCTTATTGACTTGAACTTGTTTGAATAAAGGGCAAAAGGCTCAACATGAATGCCGCCGGCATTAACAAGGTGAAAGCCCTTCTCTTTATTGAAAGATTCCATGTAAGGAATGTGCTGGTCGTAGTTTGCGTCAATATCACCTGCTTCGAGAACTTCGTTCAAAGTCGGGTAATCTGTCATCTCGATAACCTGAAGGTCAATGCCCTGTGCTTTGAGGTCATCTTTAATCAGGTTGAGAATATCTGCATGAGGTTCTGGAGTTGCACCAACTTTAAGAACTTTCTGTGCAAATACTGATGCAGCAAGAAGCAAAACTGCTGCAATAGCAATAATCTTTTTCATAGTTTTTCTCCTATAAATATTGTATTCTACTTCAGTAGTAACCTACTGGGTTAGTATGTAATATGATATACATCTTATTTAAAAAGATGTCAACTACCTTTTTGAAAGCATTTTATTTGTTATCTTTGTTCCGGTAAACTGAATAAGCGCAACCATAATGATAATTACGATAACGGCAGAAATCATTATGTCTGTGCGGAATCTCTGGTAGCCGTAGCGGATTGCGAGGTCGCCCAAACCGCCGCCGCCCAAAGTGCCAGCCATAGCAGAATAGCTTACAAGGTTGATGACTGTAAGCGTAATGCCCGAAACAACAGACGGCATAGATTCCGGCACTAAAACCTTGTAGATTATCTGCCAGTTTGTAGAACCCATTGCACGCGCAGCCTGCACTACTCCAGGGTCAACCTCGTTGAGCGCGGTTTCTGTAATTCTTGCCACAAAAGGCGCGGCGGCTATAGACAGCGGAATGATTGTAGCAAGTGTGCCGACAGCAGTACCCAAAATGAGGCGCGTAAGCGGCAGAAGCACAATCATCAAAATTACAAACGGGAACGAGCGCAGTACATCTATAATGCGGCTCAACACGAGATTAAAGCCGGCTTTCGGCGTAATTCCGTATTTGTTTGTAATGTTTAGAAGAACACCGAGCGGAAAACCGATTAAAACCGCAAAAAACGTAGAACAAAAAACCATCAAAAGTGTCTCTAATGTCGAAGTTCCGACTAAAACTAAAATCTGCTGCATTCTGTCCTCCTATTTTTTCTGTACACGCACGTTATTTTCTGAAAGCCATGCAACCGCCTTAGCGACGGCAGATTCTTCACCTGAAATATCGGCTTCCATATAGCCAACGTCCTCGTCAGGCAGATGCGCAATGCCGGCGGCAAGAATATTGAAGCACACATCAAATTCTTTTGCCATTCTGCACAAAACAGGCTCGCCGGTCGCGCTTCCCAAAAAGTGAAGTAGATACGAGCCCTTCTTTTCAGTCCACTTTACAATGCCGTCTTTAGCATCAGATGAACTAAGCGAAATATTTTTGATAAAATCGCGGGTTGTCTCTGTCTTTGGATTTGTAAAAATATCTTTGACTTTGCCACATTCAACTACGCGGCCGTTCTCAATTACGGCAACACTCTCGCATGCGTCGCGCACAACTTCCATCTGGTGCGTAATCATTACAACAGTGAGATTCATCTTCTGCTGAATCTCTTTTATAAGACTTAGAATCTGCTGCGTTGTGTTCGGGTCAAGCGCGCTCGTAGCTTCATCACAGAAAAGAATCTCCGGCTCTGCGGCAAGTGCGCGCGCAATTGCCACGCGCTGCTTCTGACCGCCGCTCAAAGTGCTTATCGGCGCGTTCTCGCGGTCACTGAGCCCGACAAGCGCAAGCATTTCTTTAACTTTGGCAGCAATTTTTTCTTTTGGAACACCGGCAATCTCAAGCGGATAAGCCACGTTTTTTCCGGCTGTACGGGAAGAAAAGAGATTGAAATTCTGAAAAATCATGCCGATTTTGCGCCGTTCGGCAATCAGCTCTTTTTTAGGCAGATTGTCCACGCGCTTGTCGCCGTAAAAGACTTTGCCAGAGTCCGGCTTTTCAAGCATACTTACAAGCCGCACAAGAGAGCTTTTGCCTGCGCCGCTTTTTCCGATTATGCCGAAAACCGTATTTTCCGGAATATCGAGAGAAACGCCGTCAACAGCATGAATTACCTGCTTCTGTCCGTTATCTACAGAATCATAAGATTTATTTAAATTCTCAAGTTTAATTTGCATAGGCTAATAATGCTGTTTATGGGAATTTTTTTCAATCCTTTTTCAGCTAAGAATCATTTGCGCGCAAAAAAAATGTACATTTTTTCCTATAAACTTAGTAGATTTGTGATATAATCTACGATAAGGAGTTAGGATAAAAAGCCGTCTAAAATGTCGCCGGCTTTTTATCCTACAAGTTTGCGTTGCAAACTTGCTTATCAACTGCCACTTCTCATTACATTGCGAAGTGGCTTAAAAAGTCAATCGATTGTTGAAACAATCCTCTTGACTTTTTATGGAGGAAAACATGAAAGAAGTTTTTGACTTTATAAAAAAATGCGGAACTTATTATCTTGCAACAGTTGAAGGCGACCAGCCGAGAGTGCGTCCGTTCGGCACAATAGACATTTTTGAGGACAAGCTCTACATTCAGACCGGCAAATCAAAGCCTGTCTCAAAACAGATTGGAGTAAACCCAAAAGTTGAATTGAGCTGCTTTGACGGCGCAACCGGCGTATGGCTCAGACTTGCCGGCGAGCTTGTAAACGACGACAGAGTTGAAGCCAAAAAGCACATGCTCGACAACTACCCTCATCTTCGCAGCATGTATAATGAAAACGACAGCAACTCTCAGGTTCTTTACTTTAAAAATGCCACAGCTACTTTTGCAAGCCTCGGCGGCGCACCAAAAGTTGTAAAGTTCTAAGCATCTTTTGCACAACGGAATCTTCTATTGAAAATCTTTGCGTATTTACGCATTTATTTAATAGAAGATTCTTATTTCTCCTGTATTACAAACAGTCAAACAATAATTATTTTTCAGGAGAAAACCCTTTTGAAATTTCTTTTTCTGAAGCAGGTTCTGGAGAAAGTCCATTCATCCGATAATAATCTTCATTCCAGATGATATTGTTGCAACCTTTTCCATCATATGAATAGTTCGTACATCCCAAAAAAAATCTACCATCTTTTTGTCTTTTTGCAATCAAATATCCATCACACTTGTCGCATTTTTGTACGGCGAGCTTTCCTGCTTCAATTTTATTTGTCATAAAGTCACAAATTTCAGGATCATTCATACAAATCCATAAATTTAAACCATATGCTGGCTTAATTTTCCTTTGCAAAGGATAACCACACATTGGACAAAATCTTTTAAAAGCTGTACCACTTTTTATATCTTCACTCCAATCACCTTTGAGAACAACATTCTTATAATCATGCTTTATTTCTAATAAGAATTCAGATGGATTTTGTTCTGGAGCAATAAAATAAACACGATTTTTAGTACGCGTCATAGCAACATAAAAAAGGCGGCGTTCTTCAGCAGATTCTATTGAATCATCTCGTTTGACTACATAATTCAAAACAGGATCATCTTCGATTTTAGACGGAAACCCATAAGTTTCATTTTTTCCATTTATTATAATAATATTATCATATCCTAGCCCCTTTGATGCATGAGCTGTCATAAATGTTATTTTGAGTTCTGGATACTTTAAACATTTTATTTTACTTCCCAAATTTTTATATTCAAAAAGACTGGAATGTTCCAAATTTTTTCCGTCAAATCCGAAACGTCCTAACAACAAAATCTCTTGTTTTTTTGAATCTTTTCCTTCCTGGTTATTGAATTCAACAATTTGTCCTAAAGCTGCCTCTACAGCTTTAGCAAAATTATATAATGCTCCACTTTCCTTTTTTGCGTTTTTTTCTTTTTTAGTTGCATCATAAGTATAAATAATTACAGGGTCTTTTATGGTTTTTGGAGATTTAAGGCTTTTTTGAATTTGTGCTGTATTCTTTTGAATGAAATTGCCTGCTATATCTATAACTTCTTGTGAATTTCGATAAGTCTTTGTAATTTTTAGAAGTTCGGCATATCCCATGATTTTTTCAAACTGAGTAAATAATGTAATATCAGAACCACTAAAAGCATAAATAGATTGCCAGTCATCACCAACTGCGATTATTTTAGCAGATGTAACATCATGTAATGCACCAACCAAATCAAAGCGTTGACGAGAAATATCTTGATATTCATCAACAATGATATATTTAAAATCAATTTGTTGTTTCAGTGTTTTTGATTCTTTCAATAATTTTGCAGATTTATTTATCATGTCAGAAAAATCAATTGCATTATATTTATGCAAATATCTCTCATATTCAAGATAACATTCTTTACAAATTCTAAGAAATAATTTTGTACGGACATTATTAGATTGTGTTAACCATTCATCAAATTTTTCAACTTCATAACCATTAGTCTTAAAATTTGAAATAAATCTGTCAACAAGATTTATTAATTTTCGTATATACCGACTTCCGTCTTGATTTGAAATTTTCTGCATAACTTCTTTATTGTCACGAGGATTCAAAACAAAGCCAGCCCATTCCAATTGTTTTCGTAAATGTTCAAGCATCGGAATACCATCATCAAATTCTGAAAAAGTATAAAGAAGCGTTGTCCCATGTTTCTTGTGCAAAGCTACTTTGTCATGTACAGCTTTTTTATATTTTTCAAGTTCTTCCTGAGAATAACGATTTGAATCACCTGATTGGGTTATTCCAAAATGTTCAATGTATGCATCTTTTCCATTCTGATGAATTATAAAATCTGGTGTATAAGGCTTTTTTGAATTTTCAATATTGAACTTATATCGTGGTTCATATTCATAATCGATATTATTTAGATACAAAAAGTTGGCAATTCTAACTTCTTCATACGAACGTAAAATTTCATTTTGGATAGTACGATGTTCTTTCTGTCTATTATTCTTTATTTCAATATTATAATTAACTTCGCCAATCTCACTTTTTATTGTAGAAAAATTTGAATTGGCTAGTTTTACATATAATTCTTTTTTATCTTTTGCCTGAACAGGAGCATCAAAATAAGTAGCAAAAAATTGTATTAAATCATCAACAAGTTTATGATTCTGCAAGACTGAATCACGAAAATAATCTTCAAGTACAAAATAAAGTTTATCACTTGAAACAATATTTAATTTTTCTTCTGAATCTTTATGAAGAATTGCATTCCCTGTTGAATGAAAAGTCGTAATTGGGCAATCAATTTTCAACTGTTTATTGATTTTTTCTTTAAGTTCACCGACAGCTTTATTTGTAAATGAAACAACAAGTATTTCCTGCGGTTTGATATTCTGCTTTTCAACAAGATATTTTACTTTTGCAGCAACTGTTGTAGTTTTGCCAGCTCCAGCTCCTGCAATTACAAGACAATAATCTTCATCTGTCAAAACAACCTTACGTTGATCTTCATCGAGCATGATATTGCTGTCAATTTCATCCAAAATTGTATCAAGATATACTTTTTCTGATTCAAGTTTTTGTGAAATAAAAATTTTATTATGGTTGGCAACAAGGTTTTCTATATTTGAATATCTTTCTAAAACGGAAAGAATTGACTCTGATAGAATTCCATTTTTCTTAGAAAAATCATCAAGAAGTTCATCTTCTTTTAATTTTTTGAAATATGAAACTGTTTCTATATACAATTCAAATTCTTTGAGATAATCACTTTTCGGAATATAAGCATCATTAGAAAGAAGATTGTCAATAAATTCATTTAATCGACATATCTTCTGCAAATTAGGATTATCTGATAAAGAGTTAGAATCCAAAGTTGAGAGTTTGTTAGATTCTTTTCCAAAAATTCTGCTAAGAATAGACATTAAAGAGCCCTAGCCAATGATATAGTATTTTAACATATGAATAATTTTTTTTGAAGAAGGTTTGTAAATTCAACATTTTGAATAACATCAAAAACATCAGCTTTAAAAACACCGCTAATAGCGCTATAATCAAGAAAACGTCCGGAGTGCATGAGTATATGAAAATAGCATTATTCACAATGGGAACGCGGGGCGATGTTCAGCCTTATATTTATCTTGCAAAAGCCTTGAACAAGAACGGGCACACCACAACTATCGGCTCACACCCGTGCTGGAGGAAACTTGTGGAAGAGGCCGGTGTCAATTTTGCGCCGATCGGGCCGGATATTGATATTGAACTTGAAACTTCTATTATCCGCGGAAAAAATTCAAATGCTGTTATAAGCCTTCTGAAAACAATGAACTTTGTTTTCAAAATTATTGAAAATTCTTCCAATGAAATATACGAAAATTGCAAAGGCAACGACTTAATTATTGTTTCACATTCACAGATGGGTGCAGCAGAAGCCGAAGCTCTGAAAATTCCGGCGGTAAATGTAACGCTTCAGACAGAGATGATTCCGCGCAAATTGAAAGAGCCGACTTTCGGGGAAAAAATGTTCAATTTTTTTGTCAGCCCTAAAATCACAAAGCCGTACAACAAGATAAGAAAGCTCTACAACCTGCCGATGCTCAAGAATTCTTCTGAACTTATTTCAGGCAGAATCAATCTTATTCCTGTCAGCAAATATGTAATAGAACGCAATAAATATTGGGAAGACAAAAACATACTTACAGGCTACTGGTACGAAGATGCTGCTTATGAGCCGCCTGCCGAACTTGCGGAATTCCTTGCAAATGGCGAAAAGCCCATTATTCTTGCGCTTGGTGCAATGTCTTTTGAAGAAAAAGCCGACAAAGCAAAACTGGATTTATTCGTGAATGCATTCAAAAAAACTGGAAAACGCGCAATCATTCAAGGTTTTCAGAAAACTATTAAAGATTATCAACTTCCAGACACAATGATTGCATGCGGTTCAGTTCCGCATAGCTGGCTTTTCAAGCAAGGTTACGCCGCAATTCATCACTGCGGTTTTGGCACTGCGTCTGCCGCCATGATTTACGGCATTCCTTCCATTCCTGTGCCGTTCATTCTTGACCAGACGGGCTTTGCAATGCAGCTTGAACAAAAAAATGTTGCCGTAAAGCAGATTAAGTCAAAAGACTTAAGCGAAGAACGGCTTATAGAAGCCATCAAAGAGCTTGATGCAAATTATGAGACTTTATCGCAGGCGTCAAAAGCTTTGTCCGAAAAGCTTCAGTCAGAGTACGGTCTTGAAACAGCCGTCACCATGATTGAAAAGTGCATTCAAGCCTGATTAGAGTTGACAAAAGCGTTATAAAGCAATATTTTCTAAACGAAAGTTTTTCTTATTTATCTTGTCTTTTTAGGAGGAAGCTTTGTCCGATAGCAGTACGTGCAGCCCGTATTTATGTCAAAATGGAATTAAGCTTTCTCCTGGTCTTAATTTCTAGCATTTCTTGACCATACGGGTTCCTTTTTAATTATTCTCACATTTTTCAATTAAAGGACTTATTTATGGTAGATTTGAAAGTTACATTTGAAAAAACTCTTGATAAATTATTGGAAGAAAAAAAATACCTGACCGTCAAAAATATTCTTGCGACAATGGCAGGCGAGGACGTTGCAGCAATTATTCAGGAACTGCCCGAAAAGACAGGCCCGCTCATCTTCAGACTGCTGCCAAAAGAAATTGCGTCAGACGCTTTTATCGAAATGGAAAGCGACTATCAGGAAAAGCTTATAAAGGGCTTTTCTGACTCGGAACTGACTGAAATTCTTGACGAGCTTTATGTAAACGAGGCGGTTGATATTGTCGAAGAAATGCCCGCCAATGTCGTTGAGCGCATTCTCTCGCATGTTGATTCAGAAAAGCGCAAGGCCATAAACCAGATTCTGCAATACCCGGAAAATTCTGCCGGTTCAATAATGACCACAGAATACATTTCGCTAAGGCTCGGCACAACAGTCGGTCAGGCGATAAGCCTTATCCGAAAAAACGGAATTGACAAAAAGTCTTTTTACACATGCTACGTTACAAAAGACAAAAAGCTTATCGGGCGTCTTTCGGTCAAAGACCTGCTGCTCTCTAAAGACGACGACATGCTGATTGACGACATAATGAAGACCAACGTTATCTCGGTGAATACGCACGCTGACCAGGAAGAAGTTGCGCAAATCTTTTCAAAGTATAACTTTATGGCTCTTCCTGTTGTCGATAAAGAAGAGCGCATGGTCGGTATCATTACATTTGACGACGCTATCGAAGTTATTGAGGACGTAAACACAGAAGACATCGAAATCATGGGTGGTATGACCCCGAGCGACAAGACTTACCTGCGCGCAAGTCCGTTCAACCTGTTCAAGCACAGAATCGGCTGGCTCATGCTTTTGATGGTCAGTGCAACTTTTACAGGCATAATCATCACAAATTTTGAGAACGCGCTCGCAATTCAGGTTGTGCTTACGGCGTTTATCCCGATGCTTATGGACACAGGCGGAAATTCAGGCTCGCAGTCATCAGTAACTGTAATCCGCTCAATCTCGTTGGGCGAGCTTGATTTCAGCGATTTAGGTGCTGTTATATGGAAGGAAATTAGAACAGCGTTTTTGTGCGGCGTATGTCTTGCGGCTGTCTGCTTTGCAAAGCTCATGCTTATAGACAGGTTTCTGCTCGGCAACGAGGACGTAACACTGCCGGTCTGCGCGGTTGTCTGCTTTACGATGTGCGTCACTGTGCTTGTGGCAAAGGTAATCGGCTGTACACTGCCGCTCTGCGCTAAAAAGCTCGGCTTTGACCCGGCTGTAATGGCGAGCCCTTTCATCACCACAATCGTAGACGCGCTTTCGCTTCTTGTATATTTCAGTATTGCAAAGGCATTGCTTGGTTTAGGCTGAACGCACTGTGGCGCGTGCTTTGAGATTGTAAACCTTGTTATTGACATTTAAGTTTACAATATGCTAAATTCCACGCATGAAAAACACGAAAACTCTAAAAATCGCTTTTATCGCAATGTTTGCGGCAATAATCTCTTTCAGCGGATTTATCAAGATTCCGCTCGGGCCAATTCCTATTGTGCTTCAGAATGTGTTCTGCATTCTTTGCGCTGTTCTTCTCGGCGGAATTTCTGCCGGTGCGCCGGTGCTTCTATTCCTTATGGCAGGCTTAATCGGGCTGCCGGTTTATTCTGGCGGAACAAGCGGAATCGCTGTCTGGGCAGGGCCTACAGGCGGCTTTCTCTTCGGTTATCTGTTTGGCGCAGTTGTGGCAGGCTTAATTGCAGGCAAGCCGGGCGTATTTGAAAAAAAGCTTTCGGCGGCGCTTGTGCTTAAAATTACAGCCGCCGTTCTTGCCGGAATGGTAATCTTGTATATTCCGGGCGTACTTCACTTTGCAAAGTGGGCTGAAATTTACTCGAAAGTTCCCGAAGGAAAAAGCGTAATCGCCTACACGCTCGCCGCCTGCGTCATTCCGTATATTCCGGGCGATTTAATCAAATGCGCCATCGCAATTCCGGTTGCATTAAAAGTGCGCCCTGTTCTTGCGCAATATTTATACGCTGATGCAAAACCGGAAGCTTCAAATGATAAAGATAAATAACCTGAACAAAAGTTTTGTCACCGCCGAAGGCAGACATGAAGTGCTTAAAAACGTCTCTCTTTCCATTCTAGACGGAAGCTGCACGATAATCGGCGGCGAGAACGGTTCAGGCAAAAGCGTTTTAATGTCTATAATTGCAGGGCTAGAAGAAGCAGATTCCGGCAAGATTGAATGTAAAGGCCGCCCGGGGCTTGTGTTTCAAGAAGCCGAGACGCAGATTCTCGGCGAGACACCGCGCGAGGACATTGCTTTCGGGCCGAAAAACCTCGGTTTTAAGCCTGAACAGACAAAAAATGCTGTTAATGACGCGCTTTTAAAGACCGGGCTTGCAGCTAAGGCAGACTACCCTTCACGCTTTTTGTCGGGCGGCGAAAAACGCAGGCTTGCCGTTGCGTGCATGATTGCGATGAATCTGCCGGTTATAATTCTTGATGAGCCTTATGCAAACCTTGACTACACAGGCGTAAGGCAGGTGAACGCGCTTATAAAAACGCTCAAAGCTGACGGCAAAACAGTTGTAATTCTTACGCACGAAATAGAAAAGTGCCTTGCGCTTGCTGATGATTTTATAGTTCTGTTCCGCGGCGAGATTGTCTTTCAGGGCAAGCCGGAAACTGCATTGAGCCAAAACCTTGAACAATGGAACATACGCAATCCGCTTAATTCTTATAGGGAATTAAAAGACCTTGTCTGGGAATAATCTGAAACAGGCAGAAACTGATGAAGCAGAAATATTCGCTATTTGCATATAAAAACGGAAACTCTTTTTTGCACAAATGCCCCGCATGGATAAAGCTGCTTTTCATTCCGACAGCAGGCATTCTGCTTCTTCTGGCGAAGTGGCAGTTTGTGCCCGCCGCAATTTTCTGCCTTTCGGTCTTGGGCTTTATGGTGAAAATTTCTGCGCGCGAACAGTTTTGCGACTTAAAGCCAATTTTCTTTTATGCGGTGCTGCTTTTTGTGTTTGAGCTTTTTATGCTAGATTACAAAAGCTTTAGCGCATTAAAAGCTTCATTTGCCGAAGTCTTTTCGTGGCAAAACCAAAAAGAGACGGTTTTCTTTCTATTAAAATTGACCGCCGTAATGCAGTGTGCATCGCTTCTTTTTAAAACTTCAACTTCACTTGAAGTCCGCGAAGGCATTTTTTTGATTGAAACTAAAATCAGAGCCGCTCTTCATCTGAAAAATGCAAACACTTTTTCGGAAATGCTTTTTATGTTTTTGAACTTTATCCCGATGATTGCGGTTATCTGGGCGCAGCTTAAAAGAGCGTGGCTTGCGCGCGGCGGAAAAAACAGCATAAAAATGTATGTGTCGCTTCTTCCGGTGCTGTTTTTCGTCTCAATGGAAAAAGCCTGGAACATGTCGCGCGCAATCAGCATCAGAAAGTAGCAGCGCAAGACGGCAGACCCTGAAACAAGTTCAGGGTGACCGCATGTCATTCCGAACTTGTTTCGGAATCTACTGAAAGCTATCTTTATGCAGCGAAACTTCGCCGGAGCAGAGTGTCTTTTGGGTTCCGTCTTGAAGCTCAACTACAAGACCGGCGTTGTCGTCTATGCCGATAACTTTTGCCTCGTAAACGCCTTTTGCATCATCAATAATCGGGTGAACCTGAACGGTTGTGCCGGTCAAAAAAGATAAAGACTGATATTCATGCATTACGGCTTTAGGGTTTTCGCCGAAAATGCTTAAGACTTCGCCGGCGACTTCTGCCGCAAACTGACAGCGCGAAACAGGCGGTTTTCCGTCTTCAAGAATAGAGCCTGCAACTTTTGCGACATCTTCAGGGAACTGTGATGAGCCGCCTGTGATGTTTATGCCGATTCCAATTGAAGCCGCATCAATTGCAGAAGTTTCAAAATTGACAAAGCCTTCGGTGAGAATACCGACGATTTTTTTGCCGTTCAGATAAATATCGTTTATCCACTTTATTTTGGGTTCAACATTATAAAGACGCTGAATAACCCTGCACACAGCAACCGCCGCAAACGCTGTTATTTTCGCGGGGTCGGCATTATGCTCTTTTGGAATATGTATAACCGTCAGATAAATTCCGGTCTTTTCCGGCGAGCAGAATGTGCGCCCAAGACGGCCCCGCCCCTGCGTCTGCGTTTCTGCAACAATTATGTGATTGTCCAGTTTGAGCCTGTCACCGTCAGCAAGCAGCCGCTTTGCATGTGAGAGCGTAGAATCTATTGTTTTAAAGCATTCTACAGTTGCAGAACTCAAGTTCGGGTAGCTTGAAACAAGAAACGCTTTTAATGCGTCAGCTGTCAAAACATCAGATTCGCCGTTATAGACGTAGCCGCCGTTGGTTGTGCCTTCTATGCAGAAGCCCTCTTCTCTAAGCGACTTTACAGCTTTCCAGATTGCAGCCCGGCTTACGTTGCAGTTTTCAGCAAGTTTTTCGCCGGAAACAACAGTTCCCTTTGATTGATTCAAAACATTAAAAACATTTTCTTTTGTTGTCATAAGCCGATTATACGCTAAAGCCCGAAAAAATTCAGCTATAAAATAAGCGGGTTCATATGTAGTTTATGAAAATGCAGGCTGAGATTTTTCTTGACAGTGTACACAGCTCAATATACATTATCAATGAGAATACTAATGACATTTGAATGGGACGCTGACAAAGAGAAATATAACATCAAAAAACATGACGGCATCACTTTCCGCATGGCAGCAAAAGTCTTTTCAGATAAGAAACGAATTGAAAAATATGATGCACTTCACTCGTCATTTGATGAAGACAGGTGGAATGTAATCGGAATGGTGGAAAAAGTTCTTTTTGTAGTCTATACAGAGATTACAAATGACAGAATAAGAATTATCTCGGCAAGAGCAGCAGAAAAGGAGGAAATCGATGAGTACTTTAGTGACTATGACCTTAGATGAGGTTGAGCGCACACCACTTACAGCAGAAGAAATCCAGACAATCAGAAAAGCCTCCGAAAAAGCTGCTGCAGGCAATGTTACCTATGATCCAGACTGCCCCAAGCAGACAAAAGAGGAACTTGCACAGTTCGAACCCTGGTATGAAGCTCACCCTGACTGGTACAAGCCAAAGAAAACTGATATTCACATAAAAATAGACACCGACGTACTGGAATGGTATAAAGCACAGGGCAAAGGCTATCAGACAAAAATGAATGCCGTACTCCGCAAATACGCTTTTGGCTTGAAATAAACATTAGCGCACGAACCATCTCACATTTAATAGAAAATATTAAACTACTACTTTATTCAAAAACAAAGAGTAATTTATTATTATCAGACAAAATTGATTTTCAGGAGGCTGTCTATGATAACCAAAAATGAATTTCCAGTTATGGAATATGATGATGACAAAGACGCAGTTGTAAATCCGTTCAAATGGAACCTTGAGCCATTTTCTACAGATAAGCTTATTATTACTTTTTTTCCTGATGTCATTGACGATTTGATGAAAAACAATCAGCTTGAGCTGGAACGCAACTTTGGCGGTGAAAACCCTGTTTACGTTTATCGCTTTAAAGACCAGCCCGATATTATGATAACTCTGGGCTATGTAGGCTGCCCTGCCTGTGCCGGAAACCTCGAAGTATTTGCGGCTTGCGGCGCAAAAAAGGTTATGTTCTGTGGCGGCGGCGGTGTTCTTGATAAGACCATAAAAGTCGGCGAGCTTTTGGTTGTTGAAGGCGCAATCCGAGATGAGGGCTTTTCTTACAAATACTTAGAGCCTTCGCGCTACATCTTTACAGACAAAGACATTACAAAGAAAATCACCTCATATCTTGAAAAACATAAGATTCCGTACATCACCGGAATCACATGGACTACAGACGCGATGTTCCGCGAGACAAAAGCGCTTGTTGAGCAGCGCAAGAGCGAAGGCGCAAAAATTGTTGAGATGGAGCAGTCTGGCTGCATTGCAATGGCCCAGTACCGCGACTTTGATTACGGCGCAATCATCTATGGCGGCGACGATGTTTCTCAGGAAGAATGGAACACAAGATCCTGGGATAAGCGGAAAGGCATACGCTACAACCTTGTAATGCTTTGCCGCGAACTTGTAAAAGAGTTTTAGCGAATCGCGCGCCGGATTGGAGCCGCACGAATAAGCTTAGACCGGGTACTCGCCGCTGAAACAGCCTTTGCACCAGCCTTCAAGGCACCTGCCTGTTTCAGCCGGGCAGCATGAACGCAGAGCCTTTATCATGCCTTCAAGCGAGATAAAGGCAAGTGAGTCTGCACCAATCTCTTTGCGGATTTCCTCAAGTTCATGCGTGCTCGAAATAAGCTCGTTCTTGCTCGGTGTGTCTATGCCGAGGTAGCACGGAAACTTTACTGGCGGCGAACTGACGCGGAAATGAACTTCTTTTGCCCCTGCCCTGCGCAAAATCTGCACAAGGCGGCGGCTTGTAGTTCCGCGCACAATCGAATCATCAATTACGATTACGCGCTTGCCTTCAAGATCGCTTCTGATTGCGTTTAGCTTTACAAACACCATGTTTTCGCGCTCTTTCTGCGTCGGCGCAATAAATGTGCGCCCGATATATTTGTTTTTGATAATTCCCATGCCATAAGGTATGCCGCTTGCTCTGGCATAACCCTGCGCCGCGCCAAGTCCACTGTCAGGCACACCGATTACAACGTCTGCATTCACAGATGATTCTTCTGCAAGCACTTCGCCCATGCGGTAGCGCGCCTCTTGAACAGAGATGCCGTCAATCACAGAATCAGGGCGGGCAAAATAGACATACTCAAAAATGCAGGTCTGCTTTTCAGGTTTTTCTTCAGGCTGAATTGAACGAAGTCCGCCGCGGTTTATTACAACAATTTCGCCCGGTTCAACATCGCGCAAAAACTGTCCGTTCACAGAATCAATTGCGCAAGATTCCGAAGTAAGAATATAACCGCTTTCAACTTTTCCAAGGCACAGCGGACGGATTCCGTTAGGGTCACGCACGCCGATGAGCATACTCTCGGTCATAATGCAAAGGGCAAAAGAGCCTTTTATCATTCGGACTGCCTGAACTACTGCATCAACAAAGCGTTTTTGATTTTCGGTTTTTGAGAAATTCTCCTTGCCGCAAGAACCGAGCTTTCCGCCGTTTTCAATAAATTTGCGCACAATCAGCTTCAGAATAACTTCGGTATCGCTTGATGACGAAAAAGTGCTGCCGCCGTCTTCGAGCATTGCGTGTAATTCTTCATAATTGACAAGCTGACCGTTATGGGCAAGTGCGATTGAGCCCATCTTGAAAGAATTCACAAAGGGCTGGGCGTTTTCTATAGTGCGTCCGCCTGCTGTTGCGTAGCGCACATGACCTACTGCAATGCTGCCCGAAAGCTTCTCAAAGTGCCCCTGCTTAAAAACATCGCTTACAAGCCCTATGCCTTTGTGCAGCTTTATTGTCTCACCGTCTGTTGCCGCAATGCCGGCACTTTCCTGGCCGCGGTGCTGCAAACTGGTCAGCGCAAAATAAGAAAGGGCAGCGGCATTTACCGCTCCGTAAATTCCAACAACTCCACATTCGTCCCGAAAGCCCATAATCACCTCGAAAAAAACAAAACGCCGCAGACATAATTCCACTCAAGAAGGATTATATCTACGGCGTCTTTGCCAATGAGCTTATTATTGTGAAATAATGTGGCGCTGTCAATATCACAACAAAGCTACAGCATTTTTATAGAAGGAAATTGCCTGTCGGTTTGCCGTGACCGTAAAAGATTGTGCGGCTGCCAAAAGCCTTTATCTTCTGTGAAGTCTGTTTAATTGCGTCAAAGTCTGCGTAAAGATGCCCGAGAGCCGGTTTAATCCAGTTATCAAGCGCATCGCCCACAAGCAGATTTTTCTGCTCTACATCAACACCGATTGAGCCTTTTGTGTGCCCCGGAAGTTCCACAATTTTTGCGTCAATTCCATAATCTGAAAGGCTGTCGCCTTCTTTTACAAAAACCAGATTCTGGGGGCGGCGCACTTTTGTGTTTCTAAGCACTTTTAGCGAAACGCTGAGCACAACTTTGCCCACAAGCCCATAAGACATTAAAGGCTGGGAATCATAGTTCTCGAATACATCTAAATCTGCTTTATGAACAGCAACCGGAATATTAAAATGTTCAGAGAGCGCCGCCGCATTTTCTGCATGGTCAAAATGCGGATGTGTCAGCACGATAAGGCGCATTTTGTACTTACTGCATTCTGCAAGCACTTCATCATAAAATGCTGCTGTTCCAGTATCAACAAGAACTGCGGCATTTTCATTTTCAATTATATAACAATTCTCTGTACCGCATTTTATCCGGTGAATTTCGCTCATAATTTTCTCCTTTCAGCAAGTTTTTATTTTTCGTGCTTTCTTATAACTTTACAGACTTCCACAGCATCTGAAAAATCAGAATCGGAAACGCCTGAAGCCCAGACCGCAGGCATAACAATCTGCCTGTACGCTTCCAGAGCGTCTGCCGAAAACTCGCCCAAAATCACATAAGTGCGCGCATAATCAAAAACAGGCGGTGCAATGCGGGCGTTCATCCAGTCTATAATTGTGTATTCAGACTTATCAGAAATTGGCTTTGCCGCCGGAAGCATAATATTCAGAAAGTGCATATCAAGGTGGCAGACGCTTTCGCTCATTTTGTCGGAAAGTCGCTCAATAACCGGGAGGATTTTTCCGCTGTCTTCAGCGTCCATGCCGATTGCGGCTGTATCTCTAAGATGAGGAATTTCAAGGTCTTTGATTTCAGCGCTGTGAACAAATTTGAACGCACGCTCAAGCAGCTTGTAGCCTTCAATTATCTGATATGCGCCTTCAGGCAAGCTGTCAAAAGCTATGTCAGTTTTTCCTGCAAGATTTTCCTGCACACATCTGTTGATTTTGCTTTCAAGCATTTCACCGTCTACAAAATCCATTTTGATGATATGAGCATCATCTGTGTCATAATAGCGCACAGGACAAAGCCCCGCTTTGTTTATTTCGCCCTGCTGGTGTTTCTCAAACGCAATCCATTCAGCAGGATATGAAGGCTTATAAACTTTGTACGCAAATCCCTGATACAGAAAAACATCAGCCTGCGCACCGCGTCCAATCAATTTTTGTGTTCCGTCAAATGTCATTATGTTTTCCTCTTTATCATCATTTTAATCTATTATTTTTTATAGGCGCATTTCTTTCGTGGAATGCAAAAATTCGTTCACGAAATGCAAAACCAAATCAGACAAACGGCAAGCGGTGCATATTTAGCGGGGCTACTTCAGCACCGGCTTCCAGTTGTCAGTTGGGTCAAGAAATATTTCAGAATAATCACCGGACTTTGCCAGCTTCAGCATTTCTTCAAAATGCCACATAGTTGCAAGCTTCTTTGCTTCAGAAGCTTCTACCCAGAAAACTTTTCCTTCTTCTGAAGATTGAAGAGTGCCGGAAAAACGGTTTGTCTTAAACAGAAAAACCATATACCGCGTTCCGTCTTGTTCAAGCCAGTCTTTTACACCGCAGAGCTCCAGGCTCTTGATTGCAAGACCTGTCTCCTCTTTTATTTCGCGGATTACAGAATCTACTATCGGTTCATTTTCATCAACATGACCGCCGGGAAAAGTAATGCCTTTAAAGCCTTTGCCGACTTTTTCCTGCACAAGAATCTTTGAGCCGTCATAAACTATGCACATATTTGTTAGAATAACTTTTTCAGTCCGTTCCATAATATCCTCCATTTATTTGGTCGATTTTACCGGCGGTTCCCATGGTTTGGGCGTAAGCAGGGTTGTCTTTCCAATATCCGGCAGCACATCATAAACATGTGTCGGAATATCAACAATGCCAACTCTCCGCCCGATGTCGTGCATTATTCCCACAATATATGCTTTTTGCGGATTCATTTCAGGGATTTTTTCTGCAATGTTTCTAGCCGCAATTCCAACATTTATAGAATGTTTAACCCATGGTCCGGGGTTCAGTTTGCCCGCCACTTCTAATTCATGCATTGCTTCTTCAATTGTTGGCAACACTTTTTGATTTTCTCCTTTTTTCAGCATTTTACAAAAAGCATATAAAGATAACAACCGCCCACAGAAATTACATTGCTCATGCTGTGCATTATCATCGGATAAACGGCGCTTTTCGATTTGATGAAAGTATAGCCATATACAAGCCCAAGTACAAATGCATAGCAAACCTGAAACCATGAAAAACTGAATCCAAATACATTGATGTGGGCAATAGCGAATAAAAACGCAGAAAGTACAACTGCAAGCACTTTATTTGTCTTATTATCATCTTTAAGCACAAACAAAAACAGCGTTACCGGCAGCGAGCGGAACAATATTTCTTCAGAAGGGCCGGAAAGCAGCAGCTGAAACCCGAGAGTGCCAGTAATATTGCCAGCGTTTAACTCATAGTTATATGTACTTATAGTTTTAGTAAAACTTCCAACAATGTACACAACTGAATAGAAGGCAAGCACCACAGCGCAGAATACCAGCGTATGCTTTATTCCAAGACTGCTGTATTTTGGAGCAAGATTAAATCCGCTAATACCCTTTGCCTTGTTAAGACCGAATATAAGCAAAAGAGCCAGAAGCATCTGCAAAATGTGGTGCACTGACAGCCTGAAATACAAACCGCTCGGGTCATACGGAAAATCCGGCAGCATTTCTGCCATAAGCCAGCTTAAACGGCTGATACCAAGCTGCACCAAAAACAAAGCCCCAGTTAAAGCAGCAGCTCCGGCGTATTTGTTTATCTGTGGTTTTTCTGATAAATTCAAGTTCATGTTATGTGTTCTATTTTATTCATGCACAGGAGTTGCTTCTACAGGAGATGCTTTTACAAATGAGGCATTTTCAGCAGGTTCAGCGAATAGCTGTGCAAAATTAGCTGGAATCGTTTCGATTTTATTTTTGCGGAGAAGCACGAGCAACACTATTGCATACAGAATGATTCCGAGAAGTTTAATTGGCTTATAGTCATCGATTATGTTCTGAGGTCTTTGACCTATATAAATACATGGGATACCAGCAGCAATGTCATTAAATGCATGTAGCACAACGTTCACCCAAATTGTTCCGTTACGGAGATAAATCGCGCTAAAGACCATTCCAATTACAGAAACACCTGCAACCTGAATAAGCACACCAATCGGATTCATGGTTGCGAACATATTTGTAAAATGCATAATTCCGAAAAGTAATCCTGAAATAACAACCGTCTTCCAGATACCGCTGTTTGTCCCGCCAAATTTTTTGTACAGCATTGTTGTAATCACACCACGAGAAATAATTTCTTCGGAAGCACCAATGAAAATCATAGTCAAAACAAACATAGCAATTGAAAACGGAGAACGGAGCGTGAGCCCACTTTTACAAAGGTAAGGAAGCTGTTCATACAAACACATAATCGAGCCAAAAATAAAAAATCCACCGGTAATAAACCCTTTAAAGATGCCGGTTCCCTTGTTCTTTAGAATATCAAATAAACCACTAAGCTTCAAAATAAAAAAAGCAGCAGCAGTTCCAATAATTTCCTGAATAAGAAAAAACGTATAGTAGTAATCATAAGAAAGTTTTACAGCAATAACACCAAGAATTGTGCCTATGCCCAAAAAAAACGAAATGTACAAAACCGACACAAGCAGCGCAAACAAAACCGCATATTTTCTGCTGAATTCTTTAATCATAGTATTCACTTTTTTCATCGTTTTTCTAATTTATAGATTATTTCTACAGATAGAATATCATGTATTTTAAAGACAGCGCAATATGGGCATCTCTAAAAAGTCACCGCTCTGTTGTTTCTGTCATGATTCCCCAGCGGATTCCGAAGCGGTCAACAAAGACTACTCGGGCAGAACTGTAAAAGGTTGATTCAAGCGGATAAATAATTGTGCTGTCTTCGTTTTGAATTTATCAAACTACAGGGATTCGTATAATATACTTTTCATCATTGAATTCGCCGATGATTTGACCGCCGTTTTTCAGCATAATTTTTACAGTGGCGTTATTACTTTTCAGCGGGAAAAGTTTTATTTCTTCGTATCCGGTTTCCCTGCATTTTTTTAGCAGCTCCTGAAAGAGGATGTTTCCGTACCCCTTACCTCTGTATTCTTTCGCAATGCCATAGCCCAGATTTCCGGCACCAACAACGGTTTCCAGATATTCCGAAGAGGCATGTCTGACACGTCCATAGCCAACCGGTTCATCGTCTATATAAAGAAAATAAGTTGTGGCAGGAATCCATCCTTCTGGCAAATTGATGCCTTTCGACATATCATCTTCCTTTTTCAGCCATTCCCGATATTCTTCATATGAAATATTGCATGCCGGGTTGTAAAAACCATTTTCCCCGTTTGATATTCCCTGCAGCATGTTGTATTCGCTTTTCCCCATTTCCAGGGATAATTGTTTTAGTTCAACTTTCATGTTTTTCTTCCATAAATAATTATAAACTTCTCATTTTTCATTAAGTTTACATCTTTCAACTGTATATTCTTTGGTAAGTCTTTTATATACAATCTGCATTTTAATTTATCTTCCTTTGCTTTACCCTCTTTTCTTTACCATTCTGACTATTGAAACCGGTGTGCCAAGATTCCATTCCTTTTTGGCTCCGTCAAATTCAAAACCATATTTTTGATAAAAGCGGATAGCTCTCTCATTCTTTTCAAACACCCATAAAAATATGGTTTTATATTCTTTAAGCCTTGAAATTGCTTCATTCATCAATCTATATCCAATTTTTTTGCCGTAATACTCTGAAAGGACATAGATTGCATCAACCTCTCCTGCATCCGGCAAATCTTCATCTCTCGATTGACTATATACTGCAAATCCTACAACTTTATCTTTATCCTTAGCTACAAGAGTATTTTCCGGGAACTTTCGTGCACGAGCTGTTGTAGCCTCTACAGTCATCGTATCAAGATACTGGTCACATACAATACCTCTGTAAGCTTCTTGCCATGCAGTACAATGCACATATCCTATTCCGCACAATTCCTCATCCGTTTCTGCTAATTTGATGCAGATTGAATCATTTTTTCCCAGCAGCTTTATCCATTTTCTCTGGCGGTGTGCATAAAAACAGTTTGCCCAGAGCCAGACAAATAGTGTTTTCCAGCCAGCTTTAATTTCAACAATATCTGAATAAAAACATTGGTTTTCAGAAATTCCATATAACACAATTCTGTGATTCCACACTGGAACATGCTCATTTCCTTCGTGCGTATAAATGCCTTTATCAATATCGAATGTAATTACATTTATTTTGTGAGTTCCAAAGGGTATAAAACCAAACAACTTAAATTTGTAAGAAGATGTTGTTCCTTCTTGCCAAACGGTTATAGCTTCACCTACAGGAGTAAACGTTGCATAAGGCCATGCAATATGCTGAAGCAGTTCAAGCTTCTGCAATTTTTCATAAACTTTTTCCTTTGATGCAGGAAAAACAGATGATTTAATTACTGTCATTTTTCACATATCCTTTTCAGTTGGCTTTCCTTTTATGACTTTTAATGCGTCATTCATTTTTTCGTCTTGCTGTTTATTTATCAGATTAGAAATAAAAATACTGATTGCTGTACTTACAACATAGCATGCTAAAAAAATAAGCCAGTATTTTGGTTCATTTGTAAGCCACTTAAAACAGAAAGCAAAAATCAAAAGGAAAATTGTTATCAGACCGAAGCACAAAATATAACGCACAAGAGCGCTTAACGATTTTATAATTGCGTCGGTCAAAAATATAAAGTTCAAAAGTCTGATTGTAAAAGCCAACACAAAGAGCTGAATCAAAGATTCAACGGCAATACCGACACTGCCAAGTCTAAAGAGGCTTGAAACTTCCCCTGCATTTTCTCCGAGAACAGCAGTAAGAATCGTAAAAATCAAAATAATGGATGCCGAAAGCTCCAGAAAATCTTTTATAAAAGAAACCAGTCGTTTATTCATTTGAAACTCCCAATTTGTAGATTTTTGCCTTAAACTCTTCAGCATACAAGCGCGAAATTATGAGCTGATAACCATTTTCAAGTGTAACGCGAATCCGCCTGTCTATATCAGATTTTATGCTTTTGATTTCATTCAGATTAAGAAGAGTTGATTTATTTACGCGGACAAAGTTACATTCACCAAGCATTGATTCCAGTTCATAAAGCCGGTAAGTACTTTCATAAACTTCTTCGCCGGTATAGATGAAAGTGCTCCGCTCCAGACTTTCGACATACAAAACAGTTTTCAAATCTATAAGATGAACTTCGCCGTTTTTCTTTACCGAAAGTTTTTTATCTGAAAGACGGAATACGCTTATGAGCCGTTCCAGTTCAGGAGTAATTTCTTTACAGGTAATCAAAAGAGTCGTCTCCTGAACAGAAGCATCTGTCTGAATTACAATTTTCATTCTTATATTGTATCACGCTTCTCGCAGATTTTCATGAACAAAAAGTAAAGTGCAGTTGTAAACAAAGGAGCAACAAATACATAGACAAAACTCAAATCATGCAAAACCACGCTCTGATAAAGTGCAAAAGAAATCACAGAAAGTACATACAGAGTTGCAATCTTTACTATCCAATTAAAGCGGTTGATAAGCCACAAGACAAAGGCAAAAATTACCGGTGGGAAGAACTGCGCAAGAACACGAATGTCTGCACTGCCAGATTCAATCGGTACATTCTGAGCTACAGCAAATGCAATCGAAAATACTGCATAAGTCATAAACACAATCATTGCTGCATAAAATGCACGAATCAGATTTTTTGATTTCTCCGATTTTTCTTCTGTCGAATTAAGATGACGATAAACAAGCACGCTGAATAAAAGTGTCTGACTGCAGACTTCCGGCAAACCTACAAAGTGAAAAGCAAGCGGAAGCTTTGAATAAACAATTCCCTCAATTGAGCCTGGAGCGGCTGAAGGTGCGCCAATAATTCCGATTCCCAAAAACAAAACCCAGAGCTTCAACCAGCCAGATTTCTGCTTAATAAAATCAATCAGCGGAATCAAGATAAACCCGAATAACAGGCCTCTGATTATCTGAATGAAAGGACCTGCCGCACTGGCTGCTCCGTCAAATGCTCTGAAATAATCACAGACAACCGGCTGTTTCCACCATTCGCTGTAACCCATCAACTGAGAGAAAATCACACCGCAAATAAAATAGGTAATAACATGTGCAAAAGTCACATAAAGCACAAATGAAATTGTTTTCTTTGATTTTTCCATTATAATCTCCTTAAGTTTTTGTCTGCCAGTTTTTGGCACTTAGCTTAAGAAGAATATAATGCCTCTTGTTTTAGAAGAAAACCCGGTTTTGCACAAGTTGCCGGTTTTGTGTTATAAGATGCCGGTTTATTTACTATATCCCCTTTATCATCTTCAAAAAATAATCAACAGTTTCTTCTGGGGTAGATTTCATGTCTGACTGGATCCACCATTTTATTGTTGAAATAAAGCTTCCGGTGAAAAACTGCATTTTAAAATCCTGCGGGACTTCGATTTTGATTTTCCAGATATCATCAGAAAAATCCTGTGCAAGATAATCACAAAAATATTGAGTAAAAAGTTTCTCGGTTTCACCATTCATGATCGCTTTGATATTCGATTTATGGTCTTTGATGTGATAAAGAATATGAGTGAGCCGGTCCTTAATGGTTTTGTGATTTTTTGAAAAATCATGACTTTCTTCTGGAGCAAGGTCGTGGGCAAAAACATGAGAAAACATTTCGTTACAGATTTCTTCGAGCAGTTGTTCTTTTGTTTCAAAGTGTGAATAAAAAGTGCTGCGGCCAATGTTTGCTTCATCAATAATATCCTGAACTGTAAGGACTTCAAACTTCTTTTTTTTCAAAAGATTTGTCATTGCGGTATGAATTGCGAGTTTTGTTTTTTGCTGGCGTCTGTCCATTGCGTTCCCTTTATTGAACAATATGCAGATTTTTGTTCAGTATCGCACAAATCTTAATGTCTGTTCTTGTTTTTATCATATCATGGCTTTAGTATTTTATCAAACACTGTGTTCGATAACTTTATTTCGTCATCCCGAACTTGTTTCGGGATCTTCCAAACAGATGCTGAAACAAGTTCAGCATGACACAATAGGAGAAAAAAAATATGAAGCATTCAGAAAAAAGGGATTTCAAGTTCGACAAAAGAGCAGATAAGTATGACGACCATTTTGAAGGAAAGCTTTCTAAAGTTTTTTACAAGCTGATTTATGATAACATAGAGCTTTTCGATTCAGCACAGGTTCTGGACGTAGGCTGCGGAACAGGAACAATTCTAAAAACCTTGTCTGAGCGATACAAAATTGTCGCTCACGGAATTGACGTAGAAAACGAAATGCTAAAAGTTGCAAAAGCAAAATGTCCCGGAATGGATATTCAGCTTTGTTCCTGCGAGGCTACGCCATTTGCAGATAAAAGCCTTGATGCCGTCATTGCCTGTATGGCATATCACCACTTCCCGGATAAAGGCGCGTTTGAAAAAGAAGTCGCAAGAATTCTAAAATCCGGTGCAAAGCTTTATATTGCTGACCCTAACTTTCCATTAGTGCTACGAAAAATCATAAACTTTCTTGTAAGAAATCTGAATGGAGAATTCTTTTCTTCAAAAGAAATTGCCATGCGTTTTGAAAAATCCGGATTCAAGCTTGTAACAATAAAAAAACGTGCTTACGGCCAGCTTGTTGTTCTGGAAAAACTATAACAAAGGAATCGATGATGGCAGAAAAACCAAAGGCAATTCTTCTTGCAATTACAGCCGCAGCACTTTATGCCTTGAGTACTCCTTTTTCAAAAATGCTGATAACACAGATTCCGCCTTCTTTTATGGCTGGGCTTTTGTATCTTGGAGCCGGGCTTGGAATGATTCCTTTGTGTTTTGTAAAAAACAAAAGTAGCGGTACTGCCACAAGAAAAATTACACGACAGGATTTGCCATATATCTTCGGAATGGTCGCTCTCGACATTGCAGCGCCAATTTTTCTTATGACAGCTTTGACAAAAGTTTCTGCCGCGAACATTTCACTCATCAACAACCTTGAAATTGCCGCAACCTCCATAATCGCCTTTTTGATTTTCAAGGAAAAGATTTCGCCCCGCCTTTTGATTGGAATATTACTTATTAGCGCCGCAGGAATTATTCTTTCGTTTGAAGGAATTGTTTCTCTTACTTTCTCGCCCTATTCTATTTTTGCGTTTCTAGCCTGTATTTGCTGGGGCTTTGAAAACAACTGCACAAGAAAACTTTCTGACTGCGACACAACAAAAATCGTAATCATAAAAGGCCTTGGTTCTGGAACCGGTGCAATTCTTGTTGCCTTGATTACAGGCGAACGAATCGGTTTTTCATCTTTTATTTTTCTTGCACTCTTGCTCGGATTTTTTGCTTATGGACTCAGCGTGTTCACCTACATTCAGGCTCAGCGATTTTTGGGTGCGGCTAGGACAAGCTCCTATTATGCTGTTTCCCCATTTATCGCCGCCCTGCTTTCAATCGCAATTTACAAAGAGTTCCCGGGTGTTGCATTCTTCATAGCGTTCATAATAATGGCCGCAGGAACTTTTGTAATTACGAAGGAATAAATACTTTTTTAGTCTTTTACAAACGAGCCTATTTCCACAAGATTACCTTCAGGGTCGGCAATGTAGCATGTACGTTGACCCCATGGTTCTGTTGTTGGCGGCATAACAGACACCGCGCCTTTTGAAATAACTTCTTCGTACGTCTTATCAACAGCACCATAGTTTTCTACGCCCAGAGCAATTTCAAAATGCCCGTTGATTTTTTCTGCATAATTGAATTTTGAACCTGTCATTGTTTCAATATCATTTCTGCCAAACAAAAGAAATAGTGTTCCATCTTTTACAAGATACACATTCGAGGTGTTCTCATCTTCTTTAATTTCAAAGCCAAGCACATCGCGATAAAACCGCACCATAGTCGCCATATCTTTTACAAATATACCGAAGCCTTCAAGTTTCATTTTGCTATTGTTCATTTGAATCTCCTTACTGCAAAGAACTATAACATGGTTTTCACATTCGGTATTGTAAAAAACCGACATCTTAGGAGTTGAAAGCAAAATTTCTTGCTTCACTTAAACTCATTCCATGATATTTTCTGAAATCGTTCAAGAGGTGCGCCTGATCAAAATATCCATAAGCAAAAACAGAATCCTGAATATCAAAATCTGGAGAGCGGCATACTTCCTGCCATAGACTCTGATAACGGATTATTGATGAAATCTTTTTGGGTGAAAGCGAAAGAGTATGTTCAAAAACCCGCTCAAGCTGGCGTTCACTGGCATGTATATCCTGTAACAATTGTTGTTGAGAAAGAGAACCCCGCGTGCGAATCATTGTAGAAATTGCTTCCATAACAAGAGTTTCAGTGTGTAATAAATTTGCGTCCGAACGATCGAGCAAAGATAAAAGCACACTTTCAGCAATCATTTGAAACTCGTTCAGCGTCATAGTCGGAAAGATTTTTGCACGAAGGATTTTTTCAAGTGATTCAAAATGATTCCTTAAATCAAAAAAATCATTCGCAGTTTTTGAAAGCCTTTCATCTGCAAATCGTTGTGCCTGCCATGCATATAGCCGGATTCCAAAAATCTTCTGATGCGGATTTGCAGGCTTTTGCGAAACAAACATTTTATCGCTAACTCCACAAAAGCCTATGCAAGTAATTTCACGCTCATCATCAGCATCAGGGTTGCTTTCTATATGAATCATAATATCAGCACATAAATCAGGAATAATTGGAGAATTTGACATTTGCGAATCAGAAGTCCAAAAACAGCGCACATAAGGCAAAAGTTCTCGACAAGGCAATACTTCGCTATAACCAACAGTTGAAAATGGAGTCGCTGTAATTGGAAAAAAAGTATGCTGATATTTCATATTGCTTCTCACATTATTTTTTTATAAATTCAATTTCATCCAGCCCTTTATCGATTTGATTGCGCCGTCCTGTTTCAGAAAAACCTTCTCTCCGATACAAGCGGGCTGCATTTGAATTGTTCTCCAAAATCCAGAGTGTCGGCGCAGCGGTACATTTGCCACAGGCAAATCTCAACAGCGTCGTGCCATAGCCCTTGTTTTGCTCCGATGGCAGAATATATAAATCTTCAATCAGATTTTCCGTTACCGATACAATTCCTACATCTTTTTTTGAAACCTCGTCAAAAAGCATATACACAACAGTTCCGTTTTTCATTTTTTCCAGCAGATATTCTTTCTGGTGTTCTTGTGTATGTTTTTCAACAAAATCAGGAGAACAGAATGACTTATGCGATTCCTGCCAAGACTCGCTGTGGATAGACGCAGCTATATCTATATTCTTTTCGTCTACAGTTTTTATCATTTATTTTCTCCATTCATTCCAACAATTTACAAACAGTATGCTGCTTATTATAATTGTTGATATATGAAAAGAAAAGCTATAACAATCCTATCATTTTTATTATTTATATCATCTGTTTTTTGTTTTGATATGACACCAGTACAAGAAAAAGAAGCTTATGCAGTCATTCTGACAGATGACGGAAGTAATCTTAGAATGAGAAAAACTCCTAAAACAGGAGAAGTTGTTGCATCTGCTCCTTATGGACATCTTATTCAGCTTTCCGGCCAGAGAACAAAAGAGAAAGACACAATAGATGGTATTTCTGATTACTGGTATGAGGGATATATCAATTTTGATTATGATAAATGTTACAGTGGATGGGTATTCGGCGGTTATCTTTCAAAAATTCTGCCTTTCATGCCTTATGAAGTTTATTCACAATATAAAGGTGCATGGGACATCAATTATTCAAACTCGATAAAACAAAATCCATATAATTTGATTCTGAATGGATCTGATAATGACGTTGCAGCTTTGTTTGCCTTTGGAATTCTGAAAACTGATGAATTGCTTGAATCCCCGGATAAAAAAGAGTCTGAATATCCTGCTGCATTAGCTGTAAGAAGAAAATCTCCTTTTGTCTTAGAAACATTACTTTTAAATGGTGCAAAATTATCGCAAAGCAATACAGATGATAATGTTCTATTTTTGTGTGCAAGAAAGTTTGATTCAGAATTCACAAGAACCTGTCTGCGTTATGGAAAAATCGATGTAAACTTTGTCGATAAAAATGGTCACACAGCTTTATGGGAAGCCGTAAAAAATCAGAATTATGAAACCGCAAGAACTTTGATGCAATATGGTGCAGACCCTAATATTGGAAAAGAAACTCCATTCATGCTCGCAAAAGATGATGAGTGGTTTACAAATCTGCTTTCTGAATATAAAGAGCTGTATAAGCAGAACCAGAAAGATTTTTCCATGAAAATGATTTGTTTTTATTATCCGTCGGAGGGAAGAATAATTTCTAAAAAATATTTTACGCTTTCTGAGATTGTTGAATTCAGCAGAGAGGGTTTTGTGTCATACAGGTTTTGTTCAGAAAATTATAATACACCTTTACAGGAAAACTTTTATACTCAGACTACATATAAAAATAAATATATATCTGACGGAAAAGAAAAACATGGTAACAGACAGTTAAAAAAGCCTATTGTTGTAAATTATAATGATGTTGCCAACCGCTGGGATAACAACTGGTCTAATTGGAAAACAGTCAGAAATGAAAAAGACCAGATAATCAAGTTTATCCGTGATGACGGAATGACCCAGACAATGGAATATGATGAAAGAGGAAACCTTCTCTGGGTCGATGGCTGGGGTTTTAATGAATATTATATAAATGAATATTACGAAAACGGTCAGCTTAAACGAATATCAAAATATGTTTATAAATATAATACTGGAGATTTATAAACAATCACTGATTATTCATCCGAATAATAAGCAACTGTAATGTACATTAAATCATTCAGATACATTGCTCTGGAATGCAAATTCTTTTGTCGCGCCGGTGCTTATCTTGCCGTCAACCGACATGAGCCTGAACAAGGTTATTACCGGTCTGTCTTGTTCTTTCATAGCTATCATATTATCTCTAAAATCATTTGCGCTCAGTTTTTTCTTTATTGGAAAACTACTCCTTAAAACAAATTTTTCCCTTTTTCGTATGCCGCGGCCAGATTCTTTTCAAAATTTTGCTCGCGGGAATCAAGCCCTCTGCTCATGCCGGGGAAGACCACAAATTCAGATTCCTTTGCGCGACCAAAAAGCCTGTCGCCAATCATGACTTTTTTCATGCTGTCCAAAAGTCCAAAGTTTACAAGCCGCTCCATTGTGTTTCCGGCCGTCACAAGGAACAAAGCTTTGTCCAGAACTTTCATAGTCCTGTTTTCGCCATAAGCAAAACCGTAAGACCAGACTCTGTCAAACCAGCCGACAAGCTTTGCCGGAGCTTCCGTCCAGAACACAGGATAAATAAAGACAATCGCATCTGCAGAATTGATTTTCTCATGTTCAGCAAGAACATCCGCTGCCACATCTGAAGTGTTCCTGTAATTTGCATCGCGTAGATATTCCTGCTCAGTCATATCTGATTTGAAATCCATTTTGTATAAATCAGAAAGAATATATTCATTTCCCGAATCAACAATTCCCTTTATGAAGGAGTCTCGCACGTGACTTGTAAAAGAATTTTCTGACGGATGGCAGTAAACGATAAATGCTTTCATGTATTTTCCTTGTAATTATTTTTTTGCATAATCTTCTCTAAGCATACCGTAAATGTTATAGTCACAATAGACAGAAACCATTTTTCCTTGTCGGATCGTTCCCTCTTTTATAAAGCCACACCGTTCCAGTACCTTATTCGAAGCAATGTTCCTTACATCGGCATTTCCATTCAGCCGTTCTATTTCAGTTTTTTCAAAAACGAACTTTACTACTTCCTTCAGTGCTTCTGTAGTAATTCCCATATTCCAATAATCAGGATGAATACGATACCCGATATCGCCCATTCTTGCATTTTGGATATTAAATACTTCAATCATTCCAATAACAGTATTTGTTTCTTTTAAAACAATTCCCCACTTAAAATCTGGTGAAGGCTTTCTTTGCACCCACGGACGGGCGTCAATAAACAACAATTCTGGATTTTTTTCACCTTTACTAGCCTTTCGTCCCCAATAGGTATAAACTTCATCTCTTCCCAGCCATTCTTTCAAATCTGGTACATCTGCTTCGGTAAGAGGTCTAATAATCAGCCGATTAGTTTCAAGAACAGGTTTATTTATTTCGTAATCTTTTAACATAGTGCCTCCATTATTCCAACAATGCATTATTCATACAAGAATTGACTGATTTTCTCAAGGTTTTTCAAGCTGGCGTCTGAATACGGTTTAAAGATTATTCCCATGTGTCCGTCATCTCCATCATCAATCAACAAATGAGGAACACCATAATGCTCCAGCACTTTTTTAAACCAGTAGGTCATGGCTTTCAGTTCATCTTTTTTGTTTGTAATCAAAACTGTTTTGGGAAGATTTTTTATTTCGTCACGTTCTTCAAAAATCAGATACTTGTATTTTTCAGTCTTAGCATAATTCTTTGGAAAAACCATATTCCGCATACCGTTATAGGCTATGCTTTTTTTGTAGAAATGCATTAATCCACAGTCAAGAATTATTCCTTTGTAATTGAAATTCCGCTCCTTTAGATTGTAGTCTTTGAGCATCTGTACACTGTTGCATAGCATTGCTTCAACAAGTGCGAGCACACCTGCTGAAGAATGTCCTGATATGAACATCGCATTTACATCTCCGCAATATTTTTCAGCATTAGCTAAAATCCATCTGACTGCCGTATCAATATCTTCAATCTGATCAAAAACAGTATATTCAGGGTAAGCAAGGCGGTAATTCAAATTGAAAACGACGAAACCTTTTTGTGCCATAAAGTTGCAAAAAAGACTGTCTATTTTCTTGTCATGCGATATAAAACCGCCTCCATGAATATCAATTAAAACCGGCTTTTTTATTTTGTTTTCAGAATAATAGACATCAAGTTTGTGCTCATCTAAATTATCGTCCGCATAAGAAATATCAAGTTCCTCGCAAACAGTCTTATCAAATTTTGTCTGGTCAATCTTTTTGAGGTCTTTGCAAAAAGATTTTTCGCCACTTTGCTTCATTATTCTGTTAATCATGGTGCTAACACTGAAACACATCATTTATTCCTTTTTATTCATCAGACAATTTTTATACAAAAATTTCCGCCTCGGAAAACAACACTGCTTTGCCGGACAAAATTATTCTTTCCTTTTTTCTCTCTGCATACAAGACGCCGCTGCGCTCAGATGCCTGAAAACACACAAGCTTTTCTTTGTTGAGACGGTCGCACCAGTATGGAACAATCATGCAATGTGTACTTCCTGTAACCGGGTCTTCCATTATACCAATTTCAGGACAGAATACGCGGCTTACACAGTCATATTCAGGATTATCCGAAGGAGCGGTAACAGCGATACCAAGAGCTTCAAGCTGATTTAAGGCTTCGCGGTTTGGGCAAAGATTTTTTACCTCGTCAGCATTTTTCAAAACGAGCATAAGATCCCGGTCAAGATATGCTTCCAGTGGACGGACTCCAAGAGCTTTTTCCATTAAATCAGTCACTTCAACGCGATTACATTTATATGCAGGAAAATCCATTTTGTATAAATCATCCTGTTTTTCTACTGTAAGATTTCCAACCTGAGTTTTAAAAGTGATTTTCACTGCATCTTTTTCGTAAAAGTTGAAAAGAACAAAAGCAGTTCCCAATGTTGCGTGCCCGCAAAAATCAATTTCCGCCGCAGGAGTGAACCAGCGCAGGTGATACAAGTCTCCCTCTTTTACAGTAAATGCCGTTTCAGAAAAATTGTTTTCCTTTGCGATATTCTGCATCAGTTCGTCAGAGATCCATTTATCAAGCACGCAAACCGCCGCCTGATTTCCGCCAAAGAGTTTATCTGTAAATGCATCAACTATGTACTGCTTCATTTTTTATTCCTGTCTTCAATTCACCGGATACTTAAACATTATATTTGTTGATAAGAACTGTAACAACAGCCACAAACGCATAAGTGCACCGGCAATATTGCCTTTTGCTGCAAACTTTGTCGGCGCAAGAACAATAGCATTTTTGCGGACTTTGAGCTATATTTATTCATGCTGGTAGTATATATGAATAAAAACATAGTTTTAAAAGATAAATTTGATTTTTGGGTGATACCCCGTTTAGTATTGTTTTTGATTCTTCCAAATATTTTCACGACACCGCTCCGTATTTTTGTTGAAGGATATATTTACGGAAAGACGGGAGCACCTGCCTTTGTTACTCCAGGTTTTTTGATTTACAGTTTTTGCGCAGAGCTGGTATTTGGAGCTGGATATATGCTTTTCGGTTATCTGCTTCCTGTAAAGAATACAGTTCTGCGTGCGTTCAGTTATATGTCGCTGATTCTTGTAAGCAGCTATCTGCCGAATATCTTTGCAATGGCAGGAGGCGACGGTGAGCTTATCGCTTCATCTTTTTCTTTAGGAATTGTTGTCGTTGATATAGTCTCATATTTACTTAAAGGTCTGATTCTTGGGTTGCTTTTCAAAAACTACGATGTAGAAAAACCTTTCAGTGTGCTGCCTGTGAATACAAAAAAGTTTATTGTCTTGAGTTTGATTAATGGACTTTTGTTTGCGGCTCTCAATTATCTGACTGATATTGCAGCCGGTATCTTAGACCGTTCATGGCAGCTTTGCAGTATTCTGCAAGTATCAGGAGCGGCTGAATCACGCTTTTATATTGTGTTTATAATCTTTATGTTCGTTGCAGGTTTTCTTCTGACCTTGTGGAACCGTTACTGTCTTTCAGAAATAGCATCTGCGACCGAAGCACTTTTTTATGCAATCAAACTTTCATCTGTAGTCTGGCTTCCAAATGTTCTGATAATGGCTTTTTTCGGAGCATCTTTTATTAAGACATTCGTCTATGGAGCATTTTATGTTCTGATGTTTATTGCCTGCGTACTTGCATATAGAAAGGCAGACAGTCTAATCAAATAGCATTTTTCAGTACAGAAACAGCTTTATAAACAAACGGAACGTACATAAAGAACAGCGTCAGTCTTTCCCACAAGCCTTCATAGCCCAAAACTGTTTTGGCAAATTCCTCTTTGTCGCCCATGATGAAACAGACAAAGCAAACAAATGCAAGCACAAACGCAAAAAGGCAGACTAAAGCGGACAGCCTGTCTGACTCGCGGAACGCAATAACCGAACACAAAAGCGGAAAGAACAAAAGCGTCATAAAGCCGACGGCAGCACCCGCACCATGAATCTTTGAAGCAAGTGTCACAACGCCTTTAGATTCATTCACACTGAAAATGCCCGAAAGCAGCCCTGCCCCAACCGCAAACAAAAGCACAGAAATCATCATTATAATAGAAAGAAACTGATAATTTTCTTTGTATGCCGAATAATACACGATTGCCGTAAAGCTCAAAAAGCAGCCAAGCCAAATCAGCCAAATATTATAGATTATCCGCACCGGGCTTTCGGGGCTTCCGAGCGCGCTCATCACCATCATTCTGCTGTCATAGCCGGGGTAAAAATGCTTAAGAATCCACGGCAGCAGAAACTCACCTATAATAGTAAGCAAAAGAACAATATTGAACGGCTTGCTGTTTATCATGCTAATTTCCTCATCAAAGGTTTTCGTTATTTTCTACGGCGGTCACCGTGTTTGACGTACCATGCGGCTTTGTCGGCATACATTGCTTCATCTGCGCGGTGAAATACAGCGTTTATGTCTGAATCAGAATCTTTAATAAAAGTAGCTGCACCTTTTGAAACAGCAAGCGGAGTCTGCTTTTCGCCGTCAGTCAAAACATTGTCCTTTTCATCAAGCTTTTGTTTTATTGAATCAAAGGCGTGGTCAAAAGCGTGTTCACCGGAAGTTCCAAGAATTGCAACAAATTCATCGCCGCCAATTCTATAAATCATATTAGTATTGAGCGAAGCTTTCAAAATATCAGAAATTGTTTTAATCATAAGGTCGCCGAACTCGTGGCCGAATTTGTCGTTTGCCTGTTTCAGCCCGTTTATGTCGAATACCGCAACAGAAAAATCAGCAACACCAACTTCAATCTGTGTATTTATTCGTTTTATAGTTTTTGTATAAGCATTTCTGTTGCCAAGCCCGGTAAGCGAATCTGTATAAGACATTGAATGAGCTTCTGTAATATAGTACTGAAGCTCATCACGCAAAAATTTGAGTTTGCTTTCTAACAAGGCAAAATCATCGCCAGGACTTGTAAGTTCTTCCAGAACTTGCTTAGTTCCAGATACGAAGTGCAGCTCTGTTGCAAGGTCTTCAACATCACCAGCCAGCCGGTTCATTTCAGAATTAAGAAAAGCGAAACGCTTTCTGAGCCTTTCTGTTATAATAAAAACAATAAAACCGCCTGCGATAAGTGAAAACACACAGGCTATACAAATCAGATAAAGATGATGCCGGAGCTGCTCATCGAACCAGTCTGCATCAACGTCAACTCCAATAATTCCTGCTACTTTTCCGGCGGAATTAAAAACAGGACTGTATGCGCTGTAAAAACATCCCCACCTGTCTTCATAAGCTTCTTTATCAACAGAAGGAGTTCCGAGGCTTGCCGCATAAAGCGCGTCGGTGTACATAATCGGTTCGCCGAACTCGCCCGGGTCATCAGGTTCGGGGTCAATTGTAAAGGTAAAAGTCTTGTCGCCCATATCCCGGATTCCGTAGATATAGCTCAACTCAACCTGTTCCTGAAACGTGCGCAGAATTCTAAGCGCATTCTGATAAGGTCAGTATCAACATCTTCTTTTTGAAGCTTCTCAAGTATATCGCCGTCAATCAGAGCCGCCGCACTGTTTGAAATATCAAGCATACGCTTCCGCATCTGGTCTTGCAGATAATTCTTTGACTGATTGGTCAAAAGCACACCCAGCGTGCCGTTCGCTATAAGCAGAAAAATAGAGAGAATAAGAACCATCTGTCTAGGTAATTTGTTGCTTTTCATCATTCAGAAACTTATGTACCGATTGCTTATATTCTAATACAGCTATATGGATAACGCAAGAAAAAGCACTAGCACATGCGCCTTTGCGAGCCAAAGACGAAGCAATCTCGGGTGCGCATTTAGGCTTATTTTGCAGAATAAGCTTAATTTGGCACACTCGCGGCAAGGGGCTGTCCAAAAAGAGGTGTCATGCTGAACTTGTTAGCCTTCGGCGGCTTTCAGCTCAGCATCTGCACCAGATATAGCGTTGAGATCCCGAAACAAGTTCGGGATGACAATACGTTTTATACTTATTAGACAGCCCCTTGAAAGAGTTGCGTGTCCCTGAAAATAGGGTGTATAATCGTTTTATACAAACAACCTTATAGGAGGAAATATGAAAGATACTATGTATAGAATGGGGGGGGTAAAAAGCTTTTTGTAATTGCAGCCCTTCTTTTTTTGTCAGTTTCAATATTCAGCCAAAGCACTGAACTGCCGTTCAAAAAAGGCATTGATATGCTTACCTTTTTTGAGTCATGGCAAGCGGGAAACCTTCCAGATCTTAACAAATACGACGAAACAGATTTTGCCATGCTCAAAAGCATGGGCGTGGATATAATCCGCCTTCCCATTCACTTTGCAAATTTAATGGAGCCTGTCAACACCGTCAAAGTTTATGATATAGTTTTTGAAAAACTTGACCAGGTATGCGACTGGGCGGAAAAATATCAG
>JAGAAX010000063.1 GCA_017614995.1 Spirochaetaceae bacterium
CTCTTGAAAAATAAAGTTACTAAAGATAAAATTTGTTCATACATAAGCGTATCCCTTTGATTTTTTTGTTGGGCAAAACAAATTTTAAAGGTTTACGCTTTTTTTGTAAATTTTTACTGAAACTCGAAATTCGGGCTATTATATTTTTATCAATAACAGTTTTCCGCACAAACACACAGAGCGCATACACCGCCGGAAAGCTTGCAAAATATGAAGACACAGGCGCAGTAGCCTATCAGCTTATGGTTGTAGAAGACGAGCGCACAAGTAAAATCTGCCGGCATCTGCTTGTTGAATCGGGCTACGGCGCAATTCTGCCTATAGGACACAACTTCTGGAAGAAATACGGCTTTCCGCCGTACCACTTCAACTGCCGCACATCAATCTGCCCTGTCTACAGCTCTCAAGTCGGCACACCAGGCTACAACGTTGAAAACATACCGATGAAGCGTTTCAGCAAGTTCAAACCGCAGGACGGCTTCGGCGGCAATCCGCTGGATACTGGAAGTTGGTGGAAAATGACCGATAATATGGTGAAACGTGCAAAAGATTTCGGAATAATCGAATCAATAAAAGAAAAACTTATAAAGCCCGAAAAGGTAGATACAAATATCGTGAAAAAAGGTTATGCACAAAGACTTAGAAATGCTTTTAATGAAAATACAAAGGCTTATCTAGGCAAATCGATACAAAACAAATCTACAGGAATAGAAGCATATTTCTCATCAACAACGCAAAGAGAATTACGAAGTCAATTGAATGATTCTAAACGCAACGGTTTTACGATTGGCGAACACTTTGAAATGGCAAATCAGATAATCGATTTGTTTGAAAATGCTGATTTTGTAAAAGTTCACGATGATGTAAAACACCATGATGAAGGTTTGAAAATTGAAAGGTTTTTAAGTGAGGAGATAATTCTCCATTCAGGGAAAAAGGTAAGAGCTTGTATTACTGTTAAGCATTCTTTGGTTAAGGAAATTCGAAATTTGTATTCATTAGAAGTAATGGACACAAAAAAAGCCCTTGAACAAACAAGGGCGAAAGGATAAGACCTAAAAGGCGATTTATCCAACAATTAATACTATACCACATTTCCCCAAAAAAGCAAGCCCCAGACACAGCGTCCGGGGCTTTTTATGCTTAAAAAATCTCTGTCCATGTTTTTACACGAGAAAGAAACTCTTTCTTGCTTAACAAGACAGTACCGCCTAAATCGTAGCCGTCTTTGAGCCTGTCAAAGACCGCTCCTCTAAAATACGGCGTTTCGTCCGTTGCTTCCAACTGCCAGCCGCTTTCAAGAAAAGTGCCGACAAGACGCTCGCCCTTAACCTTGAACGGCTTGCCGTCCAGCTGAATCGTGTAATCATTGCTGATACACGCAATAAGACTATATTTGTTCATTTTAAGCCGTCCATTATCTTGTACAGAATTACTGCGCTTATCACCAGCACAATAACCGCTAACAGCTCGCCGTCCGTCATGCTTCCTCCCATGAGCTGAAACAATCCGGCTCCGTCTCCGGCCACCAGCTGAGCCGGAAACACCTTGCATCCTTCACAAGCGGATGCCTGGCAAACAGCTCGTCAAGCCGCTCTTCCTTCATCAGGCTTTCAGTCTTTTCTGCTTTTGCAGAAACTGTGCGCTTCGCTTCTTTTTTCTGCTCGTAAGCCTGCTGAAGCTTCTCAAGGCTGCTCCTGCTTACCCACGTTCTGCCCTTCCTGCCGAAATTCCGGATTATTGCAGGAATCTCCTGTTTATAGATTGCCGACTGGATGTAATGCGCCGGAATGCCGAAAAGCTCCGCACCTTTCCTCAGATTGTAAAAGCCTTCAATGTGCCAGTTGCGGGCAAAGCCGGGGTCGGCACACCCGGCTACAACGTAGAGAACATACCGATGAAGCGTTTCAGCAAGTTCAAACCGCAAAAAGGTTTTGGAGCAAATCCTCTTTCAAGCGGTTCTTTTTGGCTTATGAGTGACAATATGAAAGAACGTGCATTAAACTTCGGTCTTGTTCCTGATATCGTGAAAATGGCTCATAATATCGGACTGAATAATTATGATTTTGAACTTGCAAGTAATTTTGCAGAACCTCAACAGCTCCAAAAAACAAAATACAAAGTGAAAGCTCTCAAAAAAGCAAAGCCAAAACAAAAGGAAATATTAACTGCAAAAATACTTGAAGAAAATGGTCATTCAGTTGTCATGCTTCCAGAAGTCGGATTGCAAAATATTAGTAATCCTGATGCCTTGATTGATTTTGATATTGTTGCAGATTTTAAAGTTCCTGATGGAAACAGTTTTAGAGCTGTTCGAGGTGCAATACAAGATGCAGATGAACAAAGTGTAACTCACATGGTTTTTTATCCTCGAGAGCATAACTATACAAAACAAAATGCCGTAAAAGAAATAGCTCATCGTTTAAAAGCAACAAAAAAATTAAAAGAAGTATGGTTGATATGGAATGAATGGGACGGATTGAAAATAACGGTTGTAAAAAAAATAAAAGCCTAAGATTATGGTCGCACATGCAACATGCTTGATAGTTCCATAACTGTAGGCTTATATAACTATAGCACATTTCCCCAAAAAAGCAAGCCCCAGACACAGCGTCCGGGGCTTTGCCACTCCCCAATCCGCGCAAGAAAAATAAAGCACACACCTTTCACAATGAAAATCTATGTAGATTGTATTATTCTGGCGGAAAGTAGTGACTTGCGGACGCGGTTCGCATTTGGATGAATCTACAATATGAGAATTAATCTGGCGAACCCGCCAAGTTTTGCTTGCGCAAAACTTGAAGGATGATGTACATGCGAGCAATCTGTACATTAATCTTTACCAGTTTTTGTAAAGCAAAAACTGGCAGGGTTTGCCGATAAAGCTAATTTGTGAATTTATCAAAAATGCAAACCTGGGGCACGGATTTCCGCCAAGTATAAGTGCATCTCATAGCTTTTCATGTTGTAGTTTATTGATGTAATTTATTTTTCCCCTTATACTGAAACATCAAACTTATAAGACAGGGGACGCAAATGACATACGCGGAAGTTTTGGAAAACGCACAGAGCTGCATGGGCAAATGGTGCAAGGCTTGCAATATATGCAACGGAAAGGCTTGCGGAAATCAGATTCCGGGACCGGGCGCAAAAGGCACAGGCGATACGGCTTTCCGCAACTACTCAAAGTGGCAGGAAATCCGCGTAAACATGGACACGCTCACAGAGAACAAGCCGGTAGACACAGGCTTTGAGCTTTTCGGAAGGCAGTTCAAGTACCCGTTCTTTGCTGCCCCGGTCGGCGCGGTCAACACACATTACAGCGACAAATACAACGACCTGACTTACAACAATGTTCTGGTCTCAGCCTGCGCCAAAGAAGGCATAGCGGCTTTTACCGGCGACGGCGTTGACCCAAAAGTTATGGAATACGCTTCTGACGCAATCAAGCTTGCAGGCGGCACAGGCATTCCGACGATAAAACCCTGGAACATAGACATAATCACCCAAAAAATCGCACTCGCCAAAAAGTCTGAATGCTTCGCAATGGCAATGGACGTTGACGCCGCCGGGCTTCCGTTCCTTAAAAACATGACACCGCCGGCAGGAAGCAAAAGTGTCGAAGAACTTGCAGAAATTATCAGACTTGCCGGAAAGCCGTTCATCGTAAAAGGAATTATGACAGTTAAAGGTGCGCTCAAGGCAAAAGAAGCCGGTGCAAGTGCAATCGTTGTTTCTAACCACGGCGGCCGCGTGCTTGACCAGTGCCCTGCTACGGCAGAAGTGCTTGCAGAAATTGCAGACGCCGTAAAAGACAGCATGAAAATCTTTGTTGACGGCGGCATCCGCTCTGGCACAGACATTTTTAAGGCACTTGCGCTCGGCGCAGACGCAGTGCTCATCTGCCGTCCGTTTGTAACGGCTGTTTACGGCGGTGCAGAAGAAGGCGTAAAGCTCTACATCGAAAAGCTAGGCGCAGAGCTCAAAGACGCCATGCAGATGTGCGGCGCCCACAGCCTAAAAGAAATCACCAGAGACATGGTACGTCTGTAAAGCAGTTACTTACATAGGAGCAAATTAAGAATGGTTTTGTTTTTCTTTATTTTATTGATTGCAGAAATTATTGCTTTCATAATCACAAAAAAGTTAATGCGCAAAAACCAAGCAAAAAAAGGATTCAGGATTATGGCAGTAATTGCTTTTCTTGTGCTTTTTGTTATTACCCTGAAATTTGTGCTGTTTCCGCCAGTAAAAGAAATTCCAGTTACAGGTGAATACAAGATTGCTTCAGAAGATTATTGGGTAGATGAAGACAAGGCAGACCCATATCTTGCAGACGGAACGCTCCGCCAGCTTCAGGTGCGGAAATGGTACCCGCTTGACTGCAATGTGCAGCGTCCGGTAATCATAGCTTCACACGGTTCATGCGGAACTATTGACAACAACCTGACTTTGTACCGCGAACTTGCAAGCCACGGTTATACAGTGCTTGCGCCGGCACATTCCGGTCAGACAGCAAATATCACCTACAAAAACGGAAAAAAAGCCGGCCCGAGCGGCATCTTCATCAAGCAGATGTCGGGTCTGAACCCCGAAAAAGACGCGGAAAAGACTTTTCTGCTTTTTAAGGAATGGATGGCAATCCGTATAGACGACTTGAACGCCGTTATGGACGCTTATCTTGCAAAAGAAGGCGAAACAAAGTTCATTGTTCTGGGGCACTCCCTCGGCGGTTCGGCAGCTTATGCAATAGCTAGAGTCAGAAGCGATGTGCTTGCCTGCATCGCGCTGGAATCTCCGTTCATGTACGATGTTAAAGGAGTAGAAAACGGCACGCTTGTCTTTGATGACAGCGACTACAAGATTCCGCTTTTGAACATTTATTCTGATTCAAGCTACAAATATCTTAGAACATGGAGTCAGTACAAGAACAACGCAAAATTCCTTGACAGCAGTAACAAGCTCTACACAAATATTTATTATCCGGGCATAGGGCACATGGGGCTATGCGATTTGTCGCATGTATCGCCGGTTTTGTCATGCCTTTTTAGCGGAACTGGTCAAAAAGTAAAAGCCGCGGTTCAGCTTAAAAGGATAAACGACGACTGCCTGAACTGGCTTGAAAACACTATTATAAAGTGAATTGATATGAAAGAAACAAAAGTTATTGCCAAAGACAGCACTTTTCAGAAATTTGAGGTTCTTAAGACAAACAGGAACAAGCGCTACAAATACAACGAGTTTCTGGTTGAGGGCGTGCGGAGCCTTAAAGAAGCCGTCGCAAACAAATGGAACATCAAGTCGTTTATCTACGGCAGCGGCAACCTCTCTGACTGGGCGCGCGGCACGATAAGCAGCGTAAAGACGCAAGAAAACTTTGTGCTCACGCCGGAACTGATGAAAGACTTGAGCGGCAAAGAAGACACTTCGGAACTTATGGCAATAATTGAGATGCGCGAGGACAGGCTTGAGAACGTGCCGCTTTCAAAAACGCCGTTTATCGTTCTTTTTGACCGCCCCTCAAACAAGGGCAACCTCGGCACAATAATCCGCTCATGCGATTCGCTCGGCGCAGACATGCTGATTATCACAGGTCATGCCGTCGATTTATACGACCCGGACGTTGTTGTTTCAGCAATGGGCTCGTTCTTCAACATGCCGGTAATCCGCATAGAAGACAACAATGACCTTTACTCCTACATTGATAATCTAAAAGGAAGCTACCCTTCCCTACTTGTTGCCGGTTCGACAGCGCATAAAGAAACACCAATCGAAGAAGTGGATTTTACGCGCCCGCTTGTTCTGATGATTGGCAACGAAACAATGGGCTTAAACAAGGCGTTCAAAGACTACTGCGATGTTCTTTGCACAATTCCGATGGACGAGAAATCTTATGCCACGTCTTTTAACGTAGGGTGCGCCGCTTCAATTATGATGTACGAAGTTACAAGACAGAGAAAAAGTCTCGCCGCGCTTAATGAATCTGTTCATTGCAGGCATCTCGGCGAAGACACAAAAATGACATACTAAATTGATTTGGAGGAATTATGTTTGCAATTATTGGTGCATGTCTTTTTTCGGTTGTGATTGTACTTTCAATCTTGATAATCTGCGGGCTGCCGCTCGGCGAGCTTACGATGGGCGGGCAATACAAGGTGTTTCCGCCAAAACTGCGCTTTGTTCTTGCGGTTCAGCTTGCACTGCAAATCTTTTTTGTGATAATTATCCTGCAAAAAGGCGGAATTATGCCGCTCTGGTTTTCGCAAAAAGCCACAAAAATTATCAGCATTGTAATGGCGGTGTATCTTTCGCTCAACGCGCTTATGGACTTTTTCTCAAAAAGCAAAAAAGAAAAGTACATAATGACGCCGCTCGCCCTAGCCTGTGCCGTCTGCTTCTGGATTACCGCCCTGCAATAAGCAGACAGGCTGGCGGGGTGCAAAAGCCTGTATATGTCACACAAACTCTAGCGGCAGAGCCTGCACTGTTTCAGACAGGAACATTTTTTTATCGCACTGACAGAGAATTGTTCCTGTCTGTATTTCATTCAGCAGCTTGACTGCCGGAAAATTCTTTGCCATAGAAATTGAGACCTGTGCTGATTTCTTTATTTCAACAGGAAACAAAGAGCCATTTTTTGATATGAGCAGGTCAATTTCTTTCTGATTGCTGTCACGATAGAAAAAAAGACTTCGCAAATCAGCACCGCTATTAAAATAAGTCTTTGCAATTTCACTTATTACAAAAGTTTCAAACAATTCTCCTGCCATTGCTCCGTTTTGAGCAACTTTCGGGTTATCCCAACCCACAAGATAACATACAAGACCTGTATCGTTAAAATAAATTTTGGGAGTTTTTACGGTACGCTTCAAAATGTTGTTCTCATACGGGCGCAAAAAGAAGATTATGCCTGACGCCTCAAGAACTGAAATCCAATTCTGTATTGTCTTTAGCGAAACACCAGTTGAATTTGCTATATCAGCAGCATTAAACAGACAGCCTGTTCTTGCAGCAAGCGCTACCATGAATTTATAAAAAAGACTTTCATCTTTTATATTCATCAGATTGCGGACATCGCGCTCAATATAAGATTTTACATAAGAACGGTAAAAAAAGTTCCAGTCAATTTCTTTATTGGTCATTTCAGGCATTGAACCGTAAAAAATATCGTTCCAGATGCCGTTATATTGAACTAAATTTTCTAAGCGGTTCTGTATATAGTCTGAATTCGGAACAAACGGTTCAAAAAAATTGACTCTCTGTTTTTCTCTCAACGAAAGTCCCTGTAACTCAAGGATTCCAATTCTTCCGGCAAGAGATTCGCTCACGTTCTGCATGAGTGAATATGTCTGCGAACCTGTAAGACAAATCTGACCTTTTGCATCGCTCTTATCAACAAGAAATTTTATATAACGGAACAACTCCGGCGCATACTGAACTTCGTCAATTACAACAGGCAGGCTGTGATTTTTAAAAAAAAGCGCAGGATCACTTCTTGCCTGTTCAAGTTCTGCCATATCGTCTAAAGTGACGTATTCAAAATTTTTAAGCTCATTTTGTAAAAGCGTACTCTTGCCAACCTGTCTTGGACCTGTAACAAGTACAACTTTAAATTGAGATAACATCTTCATCAACGTCTGTTTTGCATGGCGCTGTATATATGGCATAGCAACCTCTTTTTTATGCTAAAGTGGAGTGCAACTCCATTTTAGCATAAAATTTCAAGATTTTGCTATATATAATACTGAAAAAAATGATTTTCTGGATACAGACAGGCTGCTCAATGGAATAGTGCTGTACGATTACTGTACGATTAATAGAACAAGTCGGTGTGACTACCTGTGTCAAAAAGTTCCAAAATAAGGACATTATCCAGATACCGATAAACCAACAGCCAGTCTGGCTCTATATGACATTCTTTGAATCCCTCATAGTTTCCGCTTAGGCTGTGATTTTTGTATTGTACGGGCAAAGTTTCTCCATCAGCTAGAAGTGCAACGACCTTTTCAAGTTTAGAAATATCTTTACCGCGTTTTATTGCCTTCTTATAGGCTTTCTTAAAACGGTTAGAAAACTGAACTTCGTACTTGCTCATTTACGCAGATCAGCCCACATTTCATCAAGATTGCTATACCGTTTATACTTCTCTGGATGTTTTTCCATCTTTTTAGATTCTCGCAAAGCTGCTTTTAGCCGTCTTGAGGGTCTGTGAATTCCATCAATGGTGTCATCTTTTCTTTTGAACAGGCGTGAAAAAAAACGAGTTTTTGCGGGAATGAATTTTCCAATGTTCACACCATTTTCTTCTATTAGCACAGGTTCATTATATGTTCTCAAATTATTATTAAAATCAGAAACAGAAACTACAAGCATATTACCCTCTCTTATGAAAAAAATAACACAGCCATTTTCTGTAGTCAAGGTAAAATAAATAGAGCTTTAACATGAAAAATAAGCAGGAATCGATTTCCTAAAACATGAGCGAATATTAAAGGCGACAACATTTTGCAGTAAGTACTTACAAGAACTTGCTGCAAGGCTTACAGCCTTTCGTATCTTGTAAAATCAATCGGTTCTAATACAGTCGGAAATCTCATCGAAAAGACTAAAACATCAGTACTACCTGTCAATGCAATATCGCCTTTTGAAAGAATGTCCATTCCAATAATGATATCAAAGTTTTCACTGCCGGCTACTTCTGTTACAAGGACATTTTGAAACATTGTTCCACAAGGAAGCTTTATATCAGCTTTATACACAGGCGCAAGACCTGTACCTTGTGCAGAAACGATTTTCATAACAGAAACTCTTTCAAGGTTACAGGCACTTGCAAGACGACGGCTTATGCATGTACCATTTGCACCTGTATCAATTAGAGCTTTTACTTTTATTTGTATAATTTTTGAAGTATCTGCGGCTTCAATTTCAGTTATAAACTCGGAATCAACAATTACTGCATTTTTTTGTGAATACGGATAACAGCAGGTATATGTTCTTACATCAGACCCGGCAAAACTCCACATTCACATTCTGAAACATATTATTTTCTTGTTCTCGTGGAATGCAATATTGAGCAAGGAATTCGCCGACTTTTAATCCTTTTTGTTTAGCAAATTTTGAGGCATCTTTTTGTTCTTTGAAGTATCCTAGATTTTCGTTATTAGCAACTAAAACCCATTCTCCATTATGACCTTTTATAAGAGTATCTCGATTCAAATCAAACCAATCATATAAAGAAGTTATTTTATCCATAAATAAGCCACCTCACATATTATAACATATAAAAGAATAAATATGAATTAGAACTTTTTGAAGCCAAACGATACTCTGCATTTACAACATTTTGCTGTAAGTCCACAAATCATAATATTTTTCTTACCTTGTGTAAGAATTCCTCAAAAAACACATTTTCTTACACAAGGTAAGAATTTTCAAAGAACCGCAAATTCTTACACCGAGTAAGCATGTACACCTTACACTGTGTAAGATACGAATCTTAACTTGTTTAAGAAACATATCTTACCAATGTTAAGGTATGTTTCTTACATTTATTAAGCATACTATGCAAATTATTTTAGACGCATCGCTCAAGAGCCAACTCTCGTCAGATTTTATTCTGCGAATTAAACTCACACCTTCGGTGTTCGTGCAATTCGCTTCACAAAATCTATCTACGCAGGCTCTTGGATAGTGCAAAGCTATGAAAATTGTAATTAGTTGCTTCATAGCAACAAAGAATTATTTTAGAAAAAATTTAACATTTTTTGCTCCATATTTTCTTTTAGAAATCATATTCTTACTCATTAGATTTCCTAATACGCTGTATGTTAAATAATTAGTCTGGCTTCCTTCATGAGAGCTTCTAAGATTAAGATTTGAAGCAATTTCAGAATTTGACAATCCATCAGGATAAAGCTTCAATAAATTAAGAATTGATTCCTCGATAAGAGAATTACCCTTTTCTGCCAAAGCTTTTATTTCAAGAATATCCATGTTTATCCTCCTTGTAACAGTATAAAAAGTCTTGATATCTTTTAAATTGCATTATATATCCAATTTATCAAAAAGAAGATTTTTAGTTAAAAAATTGAAGCACTGTTTATCCGTATAATACAGAACATATATCTCCGTAAAAACTCCAAATATTCAGCCGTCTGCCCATCAAGCGAATGAAACTCTATATATGGAACATTGTATAAAAGAAGTTCAATGCTGTATCGCTGCCTTATGTCATGAAACTTGCTATTAAGAGCAAACCATTTTTTTGATTCGTAAAGAAATACAATCTCGTAAAAGTCGGCGACAACTTCCCGCAATTCTTTTGGTTTAAAGCTAAAAAAAATATTCATGAAATCCTCCGATTAATCTTTAGTTTTCTTAATTGTATTATGAATCTTTAGACGAATAAATATACATTTTTTAAATCATCCTTAAATCGCCTGTACAAGTACTACTTAATCGATATTAGTGCATGATTTCTAATCTCATCAGTGTAACTACTATCATCTTGAGTGCAACGAAGTATCTCTTGCAGATTCTTCGCTGCACTCAAGAATGACGGTAGTTCGCCAGATTTACGGTTAAAGTAAAAACGTACAGAAGCACAGCCTTCCTAAAACATGAGCGAATTTTTCTCAGTTTTCACTAAAATATGAGCGAGTTTTTCGTACTTTTCACTAAAACGTGAGCGAATATTATCATGAACGCAGAGCTTATTGCTTATATTCCTTGAGCCATTTGTTCGTTTCCGAATATATATTATAATTTCTGTTATAATATTTAGTTGACCAGTTATCTGCCATAAGATAATTTTTATAATTCTTAGCTCTTGGTTCTACTTCTATTATCTGAAACCCTGTATCTATTCCTATAAACAGATGGTGCATCTTATACGGCGCAGGTTTCTTGTTGCGTATGATAATACAACAGGGTTTTCTATCGGGATATTTCTCATCCCAATAGATTTTGAAAAGCACTGCATAATCAATACAGTTGACCAGACCGTCTCCATTAATATCATGTACATAAGTCTTAACCTTGTGCATCACACACTCAATGCGTTCATCTAATTCAGGTTCAACAGGTTTGTCACCCGGAGCACCTTCAATAAGATATGCCAGACCAATGCATAATAGTAATGGTACTATAATGCACATAAATATAATAAAGCCTATATGTTTTAAATAACCTGAGAATGACATCCACTGACTTGGGTCATAAGAATATCTTACATAATTTTCTGATATATATGTAGATAAACGCTGCCTGTCATACTCATTCATTTGGTTGTAGCAAGTTTTATACTGTGCATGAATTCGGCAGTACTTACAATCATTCTTAGTGCAGCGGCCAAATTGTAATTTACATATACAAGCAGCACGTCCCTTAGCCAGCTCACGGACAGCAAGATCGTTAAATGATTCTTGTCTTGTTACTAATCTGAATTCATTATCTGACATAATATCCTCCATTTTGGAATTTTCTAAACACGCAGAGCCAAGTGCCGCCGTTTTTACGGTTCTATATCCTCATTTGTTAATTCACGCTGCAACCTCTGCATTCTTTCCTGCTTTTTCTGCTTATCCAACCAGTAAGAGTTTCTTAGCCCCTGCCAGAACATAGGATTAATAAGAATACCAAACACAAGACTAACAAGCGGTACACCTACAAACAAAGGAATCAATTCATAAATATCTTCCATATCTTTATTCCTCCAAGATTTTGTGCCAGTATTCGATAACCTCGAAATCATATTCCGGCATTCTGATAAAAACATACATCATGTCTATTCCCAAATCACGGGAATACTGTTGGCTATTACTCAACATTACGGAATATTGCTCCGCAATTAGGACAGCCGTAGATACAAATCATTCCTCTAGCTCCCCATTCAAACCGCAAAAACTGCAAAAATCCAAAACAAAATGAACCGTCCATTTCATTGTGCGTTGTTCCAATAAGGTTATACATACTGTGCCTCCTTGTAAAAAAATCTATTGATGAGATTTTCCATTACAGACTTATTATTCCTTTTGTTAATAGCTCTGTAACCGATTTCTTAAAATTGCTTTTTGTGATTTTCAACCCACCATTAGCATCCAATCGGACAACAGGCGGATACCCTATTGTGTTCTCCATTTGAACTAATATACTGCTTGAGTTTTCTTTTCCATGTGCAGAATGTGGCAAACTTCCAACCATAATTGCAGCCCACTTTTTATTGTTCTGCAATTCGTTATAGTTATAATTATCAACTTTTCTTGCTTCATAAATAAACACGAATCTTTCTTTTGGATTTAATCCACAGTTCTTGCAAACAGACATTAAGATATTCACATTTTCCATATCTTTTCCAATTACAAGAACTTGTCCCATTGGGTTTGTTGACATTTTTTTCGCAATAGGCAAAGTTAGTAAATCATTATGTTCTGAAAAACAACCTTTCTGCATAATTTGTACCTCCTGTCAGGTTATGTGTATAATATAACTCTGACAAGAAATACTGTGGTCAACTGACGGGCGACTTTTTCAAACTCGGTTTAGATTTTTATATTTATAAATTCATCTGGTTTGTGAGATATGCGGCGATTAACTTTTTCAATTACTTTACTAAGTTCATCTTGTTTAAGACGAACATAGACTTTCTGACTTTTTGTAACAAGCCGGAAACGCTCAAGTACCTCTTCATCTGATAATTCGATTCCTGTATCTAAGCCATATTTTATCCTTGCTATCTTTTGTTCTCTTGTTGTCAACGAATTGATTATACTTAGAACATCATTTTGGAAATCTGATAATGGCTTTTTTTCTACGGAATCCTGAACATTTGTTCCTTTCAGCTCTCTTTCTTTTAACGTAAGGCGATGAATTGCTTTTGCTTCTATTCGTCGAATACCCTCTTTTGTTATATCAAATTTTTTACCAACCTCTTCTAAGCTTAGTGAATAACCATTTTTTAAGCCAAATCTCATTGTAATTACATCTTGTTCAAAAGGTGTTAGTAAAGATAATATACTTCTTAACTGTTCTTGAAGTTTTTCAAATGCTTCTTTCCATGAATTTTCATTATTCATTATTATTCATCCTCCTCACTTTCAACTAATGCCTTGAAGAATACTTTTCCAGTAACTCCATAAATACGATCATTCCAATCATATAATTTATAATTCTTTTCATTTAATAAAGTCTTTACTTCTAAATCTTTTTTATCCATTTCTGAAAAAGCATACCCAGCACTCTGGAGGAAATCTTCACTTTCATTCAATGTAAGTTTTAGTCCAAGTGCAAGTTGAATAACAGTATCCTTTTTAGGTCTAAAATCGGGTTTTCGATTACTTATAATTTTTGAGAAATTTTGCTTTGAAATTCCTGCATCTTTATATATATCTGACTGTTTATTATTAGGGAAACGTTCCAGATACTTTTGCATATACCAATCGAATCGATCTAGAAAAGGTTGATGTTTTTGAGGAATTTCATCTTTTCGATTTATTTCTGTCGCTGGAAGTTTTAACTTCATTCGTTCAATTATTAATTGAGAAAATGAACGGTTATCAAAGCTTTTTGTATAATCTTCAAAAGTTTTTCCACTTTTGTCTTTTACAGTTTTATCTGCTCCATTCCGAATAAGAAGCATAAGCAGGTTTGGATTATTTTTACTTGCAGCATACATCAGAGCTGTAATACCATTTTCATCAACCTTATTTATGTCTGCATCATATGCAATTAGTTGAGCTGCTGCTTTGTCTGCATTTATGTAACTTGCTATCATTAATGGCGACATTCCAAAATAAGGGGAATCATTTATATCACAATCAAAATCCATACAAACATGAACTACATTCGCATTATTGGTTAAGCAAGCAGAAGTTAAAGCTGCGATAGTCATCTCTTTTTGATTTTTACTATTCTCTAGTAGAACTACTAGAACATCAACATTACCTTTCATAGCTGCCTTTATAACAGCTCGGGTGTATTCTTCATCTGATATTTTCTGCGTATCTATCAGAAGTTTTGTGATTCTCGCGGAATTATTTTCTGCTGCAACAAGAAAAGCTGTATTTTGATTTATATCTTTTACGAAAGGATCTGCACCAGACTTTAGCAAAGCTTCTGCAATTATATTATTATCATATTGTGCTGCAACTATCAGAGGAGTTCTCCCCATTTTATCTGAGAAATTAACATTTGCGCCATATTGAATAAGTTTCCTAGAAACATTCCAATTCTTCTGACTTATAGTATGTGTTAATGCTGATTCTCCATAATAATTTACAGCATCAATATCTGCTCCAGATTCTATCAGATAGTCAAGAACTTCATAACTTCTATGTGCAGCAGCTTTCAACAAGGCAGTTGAACCTGTAATATCTTTTTCTTCTAATTTGATTTCTTTGCATCCTAATAGAAGTTTTACAGAATAAACAGAATTATTAAATGTTGTATACATCAATGGTGTCTGTCCATTTGCATCAGTAGCATTAATATCTGCCCCAAGTTCTATCAGTACTTTTGTTGATTCACAGGCATCAGCAGCACAAGCAAGCATCAATGATGTTGTACCACTCTCAATACATTGGTCAACATCATAACCAGTAGCAACTAAGTCTTTAATTTTTTCAACATCATTATCTTGAACATAATTGAACATCTTAATAATACTAGAATTCTTCCCATCGGTAGTTAGATTCTCTAGAAAAACAATGAAAGGAAACTCATTATTCGAGTCAAAATAATTTAAAACCGCAAGTTCAGAAGTTATTACTAAAGACCAAGTCGCTCCTAATTCTGTCATTTTTTGTTGTACATTATTTGCAAGTGAAGGATTCTCTCTAAAATCTTCTGGATTTGGGATTCGACATCCAAATGATTTCAGTTTCTCCGAAATTACAGTAAAATCATTTGTCATTAGATACACATAGTTTTTCCCTTGAATTCTAAGAGGAACCCTTTTTTCAAGTACAAGTTCTTTTTCTGATTTTTTTGATGTGTCAAATATTAAAGACATAAAAACTCCTTTGGGTGTTTCCAATTATTTTTACTCACTAATCACACAAACAATTTTTGTAAGACCAGATTTTTTCCAATGCCTATACTTAGTTGAATGTATATTACCCATTAAATTTGAATCAGGCCTGAAACTATAAGCATTCCATGTGTCTCTTTCTGGTTCTGATTTATTTTTATAATACCAAAACCGATTTGCAATCTTTTTAATTAACAGCCTGTCTTTAAACTCTCTTGAAGAAACTACTCTGTCACCAATCATTAATACAACTGCAGGAGCATCAGAAATATCTGCTTTATTTATAATCAAATCAGACGGAGAGCCATAAGAATTATTAGTTATCTGAAAGTCATCCTTTGTATAACAATTGAATCTGTAATCTGAAATTGCTGCTTCGACAGTTTCAGAATCAAAATCCTTTTTAAAATACTCTTTTACTATAGTATTCAAAAATTCAGATGTCAATTTTTCTTGAATTATTCTTACATTATCTTTTTTTTCAGCATATCCTGTTATAAATGATTTTATTTTCGTTTTGTTAAAATTGTCTTTAGTAAATAATTCCAAAAATTTTATACCAATTGGATTATTTTTTGAAAAAGTTATTTCAACAAAAGAATAATCATTATCTTTGCTCAAGCAATCATAATCATAAATATAAAGTTTATCACAAATTAAAATGCCCAAATCGATTTTCAGTTGATTTAAATATGAAAATAACTGAGCTTTACCTTCATGCAAAACAGAGCGTTTTAATTCAACAACAAATAAATCTTCTCCATTATTTTTTATTATAATATCAGGATATTTTGTACTGACTCCCATCTTTACCGGACGCTGAGAATCAATATCTCCATCTAACCGACTATAACCGAATAATTCTGAAAAGATAGATTCCCATGCTAATTGTACTATCTGTTCTTGAGAACCCTTATTCTTATTATAAATTTCAACTATCTTGTTCCATTTATCTTTCAATTCCATAATTAAACTCCTGTCATTATAATTATTTTTCATTCAAACAATATTTCGTTATTTAACACATCTTTCTTTTATAAGTTTTTAGTGTATAGCCATACCCCTTCACGTCCTGTAGATATAGGCCATTTTCGGCCTTTTGCTTCAGAATATGTTGTTATGTGAGTGAAATTCATCATATCTCGTCGTTCTTTAAAATATAAATCCAGAAGAGCTTTTTTTGATTTTTCATGATGTTTCCTAGCAGCCTGTTCCCACCAATAAGAAGCTCCGTCAAAATCTTTATTGTGATAACATTTTATACCTCTTCGATATAAGTCATTTGCATCCACTTCATTCTTACAAAGTGGATTTCCTTGAATGCTATCAACCTTTCTTAAGATTTCTGCAATGTTTGACATAATAATTTCTCCTAATCACATTTGATAATTCAACTATAAAGAATAGCAATAGAAAACTGGTCAACTGATAGGCGACTTTTTCATCATTTACTAAACAAATACTTAAATGATTGAGTATTGTAAGGCTTTAAAATGAAAGCAAAAAAAACAAGTGTTTTTTGTATTGGCTTATGCTATAATGATTCTCACTGGAGATTTATATGTGTAAGAAAGCAGAAATGCAGTTTTCGGTTTTTCTCATTCATCAGTTGGCGCAGAGCTGGCAAAAAACTCCGCAGGAAGTTTATCACATACTCGACAAGACACACATTCTTGACGACTACATCATAAAACATTACGATGTTCTGCACACAATGGGCGAACAAAGTCTTATAGAAGACATCACCGATTTTGTAAAGGAAAAACAGGCTGTATGACAGTTTATCATGGCTCAACAACCGAAATCAAAAAGCCGGATGTCTCTTTTTCAAAAAAATATCTTGATTTTGGCATAGGGGTTTACGTTACAGCTTTTAAAAATCAGGCTGAAAAATGGGCATTGCGAAAAGCAGACCGAGTTGAAAAGGGAATTGCCACTGTCAATGTTTTTGATATAGCAGAAGAACTTAACGATTATAAAGTTCTTGACTTCAAAACAGAAAATGAAGAATGGCTTGATTTTGTCTGTGACTGCCGCAAAGGTTCTGAAATCTATAAAAATTATGACATCATAATTGGCGCAGTTGCAGATGACGATGTTTTCAAAACTGTAAACATGTATTTCCGGGGTTTTTGGGATAAAAAAAAGACTCTTGATGAAATCCGCTATTACAAAACCAACAATCAAATTTGCATAACAAAGCAGGAAGTAGTGGACAAGATTCTCACTTTCAAATATTCGTACACTGTGGAGGCTAAATAAAAATGACTGATAAAAATGCCCTTACAGTTTTTTACCGGCAGGAACTTGAAACAAGCATTATCGAATATCTTGCAGATAAACTGAAAATTGATTTTCGTGATGCTATGAAAGTCTACTACAATTCAAAACTTTCTGAACAAATTGAAAAAGGCGAAAACGGAATCGACAATCTCGACTACAAGAATCTTGCTGAAGATTTGATAGAAAACGAATACAACTATTTTTGTAAATCATAACAGGCTGATTTTCATTATAAGACGGAAGGGCAAAATGGCTGTAGACTTCACTGAAAAGGCAAAAAAAATCAACGAACCCCGATGCAATCATCGGGGTATGAGCCATAGAAATAACAATATCTATTCGCAATAGTATTATCCACAAAATACAGAAAGGGTTCGTTGTTCTCATAAGGTATTGCAGTCGGGTTTAACACCCCTTTTTCGACCCAAGGGTCGGGGTATTAAACCCTCCGCACGAATAAAACACACCACTACAAATTTAAACTTGTTTCTCTAAACAATCAACAAAACTTGGTATGTCAATTAAAACGTTGTTAACGGGGTAAATTTTCAAAAACAATCAAAAATTACCCCGTTAACTTGCAAATAACGCATGTATAGCATATAATAATGATGAGATTTATATGAAATATTACAAACGCGAATCTTATTTGCAAAAAATCCGTGGTTTTTATGACGAAGCAGAGATTATAAAGGTTATAACAGGAGTGCGTCGTTGCGGAAAGTCTAGTCTTATGCAGACCATTGCAGATGAAATTTCGGAGCGTGGTATTTCTTCTGAAAATATCATTTACCTTAATCTGGATAAACGCGGATACCGTTCTATCAAAACACCTGAACAGCTTGAGCAACTTATTGATGAAAACTCAAAAGCATCCGGCTTAAAATATCTTTTTATTGATGAAGTTCAGAATGTAAAAGATTTCGAGGAAGTTTTAAATGAATACCGCGATGACGGGGAATTTTCAATTTTTATAACAGGTTCAAACTCATATCTTTTAAGTGGAGAATTGATTACAAAGCTTACTGGCCGTTACATTGAGTTTGAAATGTTTCCTTTGAATTTCAATGAATACCTTGAAATGAAAAAATTCTTTAAGAAGCCGCTCAGCCAGAATCTTTTAGAAGAGTTTGATAACTATCTTATTGAAGGCGGATTTCCAAAGGCAGTTCAGTTTGATTCAGTTAAGGATAAGCGAACTTATATTTCCAGCGTCATTTCGGAAATTTTCGAAAAAGACATTAAGCGTCGGGTTAAGATAAAGAATACTTCTGTATTTAATAAGGTTCAGCAATATCTGATTAATAATTTTGGTTCAACTACAAGTTTGAGCAATATCCTTTCAGATTTGGAAAAATCAGGAATGAAAATAAAGCGTGAAACCTTAAACCGGTATATAAAGATTCTTTGTGATGCAAAAGTTCTTTATGAATGTGAACGCTTCGACCTGAAATCCAGAAAATCAATTTCTGGCGAAAAAAAATATTATCTTTCTGATTTGGGATTCTATTATGCAACGAATACGGACAACCGGATTAATTATGGCCCTGTATTGGAGAATCTTACATATATTTACGCAAAGGGAAATGATTATTCGGTAAGTGTAGGCCGAATCGGGAAATTTGAATGTAATTTTATTTTACGCAAGAACAATAATGATTATAGTTATATTCAGGTTTGCATGACGATGATGGCAAGTACTGATACTGAAGAGAGGGAATATAAACCTCTCGAAACTATCAAAGACAATTTTCCAAAATATATTCTTACCCGCAGCGATCCTATACAACATCGAAATGGCATTATTCACAAAAACATGCCGGAACTTATGAAGAATGGAGAATTGTTTTAATTTATTATAAGACGGAAGGGCAAAATGGCTGTAGACTTCACCGAAAAGGCAAAACGGTATCAGGCAATTGATGAGATAATCGCTTCGGGGCGCAAGCTCAAATGGAAAGAGATTATTTCCGAGCTTGGCGAAAAATATGACATAAAGACAAGCCGCACTTCGTTTTTCCGCGATATTGAAGAACTTCAGGAAAAGTACGGCGCACCAATCGACACAGACTTTGAGACAAGCGGCTATTTTTACACCGACCCGAAATACCGGCTTCCGCGCTTTTACACAGACGAAAATGCGGCAAAAGCTGCAAAGCTTATAAAAACGCTCATGGACATGGTAAAAGGCAACCCGCTTTACAAAGAAGCGCAGGAAGTCTTTGAATCGCTTTCGATAGAAAACCACGATTTGGCATTGGAAAACATCAGAATAAATAAAAATCCGCAGAATGACAGAATTATCTTTGTGGGTGCGCCTAACAAAGAAGTTCCTGCTGAAACTTGGCGCATTATAGACAAAGCTTTGAAGGAAAACCGCGTTATCACTTTTGATTATCAGTCGCTTACGGACAATGCGCCTAAAAACAGGCGTGTGCAGCCATGGCAGCTTATTTTTGACAACGGCAACTGGAATCTTCACGCTCTTGACGTAATAAAAAACGCGCCCCGCCGGTATACGCTTAGCGAAATAAAGAATTTGCAGCTTACAGACGAGGTTTTCACACTTCCAAAAGACTATGACTTCCGCAAAATGACGCTCGGCTCATTCGGGTGCATGTGCCATGACCAGTATCTTGATTTTAAGATTCATCTTCATGGGTATGCGTCGCGCTATGCCAGAAACCGCATTTGGGGAGAAAATCAAAAGGTTGAAGCAGACAAAGAACACCCAGGTCATGAAGGCGAAGGAATCATTTTGAGCTTTAGAAGCAACCAGCTTTTATCTATACAACGGTGGGTGTGGCAGTGGGCAGACGAAGCATGGCCGCTTGAACCCAAAGAACTCGTTGACGACTGGAAAAACAGGCTGCAAAAGGTCAATCAGATTAAGCTCTAAAGCCCCGAAACCGCCGCTTACACTCTTTTTGCGATTTTCTTCAGTGCAAAGAGGATATATGCTGCTGTAAGCGCGAACGAAACTGCAAGAGCGGCAATGCCGTAAGCATTTTGGTTCAGGCAGAATTCTGTAAACCAGAATGTCGGCAAAATTCCTGCAAGATATTTTACCCAGTCTTTGATAAAAAACGCCGCAAAAGGGCCTAAAATCAAAAAGCCGCTGAATTTTGAGAACGCAAGCCCTTCTACCTTGTTAGACGCAAGTGCCCCTATAAGGCAGACAAGCCAGATTCCCGTAAAAAAGCTGAAAACACAGCCGAGCAGCAGCTGCACTAAGCTTAAGTCTGAAAGGCGCAGGAAAAGCTCGACGGCAAAGCCGTAAACAGAAGCTATTGCCGAAATAAGTACAAGCCTCGAAAGAAGATAGCCCTTCATGCCGAGCGGAGTTACAGCGAGGTAGTTTAATACGCCGGTGTCTCGTTCCTCTAAAATTACCATAAGCCCTGCATAGCCGAACATTACCGGTGTCGCAAAAATTATGGTCAAATCAAAGAGCATGTAATAAGGCAAAAGCACTTGCGGCATTTCAGTCTTAGCCGTTAAAAACGCCTCCGCAAACGGCACACCGAATTTGAACAGCAGCCCGAGAAAAACCGGCAGAAAAGTTATGGCAATAAGCATTGCGTCTTTAAAAATCTCTCTTATAAAGCGCGAAAAAGCAATGTACACAGGCTTCATAAACTGCCCCCTTCAAGATTTTTAAGCATTTTGGCGGCGGCTTTGCTTGTAATAAAGAAAACAGCTGCGTTCCACACAAGCAGACTGAAAACCGAAGTAAGGCACTGAACTATGCCGTTTTTCATAAACAGAAGATTCATTGCCGCAACGCCAGGGTGAATAAGCCACAAAGGCGAACTTATTCTGCCGAAAGCAAACAAAAAGCCGGGCGTGCTTATAAAAATCTCAACAGGCAGAGTGCATATAATAAACTGATTCAGGCTGTGCGTTCTGCACGCCACAAAAAGCCCGCACATTGAAAAAAGCAGAGAACCGCCCGCAAGACCGAGCAAATCAGGCACGTTCAGGCTTCTTCCGCTGCCAAAAGCAATAATAAGACCAACCGCAAGCCCTGCAATCAGAAACGCCACCGCTTTTGAAGCAACATATTGTTCCACCGTAACCGGCGAAACCGCAAGCGAGCAGTTTACTCTCTGGCTTTTTTCGAGGAGCACAACTGCGCCCATAAAAAACAGCCCCATCGCCGCCGGATCAGAAAAAACCAGAAGCTTCATTACAAAATTGCCTGCTTCGCCCCGGATATAGTGGAGCATAATAAGATACACCACAATAAAAAGGGCATAAACCAAAAAAAGTCCGTATTTTGCAAGAAAGAACAAATCTCCCTTTATCAAGCGCAATAATTTCAATTCAGTCCCCTTCCAGTTACTTCCATAAAAATGTCGCCCAAATCGGGTTCCATTGAATGAATTGTAAGAATCTTGCCTTCGGCGATGAGTTTCTGCAATTTTGCGTCTTTGCCTGATTCTGTTACAGGGCACTCAGCTTTTATTTCTTTTCCGTTTTCAAGGTATGAATAACTGATAATGCCTGCGCCTTTTTTCATTATAAGATTGTGCGGCGTGTCCAAAGCCTTAACGTGTCCGTCTACAATGAAAGCTACCCTGTCGCAAAGTTCTGCCGCGTCCTGCATGTTGTGCGTCGTAATGATTATCGATTTTCCGGCGTTTTTCTCTTCGAGAATCATGTTCTTCATAATTCTGCTGTTTGAAGGGTCAAGTCCGCTCGTCGGTTCGTCAAGAAAAAGGATTTCCGGGTTATGTATAAGCGCCTTTACAAAATTGAGTCTGCTTTTCATGCCCTTTGAATAGCTTGCAACCTTTTTGTCTTTGTCGCGGAGCAGACCAATCTGCTCTAAAAGGCTGTCTATATTGCGCGGCGTGTTCTTATAAAGAGACGAAAAGAATTTCAGATTTTCCGCGGCAGAGAGTTTCTCGTAAAAACTCGGAAACTCAAAGTCTATGCCGATGTGCTCGTAATAATCGTCTTTCTGGCCGCGGACCTCTTTGCCGAGTACCTGTACACTGCCCTTATAGTTTTTCAAAAGCCCGATAAGAATTTTCTGAAGCGTGCTTTTACCCGCCCCAGACGGACCTAAAAAACCGAAAATTTCGCCCTTTTTCACCTCAAAATTCACGTCTGAAATAAACGGCTTTTTGTCGTAGCTGAAAGCACAGTCTTTTACTAAAATCATTTTGCGTCTCCTTTTTGGGGTTTTGAGAACATCTGCCTTACAACGCCGCGTATGCACAGCTTGAAAACTTCTTCAAAGCGCGGGCCAATCTCTTTTTTATACGGAAGCATGAGGAACAAGCCCCGGAAAGCCGCGCTGAATAAGTCAGCATCAAGAGATTCAAATTGAGGAAGCTGCATTAAAAGCTTAATAAGGCGGTCGTCTTCGTTTGCAATGTGGGCGTCTACAACTTCAGAAGGAAGCTTACGGATAAGATATTCAATATCGCCGTTTGTGATTACATAGCCAAGCCCGCAGTCAAAGCACAGCATGTAGGCGTCATAAATAAAATCTGAAAGATTTTCCTCTGTAATCTGAGTGATTTTCTGCATTCTGCCGAACATCATGTCTTCAAGCTCTGAATGCCAGCGGAGAATTACATCCCAGAAAAGCAGTTCCTTTGTCTTATAAAAAGCGTAGAACGAACCTTTTGCGATGTGGCATGCGTCTACAATCTCGTCCACCGTAGTTTTTTGAACGCCTTGCCGGCTTATGAGCTCTTGAGCCGCATCTAGCAGCGATTCCTTGATTTTCGTTTTTTCTTCTTCCGAAAAAGCCCTTGCCATTTAATCCTCTTTTTAGCTCGCACGCTATGACTGATTATGATTTTACAGTCATAGATAAATTATGTCAAGAAAAATTTAAAAATATTGAATAATTCATATACATAGCGCATGATAACAAAGGAGCTGAACAACATGAACAATATTGAAGTGATGCGAGCAGAACAGGAATGGCAGAGAGCTGGTGCTTATTCGGTGAGAATTCAGGGCATGAACAGGCAGCATAATATTTCGCTGCGCGAAGAATTTGATGAGCATGACTGTGACGGAACAAAATACATTGTGCTTCTTGACGAAGGCTATCCTGTGGCAACCTGCCGTTTTTATCAGACTGGCGAAAAACATGTTGTACTTGGGCGTGTTGTTGTTCTGCCTGAATACCGCGGGGAAAAACTCGGCACAATGCTGATACAAGAAGCCGAAAAATGGATTCGTGAATGCGGATTCAACGAAATAGAAGCAGACAGCCGGATTGTTGCAACCGGCTTCTATGAAAAACTCGGCTTTAAAGCAAACAACAGTTCCGTAATCAAAAGCGGAAACTTTGACTGCATCAAAATGACAAAGCAGCTTTTATAATTAACAGAATTATCTTAAAAACATGAAGCCTGTTTTATGAATTCTTCCAGTTGATGCACCGTAAGATTCTGGCAGGAATAATCACCGATAGTTTCTATTTCAGAGAATTTTGGTATTTCGTTATTAGATATGTTTTTATTATAAACAATTTCATATGAACCACAATTTGTTCTAATAAATACTTTTCTATTGCCAATCAACATATATCCAGCATTAATCACAATTGCATGCAAATCTGTTTTTATTTTTTGGAACAGATAGCTGTCAACTAGAAAAGACATCTTATACTTTTCTGCATATTCTGAATTATTCTCAACCTGATTAAGATTATTCTTGCAATATTCAAAAAGCGAATGGTCTTCTATTTCCAAAGCAGTTGATGAAACTTCGTATTGAGCATGGTCACCATATTCTTTATAACGGAATAAAATTCCATTTATAATGAAATCTTTTCCAGAAATTTCAATAAGATTTATTTCAGGAAACAGTCCCTCTTGTTTTATAAATTTCAAATAATCCATAGAAGTATCATATTCATTAAGGAGCTTATCCCGTTTTTTAACATAGCATAAAACAAAAAGGATCAAATTTCCTAATGGAATAAAACTTATCAGACTATACCACCCGGAGAGATTAATATCATGAAGCCGTCTTATTGTAAATTGTTGAAGTTTAAAACTATATATAACGATTGCAATAATTCCTAGTAAAGTTAAATACTGCAAGTTATATTTAGGAAACAAAGTATAAGAAAGAATAGCATAGATAATAATTATTACAAATGACATCAAATGCACTTTAATATATCTATTACGGCTTATTCTTCCAGTTGTTATATGAATTACAATTCCAGAAATTATGAGACCGAAAAACAAACTAATATCTAATAATGACATAATGATTATTCTATTATGAGTTTTGATTCTCTTCAAGCATTAAATACAATCAGAAAAAGCAAATTTTTAGAATTCAAATATCCGCAGAAGCCTTTATGCACTTTATAAATCTTTTATCAGATGAAACTTCTTGTTTCCAGTTGGAATGTCGTCAAGCTCGCTTATGACTTTGTAGCCTGACTTTTTATAGAAGTCCGGTGCCTGCCATGACATTGTATCAACATGAACAGAATGGCAGCCGCGCTTTTTGGCTTCTTCTTCGGCAGCGTGCAGCAGCTTTGAACCAAGCCCTGCCTTACGGTGCTTTTCATCAACCCAAAGAATATCAATGTGCATCCAGCCCCAATAAGTTCCGCCAAGAATTCCAGCTATCACGTTCTTGGCTTCATCGTATTCAACAATGTTCAAAAGCTCATGATTATCCGGCCCGACTTTTTCGTCATTAAACTTGGCGAGAGCGCTGCTGACAAATTCAATTTCTTTTTCGCTTGGATTAAAGTTCATTTTAGCCCACTTTATGCTTTCACAGCTTTTACAAGCAGAAAGTCCGGCTTGTGTCTAAGATCAAGGTGCTGGTCGTATTTTCCAGGATTTGCTTTCACCATTTCGTCGGTGGGGTACGGCTCAACCAGCTTTTCAAGCTTAAAGTTATTGTCTATAAGCGTGTTGATGACCGTAGAAAAAGTACGGTGATACTTTTCAATGCCCTCTACAAACCATTTTGACTCGCGCTTTCCGTCTACGCTGTAATTTGACAAATTTGCATAAAGCTTATTGCCGTTCTCGTCCACAGTCCAGCGGCTGCCGGTGGTAAAACACGTATTAATCGGGCTTTCCTGTGAGAAAATGAAATACCCGCCGTCTTTCAAAAGCGCATAAATCTTTTTTACAAGACCGGCGTAATCTTCTACATAATGAATGGCAAGCGAGCTGACAACAAGGTCAAACTTCCCGCCAGCCGGCAGCAGATTTTCAAGCGAAATATCTTCCATCGGCATGTTTTTATATTCAATTTTCGGGTTAGAATTTTCAGCCTTTGCAATTTCAAGCATCTTTTCTGAAATATCAAGGCCGATTACTTTGCCCGCGCCCATCTCGGCATATTTCAGACAATTCTCACCGTAACCGCAGCCCAAATCAAGAACGCACTTATCATGCAAATCCGGAAGCAATGCAAAAAGCGCCGGCTTTTCAAACAGATTGTTTGCACTATTAGTTTTTTCGCGGAGTGTCTTATAACCTTCAAAGAAAGTTTCGTTATCATAGATATTTTGCTTAGACATTTTTTCTGTTTCCTTTTTTATTTTTTGGAACACAAATGTACAATAGCTTTTCTTGAAAGTCAACAAAGAAAATTTGTTTCACTAGGGCGCATATTTTGTGCGGTTTGCAGCATCAGAATATGCGCCCTGCATGAATTAGTTTTTGAACTTAATGGCTGTGCCGTAGGCGACAATTTCGGCTGCACCCTGCATTACGGCAGATGAGCCGTATCTTACGCCGATAATAGCGTCTGCACCGAGGGCTGTAGCTTCGTCAACCATGCGCTTTGTGGCAATCTGGCGGGCTTCGTTGAGCATTTCGGTGTAGCCCTTAATTTCGCCGCCGACAAGCGTTTTTAGCCCTGCCATAAAATCGCGGCCAAAATTCTTAGACTGAACTATTGTTCCTTTTGCCATTCCTAAAACTTCAAATTCCTTTCCGGGAATTGAATCAATACTTGCGAGCATCATATTCTTCGCCTCCATCAATTTCTTTTATTCTTTGAACAAGAACTACAATTGTTCCTATTAACAGACTTAAGATAATTATACCGGGAACAAGCATAGGCAGAACAGGAGCGGAATCTCCTGTAACGCCATAAGCCAAAAGCCCCAGCACCATAAGCATAAGCACGCAGAAAATTGCGGCGGCGGCAATTGCGCCGGTTTTCTTTTTGCGGTTTATGTCCTCTTTTTCAATGTCTTTAAATTTTGTTCCCTGCTGTTCCATTTTCTCCATCTCCGTCAGATATTGTGAAGCATCAAGAGCGTTTATGTCCACAGCCTCATCTCTAAGCCGGACACAAAGCCCTTTCATAACTTCCGCGCTCTGCTGCTCTTTTTCAATCCGTTCAATTTGCTGCGTCATGCTCTGCGCAAAAGACAACTGCCCTCTTTGCAAAAGTCTGATTTCTTCAATTGGAACGGAAAGCTTGCGGAGCAGCTTGATTTTTTCCAGAACCTTTACGTCTGCAAGCGAATATTCCCTGTAGTCGTTTTCAGGATTTCTGCTTGGACACAAAAGCCCCTGATCCTCATAAAAGCGGATATTTTTCTTTGTGATGCCGACAAGCTCTTCAACCTGATAAATCTTCATACAGTTTTATTGCACCTCTTTATAGCTTGATTCTAAGGCTTCCACTTGGTGGAAGGTCAAGAAAAAATTTCAAAAAAATTGCTTTTTTTCCATTTTTTTTGAAGTTTTTGTGCGTTATAATGCTTTTTATGAAAATCAAAGTGCTTATTGACAATATTTCTAAGAACACCCTCAAAAAAGAATGGGGCTTGAGCATCTACATTGAGTACAACGGCAAAAAATTTCTGCTCGACACAGGCGGCTCGGCAAAGTTCGCCAAAAATGCAGAATCGCTTGACGTTGACATTCCGGCTGTAGATTTTGCCGTCCTGTCGCACGCGCATTACGACCATTCAAACGGAATGGCGGCTTTTTTCAAGCTGAACAAAACCGCGCCGTTTGTGCTGCGCGAAACAGCAGGTGAAACGTGCTACCACCACAATTTTGGCTTTATAAACAAATACATCGGAATCAGGCGCGGGTGGCTCAAAAAATTTGCAGACAGGCTCGTTTTTGCTTCTGGCAAGTATAAGCTTGAAGACGGCGTCTATCTTCTGCCACACACCACTCCGGGGCTAGAAGAAAAGGGAAAGCGGGCGCATCTTTACATAAAAGAAAACGGCAGAATTGTGCCCGACTCTTTTAAGCACGAGCAGAGCCTTGTCTTTGAGACTGAACAAGGGCTTGTAATCTTTAATAGCTGTTCGCATGGCGGAGCAGACAACATCATAAAAGAGACAGCAGCCGCGTTTCCAAATCAAAAAATTTACGGAATCATCGGCGGCTTTCATTTGTTCTGTCTGCCGGAAGATGCAGTGCGCCAATTTGCGCGGCGTGTTGCAGACACAGGCATAGAGCATGTAATTACAGGCCACTGTACAGGACAGAGAGCCTACGAGATTCTCCGCGAAGAGCTTGGCGATAAAGTTCAGCAGATGTATTCCGGCATGAAAATGGAAATCTAGCTTTCAGTTTTGCCGGTTGAAATACGCTTAATCCACTTTTCGCTTTTAAGGCGGCAGACGCACCAGAGCGTCTTTACAATCTGGTCAGATTTTAGGCACACATAAATCCAGAACGCAGGCCACTTGAACACAAAACCTGCAAGTATGCCAAGCGGAATCGACAGAACCCACAAAAAGCAGTTGTCCGCTATCATAAGCATTTTTGTGTCGCCGCCGCCGCGCAGCACGCCTTTTGTCATAATGCTGTTTGTGGCATGAAACACTATGATAAAGCTTATTGCCGCCATAAGCTGTTCCGCAATTCTTACAGTTTCTGCGCTTACGTTGTATCTGCTGATAATAAAGCCGGAAGCGCACATAATGAACAAAGCCGAAACTGTGCCGAGCGCAAAGCCAAGCCCAAGAAAGAGCCAGCCCTGCCGCATTGTCTTTTCCCGCTGCCCGGAGCCGAGCGTCTGGCCTGTTACAATTGCGCCCGCCTGACTTACGCCCTGAATTACTACAGTACTAAGCTGCTGCGTAACGCTTGTAATTGCGTTTGCGGCAACAAAAGCAGCGCCGAGCCTTCCTATAACCATAGCAACAGAATTGTTGCCAATAGCAAGTATCGCGTCGCTTACAAGCACAGGAATTGAAATGCGTATATATTCTGAAATCAAAGAGCCTGTCTTTAAGAAAATGTCTTTTATTCCAAAGCGGATTTTTTTGTCTTTAAAGAAGAGATAGCCCAAAATAAAAGAGGCTTCAAAAAGCCGCGCAATCAAAGTGCCCAAAGCCGCGCCGGCAACTTCCATTCTGGGCGCGCCAAGTTTTCCAAAGATGAAAGCGTAGTTTGCAAGCAGGTTGACGAAAAACGCCCCGATTGAAACATAAAGCGGAAAGCGCACCTGCCCTACACTTCTAAGCACAATCGTTGTAACAAGCGAAGTGCCTAAAAAAAAGTAAGTAGCCACAGACCACTTGAAATACACTTTTCCGGGCTTTATTATCGCGGCATCGTCTGTGTACATTTTCATAAGAGTTTCGGGCATTACAAGCGTCAAAAGTGCAAACACAAGAGCCAGAAACAGCGTAATGCGGAGCATAAGACAGACAGTCTGTTTCAGTGCTTTTGAAGCGGCGGCTTCTTCAGTCTTTAGACCAGAAAGCTTCATGCCGTAATAGCGCGAGACAAGCACAGACGCGCCCATGCCAAGCCCCATGCAGAAAATGTGGTAAATGGTGATAAACGAATTTGCAAGCGATGTTGCGGAAAGCGCGTTTTCGCCGAGGCTGCCCACCATGATTGTATCAAGCATGTTGACGCCTATGCTTATAAGGCTCTGCAAGGCAATTGGCAGCGCAAGAGTAAATACCTGTTTATAAAAATCAAAGTCTTTTTGAAAGAGTTTCATGTTTAAGCTTGCTGCGGTTCGGTTTTGCCGTAAGCGCGCTCTTCAAATTCGTTTATAGGCAGAGGCTTGGCAAAATAAAAGCCCTGAATCAAGTCGCAGTTCTGCTTGGCAAGAAAATCAACCTGCTCTCTTGTCTCAATGCCCTCGGCAACAATCTGCATACCGAGCTTTTTCGCAAGCGAGATTGTATCGCCGACGATGAGGTTTGAACGCTCCAAATCGTCAACGCCCCTAAAGAATTCGGCGTCAAGCTTGATTATGTCGAGCGGCAATTCTTTAAGCGAATTCAACGAAGAATAGCCCGCGCCAAAATCGTCCATTGAAACTTTAAAGCCGAAACTCTTAAGCTTCTTTACAGTTTCAAGCAGCGCAGATTTGTCGTCAAAGAAGGCACTTTCTGTAAGTTCAAGTTCAATATATTCATGCGGAACTTTATAGGTGTCAACGATTGAACAGATGTGCTCGGCAAGGTCATAGCGCGCAAAATGCGCCCGCGAAACATTGACCGAAATCGGCACAAGCTTCTTGCCTTCCTGCATCCATTTAGCCTGCTGCTTTGCAACTTCGTCAAGCATGTAATCGTCAAGCTTTAAAATAAAGCCGTTGCGCTCAAAAATCGGAATAAACTTGCCGGGGTTTATAAAGCCCAAGCTCGGATGAATCCATCTGACCAATGCTTCTGCGGCAGAGAGCACTTCTTCTTTTGTGGAATACTTCGGCTGAAGATAGACTGTAAACTCGCGGTTCTCCAAAGCCTTGTCCATGTCGTCTTCGATGTGGCGTTCCCAGACCTGCTCTTCTTTCATAGAGGCATCAAACCAGACAATGTTGTTCGACGACTCGGAACGCTTTGTAATTGCAAGCCCTGACGAAGTTAAAAGATTTTCTACATCGTCGCGGCGTGTCTCAACACGGCAGATACCCACAGAAAAAAGCAGATGCTGATTTTCTCTTGCGCCGCCGAGCGTGTCTAAAATTGAATTTACCCTTGCCTCGATGTTTTCGTCTGTGTCAGAAAACAAAAGCAGGGCAAAATCAGCTTTCTCAAGATGCGCCACAATTTCTTTCGGCTTAATGACGCCTGACAAAGCATTGTACAAATCTTCAAGAAGGTCTTCGCCCTCTTTTACGCCGTAAGCGGTGCAGTAGTTGCGGTATTTTTCAAGCCTTAGCTGAATCAGAACATAATCAGGGTTCTTTTTTATGTACTTTGCGGAATGTTTGATAAAATACTCTTTGTTGTTTCCGCCGGTTGCAGTGTCTGTAAAGACAAGCTTGTTTACTTTGCGCTGCTCAATAATATAGATTACAATTTTTTTAAGCTCATAAACGCCGGTTGCTAAAACTGCTGCGGCAATGCTTATTAAAAGCAGGCAAAGCATGTTATATTTGTCCGGATAAACCGGATAAAGTGTTTTTATACAAACATTAAGATTTTCAGTTTCAGTCTTTAGAGCAAGCCAGCCGCCCGCCGTAGCCGCGGATTTAATTGCACTGTCGAGCACGTTCTTTTTAAACATCAGCGAATGGATATTAAGCGAATTCAAGCTCAACTTTTCAAACTCAATAAGCACGTCGTCGTATTCATCGATTTCGTTTCTAAAAATGCCGTTTTTGGCAAGGTCTTTTTTAGCCTGAGAAACCTGAAACTCTTTTTTGAATTCAATTTCAGCATTGTCAAATGAATTAATGATTTCAAAATCGTCGTCTACAAGATAGACTTTTGCTATGGACTCGTCGAGCTTCTCAATTTCAGTTATTTTTTCAAACAAAGACTGGGCATCTGCCTTATAAGCGTTGACAATCTGAACTACAGTGTTGCAGCTTTTGTAATTTTCCACCAAAGTGTCGGCGAACATGCTCAATACGGTAAGCGTGCCAAAATAAAGAGCACCGCTTGCCAAAAGAATGTCAGCCAGAATAATGCCTATAACTCTCGGCAGCAGAGCCTTTCTGCGAAGCCGCTTTATTTTCAGTTCTTTCTTTAAACTCATAGGATTCCTAAAGTAAATTTACAGCATTTTCTACTGATTGACAATCAACTTTTTCTTGCCGTTCCCAAATTTTGTGCGTATTTTAGGTACATGAATTACGAACAATATACCATAAAAGCGCAGGAAGCCCTGCGCAGCGCGACAATTCTTGCACAGCAGGAAGATCACAGTGAGGTCGGTACTGCACATATTTTAAGTGCAATACTTGAACAGGCAGACGGCATCATTCCGCCCCTTTTCGAGCGTATTGGTGTTCCTATAAAACGAATTCAGACAGAAGCAAAAGAGCTTGTTTCTCAGACTCCAAAAATGCATGGAAACGTGCAGATTTCAATATCGCCTGAAGCTGCAAAAGTGCTTGCAAAAGCCGAAAAAGAAGCGGCTCAGCTTAAAGACGAATATCTTTCGGTTGAGCACATTCTGCTTGCGCTTACAAACGCTGACGACAGAACAGCCGATTTGCTCCGTCAGAACGGCGTAAACCGCGAGGACATTTTAGCGGCGCTCAAAGAAGTGCGTGGCAGCGACCATGTTACGTCGCAAGACCCAGATGCTACGATGAAGAGCCTCGACAAATACTGCCGCAATCTTACGGCACTCGCCAAGCAGGAAAAAATCGATCCTGTTATCGGCAGAGACGAAGAGATAAGGCGTGTTATGCAGGTTTTAAGCCGCCGCACAAAGAACAACCCTGTTCTGATTGGCGAACCTGGTGTCGGCAAAACCGCAATTGTTGAAGGTCTTGCGCGGCGCATTGTTTCTGGCGACGTGCCGGACAGTCTTAAAAACAAAAAGCTTCTTGCACTTGATTTAGGCGCGCTTATTGCAGGCGCAAAATTTCAGGGCGAATTTGAGGAGCGCCTTAAAGCCGTAATCAATGAAGTGCAGAAAGCCGAGGGCGGCGTCATTCTCTTTATTGATGAGCTTCATACTCTGGTTGGAGCAGGCGCAAGCGGCGGCGGTGCAATGGACGCAAGCAATCTTTTAAAGCCTGCGCTTGCACGCGGCGAGCTCCGCTGTATTGGTGCTACAACACTCGACGAATACCGCAAGTACATCGAAAAAGACGCTGCGCTTGAACGCCGTTTTCAGCAGGTTTACTGCGCCGAACCGACTGTCGAAGACACAATCGCAATTTTGCGCGGTCTTCAGGAAAAATACGAGATTCATCATGGCGTGCGCATCAAAGACGAGGCGCTTGTAGCCGCCGCCACTTTGAGCAACCGCTATATTACAAGCCGCTTTTTGCCGGACAAGGCGATTGACCTTGTGGATGAAGCCGCAAGCCGCCTTAAAATTGAAATTGAAAGCCAGCCGACTGAGCTTGACCAAGTTGAGCGGCGTATTCTTCAGCTTACAATTGAAAAGCAGGCTCTTTCAAAAGAAGACGATGAGGCTTCAAAAGAGCGGCTTTCAAAGCTTGAGAAAGAACTTTCAGAGCTGAATACAAAGCGCGATGCGATGAAACTTCAGTGGCAGAACGAAAAGTCAAGCATTGACGAAATAAGGCAGCTTAAGGAAAGTCTTGAGCAGATGCGCATTGAAGAGACAAAGTACACGCGCGAAGGCAACCTTGATAAAGCCGCTGAAATCAAATACGGCAAAATTCCGGAAGCAACAAGAAAGCTTGAGGAATTGACCTCTAAAGTTGAAAAAGCAAAGGCAGAAACCGAGCAGAACGGCGCGGCCCGTCCGCTCTTACGGCAGGAAGTTTCTGAAGAAGACATTGCACAGGTAATTTCAGTCTGGACAGGCATACCTGTAAGCAAGATGATGTCGAGCGAAATGCAGAAGTATCTTGACCTTGAGAAGATTCTGCACGAGCGCGTCATCGGTCAGGATGAGGCAGTTTCTGCCGTTGCCGATGCAATCAGGCGAAACCGCGCAGGTCTTTCAGACGAGAACAGACCGCTCGGAAGCTTTTTGTTCATAGGTCCGACCGGCGTTGGTAAGACTGAACTTGCAAAAACACTTGCAGATTTTCTGTTTGACGATGAAAAAGCTCTTACCAGAATTGATATGAGCGAGTACATGGAAAAGTTCTCTGTTTCACGGCTCATTGGTGCACCACCTGGATACGTGGGCTATGATGAGGGCGGTCAGCTTACAGAAGCTGTAAGACGGCGCCCGTACAGTGTTGTTCTGTTTGATGAGATTGAGAAGGCACACCCGGATGTATTCAATGTGCTTTTGCAGGTGCTTGATGACGGCAGACTTACAGACAGCCAGGGCCGCGTAGTAGATTTCAAGAACACCATCATCATAATGACGAGTAACCTGGGTTCTCAGCTTATTCTTGATGCTGAATCTTGCGATGCGATTAAGCCGCAGATTGACGCTATGCTTAAGTCTACGTTCAGACCGGAATTCTTGAACCGCATTGACGAGACGATTATGTTTAACAAGCTTGACCGCTCGTTTATCAACAAGATTGTTGAAAAACAGATGAAGCTTGTAGCAAAGCGGCTTGAATCTAGGCGCATTACGCTTGAAATTGGCGAAGACGCCGTTCAGTTTATTGCTGATACAGGCTATGACCCGCAGTTTGGTGCGCGTCCGTTAAAGCGTGCGGTACAGACTTATCTTGAAAATCCGCTTGCACGTGCATTGCTTAGCGGCGCATATCTTGAGGGTTCTGTTATTGCAGTTCATACTGCGCCCGACGGCAGCGGCTTAAGCTTCAGCAAGAAATAAGCTTGCCTAAAAGAGCTCATATACAAAAGCTTTCGGTTGCGGAGCACGGTTCAAAACCGCGCGATAACGCGCTTAACATCATCAACTTAAGACACTTTTTAAAATCTAAGAAAAAGGATAGAATTTTCCCGGGTGGGGAAATGAGAAAATTCTTAAATATAAGACAGGAAAACGGGTATCAAAGAATATACGAAAGAAGAATAATTGAA
>JAGAAX010000064.1 GCA_017614995.1 Spirochaetaceae bacterium
AAACAATCAGAGCTATGAACCTAAAAAATTCATTCCATCAGATGGACGGATTTCAAAAATTGCAGAAGAAGCTTTAGGTGCGTGAATAAGAGGGCTGGGGATAAAATTAATCTAACTTGCTCTTGACAAAAAACATAGGATTACTCCCTGTTTGAAATTTACAATTTCATCAAGTCTAAGACAATTTTTATTTATTTTATTTAAATCGATAAGCTGTCCTATATTACTAAACGACAAATCAGAATTATTTTTCACTTCATCAATAGAAATTGCATTTTCTGTGTATTTTTTTGCTAAAAAGTCTTTTATATTATAGGTATAAACGAAAATGTATTTATTTACAGGCTTTTTTTCCAATATAAGAATTATGCTATCTACTGTTGCGTCTGCAAAAACTTTTATACCAGAAAAATCAACAAGATTATTTATTTGTGTATAATTCAATATAAATTTTCTTGCTTCTATATAATATTGATTTTTTAGAAGTGTATAAGGTGTAATATAGCCTAAAAGTCCATTTTCTTTTAATAAATTAATTCCTTTTTCGTAGAAGATAGGATATATATTGATTCTTCCAAAAGCAGATTTATATTTTTTTTCATAGAATTGTTTATCAGTTTCTAGGATTTGTTCTGTCGGTATATACGGCGGATTTCCGATAACTACATCAAATCCGCCATTTTCAAAGACTTCGGGGAATTCTTTTTTCCAGTCAAAGGCTTTTTCGCCGGCAATTTGTGGGTCGTCAATCAGGCTGTTGCCGCATTTGATGTTGTTTGCGAGTGTGCTCAATTTGCGGTTCTTTTTTGCGGTAGAAAGCCAGAGCGAAAGTTTGGCAATTTCAACGCTTTCTTCGTTGATGTCAACGCCGTAAATGTTGTTCTCAAGAATCGCGTTGTCAATCTCGCTGAAGTTCATCTCATTCTGGCGGATTCGTCCATGATAGTAGTCAACAAGTGTATGTTCCTGACGGAGTTTTTTTAAGGCAGCGTTCAAGAATGCACCGCTTCCACATGCAGGGTCAAGAATTTTCAATGACAAAAGCCACTTCCGGTAATCTTCCAGACGATTTTCAAGTTCAGTAAGCCTTGCTGCCTCGGCTTTCCCTTTCTTTCCGGTCATTCCGGTAGGCTCAATAATCGAATATTCGTCGTCATTGATTTTAAGTTCAGCACGTTTCTTTTCGCACAGAGTTCCGATGGTGTTTTCTACAATATAATGGGTAATGTATTCGGGGGTGTAAAAAACGCCGTCTTTCTTGCGCTTGCCGATATTGGTGTTTTCGGTCTTGATTCCGTTCTTTTCGTTTTCTATTTCGTTCTGGACTTCTTCAATTTCGGTCAATGAGTTTTCAAAAATGCGCCCCAAAATGTCTACGCTGATTTGGCTTTCAAAGTCGTAGTTTGCCAATCTTTGGGAATGAATATAAAGAACATCGTCGCCGACTTTTACGCTGTCGAGAATTTCATCAGGCTTGAAAAGTCCGCCGTTGTAGGCAAAGATATTCTTTGAATTGTCGGTTTCGTGCTTGAATCCTTTGTCTATTCTGTCAAAGAAGGTCTTGAAAACATTGTACAGCGGCTGATAATAGCCAAGCTCTTTGAGTTTCTTATAGTCGTTGATAATTCCGATGGTTGAATTTGCTGGCAGAAGATTTTTGTCTTCGCAAAAAAGAATAAAAAGAATGCGGTCAAGCAGTTTCTGGGTCTTTTTGAAAAGCGTGAGTTTGTCTGTGTCAGGGTTGTTTTCGCACAAATCTTCAAACAAGGCACGCTTAAAAGTTGAATAGTCGGCATAGAAATTGTTGGTTATCTCTTTTTCTTCGCTTAAAGTTTCGTGCTTAAGTTTTAGCGGAATATCGGTGCTTATTTGCGTCAGGGCAAGAAGCAGATAGAGCTGGTCAAAGCGTTCTTTTGAAAGACTGAAAAGGTTGAATTCTTCAAAATCTGACTGAACTTCAACATACAGGCGAAGCCGCTCAAAATTAGATACGATAACGTAGTTGCAGTTTTCGTGGTGGCTTTTGTAGTCAAAAGCCTGTTTTGCAACGTCGTCTAAATTCTGTGTGTTTGTGCCTTTCAGCTCAATTACGGCTTTTGTTGTTCCGTCTATGACAATTGCGCCGTCAGCTTTACGGGCATTGTTTTTATTTCTTGTTTCGTTTTTCAGCTCGGTGAGAATGTTGTAGTTTGCTTCTGGATTTATTGTGTAGCCAAGAACAGAGCAGAAAAGGTCGCGGATAAAGCCTTCCTGATACTGCTCTTCTTTTGAGTTTCTTATGTTTTCCTGCTTTTCTTTGTTTGCAAATATAGAGCAGAATTGCGCATACTTTTTAGCCAATAATTCCCGGTCAATTCTTGAAAGATATTTTTCGATTATTTTCTTCTGAAACATGTAAAGCCACCGTTATTTAGAAAAAGTATAAAAGCATTATACACTATAAATGCACATAAAGGGCATTTTCTGTAGATTCTACTTATAGACTGACAGACTGTCTTTTGTTTACACAAAGATTCTTCTTTTTATGCCCTAGGTCTTACAATATCAAACAAGAGATTCCAGTCCAAAACTAAATCAGGAAACTTCGTAACCGATTTGTCGTAAGTAAGATCTATAAGCTCCCTGTCGATGACTTCTCCCTGCTTATAATTTTTGTATTCTAAAGGGAAACGTTTGATTACTTCTTTTCTGAATTCAGGGCAAAACTCATTCAGATAATCACAAAGAAGCTGTTTTTTATCTTGTTTTGGATTGAATGCAAAACTTGAATGAGGATGCGAACAAGCCATATACACTACGGCGAATCTCTTTATCAATTTCTCTGTAAGTTCAACCGGCAATTGAATTATATCTTCATTTGTTTTATCTAAATCGAAACCTTCTTCTTTAAGCAAACAACTGAACTGTGTAAAATCCTTATGTTCTCCTATAATAAAATCAAAATGGATATTCACTGTTTTACCATACTCACTGACTTCATAATCAGAAACAGCTTTTCCTATTGCAACCAACAACGGATTATTTTTCACGTTTTCCATAACGATTATTAAATCATTTTGTTCTAAGCTTTCATTGCCAAGTTGTGGCAATGCGATATGGCTTTTGTCTTTGTCTCCATCTATAAGTCTTTCAATAAGCTCTTCCGTTGGAGCTGATTGCATATAAAGTATGAACGCACTCATTATATTCCTCCTACAACAACTGTCTTGAAACAATATTCAAAATCTGACCAGTGAGTCGTTTCAAATCCGTACACTGAACAAGATGCGGATAGATTTCTTTTAAATCATTGTATGTTGAATACTCATCATCATCACCACATTCATCATCAAGCGCAACCGCAATAATATTGGTTCCCCTGTTTATGATTTTCTTTGCTGCATTTGCGGTATCTTTATTTGCCACTGCTCCATAATAATCATCATAGTCATGGGCAGGCTGACCGTCAGAAAGAACGATAATCAGCTTATTGTCACAGAAAGTTTTCTGATTGATGTATTTTTCAGCCCAATAAAGAGCCAGTCCATCGCGGTTGTCACTATCAGCATCAAGCTGCATGATGTTCAGCTTTTCTTCTTCCTTCGCATTAAAGTCTACAAGAATATTTACATCAATTTCAGGGTCATCAAAATGACCTCGATGCTCAACAATTGCGTGCTGTATCCCCTGCTTTTTCAAAACCTCATGTAGAATAACACTCGAAATCATAGCACTGTTCCGGCGTTCTCCACTCATCGAACCAGAGCCATCTATCAAAAGCAAAACTGACATATCAGGTATTTCATTTCCACGGGTATTGCGAAACCAGATTCGCCTTTTCATGTCACCCATCATCTTGGAATCAATTCCTGCTCCGAAAAGATATTTGTTTTCTTTTACAGGAACCTGGGCTCTTAGCAACTGCAAAAAGCGTGAATTATAAGAATTGATATTTAAGTGATAATGATTATAAATATTCTGATATGCCTTTCGTAGATTCAGATTTATCTTTGGATGATTCTCATTAATTTTTATATCCTTGTGAACCGCAGAAGCGCCTACGCTGTTTCCAGAATGTTCTACTTTATAACCTTGATAACTGGTGATATCATCAGCCACTTTTTCGTCTTTTTCAAAACCTTTGACAGCATTAATAAGTTCAGGCACCCCAGTATTAGGCTCTGCTTTTTTTGTACCATCTATATTTGTAAAAAGTCGTGTTGTAACAGTCTGAGATCTTCCTTTTCTTTCCTTTCCACCAATAGAGTTTTTGAATCCACCATGAGTGCCCTGACCGGCAACAGTTCCCGGAAGAAGAGATTCGCCTAGTTCTGCCTCATCATCCTTTGGAATAAGAGGCTTGATGATTTCAAAAATCTGCTTTGAATATTTATAGCGGTCATCCGGATTATCCTGAATTGAACCGTCGAGGAAGAGCTGTTTGGTCTTCTCAACATAATCTGCAATTTCAGCAGATGGTTCTTCATGTTTGAACATCGGATACAAAAGGAAGCCCGCCATGTAATCAAGATAATCGATAAGGTTCTGAACCTTTTTCTGCATTTCAATAAAATGCTCAAACTCTTCCAATAGTTTTTTCTGTTCTTCTGTCAGTTCTTGTTCTTCCGATTCTGTATCATCTGGAGGAGTAAAATCTTTGATATCTTCCGATTTCTCAATTTTGAATCTTTCTTCAGCAGTACTCTCTACTTCCTTCTTTGAGAAAGCAGGTGCTATACGATTGAACATCAGATAGATTTCAATATTGTCATAAACGGAAGCACCAACAGCTTCGATGTAAGCATCTTCGATTATGTTTGAGATATTGGCGATTGTCTTGAGTTCGTTTTTATGAGTTTGACCTTTTGTCTCAAAAAAATCCGGGTCTTTATACTGATTACCCGGAAAGTTTGAATATAAAAGATGTAGACATTCATGCAGTGTAAGACCACGACAAACCATCTTAAGGGCATTCCATGGAGAAGCTGAAACAAGAGCCGGCCAGCCCAAAGCCTTTTCGGTCTTATCCAGACATTCTGCGTCTTTATATATATCATGAAAAGCAGGATCAACAACAATGTTTTTACCGTCGGTGTAAGCCTTATCCTCATTTATAAAAAACAGGCGGACATCATCACTTTCAGCAAAAGCACGCGCAAAAGATTCTTCTACAGAACGGTTACGTTCCGTCTGGAATTTATCGAGAATAGCTTTGAAAATGTCGTCTTCAGCAGTAATTGGTTCCACTATTTTTCCTATGCTATTGGCTTTAATACCCTGATTAAATCCTCATCTGAAACATTTTCAGAAAGAGATTCTGCAAGTTTCTCATCAAACTCAAAGTCGATAAAGTCTTCTTCAACGACCTCGCCTTCTTTGAAATCACGATATGTAAGTTTATTTGATTCAATAACCCGCTTCTTAAAAACCGGACACAAATCCCTGATATAATCCCCAAGGTTTTCAATCATCTGGTTTTCTTCTTCCTGTTCATAAGCAATCAAAGTATTCGGTTTTCTAATAGGACACACTTTCTTCACTATAGTAAGAATCAGTTTCTCAACAACGGCCGCATCTTCAATTAAAACGCCACTGTGTCCTTTATGCCATTCAATCTCAGGAAAATCTTTTTCAAGTTCTGCAGCAGAAAGAAAATCTGTTTTACGGCGGTCAATTATACAATCAAAATATAAGTCAGCATAAAACAGATTTGTTCCATCTTTTCGTTTCCAGCTTGCACTGGTATATGGATCGCCTGTGAATGTTCCAAAACCGGCTATTCCATCATTATCAGTTCCAACCTGCTGCAATATCCAGTAATCACCTTCTTCGAGATTCTCAAAATCATAAATACTCCAGTTCATTCCATCGAAGTCATTATCCAGGATATTTTTGAGTAAGTATTCGTGTCTGTCATAAGTCCAGCTTGAAATGTTTGGGTTCCATCTCAAAATATACAATTTCATAAACACCGCCTTCGCAGCACAGCTGCTTGGAGACTCGCTAAAAACAGTCCACCGGACTGTTTTTACACTGCTACGCAGTGCCGCTCCCTACCACTTATAAACCATAAGGATTCCACGGATTGCTTCCTCAAGAACGCGATCGCATTTTGCAACTGGTATAATTGCCTTCTCTGCAGCAGTCATATAGCCTTCGTATTTTGCAAGGCGTGCCCAGTTTTCAAGGTTACGAGGAGATATAACAACATCAAGTTCTTCGGCTTCAATCTTTTTCTGAAGCTTGTGGTAAACTCCAATGATTTTCTTCACAACCGGCTTACATTCTGGAACTCGGGCTACAAGCATTCGCTCAATTGATTCATCGCTCAAAGCCGCAATTTCGATGATTGCATTGAATCGGTTATACAAAGCCTGATTCAATTCCTTGGTACCAAAATAGCCGAGGTTCATCGTTGCAAAAAAGCGGAAGTTCTTATGACGGCGGACAACTTCACCATTATCCAGGCGGACAAATCCGTTATCATCAAGAAGGGAATTCAAGAACGCAAGATACTGAGGTTTAGCAAAGTTGATTTCTTCAAATACGACGGCTCCACCCTCGCGGATTGCCTTTGTAACATAGCTTTCCTTAAAGATGATTTTGTCATCCTGTGGAATAAACTTTCCAAGAACGAATTCATCAAGATTTTCTGTGCAGTTGATTGTTTCCATGATTGGAAGACCTATTGCCTGACACACAAGCTTACAGCTGATTGTCTTACCGGTTCCTGCAGGTCCATGGAAAAGTGTTGCGCGTACATCTCCACTTTGAATAGCATTACAGACAGGGAGCAGTTTATTTGGAATAACAAACTCTTCTGTTAATGTAGAAATCAAAGTCTTCTGTTCATCTGTGAATTCCGATGCATCAAATTTAGTAACATCCACTGCATCATTCTTCTTCAGAGCAAGTTTATTTTCGCGGATAGTTTCATATGTAGAAGAGAAACTAGTAAATTCATCTTTATTAATAGAAGGAACTTCATCATATGTAAGATTATAATCATCCATCTTGTGCATCTGATAAAGGTCTTCGTTAAGATTCACGAAAGTATCAGGTTCAGGAGAATCAATAAACTTTTCCATTATGTCGCGGTATTGGTTTACCCGCTCCATTTCCCGAGCTGTAAGAATACAGAAAGTTGGGAGCAGCTTATACAAAAGATGAAGATGCTCCATATCTCCTTTCAGAAGTTTTCCTTTTTTGTCATAAGCAGCAACAACAATCTTTTCGCCTTTGAGGTATGCCTTGTATGAATAGATTTCCGGCTCAAGAACCTTATTCTCTCTATACTCATCTGGAATATTTATTTCAAGGAGATACTCATCCTTATTCGGACTCACCCAATAATCACCAAATGGTTTTTCTTTATCAGCATTGATAATCGCAGAAAGCATACTGCTAAAGAGTATGATTGCTTCTCCAATCGGCTGACACAAAGTAGTTGTGCCTTTATAAGACTGATTATCAGGATGAACATAATACTGAGTTCCATCACTTAAGTGCTTGAAACCAAAGCCCTTGTAGATAATCTTTGAATTGTCTCTTACTACCTTGAATGCAATTTTGAATAAATTCATAAAATCCTCTTGCCTTAGATTTTAACATGATTTTCCAGTTTTGATTTAAATTATAAACCATGAGGTGTCGCAAAAAATGCTACACGTTGCAATTTTTTCCGTTTTTTCTTGAAAATTCTTTCGTTTTTAAACTATAAGTTTAATGACTATTTTATTTGATTTCAGTATACTGTATAGACAAATAATAAAGTCGGCTGCGTTGCGGCCGCATCGCGTTCATAGTTCTAAACTATGCCGCAAAAATCTAGATGCCGTAGGTATCTATTTATCTTTGGAAGGAGAACTCACATGTTCACACGTCTTACTAATTCTTCAAATGTTAATATTGCAGGTTTGTACACAGGCAATTCAGCACTTTCTACAACCTATGCAGTTACAGCCGCAGCTTCTGTTCGTGGAACAGTGGGCGCTCACCATATCTGGCATGATAATATTGCAGATAAACAGATTGATAGATTTATTGGCATTATGCTTTTTTCACGTATTATTAAGTCATTTGAAAGAGCATTTAAGGAATTTTTAGCAGGCAGGAGATTAGAATTATGGAGAATAGCAGAGTATTTTTAAAACCAGTTGTTGATTTAGAAGCCACAGGCTCAAAAATAAAGTTTCTTAGAAAATCGAGCGGATTTTCTGTTCATGATTTACAGAATATTTTCGGTTTTGAATATCCGCAGGCGATTTATGCCTGGGAGCAGGGAAAAAACATTCCTTCGATAGACAACCTTTTAGTGCTTTCAACTTTGTTTTCGTGCAGGGTTGAAGAGATTGTGCAAGTTCAAAACATTGAAATTGAGATTAAAGGTCATGAAGAAGCAGAGCCATGCGAGAGCAGCAAATTCAAAAAAATTGCTTAAAACAGCTTAAACTTGCATGAGCTATTTATGGATGTCTTTAAGGCAGTGTCTTTCCGGGCACTGCCTTTTTTTATGCTTCAAAATTCGCCTGCACCCTTTCCATTTTAGGTTGAAAATTAAGCTGAAACTTCATTTGCTTTTTTGCAAAAACAAAGTTAATATTTAGTTAATCGTTTAATTAGCAGTTTTTGCAGAGAGGTTGTTCATGTTAAGAGAAGTTCAGACTAAATACGGAAAAGTGCGCGGCTTGCCGGCGGCAGACCCGCGGATTACATCGTTTAAAGGCATTCCGTTTGCTGCGCCGCCTGTAGGAAAAAACCGCTGGCGCGCGCCCCAGCCATGCCAAAAATGGGAAGGCGTCAAAGAATGTTATAAGTTTGCTCCAATTTCTGTGCAGAACACTCCGGGGCTTGGCACTGACATTTACTGCCGTGAGTGGCACGTTGACCCGCAGATTGACATGGGCGAGGACAATCTTTATCTGAATGTCTGGACGCCTGCAAAAAAAGCTGATGAAAAGCTGCCTGTTTTAGTCTGGTATTTTGGCGGCGGCTTTCAATGGGGTTACCCTGCCGAAATGGAATTTGACGGCGAGCGGCTTGCCCGGCGCGGAATTGTAGTTGTTACTGTTAATTACAGGCTTAACATTTTCGGGTTTTTGGCGCACCCGGAACTTACAAAAGAATCGCCCGAAGAGCCGACAAATTTCGGGCTGCTTGACCAGCGCGCCGGCTTAAAGTGGGTCTACGAAAACATTGGTGCATTTGGCGGCGACTGCGAAAAAATAACTATCGCGGGTCAGTCTGCCGGCGCAGGCAGCGTAATGCATCAGATTACAACCGAAAAGAACAAAGGGCTTATAAAGGGTGCTGTTATTATCAGCGGCATGATTTCAAGCCCTTATGAAAGAATGGGCATTGCCTTTCCGATGTACCTGAAAGATGCAGAAAAGTGGGGCACAGAATTCTTTGAATTTTTGGGCGTAAAATCTTTGGACGAAGCCCGGCAAATACCGGCGGACAAACTTCTTGCAAAATACGATGAGTTTGTAACAACACACCCAAGAATGTTTACGGTTGTAGACGGAAAATTCTGTACAGCTTCTCCGACTGAAAAGCTTTTAAGCGGTGACTGTCTTGATATTCCGATTATTTCAGGCAATACGGCTGATGAATTCTTGAATTTTATTCCGGCTGAAGACGAAGCAGAACTTGAAAAAAAAGCTGAACAGATTTTCGGAAAAGACGCAAAGCAGTTTCTTGCTTTTCCGCAGGCAAAAGTGGACACAGGCAAAGCTCCGGAGTTTCCATTCGGGCCGTTTGGCGCACACATTATAGGCGACAAGCAGAGATACGCCGAAATAAGCGGACTTGAGCTTACCATCAAAAAGGTTTTTGAAGCACGCAAAGCAAGCGGCAGCAAGAATAATTTCTATTATTACCGCTTTAACCCGGATATTCCGGGCGAAGACAACCCGGGCACTTTTCATTCTGTTGATTTGTGGTTCTTTTTTGAGACGCTCGCAAAATGCTGGCGTCCATTTGTCGGCCGCCATTACGATTTGGCACGCCAGATGTGCAATTATTGGGCAAATTTCATCAAAACCGGCAACCCGAACGGCAAAGACGCAGACGGTTCTGCCATGCCTGAGTGGAAGCCTTACGAAGCTTCTTCAAAATGCGAAATGGAGTTTACGCCAAACGGCTCTGTGCCAAAAACCGAAACAGACGCAGAATACAAGGCTTTCTTAAAAGCACATATACTTTAATGCCCTTTTTTTGGGCAATATAAGTTTTGTTTGGTGATTTGTCCGATGCATGGTACAATAGACCTGTTCGGAAACTTTGGCTTTCCGAACTTGTTTCGGAATCTCAACACTTTAGGAGGAAATATGAAGGATATTATGTACAGAAACGGGGGGGGTAAAAAGCTTTTAGTAATTGCAGCCCTCCTTTTTTTAACGGCTTCAATATTCAGCCAGAGCACAGAACTGCCTTTTACTAAAGGTGTAAACTTGCTTGATTATTTTACAACTTGGGATCATCAAAAAGATAAACTGCCTGACATGTATAGATATGACGAAGCAGACTTTGCCTGTATGAAAACAATGGGCATTGATGTAATAAGACTGGCAATCTGCTTTGATTATCAAATGGAACCAGAAGATACAGGTAAGATTAAAGAAGCACTTTTACAAAAGCTTGATGAAGTTTGCGATTGGTCAGAAAAATATCAGATTTATCTTATTATAGACAATCATTCATTCGGAACTCGTTGGGATACAACTAAACCAAAGGCGCTTGAAGAACATCTGACGAGCCTATGGACACAGATTGCACCACGCTATAAAGACAGAAGCGATTACATAATTTATGAGATTCAAAATGAGCCTGGTTTTAGAACCGGAACTGACTGGAACAAAATTCAGCAGAGAATGATTGACCTTATCAGAAAATATGATACAAAGCATGCAATCATTGTTTCACCACAAAATTATTCTGATCTTGACGATCTTGTAAAATTAAAGCCTTATAAAGATTCCAATTTAATTTACACATTCCATTTTTATGAGCCTATGCTTTTTACTCATCAGGGAGCAACATGGATTGGTGAAGGCTTTGCAAAAACAGATGGAATACCATTTCCATACGACAAGTCAAGAATGCCAAAACTTACAAAATCTGCATCGAATAATTCATGGCTTTTAGACATGTATAATAATTACTATCAAATAGGCACTGTAAAATACTTAAACGCCAGAATAAAAAAAGCTGCAGACTGGGCAAAAAAGAATAATGTCAGACTTTTCGTCGGCGAAATAGGTTCAAACCTTACAACAAACCTGTCTGACCGGACAGCATGGAACCAGGCTGTAACAAATGCATTAAAAGAATACAATATCCCTTACTGTGTCTGGGGACTTGATTATGGTTGCGGATTCCTTGATTTCAGCAGTACAGGAAAAGAAGAAGGTGGGTATTATTTCCCTGATGATATAAATAAAGCTGTTGTAGAATCCTATGGTTTTTCTATGCCATCTGAAGATGCTGTAGCAAAAACTTCTTTGAACAGTTTTCCTCAAAAACCATATATTGTTTATGATGGAATTGGCGGAAAATTCGCAAGTTTTAATCCTCCATTTGGAAATGTAAAAACAGTTAATGAAAGTGATTCGCATGGTTACTGCATGAAGGCAACATATAGCGGTAAAGGTCAATGCGGTGGGATAGTATTCTTTCCACCAAAAAAGATTATCTCAAATTTTATTGCAAACAGAGATTCTTTATGCATAAGTTTTTCCGTAAAATTTGCAGACGAAAATCAAATAATTGAAGTGCAACTTTTAGATACAGATGAGGGGGCAGAACTGCCGCCTTGGCAAAATACATACACAGTAAAAGCTTCCGACTATAAGACTGGTGAATGGGTAACCGTTCAAATTCCAGTTTCAGATTTTGCAGAAACCGGTGCATACTCGAATAAAGCAAACAAATGGTTTAATCCCCAGGGCAAATTTGACTGGAACCGCTTAGACTGCGTCCTTTTTGATTTCTGGCATGAAAAAAACGACCAAAAAGGCGACATCTACATCGACGATGTCGTGATTAAGCAGAAATAGTTAAATCAGTAACAGTAAAGCGGAGTTCCTTTTGTGAAGCTCCGCTTTTTACAAACACCAGAGCATATACGGCGGAAGCTTTATTGTTTCACCCTCAATTGAAAAAGATTTAGGATGCACGATATATGATTTCTCAACTTTTTTGCCGAATTTTTCCTTAAAGGCAATTAAAGAACTTGTCGTATAATTTTTTGCAGATTTTACTTCCATCGGATGAATCTTAAAATTGGTTTTGCTTTCATTAGACAAAAGAAAATCTATCTCTATATCATTACGGTGCTTTTCAGGATTGTATTGTGTGTAAAAATATAATTTGCGCCCCAAAGCCGTCAGCATCTGAGCGATAGTGTTTTCATACAGCATTCCTTCGTTTAGTGAAATCTTTCCGTTCATAATTGAGCGGTAAAGCTGCTGACTGGAAATTTCATTCTCACTGAATGCAAGGCTTACTAAAAGTCCTGTGTCTCCCATATAACATTTTACGGCAGATTCATTTTTGTTGAGTGCAAAGCCTACGCACGGATCATTGCAGCGGTAACACAGATTACAAATCATAGAATCGTCAAGCCAGAAAAGCGGTTCGTCATATCTTGAAAAAACTCCGTTACTGTCAATTTCACTCAGTACAATTTTCTTTTCATGTGTTGAAAGAAATGCTGGAATGTTTTCAAAAATTGCAGAGACTTTGGAATTATAGCGTTTTGCCGCTTTCTTTATGTCATCACGGTATAAGTCAAGGATGTCGCGTTTTTCAATGTCGCTTTTTTCAAAATACCCATGAGATTCAATATAGGCAACCACACTCTGAGGCATACCGCCAATAAGCATATACTCACGGAAAAGATGCATTGCTTCCGCATGATATTTTTGTTCCAATGGTTTCTGTTCGATAAAGCATTCTTTTATATAATCAAGCAAAACTTCTTTTCCCAGAGCAATGGCAAATTCTTCAAAATCAAGAGGATACATTTTGATTTTTCGTTCCTCTGACGGAATTGTTATGTCCTCAACATTCTCTCGGATAGAAATCAGGGAACCTGTTTCCATGTAATCATAGCGACCGTCTTGTACAAGGTATTTTATTGCTTCTCTTGCACGCGGGAACTTTTGAATTTCGTCAAAAATAATAATAGATTTTCGAGGATAGAGTTTTGTATTGTACTCAAGCGAAAGTGTCTGAAAAAACAAATCCAGATTGTTTATGTTCTCAAAATTATCCCGAACTTTTTTTGAGGCCTTGTTAAAATCAATCAGAATGTAAGATTCATACTCTTTTTTTGCAAAAGCTTCGACAATTGTTGATTTTCCGATACGCCTTGCGCCCTCAATGAGCAGTGCTTTTTGTCCGGCAATCTCATTTTTCCAATTGAGGAATTTATCGTATATTTTCCGCTTTAATTCCATATAATTATTCTACAGTCGTTTTTGAAGGAAATCAACAGTACGCAGAGTATTTTTATTTAAATATTCCAGTAGTGCGCATGGTAAAATAATAAATATTATGCAATAATGCGCAGAGTATTTAACACTCAAAAACGGTATTTTTATTTTATTATGCGAGGAGTATGGCAATAGCCTAAATCAAGCTGTCCCAGTCGTGCAAGCATACATACTGAATGCCGTTTATGGTGCAGGTAGCATCTAAGCCGGCATTCTTCCAGCGGACTGCCTCATGGCTTGGCATGTGACAGTCCGGCAGAATGCTTAGAACAAGCGCATTAAGTCGTTAATCGTTTCGCGGCGGCGGATTTGTTTTACTTTTCCGTCTTTTGTGATTAAGACTTCTGCGGCTCTCGGGCGGCTGTTGTAGGTTGAACACATGCTCCAGCCGTAAGCGCCGGTGTCAAGAATGCAGGCAAGATCGCCGCGCTGCATTTTTGGCAGTTTACGCTCTTTTGCAAGAATATCGCCAGATTCGCAGATGTTGCCTACAAGATTCTGCTCAACAAGATTGTCGCGGGCAACAACTTTGCCGTCGCGGATAACCTCAACATCGTGCCAGCTGTCATACATACTTGGGCGCACAAGCACATTCATTCCGACATCTGTGCCTGCGTATAAGTGCCCGTTGTTCTGCTTTGTCGCGTGAACTCGCCCAAGAATTACAGAACCTTCTGCAACGCAGTAGCGTCCCGGTTCAGACTTGAACATAGGCGCGCTTCCGTATTTTGAAACAAAATCATCGAGAATAGGCTCAAGGCGTTTCTTGAAATCTTCCATTGGATATTCTTTTTCGTCGTCCAATTTGTGATACGGAATGCCGTAGCCGCCGCCAAAGTCTATAAACTTAAGGTCTTTAAACTGAAGCGCAATCTGCAAAAAGTTCTTGACGGCTTCAAGATATGGTTCGGGGCTCATAAAGCCGGAACCGATATGCTGGTTTATGCCTGCAATTGTAATGTTGTATTTTGCGGCAATCTCGAAAATTTGCGGAATATCTTCTTCTGCAATGCCGAATTTGGTCTTTTTTCCGCCTGTAACGACTTTCTCACAATGACCTGCACCAACGCCCGGATTAATGCGCACCGCACACTGGCGTTTGTCGTCAGAAAGCTTAAGGTCGCTGCAACATTCGCCAAAAAGCTCAAGCTGGGCAAGGCTGTCTAAGCTTGTCATAATTCCATGTTTTAGTGCATAAATCAATTCTGAAGCGTCAACATTATTCGGAATAAAGAAAATGCGGTCTTTTGGGAAACCAGCCTTAAAAAGCATTTCGATTTCGCCGGTGCTCATCGCGTCACAGTTTATGCCTTCTTCCAATGCAAGCTTGAGAATGTGAATATTCGTGTTTGCCTTTACCGAATAGTTTGCCGTATAAGGGTATTTGGTTATAACCTGGCTTACTTTGTGCATACGGTCGCGGAGAATCTTTTCGTTATAAACGTAAAGCGGCGTACCGTATTCCGATGCGATTTTTTCCGGGTTATTGCCTTCAAAAAAATTAACTGATTCTACAAATGAATTCATTTCGTCTCCTTCACTAATCCGTCATGCTGAACTTGTTTCAGCATCTGCTCGCAGACCCCGAAACAAGTTCGGGGTGACATGCTTCTACAGCAGATGTGCGCGGATTTCTTCGCCACTCAACGGAGAAAGATAAGCCGGAGCTACGTCAAACACAGTCTTGCAGCCTGTCTGGCCTTCTTTGTTCATGCGGAAAATTGCGCGCGCATAAGCGGCAAGAACACTTGAAGTAAAAGCCGGATTAGAATCAAGCTTAAGGCTGTATTCAATTACGTTGTTGTATTCTTTATCCCAGCCGGTTTTGCCAGAACGGAATACAAAGCCACCATGCGGAATGCCTGCATGGTTCTTTTTAAGCTCTTCCTCGCTGATGAAATGCACCGTTGTGTCGTAGTCAGCAAAATAGTTGGGCATTTCTTTGATTTCTTTTTCAATACGGGCTTTGTCTGCGCCTTCTTCGGCTACAACAAAACATTCGCGTGTGTGCTTCTGGCGTGTCGTAAGTTCCGGATTTTTGCCGGCGCGTACAGCTTCCAATGCAGACTGAACCGGAATTGTGTACTGTTTTCCGTCTTTTACGCCTTCAATGCGGCGGATAGCATCAGAGTGACCCTGTGAAACGCCTTTTCCCCAGAAAGTGTAGTCATGGCCGTCCGGCAGAATGCAGTTGCCGTACAGGCGCAAAAGGCTGAACATGCCCGGATCCCAGCCGCAGCTTATCAATGCGATATGTCTGTTGTCTTTTGCGGCTTTATCTACGTTAGCAAAATGTTCTGGAATCTTTGCGTGAGTGTCAAAGCTGTCAATTACGTTGAAGTATTTTGCATATTCTGGTGTCTGTTTTGGAAGGTCTGTAGCACTTCCGCCGCAAATTACAAGAACATCAACATCGTTTTTGTGTTTTTCTACATCAGCAACGCTATAAACTGGAACACCGGCTGTAAGCAGTTTTAGTGTAGACGGATCGCGGCGTGTAAAAACACATGCGAGCTCCATGTCCGGGTTGTTTTTGACGGCGCATTCTACGCCTTTTCCGAGGTTTCCATAACCTAAAATACCGATTTTCATTTTTTATCCTCCAAAAGAATAATTTTATTTTTGAGTGCTTCTTTCATAACTTCAATAAGATTTTTCTGCCCTGAATAAAGGCATGTATCGTGCTCATCTCCTGTAAGACAGCCGGTCAGAACATAAGCCGAGTCTGTAATAAGCCTAAGCTGCCCTTTTTCGGGTTTTGTCCCGTAAATCTTTGCGCCGTCAAGCTTGTAGCTGTCTGTTAGAATTACCACCTTCTTTTTGGCGGCAACAAGCTGCCTGAGCGGCTCGTCAAATTCGCTGATAATTTCGCCCGGGGCTAAGATATACAGCCGCAGTTCAGTTTTTTCTATCATCTCGCGGATTTTGTTCCGGATATTTCTTGAGCCTAAAACCGTTATGTATCCGTCTGAAAAATACGCTTTTTGTGGCGCATGTTTCTCTAAGTAAGCCGCCTTTTCCTGAAGCTCCGCAATCGTGTTTGCCGTAAATCTTTTTACCTCAACCGGCGTGTATTTTGCGGCATCTCCTTCTATAAGATAGGCTGCACCCTTTTCTACAAGCGCCGACAAAGCCGCATACACGTTTGACCGCGAAATGCCTGTTTCTTTTGCAACTTCGTAGCCGGTCATCTCGCCATGAGTAAGTAATGCTTCGTAAATCGTAGCTTCCTGCCGGGTTAAACCGAAAAAGCAGAGCTGCTCAATGTAGTTATTGTTCGCCATATCTTACACAGAGTAGTTCTAATTGATACTACTAAAATAACCCGAAACAAAAATGCTGTCAAGTATATGCTGAAATTTGCACAAATTCAGATAAATCCATGCTATTCTTGAAGTATATGATTGGTGCATATATTGCAGTGGCGGTGCTTGTATTGATTGCGGTCGGTTCGGTTTTCGGCATATATGAAAGCAGATACAAGGCAGATTTGCTATCAGGCGGTGAGACTGAAAAATTGAGAAAGCTCGGTATAGAAAAGCTTGAGCTTGAACGGTATGCAACAGCACATTTTACAGGCTCAAGCAAAACCAAACGGCAGCTTATTCCGCTTAATTCATACAACCACAACAAAGAAGGGCTGCTCGGCAATGTTGAGGACGAGCTTGTAGTTACCGGCTACAAGCGGAGCTTTCCGCATACAGTATACAAGTGCCCGTATTCGCCGGAAAACAAAGCGAAGCTGCTTGCGTTTGTAGAAAGCTATAATAATTGAGGTTGAGTGTGTGAGATTATCGGGTCAAGCCCGATAATGACACTTTTTCAGGCTTATTTTGCGAGAAAGCTGATTAAAGCCGGAAAAGCCGCAAATGTGCCGATTGAGCTGCCCACAGAAGAGAGCAGAAAAACCAGAAGAACGCGCAGGAGCCTGTTTTTGTACCAGCCTTTGAGGCTTGAAACGTCAGTATTTATGTTCTGCAAATCGCCGACTTTGGGTTTATAAACCAAAGCCTGAACAATGCCGGCGACAATGCCGATGCCGATAAGCGGACAAAGCGAGGTAAGCCATGCGCCCATAAAGCAGACAATAACTGTAATAGGATGTGCAAGAGCTATAAGCGCGCCGAGCGCAGAAAGCGTTCCGTTTATAAGCCACCAATAAAGGAACTGGTCAAATGCGGCAGAAGCTCCGCCTTTTACGGCAGAAGCAGCAATCAATGCGACAATCGCAACAGGAATTGCCCAGCCGATAATTTTGCTCAAAAGGCCTGGCGGCGGCACTTGCGAAATTTCTTCGGTATCAGGTGTTTCAGTTGAAGCGGCAAAAGCGTTAAGGTGCTTTTCTACACCCGGCAGATGACCTGCGCCAAGAACCGCGATTACTTTCTTTCCTTCAGTTTTCCAGATGCCGCTTGCAAGATACTGGTCGCGCTCGTCGATTAAAACGGTTTTTACGCCTGGCAGATAATTTGCAAGCTCGCCCATCATCTGATCCATTTCGTTTGTGTTCTTAAGCTTTTCAATGTCTTCACTTGAAATGTCCTCGTCCTCAAAAAGTGAAGAAAAAAGCACGCCGAGCAGTTTGCATTTGCCCCAAAAAGTGTTTTTTGCCCAGGCGCGGCGCAATGTAGTCTGAATCGGGCGGTCTACCATGGCGGTCTTTATGCCGAGTTCTTCGCATTTGTCGGCGGCGGCTTTCATTTCTTCGCCCGGTTTTACACCGACGTCAGCGCCCATTCTTTTCTGAAACGAACCGAGCACAAGGTTTGCAAGCAAAACCCAGCCGCGCTTTTCTTTTAAGACTTTTACAATGTCGAGATTCTGCCAGGAATCCGGGTTTTTAAGTGATTCATAGCGCCCGTCGTCAAGCTCGATTGCAACGCAGTCGGGTTTTTCGTCTTCGATATATTGCTTTACTTCGTTTATGCTTTCCTGTGAAATGTGGGCTGTGCCGATAAGAATGAATTCGCGCTCATTAAGCACAAGCCTTTTGATGTTCTGACCCATTTAGTCCTCTACGAGATTTGAAATTTCTTGTATACCGTATCACAAATCGAATAAAAAGGAAACTTCTTTTCGCAATAGATTAATCTACGGATAAAGTCAAATCGGCGAAAAGCGCCGCTTTTTGCATACGCAAAAACCGGCAGCTTAATTTTTGCAATGGTTTTAGAGGCATATTTGCACGTTTTCAAGATTTTTTGTTGAGCGTTTTTGCACGTTTTCAAGATTTTGATTTAACTGGAAGATAACAACTGTCCAGTCTGCCAGAAAAATTCTGACAGACTGGGAATGATTTACTCCACAACAGTCATGGACTGAATTATTACGTCCTGACCCATTAAGTACAATCCGTTTGAGTCTTCGATTGTCTTTGCGGTTTCTGAATCTATTTCAACAGTAAATGTTGTTTTGCTTGGTCTGACATTACCATCTGCCAGACTTCCGCCTTTAATCTTTTTTGCTGTTCCAGGCGTTTTATGCCACTGGTAATTTTCATCTGACCAAGTTATCTGAACTGTTGGAGATGAACCTGTTTTCTTTATAACGAATTCAAGCTTATAGCTTTCTGGAACAGAACGCACAAAAGTGTCGGAGTTTATTTTATAGTTTGCGCCCCATTTCTTTGTATCAAATGGTTCATTTATAAGATTCTTTCCGACAATGCTTTCAATTTTAACCTCGTTATTTTTGATGAATTCTGCGCTCAAAGGATATTCTTTGCCCTGCATGCCGTAAATAAACGTATCGACAAATTCTTTGTCATACCATTTGAGCTTCCAGCTGTCATAATAGCCGCTGAAAAAATGTCCGTCATCTACCAATACGCTATCATTATGCAGCACAGCCGCGCAGGAACGGTTTGGTTTTGAAGCTTCTGACATAAAACCTTTTATCCATTTTATGCGCTCCAAAATCGGAGTACGGCGGGTTTGTCCGATTTCACCGACAAGTACCGGAATATGTTTGGAGAAAAAAGCTTTGTCCAAAGCCGCGAATCTTTTGCTAATCGATTCTTTAATACGGTTTTTGTAATAATCAGTATAATCGCCTGCAGCTGCTGAACCTCCCATAGAGTAGTCGTGGTATGTCGGAATCAGCTTGTTCTTTGCCTTGTCCTTTGGCATCTTGAAATTCTTGTTGGTGACAGGTTCCCATTTTGACGCAAGACCGTTTATCAAAACAAAGCGGCTTGCGTTGTTGCCGCCTGTCGAGCGGATTGTGTCAACAACCAGCTGATTATATTCATTCAAGATTTCATAATCTTTTTTGCAGACAGCGCAGTCATCTTTGGGGCTCCACCCATGCTCATGCAGAATATCGACAGGCTCGTTGAAAGGCTCAAAAATCAAACGCTCGTCATAAGAATTGTTGAAAGCTTTCGCATACTGTTCCCAAACTGCTTTTAAAAATCTCTCGGATTCCTTTTTGTCTTTTTCGTTTACATAGTATGCGGCATAATTAGAATCTCCCCTTTCAATTCTTTTTTTATACTCTTCGGCTATTGTCCACTCTGCAAATGGTCCGCAGAGAATCACATACATATCTTCTTCAATACACCAGTCAACAACCTGCTTGATGTTCCTGATGTAGCCCGGCGCAATCCTGTAGTTTTTGTCGAGTATTTTTCCATGACCAGGATTTGTCTGCAATCTGATGCCGTTCAGTCCGCTTTCTTTCATAAAATGAATTTGCGCCTTTGTCGGTCTGGAAAGCATGTCCGGTTGAATATCAACACCAAAATCAAGAAAACTCGGGGCATCTTGAAAAATCTGATAGTTCAATCCGGCACCGATATTCTTTACAAAATCCCATGCGTCAAGATTTGCGTCTATTGTTCCGCTTGCAGCTTTATCAATTACAGGCGGTTCATCGCTTAAATAAATGTCTGTTTTTACAGGATTTTCCACTTTTTCAAGAGTAACGGACTCTATTACAAACTCTGCATGAGGCATACTGTAGACTGAAAAATAAATACCTTTCAATTTTTTATATTTTTTATCAAGAGGAATTACCATCTCATTAAGATATGAAGGACAATATGTTGCTTTTTCATACCATTTCAAATAGCTGCCGTCATATTCAAAATTAAATAGAAATCCAAAATCTTTAGACTTGTATTTTACTCTTGCGACGTTGTAATCGCTGACATCAAGCCTGTCAAGCTCGCAATAGACGCTCTGAGAACCGCCATATTGCAATTTTGAATTTCTCGTTGTGGTAATGGTCTTTGTCGCCTTGTCAAATGTCGCCGTTTTGTCGTCATTTACGGCAGGCATTTTGCTCAGGTCAACTTCGTATACATTCTGCGCAAAGGCAGAAATAGAAGCAATAAAAAGGAAGGTTGCAATTACTAAAAGCTTTTCCCCCCCCCATTCTATACATAGTAATTTTCATAGATACCTCCATTTGTACCATAAACATGAAAATTATAGCATGGAGTTTTTGGAGTTGTCAAAAATCATATCAAAAAGTCTTCTACATTCTGCGGTGTGATTACAGAAAATTTTGAATCAGGATAGGCTCTGGAAAATGTTAAAGGAACTCTCGTTTTTTTTGCAGCAACTTCTGACCATTTAAATTCGTAGGCACAAAGATTTCCGTCGCGTTCTTCCAAATAATCGATTTCCTGCTGTTCCTTTGTCCGCCAAAAAGCAGTGTTTGCCATAATTCCATCATAAGAATTCTTTTTAATCCGCTCAGAAATCAAATAATTTTCCCATAAAGCACCGGCGTCATTCCGGTTTTCCACTGCTGAAAAATTCGCTATGATTGCGTTCCGGATTCCGTTGTCATAAAAATAGATTTTTCTGTTGTTCTTTAATTCATTCCGCAAGTTTCTGCTGAAAGTTCCCAGCCTAAAAATAATAAAAGCCTGCTCCAAAATTGTTATGTAATGCTCAACAGTTTTTGAATCTATGGAGCAAATTTGTGCCAATTCATTGTATGAAACTTGCGAACCAATCTGCCACGCAAGTGCCTGAAGCAGTTTTATCAATTTATCAGAGTGCCGTATTTTTTCAAAAGACAATATATCTTTGTAAAGATAACTCTGCGAAAGCTCTTTCAAGATTTCGGTTTCACTTCCATGAGACATAACAACTTCCGGGTACGAGCCAAAAACCAGCCTGTGCGGAATCATGCGTTTTTCTGTCAGCAAATCAGAATTAGAAACAAGCTCTTTAAAACTCAAAGGGAATAGCTGGAATTCTCTTTTTCGTCCGGTAAGAGGTTCGTTCACGCGGTTTGCAAGGTCAAAAGAGGAGCTTCCCGTAGCAAAAATCTGAATGTCATTAAGTGAATCTGCCAGAACTTTCAGGCGCAGACCTATGTTCTCTATACGCTGGGCTTCGTCAATAACCAAAATTCTGTTTTTGCCAAGATAAGCCTTAAAGCGGTCTACAGAAAGGTTGGCAAATAAATTCTGAACATCAAGTTCGTCGCCGTTGAGCCATAGAGTAGAATCACTGTTTTGAAACAAAGATTTTAAAAGCGTTGTCTTTCCTACTTGGCGGGCACCCAACAAAATGACTATTTTCTTAGATTTTGCCGCGGCTTCTATGCGTTCAGCAGTCAAGCGGTTTATCATAAACACCTCTTGGCAAAATAATACAACTTTTTTGGAATACAGGCAATAAAAAACACAACTTTTAAGGAATATAATCCGCAAAAGTTATAACTTTTCGGGAATATATTCCGCAAAAGTTGTGTTTTCTCGGGATAACAAAAAAGCTTTCCCTGAATTAACAAGGAAAGCCTTTTATATAATGGACCTAAAGTTTTGATATGTTGTTTTTTTCGAGCGCCCATTTGGCTAGGCGGTACTCAAAGAACATCGGCGCATTCATGCTTTGAATCTCAAGATAAAGGGTTTTTGCTGCTTCATTGCCGCCGTTCAGTTCATAGTAAACGGCCATGTAATAAAGAAGCTTGCCTCTCAAATTGGCATTCTCAACCTGCCGGATTTTTCTAAGAACGTCGGCTTCGCCCAAACCGTCAAAATAGAGTCTTAGAATTGCATATTCAGGGCTCTGGCGGTCAAGGTTTTTCATCATCTTGGTTAAGAATTCCTTGTTCTTTATTTTGTTTCCTTCTTTGCTGTAGCAGGTTGAAATCATCAGCTGATACGAGATGTTGTCTGAATCAACAGCATAAGCTTTCTGCATTGCTTCGCGGCAGTCTGTCCAATTGCCTTCAAGCCAGCTTAAAATGCCTATTGATTCATACGCATACTGATACTGCGAATTAAGCTTTACAACCTGCTTATAGTCGGCAAGTGCCTCATTGTTTTTCTCAAGAAGCTCGTACATGGCAGCTCTGTACACATAAGCGAGGAAATAATCTGGTGTTATTTCGATTGCTCTAGTAAAAGCTTTGACTGCTTCTTCGTATTTAGACGAATAACGGAGGTAATCGCCGTAATCTATCCAATAGTTATAATAATTCGGGTTATATTCAATTGCCTTAAGCACATAATCGATTGCATTGGGGTATTCTTGTTTTTCAGCCGAAAGCTTCGCAAGATAAGACCATGCGATGTCTTCGCGCGGGTTAATCGCAAGAATGTGGTCAAATGCAGTCTTTGCTTCTTTAAATTCGCCAAGGTAATAGCAGACCTGTCCGTAACCGAAAAGACCTGTAATATAGTTTGGATCTCCTCTCAAGCTTTTAAGAAAATACTCTTTTGCGGCTTTGTATGCTTTTGCAGTCATCTTCTCGTTGCCAAGCTCTGCATTTGCTTCTGAGTTATACGGATCAAGCTTAATCAATTCCTGAAGGTATTCAGACTTTTTGTTGCGCTCGCCAAGAGATTTTGCTATAAGAGCGTTTAAAAACAGAACGTCTTTATCCTTTTTGTTTTCAGAAAGAAGTTTTTCTGCAATTGGTTTTGCTTCTTTTGAGCGGCCTGCTGAAAGCAGCAATGAAGCATGCATATAGCGTATGCCGTATTCGTTCTGGTTTTCTTCAGGAACTGTGTCAAAAAGCTTTAATGCTTCGTTAATGCCGGCTGTGCTCACTGTGTCGCTTAAAGACCGCGCAAATTCAGAAACTGAAAAAGCCTTTTCTTCTTTAGCTTCTGTTTCTTTTGCATCTTTTGTCTGTGCCTGTTTTGCTTTTTTTGAAGATTGTGCTGAAAGCGGTGCCAATAAAAGAGCCATTGCAAATGCAGCAAAGAACAGTCTGTTTGTTTTCATAAAACCTCACCAATATTTTTGATAACACTTTAAGTCTAAACGGAATTAAAGAAAAGATATTACCTCTTTCTATTTAATCGTCAAAGCTGAAACGTCACTTAAGTTTTCTTGCTCAACTTCTTGTATAAATAAACATACAGCAAGCCTACAGGTTTCTTATAATTCAATTAAAAAGGGAAAAAGCGGACAGGCAAAGGCATTTTAGATTCTTTAAAACAAATTGGCGGACGAAAGCGGAGCGTGGGGCAAAAACACCCTGCTATACAACAAACAGCGTGTAGCGCGTTATAACATCATCAACTTAAGACACTTTTTAAAATCTAAGAAAAAGGATAGAATTTTCCCGGGTGGGGAAATGAGAAAATTCTTAAATATAAGACAGGAAAACGGGTATCAAAGAATATACGAAAGA
>JAGAAX010000001.1 GCA_017614995.1 Spirochaetaceae bacterium
ATGCGGTTTTCTCCCTGACGGAAAAACAGCAAACCGCACCATGCGGTTTTGTGCCTGAGAAAAAAACGAGAAACCGCACCATGCGGTTTCTTGCCCAGAGAAAAAACAGCAAACCGCACCATGCGGTTTTGTGCCTCAGAAAAAAACAGCAAACCGCACCATGCGGTTTTGTGCCCAGAGAAAAAACAGCAAACCGCACCATGCGGTTTTGTGCCTGAGAAAAAAACGAGAAACCGCACCATGCGGTTTCTTGCCCAGAGAAAAAACAGCAAACCGCACCATGCGGTTTCTTGCCCAGAGAAAAAACGGCAAACCGCAAAATACGGTTTTGTGCCTGAGAAAAAAACGAGAAACCGCAGAAAGACTGAAAAATTAAAGCTGGTACAGAGGATAAAATGAATAATACATATATAATTAGAGAAGCTGTTCCTGATGATGCAGAGAAAATGATTTCATATCTGAATCAGGTAGGCGGAGAATCAGATAATTTGCTACACGGAGAAAATGAATTTACTGTTCCAATTGAAGGCGTAAAACGAAAACTGGCTATGAGTAAAGACTCGGAGAACAGTATTGTTCTGATAGCTCTTGATAACGAACAGATTATCGCGAGGGCAGAATTGGAGGGATATTATCCGGCAAGAATTCGTCATAGAGCCAAATTCTCTATTTCAGTAAGAAAGGATTACTGGAATCAGGGAATAGGATCAGAAATGATTAAAAGAGTTTTCGAGCAGGCAGAGAAGATGAAGCTTAGGATTATTGAACTTGAAGTAATCTCTGATAATGTAAGAGCCATTAATCTGTATCATAAAATGGGATTTGCTGATATAGGAATATATAAAGATTACTTTTATGTAAATGCGATGTTTAAAGATGCTATAGTGATGCAGAAGATATTATAGAATTCGGAACTGAATGCTGTTGCGAAAAGCTTGTGGCACTGCATAAAATAAGATATAATCGCACTTATGAATAAAGCATCTGTCTTGATCGTAGAAGATCACCCGATTTTCAGTAAAGGATTGTCTCTTTTGATCGACGCTGAGGAAAGTTTTTCAGTTGTCGGTGAAGCCCGTAACGGCTCTGAAGCATTAGCGATGCTTGTGGAAAAAAAGCCCGATCTGGCAGTAGTAGACTTAAACCTGGGCGATGAAGACGGCCTTGAAATTATTGCCTCAATGAAATCAAGAGCCGCAAACCTGAAAATACTTGTTCTTTCTATGTATGACGAGCGCTATTATGCAGAACGTGCCTTAAAAGCCGGTGCGAGCGGCTACGTTATGAAAGAAGAGGCAAGTACGCTCGTAATTGATGCTTTGAAAACCGTTCTTCAGGGAAAAATCTGGCTGAGCGCAAATGAGCAGAATTATTTGAATGAGCATCTTGAAGGCCACGATATTGCTTCATCAGAAGACTGCTTTGCTTCTATCAACCAGCTTTCAAACAGACAGCTTCAAGTATTCCTGCTTATAGGCAAAGGTTTCGGCACAATTGAAATTGCAGCAAAGCTAGACCTCAGCACAAAGACAATTGATGCTCACAAAGAACATATTAAGCAGAAACTGCACTGTGCAAATTCTCAGGAACTGCGCCAGCTTGCGGTTCAGTGGAATGCCCGCTAAATGAACAAAATACGCCACATTATATTGTTTTTAAGAACATTGAACGATCCGTATCAGCAGGCGATTTTTAAATCAATCAGCCAGAGCGTAAAAGACTCTAATCTGCTGGTCTGGGCTGTTCAGAGTGAGCGTATAGACCATACTTTTTCGTTTGACAAACATTCAGCCTGCAAATTCCTTAAATTTTTTGAAGCAGACGGCGTGCTTTTTTTGTCTTCGGCAATGTTTCTTGACGGAAACATGACAACCGAGCGCCTCAAAAACTGCATAAACAATCTTCCGTGCATTTCAGTCGGCTATAATTATTCGGGCATTCCTTCAATATTAATTCGCAACAGAATTTCAATGACTCACATAGTTGAGCACCTGATAAAAGACCACGGCTATAAGACTTTTCTGTTTATAGGCGGCGAAAAATTCCACAATGACAACCGCGTGCGCGAAACTGTCTTCAGGCGCACAATTGAACGATATGCGGAAAACTCTCCGGATATCCGGGCTGAATATGCGCACTGCAACTGGTCAGAGCACCAGACCTTTGCCTTTATGAAAGACTATCTTTCGCGCCACCCTGACAAAGCCCCGGACGCAATAGTTGCCGCAAACGACAATATGGCAATAGGCGTGTTGAAGTTTCTGCGCTCTGCACATGAACCCGCATGGCAGCATGTTGCCGTTACAGGCTACGACGATATTCCGCAGGCAGCATTGGAAATGCCTGCTCTAACCACAGTTTCTCAGCCTTTGCAGAAATTGGGCGCTACGGCAGTTTCAGAGCTTAAGGCACTTATGGAAGGCGAGGAAGTGCCTGCAAGAACGCACATTGACACAGAAGTGCGCATAAGAAGCTCGTGCGGCTGTCCGGCTGAAAAACATAGCGGTATACATGTCTCAGACGGAAAAAATGAAACAGCTCCGGATTTTCAGTCAAGGTTTAAGTCTGATTATTATCTGAATATCGTAAGCTCTTTTTCGCAGGAACTGACTGATGTTGATACAATGCCTGCTTTGTGCGCATCGCTTACGGGATTTCTTAACATGCTTGAAGTGCCTATGTTCTATCTTTTCAGCTTTTCTTCTCAAGACGATTTGCAGTGGTATGAAAGGGGAACAGCTCAGCTTATTTACAGCCGTATTCCAGGAAAAGAGGTGCACACAAACTGCTTTGGCGAGCAGACTGATTTATACGATTTTCTTCACAAAGACTTTTCAAGCATTGTCCGCTCAATTTTTCTTTTGCGCGCGGGGCAGAAAGAAATCGGTTTTATCCTTTACGAGATTGATCCGGAGCTTCAGCCTTATATTTGCAGCGCATTCACTTTTATAGAGAATGTCTTGCGCCGCATAAACGACCTTGAGACTGAAAAGCAGCATTCAGCCCTGCTTGAAAAAGAAGTGCAGCTAAGGTCAAAAGACCTTGTTGCAGTGCATGAAAAACTCAAGCAGGAAGCTGAGCGGCGTCTTGCCGTTGAAGCCGAGGTTCTGCGCATAAGCGAGCTTGAACGCCTGCGCTTTTCTATAGACCTGCACGACGACATCTGCCAGCGTCTTGCCGGTATTTCGCTTTATTGCAAGAGCCTTGTAAAGATGAAGCAGCTTCCTGACGCCGCTCTGCCGGATCTGGCTGCCCTTGTTGATGAAACCTTAACAAGAACACGCGCCTATGCCCACGACTTTTTTCCGCTTGAGCTTGATTCGGTTGACTTAAAAGAGGCGCTTTCTCTGCTGTGCGAAAGTTCCGGCTCGCAGATGGGGCTGCACTGCAACTTTGAATGGAAGCTTCGCGATTCTGTAAGTTTTCTCCCGGCGCAGAAGCTTAATATTTACCGGATTTTTCAGGAAGCGCTTCACAATGTCTCAAAGCATGCAAAGGCTAGAAAGGCTGTCCTGCGTGTTTCAGAAGATTCCGCTTTTACAGTTTTTGAGCTGATCGACGACGGTATCGGTGTGGCACAGTCTCAGGAAAATGCCGTTAAGTCAAAGAAAAAATCAGCCGGTCTAGGACTGCGCTCAATGGAATACAGGGCGCACCAAATCGGCGCCGAATACTCGATAGACCCCGCCGAGCCGAGCGGCACAATAGTGTCAATCGTCCTCCCCAGAACCCTTCTTCTGGAAAAGGTATAGCCAAGGAGAGAAATGCACAAAATGAAAAAAGTTGTTATTTGTGGTTTTATCTTAATAGTCAGTGCTAATGCTTTTGCACTAGGTTCTATAATAGCTCAATATAAGGTTGAACATCACCCTTTGGTTAGATCTTTGGATTATGACGGTAGCAGTAATTGTTCAGGAAATGCATTTACACTAAGGTTAAAAAATGGGCACGAGATTTATTTTACAGGTGTTAAATCAAATTTTACCTTCAACAAGTGGAGTGGAATCTGCTATATAAATGATGTACATTTTGTTACTGATGACAATTATGAATCATCAGAAAAAGGTAGCCTGTATCTATATTTGAGACTAATAGATTTATGTAAGGCAACCGGTACAAATTATAATAATGTTTTATCTATATTGGATAACTATAATGAATTTTGCAAATTATTGAATTCAATACCTTGGATTCAAGATGACGATGCTGAAAAGCTGTATGTAAAATACAATGCAAACCATTATGTTTATTTATACAGAGGTAGTATTGCTAAAGAACAAGAAAACAAATTTATAGAAATTCCAGAAGATTTGGATTATGAAAACTTCGGAAGAGAAACATTCAAAATAGATTTTAGTAAAGATTCACCTCAGTTTTTTGGAAATAAGCCTTTTAGGCTTGAAAAGCAATAACATAACAAACAACATAGATGTGCACATCCAAGAACCTGCGTAGGCGGATTTTGGTGCGCAAAAAATTCTGCAGGCACGAAGTGCCGAAGCCTTTTTGTGACGGAATCCGACGAGAGCAGGTTCTTGCTTATGGTACATTTTCTAGATTTGGTTTTCATAGTCATTCTGTTATTGCCATGCTTGACACGTCAATCTTGTTTAGTATAATTGAATTGTGCAGGATAGCGTTGTTACAGAAAAACAAAAGACGTTTGTACTTATAAGACTTTTGCAGCGGCTGAATGTCTGTCTTTTTATATATCTTTTTGTGCTTGCTTTTGTCTATATACTTGGCAATATGCAGAATTTTCTCGATTCTTCTCAAGTTTTGATTTTACAGATAATCTCTTTTACTTCTATTTTATTGATTTTGCTTTCTTTATGCGCTATTGTTCTTTCAGTGTTTTTTGCTGTTTATCAAAAGACATCAGTTTATTTCGGGCGTTTTATTTTTAACCTGATTTCCTGCTTGATTGCTGCTGTTTTTCTGATTGTTTCGGCAGGTATCAATTTTCTAGCATCTGGAACGGGGGCTTAATCTTTTATGGGTGGCAATGCTGGGGCACTTAATGTTTGGCACGTTACAAGAGAATATGCCGGAATAGCAGAAGCCGGCGGTGTCAAGAATGTCGCATGTTCTTTGGCAGAAGGCCTTGTAAGACAGGGTGCAAAATGTACAGTCTTTATTCCATTTTACGGCTGCACCATGATGAAGCGGCTTTCAAAAATCACAGAATTGTCTTCATCTATAGCCGGAATAATATGCGGAAATTCAATTTACAGAGTGGCTTACGGTCAGGCTGACGTAAAAGGCGTGCGCATAATCTTTGTAATGCACCGCATTTTTACCGAAAAAAAAGCCGTTTACGTTTATACAGCCGAGGACGAAAAAGAAAACCCGGAATTTGTGCGCGGAATGGGGCACAAAGACGCAAACATAATGAACACAGTCTTTCAGAAAGCGGTTATTGCGTTTGCGCAGCTTTCGGGCGAGTATCCCGACATTATTCAGTGCCAGGACGCGCATACTGCGCTTATTCCGGCATTTGCGAAAGCTTCGCCGCAGCACGCAAAGTCATTTGCAAACACGCGCTTTTTTGTCACAATCCACAATGCAGGCGAAGGCTACCGCCAGCAGTTTAATTCTATGCTTGAAGCATATTCATTGACGGGGCTTCCGATGCCGATGCTTCAGACCGGCCTTATGAACGGACATGTCGAGCCGTTTTTGGTTGCTTCGGTCTATGCAAAGCTTTCTACGGTTTCGCCCTGGTATGCAGAGGAGCTTCTTAACGTCAACGACACTTTTACAGGCGGGCTTGCGCAGACTTTCGCTGAAAAGAATATTGCCGTAAAAGGCATTACAAACGGAATTGACGCAGACAAATATAATCCTGCGGACAAAGAAAAATCTCTGCTTCCGTATACTTTTAACCCGAAAAAAGGCAGCTTCCGCGGAAAGTATTCGTGCCGTAGCTGGTTTATCAAGAATACCGGCAAAAATTTCAATGTTCCGGGGCTTGAGTGTTACGGCGCTATAACGCATAAGCCGGGCAACGTTTATTTTGCCTATCATGGGCGTCTTGTTCACCAGAAAGGGCTTGAAGTGCTTGCCGATGCGGCAGAAATTGTGCTTAAGAAAAACCCTGACGCATGCTTTATAGTCACCGGTCAGGGCGATTCTTCTTTGGAAGAGTGCCACAAGCTTCTTGCCGAGCAGAACAAGGGCAGATACATCTATATCCGCGGCTACGAGCGCTCTTTTGTGCGGCTTTGTGTTGCAGCCGCAGATTTTATCGTTTTGCCAAGCTTCTTTGAGCCTTGCGGTCTTGAAGATTTTATTGCACAGATTTTCGGTACTATTCCTGTGGCACATGCTGTAGGCGGTCTCAAGAAAATCATTGACGGCAAGACAGGCTTCTTGTATGAACCGAATACTTATGAAAAGCTCGCTGATACGCTGCTTGAGCTTATAGAGCGGTTTAAAAAAACGCCGGCGGCTTTTGCTTCAATTGCAAAAGAAGCCGCAAATTATGTAGAAAGCGAATATTCTTGGGACCGCGTAATTGAGCAGCAGTATCTTCCAATGTATACATGCAAAGATGTATAAGGGAGGGAGTTTATGAAATTATTTCTTAAGATTGCTATTATTGTTCTTCTGGTTCTTGTTGCCGCTGTCAGTTCTGTAACAGGCTGGTATTTTTATATGCAGACTGCTCCTGTTCAGGCTGCCGAAGCTGCGGAAAATGCTGAAGCAGCGGATGAAACTGCTGATGTCGCGGGCGAGCCTGAACCATATATTCTTAAAGTTCCGGTCGGTACAGGAATCTTAACAGTTGCGTCTGAACTTGAAGAAAACGGCTTAATACGCTCTGCGGACATTTTTTACTTAAAGGCACGTCTTGAAAAATTTGAGATGAAAGCCGGACGCTACACAGTGCGCCCTACAATGAGCATGTCTGAAATTTTTGAACTGCTCGCTTCTGGCAAGCAGGACCACATAAGCGTCAGCATTCCGGAAGGGCTTACAGCGTCGCAGATTGCCGGGCTTCTTGTAGATTCAGACGTAATTCTCTCAAAAGAAGATTTTATAAAAGGAACGGCGAATCCTGAAATTATAGAAAAGTACAATATTGAGGCTTCTAATCTTGAAGGTTATCTTTTTCCAGATACGTATTTTTTTAACCCGTCAATGGAACCGCGCGACGTTATTGAGCGGCTTGTTGACAATTTCTTTGCAAAAATTGATTCGCTTGAGATTTCCACAGAAGACATGAAAAAGCTTCACGAGACGGTTATTCTTGCTTCTATTGTTGAGCGCGAATACTGCCGCGAAGAAGAAGCGCCGCTTATTGCGAGCGTCTTTAAGAACAGGCTTGACCACCACATCGGCTTGGAATCTTGCGCCACAATCGTTTATATTCTGACTGAAATTCAGGGCAGACCGCACCCGGAGCGCATAACTTATGAGGATTTAAAAGTCGACAGCCTTTACAACACTTATAAGTGGGCAGGGCTTCCTTATGGCCCAATCTCAAACCCGGGGGCAATTGCGTTAAAAGCTGCCGCAAACCCGCCAAAGACAAACTACTATTACTTTAGGGTTGTCGATGAATCGACCGGCACACACCACTTTTCGTCTTCACTTGAAGAGCACGCAAAAACCGGCAGAGAGCTTGCCATAAAGGCGGCAGCAGGAAAATAATGCCGCGTTTCATTTCGTCTGCTACAATAGATGCAGTAAGCAACAGCGTCGATATTGTTTCTCTTGTCAGTGAGTATGTTCACCTTGAAAAGAAAGGCTCCGGGTTCTGGGGCTGCTGTCCGTTTCATAATGAAAAAACGCCTTCATTTACTGTAAGCCCTGAGAAGAGAATCTACCATTGTTTTGGCTGCGGCAAAGGCGGCGGTGTAATTCAGTTTTACAGAGAAATTGAAAATGTTTCTTTTGTTGAAGCGGTTGAGCAGCTTGCCAGAAAAAATGCTATAGAAGTAATTTACGACGGTGTGTCTTCTAAAAAAGATGACGAAGAATACGCCAAAGCACGCCAGTTCAAAGACGATATGCTTGATTTGTACAGGCGTACTGCGGCGCTTTTCCGCTATTTTTTGAATGAAACCGAGCAGGGTAAGCCTGTGCTTGCCTATCTTGCAAAACGCGGTGTTTCGCCTGAAATTGCGGAGCAGTTCGGCTTGGGGTTTGCGCCTGAAGACCGGCGCTGGCTTAAGAAATTTCTTGCACAGAAGAACTATTCAAATGATTTTCTTGCTCAGTCGGGGCTTTTTTCAAAGAATTACCCTGATGTAGCGTTTTTCTCTAACAGGCTGATGTTTCCAATCTGCAACAGGAACGGTCAGGTTGTAGCTTTCGGCGGCCGCATTCTTGAAGGAGACGGCCCGAAGTACCTTAACTCAGGCGATTTACCGCAGTACAAAAAGTCAGAGACGCTTTACGCTTTTCATCTTGCAAAAAACCAGATAAACAGGCTTAAAACCGTTATTTTATGCGAAGGCTATATGGACGTTATTGCCTATCATCAGGCTGGCTTAAATTATGCCGTCGCGCCTCTTGGCACTGCCTTAACAGAGGAACAAATCCATATACTGAAACCATTTGTAGATACGTTCCTGCTTTCTTTTGACGGCGATGAGGCAGGGCAGAAAGCAACTTACAGAGCTATTCTTATGTGCCGGAAAGCCGGTGCGGTTGTCAAGATTGTGAACATTGCCGGCTTCAACTTTAGTGACAGACCTAAGCCGAAAGACCCTGCTGATGTTCTGCTAAATTTCGGTGCAGAAACCTTGACGAGTATTGTAGATAACAGTATAATTGATTCCGATTATTTATTGTCTAGACTGGCAAAAAAGTATCCTATAGATACACCAGACGGAAAAACCAAAGCTTCTTTGGAGTTTTTCCCGTATATTGATGTTTTGCCGTCAGATATACAAAAAGAATCGTGTCTTGAGCAGTTGTGCAATACTTACGGATTATCGCTACAGGCTGTACGCTCTGACTTTAACCGCAGGGACGCTGCTCAGAAAAGGACTGTACCGGACAGACATACATCAGAATCTATAGTACCAGACAACCCTGATATAAAGAAAAATGCCGAATTACGTGCGATGCTCGCTGTTGTGTCAAATACGGAATATTTCACAAAAATGCGCTCAATGCTTTCGCCAGAAGACTTTGAAGACCCGGCTGCAAAAGAGTTGTTTTATGCTTTAGAAGAATGCTTTAGAGAAGATGTTGTAAGTTCGGATGCAATACTTGCCAAATGCGAAAATGAAAAATTGCGCAAATTGGTAAGTGAGACGGTTGCTTCTGATGAATTTACAATAAATTCAGAGAAGACAATTGAAGACAGTATTGCTTTAGTGCATCGAAACAGTTTGGAGAGGAAAAGGGAGAGACTGATGAATAAAATTCGTCAGTGTGGTGGTAAAACTCTTGAAGAACTGCAAGAGTTACGCAACATGCAGTATGAAAAAATGGCCATCGATAACGAATTGAACGTAAAGGATGTAACTGAATGACGGATCAAGAACTAGATCCAGCAATAGTAAAACTTGTTGAATACGGAAAAGCTAAAAAAGTCCTTAACTGGGATGAAATCAATGATTTGTTACCGCCTGAAATTTTGAACTCAGACAAAATGGATACGGTACTCATGGTTCTTGAACAGAATAAGATTCAGGTTATAGAAGAAGACCTGGTTCTTGAAGATGAGGACGATGAAGAGGCCAGAGAACAGGCTGAAGAAGCAGCCGCAAATGCTGACCCTGATAAACCGGAAAAAGATGATGATTTAGGACGTAAGCGCCTTGTAAACAATGACAAGGATTCGTCAATCGACGACCCGATCCGTCTTTATCTGCGTGAAATCGGAAAAGAAAACCTGCTTACAGCTGAACAGGAAGTTGAGCTTTCTAAAAAAATGGAAAGCGGTGAGAACATCATAAAAGACGTAATCAAAAATTCCGGTATGATTATTCCTGAATTTTATGCGATTGCGCAGCGTGCCTTCACCAAGATTGACCCTCATGAAGCTGGACGTCCGAGAAAAGAAATAAACGAAGAAATGGCAGAAAAACGCCGTCTTAAGGCAAACTACAGCGACGCCTTAAAGCAGGTTCTGCCGGAAATGAAGCAGTATATTGCCCTTAAGAAGCAGCTTTATGAAAAAGACCAGAATGTTTCGATTTTTGAGAACGAAGATCTGGTTGCGCTCCGTAATAAGATTCTTCCTGTTTTGCAGGGCGTAGACATTCAGTCTGAAGAAATTGAACGTTTCTCGGACAGATTTATTGAAGCAACAAAGAAAATCAAGGAATACCGCCACCGTCAGGAAAAGAAAGAGAAAGAGCTCCGCATTTCTGACTATACAGAACTCCGCGCACTCGGCAAAAGAGTTTCTCTAAAGTCTGAAAGAGCAAAGCTTGAAGAAGAGCTTGGAATTCCTGCTGACGATATCCGCGAGATTTATACACAGATTCAGAAAATTGACCGCAAGCTCCGCAGACTTGAGTATGAGTTTGAGAACGATGTTTCTGAAATCTTGACAATGGCAAGAGAAATTCAGCGCGGCCGCATTATGATGAAAAAGGCGAAAGACCGCCTTATTAATGCAAACCTGCGTCTTGTAGTTTCTATCGCAAAAAAATACACGAACCGCGGTCTCCACTTGTTCGACCTTATCCAGGAAGGCAACATCGGCCTTATTAAGGCTGTTGAGAAATTTGAGTACAGCAAAGGCTTCAAGTTCTCTACTTATGCAACATGGTGGATACGCCAGGCAATTACACGCTCAATTTCAGACCAGGCGCGCACTATACGTGTGCCGGTTCACATGATCGAACAGATAAATAAGGTTGTGCGTGAAGGCCGCCAGCTTATGCAGCGTCTTGGCCGCGAGCCTACTGATGAAGAGATTGCAGCCCAGCTCGGTTGGGCAGTAAGCCGCGTTAAGCAGGTTAAGAATGTTGCGCGCGAGCCTATATCACTCGAAACACCAATCGGCGAGGAAGAAGATTCTCTGCTCGGCGATTTTATCGAGGATAAGGAAGTTGAAAATCCTGCAAATCAGACAGCGTTTACGCTTTTGCAGGAACAGCTTCAGACTGTGCTTGCAACGCTGCCGCCGCGCGAGCAGGAAGTTCTTAAGATGCGTTTTGGTCTTGATGACGGTTATTCGCTTACTCTTGAGGAAGTCGGTTTGTACTTTAACGTAACACGCGAACGTATACGTCAGATTGAGGCTAAGGCGTTGAGAAGGCTTAGACACCCGAGACGCTCAAGCCCGTTGCGCGATTATCTTGACAATTAATATAGAAGAGGTTTTGTACTTATGGAAATGACTGAAGTTTTCGACAAATTAAAAACTTTGCAGGAAGTTCTTTCTGAAAAATATGAACTTGAGACGCTTATAGCCGACGCACCGAAACGGCTTACTAATCAGGAAGAGCTTCTTGAACGCATGAAGAAGCAGTTTATAGAAAAAAATGCGGAATACGAAACACTCCGTACAAAAGTTGTTACTTTGAAGTCACAGCTTGCTGATGCAGAAGCAAAACGCGAGCGCGGTGAAAAGGGAATGGATTCGATTACAACACACCGCGAGTATGAAGCTCTTGAAAAAGAAATTAAAGACGCTACAGAGCTTGAGCAGCAGATCCGTAAAGAACTTCAGAAAGAAGAAAAGAACTTTATCGAGCTTGATGAGAATATCAAACAGGACGAGCAGTTTATTGCACAGCAGGAATCTGAGCTTAACCAGAACAAGCAGAATCTTTCTCAGGAAATTGAAAACCTGAAAGCAAAGCTTGAAGCCCTGCATAAACAGGAAGAAGAAATTGTTCCAGGAATCGATTCTGAAATTATTTTCAAATTTGAGCGTATTATCAAGAGCAAGCACAGCAAGGGTATCGTAGCTGTAAAAGGCAACGTCTGCGACGGCTGTCACATGATTCTTCCGGCACAGTTTGCTAATGAAGTTCATACAGGCGAAAAGATTGTATTCTGTCCGTATTGCAGCCGTATTCTGTATTACGAAGAAGATGAATCAGGTGAAAGCGAGTACTTCCACCTTGATGATACAGGAAGCCTTGCAGACCTTGATGATGATTTCAGCGATGAGGACGAAGAGAGCGAAGACGAGGATCTTGACGAAGAAGAACACCGTTCTCGTGATGAAATCAAAGAAATGGGCTTTGATGAGTAATTTCTCTTGAAACAGAGAAATGTAGACATGTTAATTCTGGCAGAAGGGATATAATCGCTGCGGTTTTGCCGCAGAGGAAAGTCCGGGCTCCTTCGGAAAAAATGCCGGCTAACAGCCGGGGGCTTTTTTGTAATGAAAAAGCTACAGAGAGCGCAACAGAAAGTATACCGCCGTAAGGTAAGGGTGAAATGGCGGGGTAAGAGCCCACCGGGTTTTTGGCAACAAAAACCGCATTGCAAGCCTCATTTGGAGCAAAGTTAAATAGCAGCCTGATTTCCGATACCGGATGCAAATCCGGGCGGCTGCTGGTAAACTGCTGGAGACAAAATGTAAGTTTTGTTCAAGATAGATGATTATGGTAAATTGTTGCTTTGCAATAATTTATTGACAGAACTCGGCTTATTGTCTCTTCTGCTTTTTTTTCATAAAGCTGTTAATTGATTAACAGTACCAAATTGGGGTGGGATTGGTTAAAAAATGAAAATGAGTCAACTGCGTGAATATGAAAGTTATGACAAAAAGAAAAAACGCAAATTCTTATGGACTTGTGTCATCATAATTGTTCTGGCAGTTGCATTTGCTGCAGGTGTATCGATGCGGACACTTGCAAAGCATAAAGAATATTCAAAAGAACTGTCTTTAGAAAATCTTGAAAATTTGTGGAATTCTGAAGATTACGAGGGCGTTTATGCTCAGGCAGACCGTATGCTTGAAGAAAAGCCTATGCAGCAGTCAGTTCTTGTTTATAAAGGTTATTCCGCATTTTATCTTGCCGTTTCTCAGACAGACACATCTGCCGCACTTGCTTATATCGAAGATTCAATAAACGCACTGCGTCTTGCATTAATTTCAAATTATTCAAAATCAAAGCCTCAGATTGAGTATATGCTTGCAAGGGCATATTACCAGAAAGATGTTTTTGCCGCATACAACTGTTATGCGGATCTTGCTATAAAGTATTTTACACTGGCTAAAAATGACGGCTATGCCTCAAATGATATTCCCGAATATTTAGGACTTTCTTATGCTGCGCTGAATATGACTGAAGAAAGCATAAGCGCTTTTACAGAAGCGCTCGGCATTCACGAATCAGAAAAGCTTCTTCATGCAATCGGTGAGCAGTATTATAAGTCAGAAGACTATTCAAAGGCAAAACAATACCTTTTTCGTGTTGTAAGTGAGTCGAATGATGACATTTTGGTGTTGAAAAGTCGCAATATTCTGGGTAAAATATATCTCGAAGAAAATAATCTTTTTGATGCAAAAAGAGAATTTGATGCTATTTTAGCTAAAGATGCAAATTATGCCGATGCCTATTACGGGCTTGGGATAATATATGAAAAACAAGGTGATTCGACAAAAGCGCGTTCAGAATGGCGTAAAGCTCTGCGGGTGCAGGTAAATCATCCTGGTGCACTTCAAAAATTGAATAACGGTTAGGGGGGGTTATGAGCTTAATTGATAAGTTTACAACAGATATAGGAATTGATTTGGGAACATGTAACACGCTTGTTTATGTTCGTGGAAAAGGCATTGTAATAAACGAGCCTTCTGTTGTTGCTGTAGAATGCGGAACAAAACGTGTAGTTGCTGTCGGTTCAGCTGCAAAACAAATGCTGTGGAAAACTCCGGATAATATCACTGCGAAACGCCCCCTTAAAGATGGTGTTATTGCTGACATGGATTTGACTGAAAAAATGATTAAGTTTTTCATTCAAAAGGTTATTCCACGTTATAAGCTTACAAGAACAAGAATGAAGATTGGTATTCCTTCTTGTATTACAGAAGTTGAGCGCCGCGCCGTAATGGAAGCTGCCGTTCATGCCGGTGCAAGAGAGGTCAATGTTATTCAGGAATCTCTAGCTGCTGCTATCGGTGCAGAAATCCCGATTCATGAGCCGGCAGGCCACATGGTCTGCGACATCGGCGGCGGTACTACAGAAATTTCAGTTATTTCTTTGAGCGGCATGGTTGTTACAAGAGCCATCCGTCTTGGCGGCGACGAATTTGACGAAGCTATCATCAAATATGTAAGAAGCGTACACAACCTTGTAATCGGTCAGCAGACAGCAGAAAAGCTTAAGACTGAAATTGGAAACGCTGTTCCTGACAAGAACATTGAAAAGCGCGAGATTAAAGGTACAGATGCTATTACCGGCCTTCCGCGCCGCCTTGAGATAGACTCTGTTGAAGTACGCGAGGCATTAAAAGACCCGATAACACAGATTCTTGACGAAATCAAGCTTACATTGTCAACAACTCCGCCTGAGCTTGCTGCTGATATTGTAGAGCGCGGTATTGTTATGACCGGCGGCGGTTCTCTCTTAAAAGGCTTCCCGAAGCTCATCTCAAAAGAAACAGGCGTTCCTGTAATTCTTGCAGAAGCTCCTCTTGACTGTGTTGCTATCGGCGCAGGCAAGTCTTTTGAACTTGAAAGAGAAATCTCTTCTGACCGCAGCATCTATGATATGCTGAACAACTAATAACTATGGCACAATCAAAAACAACTGCCTGGTTCAGTTTACCGGTTTTCCTTCTGGTTTTACTGGTTGTCATATCTGGAGTTATTCTCGCATTGCAGACTGGCGGCTTTATAGTAAATTTTAAAGAGACCGGTTTTTCCATTGCTTCAACCGCGCAGCTTTCTGTTCATTCTGTTGCAAATTCTATAGGCGGAACTTTTACTGCCATTAGAGAGCTTTCAGATTTGCGCAAAGACTATGAAGCGCTGACTGAAAAGCTCAAGGATTATGAATATCTTCAAAGAAACAATGTAGAGATAAGACGCGAAAATGAGCGGCTGAGGGAGCAGCTCGGTCTCTCGGATTCGCTGAATAAAAAGAATTATCCTGCATATATTATTGGCAGAGACCCTCAGGCTCCGTATTCTGCAATTACAATAAGCAAGGGCAGTAAAGCCGGCATAAAGAAAAATATGCCTGTTATAGCCTTGCAGCGTGGCAATGTCGGTCTTGTCGGCAAAGTTATTGAAGTTGGGCGTTATACAAGTCTTGTAATGCCCGTTTATGACTATCAGTGCAATGTTTCAGCCAGAGTACGCAGTACAAGAGACTTAGGGCTCATATCGGGCAACGGTTCTGAAAGTCAAAGTCTTTCATTAAGATACATCAATAAGAGAAGTCTTGATTCATTGCAGATGGGTGATGTTGTTGTTACTTCCGGTGAAAACGGAAATTTTGAGCGTGATATTCCTATCGGTTCAATTTCTCTGATAAAAATCCTTGAATATGATTCATCTCTTGAAATTGAAGTAACGCCGATTATTGATTTTTCCCGTCTTGAATCTGTAATTGTCATGGACAGAGAGGAATTAAATGATTAAATCAAGTTTTTTTTCTTTTATTTTTTCTTTGAGCTTTTTGATTATTGAAACAGCGCTGCTTTCTAATATCAGTTTTCTGCCTGTTGTTCCGGATTTGGCACTGCTGATTCTTATTTACGTTTCATTTTATAATGGTTCAATTTCTGGGGAAGTCAACGGCTTTTTGTCAGGAATGATTCTTGATTTTTTATCAGTTTCGCCGCTGGGTTTGAATTCATTGTTAAGAACCATCATCGGTTTTATAACCGGCTGTTTCAAAGATTTTATCAATGTTGATACTGTATTTTTCCCGGCAATTCTTGCGGCAATCGCGACATTTGTAAAAGCTATGCTGTTGTTTGTTGTGTCATTTTTGTTCGGCGGAAAAATTGCGGTCTATCATTTATCAGAGTCTCTTTTCTGGATTGAGCTGTGTATGAATACAGTTCTGGCACCGTTGATGTTTGCTTTTTTGCGTTTATTTTCTTCATGGCTTTTAATTATGCCAAAGAGCGCGTCGTATGCGAAAGAATGATTTTATCAATGCACCGGAAATATCTGAAACAAAAAATACAAAGATTAATGTAATCGGTATAATCATTTTTCTTGTTTTAGCTGTTTATTTGTTTAAGTTATTTTCAATGCAGGTAGTTCAAGGTCAGAATTACCGTACACAGTCAAAAAAGATTTCAAGTACTGTAAAAGAAATACCTGCCCAGCGCGGTGAGATTTACGATAGAAATTCCGATCAGGCTCTTGCTGTAAATATTGATTCATTTGCTGTTGATATAACTCTTGGTGAAATACCAGATGAAAAATACAATACGGTCTTGTCACGTCTTGCGTCTCAGCTTGAAGTAAGCAGAAGTTTCATAGACAGTAAAATCAAAGACGTACCGCGCTATTCATTCAGAGCGGTTGAAGTTAAGTCAAATGTTTCGTTTCAGACTATTACCATGATTGCGGAAAATCTTGTTGATTTGCCCGGTGTTTCATGGCGTGCAAAGCCTGTCAGAAGCTATCTTGTTACAGGCTCTTTCTGTCACATTCTTGGCTATCTTGGAAAAATTACCAAAGACCAGCTTAATGTGCGCTATAATATGCATGACAATGACTCAAAGCGTATCTATAATGAAAACAGTATTATCGGGCAGAGCGGCATTGAAAGCCAATACGATGAGATTCTTCAGGGTGAACCTGGCAGAGAGTCAAGAACTGTTGACGCAAAGGGACGCTTTGTTTCAGCTGCGCCTGTTGTTATTCCGCCAAAAATGGGTAATAACCTTGTTCTGACCATAGACCGCTCAATTCAGGAACTTGCAGAAAAAGCTTTAGGCGAGCGTTACGGTTCGGCTGTTGTTTTAAAGCCTTCTACCGGTGAAATTCTTGCTATGGCTTCTTATCCGTCTTATGATGCTAACGTAATTACTTCAGGTGAAAACACATCTGAAACGCGCAGAATTCTGAATGACCCTAGAAAGCCGATGCTGAACCGCGCCGTTGAAGGAACTTATCCTCCGGCTTCAACTTTTAAAGTTATTATGTCTGCGGCAATGCTTCAGGAAGGCACATTTGATCCGCTTAAAAAGGTAGAATGTAACGGCTTCCTTGAATATGGTAACCGTGTTTTCAAATGCCATATCGGTATTCCCGGTCACGGCAAACTTGACTTGAAAAATGGTCTTGCCCAGTCATGCAACGTCTATTTCTGGACTATCGGACGTGAGGCTCTTGGAATTGAGCGTATTTCAAAATATGCAAGAATGTTCGGTTATGGTCAGGAAACTGAAATTGATCTGCCGTCGCAGGCCAGGGGCTTGGTTCCGACACCGCAATGGAAAGAGCGTACTTTCCATGAAAAATGGCTTGGCGGTGACACGCTCAATGCTTCAATCGGACAGAGCTATACGCTTGTAACGCCTCTGCACGTAGCAAATATGATGGCTATGGTTGTAAACAAAGGCGTAATATACAAGCCCCATATTTTGAAAATTGCTTATGACCCTGCAACAAAAGATATAACAAAGGAATTGAAGCCTGAGATTCTTCATAAAGCTGATATTGATGCCTCTGTTTGGGAAGAATTGCAGACAGACTTAAGATATACTGTAACAAACGGTTCTGCCCAGTGGCCGTTAAGAAACAAAGTCGTTCAAATTGCAGGAAAAACCGGTACTGCCGAAGTCGGTTTGAATAACCGCTGGCATTCATGGTTTGTTGCATACGCACCGTTTGATGCACCGCCTGAAGATGCTGTTGTTGTCTGTGTTTCTGTAGAAGCTACAAATGAATGGGAATGGTGGGCGCCGTATGCTTCTAACATCATTTTTCAGGGCATTTTTGCAAAACAGACTTATGAAGAAGCTATTGAAACATTAGGATTTTCTGCTATCAAAAAACCTGTGGGAAGACAAGAATGAAATTACGCGTATTCAGTTATTTGGATTATTTTCTCTTTTTTGCCGTATTGATATTAATTTTTATCGGAATCTTGTTTATTTATTCATCAGGTTTTGACCAGTACGGAATGATGCAGTCAAAAGAATACACAAGACAGATAGCCTTTGCAATTACCGGGCTTATTCTGCTTATTGCAATGATTGTGATTGACTACCGCAAATTCAGACAATGGTCTCCGTTTCTGTATATGGGTCTGCTTTTGATTCTTATCTATACATTAATGTTCGGAAAAAATGTAAAAGGTGCAAGAAGCTGGCTTGGTATCGGCGATTTTGGTGTTCAGCCTTCAGAATTCGGTAAGATTATTTTTATTCTGTATCTTGCAAGATACCTTGAAACATCTTCTAAAATGTCGGAATTAAAGCGCTTTATAAAGGGAATGTTCATAATGCTTATTCCGGTCGGCTTAATTCTTCTACAGCCTGACCTTGGATCTGCAAGTGTTTACATACCGATATTCCTTGTAATGTGCTATATGGCAGGGCTTCCCAAAAGATATATCTTTTATCTGCTCGGCATTGGCTGTCTGACCGTTGTAATGGCAATTCTTCCTGTTTGGGAATTAAAGATTTATCAGCAGCAGATTCCTTTTTTCAAGATTTTCAGAGAGTTCCGTCTGAGACTTTTGATTATAAGCTTTATGTCTGTTATAACATTGATTTCTGTTGCCGGATATATCCTATTCAGAACAAAATACTTTTATTGGCTTGCTTATATTTTCAGTATTATAACCATTTCACTCGGTGCTTCAGCTTTGTGCGCAAAAGTTCTGAAAGAATATCAGGTAATGCGTCTTATTGTGTTCCTGAATCCTGAAGTTGATCCGCGTGGTTCAGGCTGGAATATTATTCAGTCTAAAATTGCTATTGGTTCGGGTAACTTGTTAGGACAGGGCTTTCTTCAGGGAACACAGAGCCATTACCGGTTTTTGCCTGAACAGAGTACAGACTTTATTTTCAGCATTCTGTCTGAAGAGTGGGGGTTTGTAGGCTGTCTTTTTGTTTTCGCGCTTTTTGTGCTGATTTTTATCCGCGGTCTTATAATTGTAAGAAACACAACGAATGTTTATGGATATTATATTTCAATTGGAATTGTATTCATGATCTTCTTTCACTTTATCATTAATGTCGGAATGGTTATGGGTGTAATGCCGATTACAGGTATTCCGCTTATGTTTTTGTCTTACGGCGGTTCGTCTTTGTGGACGGCAATGACTGGAATCGGGCTGCTTATGGGTGTTAATTTGCGCCGTGAAGACTTTTATGATTCATATAAAGCTGACGACTGATAAGCTGGCGGATGCAATTGTGGCTCAATTATGGCTGTTGACCATTTTTGCAAAAAAAGCTATATTTACATAAACCCCTTGCCCAAACAAAGGGCCAAAAGTCCATAAGGAGTAAACATGAGAAAGTACGAATTAATGACAATCTTCCCGGTAGAGGAAGATCAATGTCAGGCTGGTCTTACAAACGTTCGCGCTGCATTAAATGAATTCGGCGCAGAAATCGAAAAAGAAGATTTCTTCGGTGAAAGAGATCTTACTTACGAAGTTAAAAAGAGAAACCGTGGTAAGTTCTATCTTTTCAACATCAAAGTAAATCCTGCAAAGGTCATTGATATTGACCACAAATTTAAGCTTGATCCAATCTTGATGAAATTCATGTTCGTCCGCATCGACGAATAGTGTTTAACTAAAAGATTATTGCGCTAAAGGAGTTTACAGCATGAATGATTTAAATCAGGTAATGATTATTGGAAGACTGACACGCGATGCTGAGATGAAATATACTCAAGGCGGTTTTGCTATTGCAAGTTTTTCAATTGCTGTGAACCGTAAACGCAAAAGCGGTGATCAGTGGGTTGATGAAGTAAGTTATTTTGATGTTAACTTATTCGGAAAATCTGCTGAAAACCTCAATCAATATCTCATTAAGGGAAAACAGGTCGGAATTCAAGGTGAATTACGCCAGGATCGTTGGGAACAGGACGGACAGAACAGAAGCAAAGTTATTATTGTTGCTACTAATGTTCAGTTGTTAGGCGGAAATTCTGGAGGAAGTACCGGAATGGCACAGCCATCCGGAGGGGGTTACAGCCAGAACCGCAGTCAGCAGTCTTATCAACAGCGCCCATCAAATGCACAGCCACAGCAGAACGAATATGATGCAGGGCAGTCTTATGGTGGTGATTCAGATTTTCCTGAAGAGATTCCTTTTTAAGAGAAGCTGAAAAGCTTTTCTGTCAAACTTTGAACAGGAGATTATAGTTATGTCAGATATTAAAAACAAAGACGTAGATCAGGTAACAGAAGCACAGTTGCAGGATGCAGGCCGTGAAGGCGAAGAACGCGGTGCCCGCGGCGGTAAAAACAAGGCTTTTTTCCGCAAAAAGGTTTGCCGTTTCTGCGCAAATAAAACACCAATCACATACAAAGATGTAGATGTATTGCGCCGCTTTACAACAGAACGCGGAAAGATTCTTCCACGCCGCATTACAGGCACATGCGCAAAGCATCAGAGACGCCTTGCACTTGAAATTAAACGTGCACGCGCAATCTGTCTGCTTCCATTTGTCTGCGAGTAAACATCAATTTATTGGTGATTTAACGGTTCTTTGAAAGCTTGTCTTTTGAAGAACCTTAATTTTTGTCTAAAAGGCTTAAGCTGTACTCCGGCTTGAGCCTAAATATATTAGGAGCTTGAAATGAAAGTTATTCTTAATCAAGATGTAAAGCACCTCGGAGAAGAAGGTGACGTAAAGAATGTTGCAAACGGCTACGCACGCAACTATTTGTTCCCACGCAATTTTGCTTTGCCATACAATGATGTAACAGTTGCTTATTTTGAAAGCCGCAAAGCTGAAATTGAAGCTAAGAAAGAGCAGAAACGCAAGGATTCTGCATCTTTGAAAGACAAGCTTCAGTCAGAAGTTCTTACAATTATCATGCCTGCCGGTTCAAACGGCAAACTTTATGGTGCTGTTACAAACCAGACTGTTGCTGAATATCTTCAGAAACAGGGCTACGATATTGAGCGCAAGCGCATCGAAATTCCTGGTTCTACAATTAAGAGCGTAGGCAAGTATTCAGCTGTAGTTCGCTTGTACGAAACAACATCAGCTGATATTTCTATCATCGTAAAAGGTCAGGAACAGGCTGAAAAAGAAGCTGCCGAAGCAGCTAAAGCCGCTGATGCAGCAGAAAAACCTGCGGAAGAGCCAAAGGCTGAATAATGGCACTCAAGGATAAAGTGCCTCCTTCAAATATTGAGGCCGAACAGGCAACATTAGGCGCTTTACTCCTTGACTGGGAAGCTGTCGGAACGGTAATAACTTATTTGCGTCCCGACAACTTCTACTCAATTCAAAATAAAAAAATTTTCGAAGCCATGCTTAAATTGTACAACAATAGTCAGCGTGGTGATTTAATAACTTTAACAGAACAACTTAGAAGTGATAATGAGCTTGAAAATGCCGGTGGTCCCGGTTATATTACAGCTCTGACTGATACGGTTGCTACAAGTGCAAACGTTGAATATTATGCAAAAATAGTGCTCGAACAGTCTGTCCGGCGCGACCTCATAAAAGTATCAAATAAAATAATAGCACAATCTTATGATGAAACAGTCGGAAGCAGAGCTGTCCTTGAAGACGCTCAGAAAATGATTTTTGAGCTTTCCGATTCAAATCAAACATCAAGCTATAAAGAAGCTGGCCCTGTAGTTGTTTCAACCATTGAGATGATTGAAAAACTATATAACAATAAAAACGCATTCACTGGAATCCCGTCTGGTTTCAGAGACTTGGACACTATGACGAGCGGCTTTCAAGATTCTGAACTCATTATCATTGGTGCTCGTCCTTCAATGGGAAAAACCGCAATGGCTCTTTCTATGATTCAGAATATCGCCATAAAGGAAAAAATCCCGGCAGCGCTGTTTTCTCTTGAAATGTCTGACAAGCAGATTATGCAGCGTCTTCTGGCGGCGCAGGGAAGAATACCGTCTCAGAAAATTCGAACCGGTCTTTTGACAATGCAGGAACTGCAAAGAATGCAGGACGCCGCCGGCATAATCTATGAATCGCCGCTTTATATCGTAGACACGCCGAATATGAAGCTTCTTGATTTACGCGCTCTTGCAAGAAGAATGAAGATTCAGCGCGATATCAAGATTATCTTTATTGACTATATTACTTTGATAACAAGTGAAAATACATCAATTCCGCGGCATGAGCAGATTGCTGAAATTTCACGCTCACTTAAAAGCCTTGCGCGTGAGCTGAATATTCCTGTTGTGGCTTTGTCACAGGTTAGACGCGATGCTGAAGGCCAGGAACCGACACTTGCGGATTTGCGTGAATCAGGCTCAATCGAGCAGGACGCGGACGTTGTAATGTTCATTCACCGTGAAAGACAGAAGAAGCAGAATGAAGAAGACCCTTCTCAAAAGACTCTGGGAATGCCAACAAAGCTTATCGTTGCAAAACAGCGTAACGGTCCTATCGGTGATGTTGAGCTTGTTTTCTTGCCGTCGTTCACAAGGTTTGAAACAGCCGAAAAAGAAATGTGACCGCGGAGCGTTTCAGTATAAATTATTTGTCAACTGAAATAACAATCTTAATCGAATACAATGCGGAAGCTATGAGCGTTGTCAGCGGAATGCCGCACAAGATGCCGATTGAACCGGTGAGAGCCTGCATAATCTCAAAAGCAATAATCTGGTTGTTTAAGAGCCCCAAAAAAGACGAATTATACGCAATCAAGACAAGAATAAACGAAAGCGAGCTGCCTGTGTAGGCAAGAATCAGCGTATTTGCCATTGTGCCCATCATGTCGCGGCCGATGGCAAAGCCGGATTTTACAAGCTGCTTGAATGAAATGTCCTTAACTGAAGTTGAAAGCTCATACAGTGCAGAAGCGAGCGACATAGAAACGTCCATTACAGCGCCGACTGCACCGATTATAATTGCTGAAAAAAGCACCGCAACTAAGTCTTTTTGTCCGCCGGGCAAAAGCGCCTCCAGATAGAGCGAGTCGTTATTCAGATAGCCGTTGATGTGCATTGCGTTTTTCATTATTACCGAGAGAAGAGCTGCGATAAGCACGCCGCCAAAACAGCCGGTAATAGAAGCTATGCTTTTTTTGTTGATGCCGTTCACAATCGTTACAGTCATTACAATAATGAAAAGACAGACTGTAATGCTTGTGGCATAAAGATTTGCGCCGTAAAAAATAGACGGAATAAACCAGCAGAAAATTGAGGCGCAGGTAAACACGAGCGAAATCAATGTGTTCATGCCCTTTAAGCCGCCAAAAACCAAAAGAAGAATTACAAAAACAAAAAGCAGCACTGTCATTGAGGTAAATCTGTAGAATTCTTCAAAGACAAAAACTGGATTGTCAAAGATTTCCTGATTTGGCGTGTTTTCGGTTAAAGACGGTGCGGTATTTTCGCCGAGCTGAAGAATGATTACGCTGTCGCCTTTTTTTACGGCGTCGCTTTTAAGCGCAATAAAGTCGTCCTGCATTTGTACGGCTTTAACCGTCCTATTCTTGAACGGTCCGTCATAAAGCTTTACGTTAAATAGAATTGCTGTTTTCTTTAAGCCGTTTCCGTTCTCATAATATTCAGTAGATGTGTCAACAATATCTGTGACTTTTCCTCTGTAAGAAGCCCAGCCGTTTTTTTCAGCAGCCAGTGTGTTTTTTAGAGGCGGGTAGTGAACCGAAACAAAAAACAGAATAGCGGCAGAAATAATGACTGTTAGAATATGCGGAACGGAAACTTTCATGCTAATTCTGCGTTATATCAATAAGCTGATTGTCAAACGAAAGTGCGACATTTCCAATTTGGGTAAAATCAGAATCGTTTTTATGAACGAATAATGTGCCCTTTGTGTTTAGAATATAAAGCTTGTTGTCAAAGACTGCGACTTTTACAACACCGCCAGAAGCAAGCCGCCTTCTCTGAGAAGTATTTGAAAGATTCATTGAAATAAGCTGATTTTTTGAAAAGTCTGTGAACAATGTGCCGTCTGCAATTTGCATGAAAGACGCTGTAGCTTCGCCTTTTTCTGTCCAAAGAATCTTGTAGTCGCGCTGTTCAGGTCTGAATGTGAAAAGTGAGCATGAAGGAGCGTTATTGTTTTCAGTGTACATCTGCCCAAAAATCATGCCGTTTGCTGTGTCAAAGCTGTAAACAGCGTTTGCCTTAATGTTGAGGCTGACTGTTTCTCCTGTTTTTGTGTCGATGAGCAGGAACGGCACTTTCGGGTTTGTCGCGCTGGATTTGCCTACATAAAGCTCTGTACCGTTTATTAATGCCGCATCAAGATAGCCTGTGCCTGTGTATTTGTTTATAACGGTGTTTGTCAGTGCGTCAATAAGCGTAACTGCCGAATTGCCTTCAAGCAGCAGAATCTTGTCGCCGTAAGTCTTTAAAGACTGAATCGAATAGCTTGGCGTGTAGACAAAAGCCGGTTTGTCAGTAGGTTCTGTAAAATTAAAGGCATAAATCGATTTTCTTGTGTTTTTATTCCACAAATAAAGATTTTCATCTGTGGCAGAAATATTGGTAAAGCCTGAATTTTGTAAAAGCGGCTCTGTTGTGTAGCCGTCATCAAGCACATGGAGAATTTCTGATTCAGTAAGAATAAATGCGTTTCCGTCTGGAGAAGTGCAGATATCTTTAATGATTGCGTAAGTCGGTGTGGTCAGAGGCTCTAATTGACTGACCGCATAGCTTTCGGTTTTATTCAGCTTGTAGATGTCGCCTGATGAAGTGCCGATATAATAGCCGCCGGCTGTCTTTACAATTGATTTTGGTTCGTCTTTATAAGAAAAAGCCTGTTCGCGTGCGGCATTTCCTTTTGGTGCAACGGAATAAATTGTAGTAAGCTTAGAATCGTTCTGGGCATAGTAAAGCGCAGCATCTGAATCAACTGTGCAGAAAAACGGGTCATAAGCATAAGCTGTTGATTCAGTCTTGCCGGTTGTAGCCGCAATTGTGTAGATTTTGTTGTCCTTGTAGCCTGCAAAGCTTACGTTATTGTTGAAAAGCACCGGCTGTTCAAGATTAGGCTCTACTGCAAAGCGGCCTTTTTCTGTGCCTTTTTTCAAGTCGTAATAGCTTAGCAAGCCTGTCGGTGAATAAACTACAAGCGTTGATTCTGTGCCGCTTGTCTTAGCCATTGTAACTGCGCCTGTTGAAGCTGTCAGCAGATTGCGCGGCATTCCGTTTTCTGCAAGAAAGAAGTTGACGCCTTTGAGAGATGTTGTGCCAACAATGAGGTATGTGCCCTGTGCAGAAAAAGCAATGCATGTTACAGAATCTTTGAAAGTTTTTGTGTATTTCTTGTTTTTATAAGTCCAGTCTATAACCGTAACTCTGAATGTTTCTACATTGTCAGTTTCGTAAATTGCAATTTCGTTTTTCTGCGGGTTGAGCGCAATTGCGCGGATCGGCAGATTTGAGCACTGAAAATGGTCGCCTGTTCCAGTTGCATTGTTCCAGGCTATAACCATTCCGTCTTCTCCGCATGAAAAAACTGTGTCAGAAGCTTCTCTATAGGCAAGTGCCGTAACAGCAGAGAAGTGCGGCTGTGTCGAATAATTTTGAGCAAAAACAGCGGCAAGGCAGATTAAAAAGCCTGCTGTCATAAAAGTTTTCTTAAAAGAATTGTTAAAAGCAGTAAGTTGTTTCATATTAATTGAATCCTTTAATCGCTATTTTGTTACACATTTTAGAGAAAATTTAGAAATTTTATTTTGCTTTTGCAAAAAATGCTTTGACAACACCAAAAACATAGTTAAAGTCGCTTGTAAGTGCCACAACAAACAATAGCCCGATAATGAAAATGCCTATATACTGAACTCTCTGCATTGTTTTGGGCGAAACGCCTTTGCCCCGGATAATCTCGATAATGGCAAATAAGATGATTCCACCGTCAAGAATCGGAATCGGCAAAAGGTTCATTATAAAAAGCGAAACGCTGATAAGTGCAAGAAAGTTCAGCATTGTAACAAGGCCTTCTGTAAAACCTGCGGCAAAACCCGTTTTTGCTGTCTCACCGAGCATTACAGTAATTCTTATAGGTCCTGCAACAGCCTGCGTTACGTCTATGCCCTTAAAGAACCATGTGATTGTCTTTAATGTAAGCGCAATAAGTTCGCCGGTCTGCTTAAAGCCTTCTGCAATTCCGCCAAAGAACGAATCTGCTTTTTCTGTAACTGAAATGTAATCAAACTCAATGCCGAGATTGTAGCTTCCGTCTTTTGTCTTTTCAAGCGGAATCTCAATGTCTACAGTCTGGTCTTGTCGCTGAACTTTAAGTTTTGCAACAGAAGCGTCCTCAAAAGTTTTTACAAGTTCCATCACATGATGAACTTCAACGCCGTTAGATTCTATAATAAGGTCTAATGGCAGTAGACCTGCTTTTTCGGCTGTGGAATTTTCCTCGATATGCTTGATTTTCGGTGTAACCCAGTTTATTACGCCGATTTTGCCGCTTGCAGAAGCCTTGTCCATTGCAATAGAAACAGGAATTGTCATGCGCTCGCCGTTTCTGATTATTCCGAAATCGAGCGTCTCATCGGGATGCAGGGCAACGGCTGTCTGAAGGTCTGTAAAGGTTTTGATTTCGTCTTTTCCGATTGAATAAATGTAGTCGCCTGTCTGAAGCCCAGCTTCTTTAGCAGTACTTCTCATTTCAGGGTAAACGTCTGTTGCAAGAATAATTACCGGCTCTGTTGAGTAATAAGTCTTGCCTGCAAAAGCAATTATGATAAATGCCAAAACCGTAAAGACTATATTTGCAAAAGGCCCTGCAAACGCAATAATGAGCCGCTTGAAAGGATTTTCAAAAAACGAGCGCGGTTCCGGGTGTATGCGGTCAAGATCTGCATCAATTGCCTTTTGAAAATCAGATTCGCCTTTTATGCCGCAGTAGCCGCCGACCGGCAGAAGCGAGAGCCGGAACTCTGTCTGCCCAATCTTCTTGCGTGCAAGAACCGGTCCCATGCCGACAGAAAAGCTTTCAACATCGATATTTAGCAGTTTTGCCGCGATAAAATGCCCGAATTCGTGGACAACTACGATAACGCATAAAGCGAGAAGCCCCCAGACAATTATCATAAAGCCCCCCATTTAGAAAGGACTTCTTTTGCAGCGGCACGTGCCTTTTTGTCAGCCTCAAATACTGCGTCAAAATCAGCAGGTTCGCCAGTCCAGTCTTTGGCAAGCACTTCTTCTGTCAAATGTGGAATATCAAGAAACTTTATCTGCGTTTGTATAAAAGCCGCTACCGCAACTTCGTTTGCCGCATTATACGCAATTGTGTAAAGCCCCGATTTTTTAGCCGCTTCAAATGCAAGAGGCAGCATCTTAAAATCGTCCATGCGCGGCTTCTGAAAAGTCATTTCTATGTTGTCTGCCAAGTCAAAAAGCTTGAGCTTGTTCGGCTGAAATTCAGGCCAGAAAAAAGCCTGAAGGATAGGGTGCTTCATGTCAGGCTCTGAAATCTGCGCGTAAAGCACGCCGTCTTTTGTGCGTATTAAAGAATGTACAAGGCTCTGCGGATGAACTACAACATGCACCTTTTCAGCCGGAACGTCAAAAAGGCGGCATGCTTCAATTACTTCAAGACCTTTGTTCGCAAGTGTCGCAGAATCAATCGTGATTTTTTGCCCCATGTTCCACGTCGGGTGCTTTAATGTGTCGGCAAGTGTTACCGTTTCAAGCTTTTCTTTCGGCGTGTTTCTGAACGGCCCGCCTGAAGCAGTCAAAACAATTGAATCAAGCGAGTCTTTTCCGTATTTTTGTGTAAGGCTGAAAACTGCCGAATGTTCAGAGTCTACGGGCAGAATGCGCGCATTATTTTTTGCGGCAAGCTTTCTTATTAAAAGCCCTGCCATTACGATAGTCTCTTTGTTTGCGAGCGCAAGGTCTTTGTGGCTTTCGAGCGCCGTAATTGAAGGCACTAAGCCTGCCGCGCCAGCAATTCCGTTAAGGACAATATCGCAGTCTGTAGACTTTATAAGCTCTTTAAGTCCGTCTGTGCCATAAAACGAAACGCCGTCTTGGTGCTGTGCGCTCTCTGATGTAAGGCACAAATTTTTGCATTTGAATTCACCGGCAGCTTGAAGAAGCGCATCTGCATTTTTGTGTGCGCTCATGCCTGCAAGACAAAACTTGTCAGGATGCTGCCTGATAATATCAAGGCCACTTTTCCCTATTGAACCGGTGGCTCCTAAAACGAGTATTTTTTTCATAATTAAGACAAGTTAAACAAAAACTGAATTGCAATATAAAAAACAGGTGCTGCAAACACAATTGAATCGATAGAATCTAAAATGCCGCCGCGCCCAGGAATAATGTTACCGGAATCTTTAATTCGGGCGGAACGCTTCATTACAGATTCTGCCAAATCACCAAGAATTGCAGCAAAAGCTGTTATAACACCCAGAAGAATAACTTTTGAAACTGAATCAAAAACAGGGAAGACATAATGCGCGATAATACCGATGACAATAGAGCCGGCAAAACCGCCGATAAAGCCCATTACGCTTTTATTGGGGCTTACTTTGATAAGCCCTCTGTTGTTTTTGCCCATTGTAACGCCGAAAAGCCATGCGGCAGAATCGCACATAAAAACCATCAGCAGAAAAACAATAATGATTTCGCGCGAATACTGCCAGACAGTCATTCTCTGAATAAACGTAAAGAAAAACGATGAATAAAGAATTGTAAACGTAGAAGTGACAATTCTGGTTAAAGAATCTGAAAACTGTTCCTCTCCGGCTTTTTTTGAAAAAATCTCAAAAATCAATATAAATGAAAGTGCAAAAACAAAAGCAAATGTGGCATATTCCATTGTATAGTTAAAAGTTGTGCACAAGGTTGCTGTTGCAGAAACAAAAAAAGAAAGGAACAGCACAAATGGTTTAGGCTGAACAGAAAGATTCTGCTTGAAAAGCACCTGCATTTCGTTTGCCGCAATTACGGCTGCCGCAATTACAACAATGTTGAGCAATAAATGGTTCTGCCATTTGCCAAACCAGACAAGTGCAACACAAATAGGAATTGCAATTATAAATGTCAGCAGACGTTGCATCACTTTACTCATTTGACACCACCAAATCTTCTGTTTCTATGTTGATAATCAGCAATTGTTGCTAAGAATTCTTCTTTGGAATAATCTGGCCAGAGTGTGTCTGAAAATGCAAGCTCTGCATAAGCGGCGTGCCATAAAAGAAAGTTGCTCAATCTCTTTTCTCCGCCGGTTCTTATAAGCAAATCTACAGGCGGAAGGTATGGTATATCAAAAGATTTTTCTAAAACAGATTCATCAACTTTTGTAAGCTTATTGTCTTTAGCTGCAAGAATTTTGTTTACGCCGCGGACTATTTCGTCTCTGCCGCCGTAGTTAATGGCTAATATTACGGTTGTGCCTCTTTTTGAGGCTGTTTTTTCCATGGCGTCTTTCAGTTCTTTCTGAACATCGTCTGGAAGCCCTGCCATGTCTCCTAAATGGAGCAGGCGGATATCATCTTTGAGATAACGCTCAACTTCTGCGTGCAGGTGGCTTGTAATAAGCCCCATAAGGAAACCGACTTCTTCTTTTGTGCGTTTCCAGTTTTCAGTTGAGAACGTGTACAATGTAACGTATTTTACGCCAAGTTCAGCGGCTGCCGTCAAAATGCGGCGGGCGCTTTCAAGTCCTTCCTTGTGACCAAAAGAACGTGCAAGATTCCTTTTTTGAGCCCAGCGTCCATTCCCGTCCATGATGATTCCAATATGAACGGGAATGTTTTCTTTGTCTAAGGTTGACTCTGCCATTAGCCTTCCATTATCTCTTTTTCTTTATCTTCAAATATTTTATTGATTTCTGCAATGAATTTGTCTGTTGTTTTCTGAAGTGAATCTTCTGTTGTCTTTAATTCATCTTCTGTGATAGAACCGTCTTTCTGCTGCTTTTTCAATTCATCGTTGCCGTCGCGGCGGATATTGCGGATTGCAACGCGGCTGTTTTCAGCGATTGTCTTTGCCTGCTTTACAAGCTCTTTGCGGCGGTCTGCTGTTAATGGCGGAATTGCGATGCGGATAACCTTGCCGTCGTTAGAAGGGTTCAAACCGAGTTCCGAGCGCTGAATCGCTTTTTCGATTTCGCCAATAAGAGATTTATCCCAAGGAGTAATAACAACCATGCGTGCTTCTGGAATTGCAATGTTTGCAACCTGCGAGAGCGGTGTTTTTTCTCCGTAATAGTCAACACGAACTTTGTCAAAAAGAGAAGCCGATGCGCGGCCTGTGCGGATTGTATTGAATTCATCTTTCAGCGCATTGATGGTTTTTTCCATGCGCTTTACACTTGCTTCGTTAATTTCAGACATAATTGATTCCTCATAAAAGGGCAGAAATGTGTGTTTGTATTATAACACAATATGTTTAATTGCTCAAAAAAAAAGTGAACAGGGCTGCCAAAATTGACAGCCCCGCCAAATTATGCACCAAGTACGTAGTTTACGATTTTTTCAATCTTGATTTTGCAGCCGCAAGCTTTTGCAACTTCATCAATCTTTTTAGCTACAGTAACTTTGTCGTCTTTTACGAACATCTGATCCATAAAGCAGATGTCTGCCAGGTGCTTGTTGATTTTGCCCTGGAGAATGCCAGCTTTAACGTTTTCAGGCTTAGAAGCCATTTTTTCGTCCTGGTCAAGCTGTGCCTTAAAGATTTCTTTCTGTTCGTCAATGTACTGCTGAGAAACTTCGTCGCGTGTTATGTACAGCGGGTTGAATGCTGCAATGTGCAGACAGCAGTCATAAGCAAATTCTGCAATTTTTGCATCGTTTGTTGCTGGTTCTGTCTTAAGAATAACGATAACGCCTGTCTTGTTGTCGCCATGAACGTATTTAGCCATTACACAACCGGCTGGAACTTCTACCATTTCGAGGCGGCGGAGACCCATGTTCTCGCGTGTCTTTGCAGCAAAGTCTTCCAAAAGACCTTTGAGCTCGTCATTTACAGAAGAGTAGCCCTTTGCCATTGCTGTATCAACAATTTTCTGACCGCAAGCAACAAAGTCTGCGTTGTTTGCAACAAAGTCTGTTTCACAAGTTACTTCGCCGATAACAACCTTTGAGCCTTCAACTTTAATGAAAATGCGGCCTTCTTTTGTTGCACGTTCAGAACGTTTTGCAACAGCTGCAAGTCCTTTTTCTTTAAGCAGTTTGATTGCTTCTTCTTCGTTTCCGTTACATTCAACGAGTGCTTTTTTGCACTCCATCATGCCGGCACCTGTTTTTTCGCGCAATGCTTTTACATCAGCTGCTTTAATTTCCATTTATTATCTCCAATCGGGGCATGTGCAGTGCACACACCCGCGTCTATTATTTGTACAATTTGTCTTCGTCTACGAGAGAATCATCAGCTTCTTCTTCAACTTCGTCCTTGTTTTCTGTAGGAGTGTAGTTAGAATAGTCAACGATTTCTTCGTCTTCTGTCTTGAGTGTTTCGCTGATTTCGTCATCTTCGTCCTGAAGACCTTCGATAATCTTAAGACCGTTCTCGTTATCAGCTTCAACAACTGCGTTTGCAATAATAGAAGTGAAAAGTGTAATTGCGCGGATAGCGTCATCGTTACCAGGAATCGGGTAGTCGATGCCTTCCGGGTTACAGTTTGTATCAACTACAGCTACAATAGGAATTCCCATGCGGCGTGCTTCTGCAACTGCAATAGCTTCTTTGTGTGTATCGATGATGAAGATAATTCCAGGGAGTTCCTTCATTTCTTTGATACCGCAAAGGTTCTTTTCGAGTTTGGCTTTTTCTTTCTGAATAGCAGCGATTTCTTTTTTTGTGATGCTTTCAAATGTGCCGTCTACTTCCATTTTCTCAAGTTTCTTGAGACGGAGCAAAGACTTTTTGATTGTTGCAAAGTTTGTAAGCATACCGCCAAGCCAGCGGTTGTTTACGTAGAACATGCCGCAGCGTTCAGCTTCTTTTGCAATTGCCTGCTGAGCCTGTTTTTTTGTACCAACAAAAAGAACAGTTTTTCCTGCTGCTGCTGTCTTGCGGACTGCTTCATAAGCATCCTTGATTGAAACGATTGTTTTCTGCAAATCGATAATGTGGATTCCATTGCGTTCTGCGAAGATAAACTTCTTCATACGTGGATCCCAACGCTTAACCTGATGACCAAAGTGTACACCAGATTCAAGCAGACTCTTCATGGTTACTACTGCCACGAAATGCTCCTTCATCGGGGGTTATAAACCCTCACCTGACTCTATATCTTGGATTGCAGCTATGCTGCGCTCCAGAAGATTCTGCCGCCGCAAAAGCAGCGGAGAACAGACTATTCCAATACGGAATAATTCTGCGCACGTAGTATGTCATAAAAATCAGAAATAGGCAAGCCCGCAACGCAACTTGTAGAGCCTTCAATGCTTTTTATAAGACATTCTCCAAATCCCTGAATTCTGTATCCGCCTGCCGCGCCCTGCCATTCGCCTGTGTCAAGATATGCGTTTATTTCTTGTGCTTCAAGCTGCTTAAAACTAACCGCCGTTCTGTTCTTAACTGAATGGTAAGCCTCGGTCTGCATGTTGAAAACTACTATGGCAGTAACCGCAAAATGTGTGTTTCCGCTAAAAGCTTCTAAAAACTGAAAAGCTTCGCTTCTGTTTTGCGGTTTGCCGTAAGATTTGCCGTTCATCATTAAAAGCGTGTCTGCCGCAATTATAAGCGCGGCTTTGTACTGCTTTTGTTCTTGCGGCGGCATTTGCGTTATTTTGGCGCGCACAGCTTCTGCCTTTGCTTTTGCTATAATTTCCGGTCTTTCTTCACAGGCGTATTTGTCTGCAAAAGATTCATCTATTTTAGAAACGATTGTCTCAAAGTCGAGGTTCATGCTTTCAAGCACATGCTTTCTGTAGGCAGAACCAGAAGCAAGAATAAGTTTGGGCTTTGTGTCAGATTTATCATTCATAAGTGGAATAAAAAACGAGAGATACAGGATTCGAACCTGCCGCCTCTTCCTCCGGAGGGAAGCGCTCTATCCAAATGAGCTAATCTCTCAACGCTTAGTTATGATACAAGAAAAGCGAACTTGTTGCAAGTTACCGGCTGGTATTTGTAGGCAAACACATAGGAAATGGCTATCAGATTGCGGAGCATGTAAGAGCCTGCTCTCGTCAGATTTCATTCCGCGAATTAGATTCGCACCTTCGGTGCTCATGTAATTCACGTCACGAAATCTGCCTATGCAGACTCTTGAATGTGCATATTTTTTATTGTATTTTCCATTTATGTCTTTCTTCTAAAGGAATTCTTATATCAGGCGGATTTAAATCTGCTTCTGTTATGATTTTACGGGCTTTTTTCCCTTTATAATCATGGTTATCAAGAATAAACAGATAAGTGAATTCTTTGCCAATATACTTTTCTTTAGGAACAAGAGATACTGATTCTGTCTGAAAATTGAAAAATCCGCATCCATACGGAGTTATGAATTCAATGCCATTTTCTGTTTGATTATAGAAAGTAATTTCATCTACCAAAACACTTTCTATTTTTTTTATGCCGTCTATCTTGTAAAGACTACAACCGTCATAAGAAAAATACTTGCGATACATATTATCAAAATATTTGTGAAAGAAATCTGCACCTAGATATTTTTCTTTTAGCTCTCCAAAATTTTCCGTATCATCAACCTCATAGTATTTGCCGTCTTCTTTAAGTTTCAGATAAACCCTATTTAATTTTCTTTCATAAACAACATCCAATACAATTCCTTTTTCATATATTTCCCAATAAGATGCAACACAATTATAAAGATAGCCACCTTCTTGTCTTGTTATTCCACCTATAGAAAAAACATCCTTAAGATTTTCATTTTTCATTATAATATCAGGGAAAATATACAGGCTATTGCAAATAACAGGTAAATATTTTTTCTCAGAAGGGTTTTCTGTATTAAGAACCGAAAGACTACTTACACGCATTGGTACGATTCCCATTTCCAAATTTGGAAAGCATTCAACAATACTGCATGATTTTGCATCAACATAATACGCATAAAACGGGCGTTGCATTTGAATTCTGTATTTATTTGTTTTGTGATTACTGTTAATCACAAAATCTTCATGCGGACATATAGAATCAAATACATCAAGCGTTCCTGATTCTGCGTATATAAACAGACTTGTTAATAAACAGACAAAAATCGAAATGAGCTTTTTATTCATCATAAGACTCTCCCATAAAAAGTCAACGAGCAGTCGACTTTCTAAGATTTAATTAAGCGGGAAGATTTTGTTCTGGAAAATGAATCAGCGTGTAAGTACCTCGCATTTTCTCTGAATCAAAATCTGTTTTGGAGCTGAGCAGCGCCCAGA
>JAGAAX010000007.1 GCA_017614995.1 Spirochaetaceae bacterium
AACCTTATAAGAAAATATGATGCAAAGCGCGCAATTGTTGTAACATCTCCAAATTGGTCAAGTATTGATACGCTTGTAAAAATGAAGCCTTACAAGGATCCAAATCTTATCTATACCTTCCATTTTTATGAACCGGGATTATTCTGTACGCAGGGTTGTGATTGGACTGGTGAAAGCGATATCAAAAATGTCCCTTTCCCTTATGACAAATCCCGTGCTTCAGAAATTCAATACAGTGACAAAAATGAATGGGCAAAATGGGCATTTAGTTCAGAAGGAGATTACCAGCGGCAGGGAAATGCCGAATGGGTAAATCAGAGAATTAAGCAGGCGGCTGACTGGGGCAAAAAGAACAAGGTCAGGGTTTGGGCTGGTGAAATGGGATCGGCTTACTGGATAAACCCAAAAGACCGCCTTGCCTGGATTAATGCGGCTGTTGCTGCATTCAAAGCCAATAACATTCCTTATTGTGTGTGGGGAATTGACGGCGACACAGGCTTTTTAAAAACAGGAAAAGGACGATTCCCTGAGGACATCGATAAAGACGCTCTTGAAGCATACGGTTTTAAAATGCCGGACGAAAGTCTTGTGGCAAAGAAAAAAGCTTCTTATAATGACTTTCCGCAGAAGCCGTATATTGTTTTTGACGGCATTTGTGGAAAGGGATCATGTATACTGTGGGATCGCTGGAAAACAACATCAGTAAAAGATGATGATGTCCACCAATATTGTGAAAAACCATTAGACTTGCAAGATGCTTCTTTAAGAATTTATCTTCCAAAACAAATTATGTCTAAAGTGGCGGCCAATCGCAATGAACTTGTCTTAAGCTTTTCTGTAAAGTTTACCGACGCAAAGCAGAACTTTAAGCTTCATCTTATGGATACAGACGGCGAAGCAGAACTGCCACCGTGGAGGAATTCAGCATATATAAACGCCTCTGACTACAAGATTGGGGAATGGGTAACTGTCCAAATTCCTTTGTCGCAGTTAAAAGAAGGCGGCGCATACTCATTCAAAGATCAAAAATGGTTCGATTCGCAGGGAAAATTTGACTGGAATCGTTTGGACTGCGTCTATTTTGATTTCTGGCATGAGAAAAATCAAAACGGCGACATCTATATTGACGATGTAATGTTCAAGCTGAAATAAGCCGAAGTGTCATGACGCGCGTTGTACACAGTCTTTACCAATTTGCGCGGCGAGCAAATTGGCTGGGTTTGCCGAATCGACTAACTCTGTAGATTAAGCCCAATAGCAAACCCGGATTGCTTCGTCGCTACGCTCCTCGCAATGACGTGCGTTGTACACCAGTTACAAGTTTGCGCATTGCGCAAACTTGGTCGTTTCGCCAGATGATTCTACAATTGTAGATTATCTAATGCGAAACACCGTCTACTTCATCAGAAATGCGTCAATTTCTTGGGCGCACTCGCGGCCTTCGGCAATTGCCCAAACTACAAGCGACTGACCTCTGTGCATATCGCCTGCAGTAAAGATTTTCGGTGTGGCGGTTGCATAGCCTGAATCTGAGCTGAACGAAGTTTCAGGCTTTTGAGCGCCTTCAGGTATCGCGGTTGCTACTGTTCCGCGCGGACCAAGAGCTACATTAAATGCCTGGGCTGTGTATTCCTCGCAGCCGGTAAAGCCAGCCGCTACAAGCAGCAAATCACAAGGCAAAGTCTTTTCTGTTCCGGCGCGTTCTACAAGCTGGCGTTTTCCGTCTATAACCTGAAACTCAACTTCGATTGTGCGCACAGCGGTGATATGCCCGTTTTCGCTGATTACTTCTTTTACGGTTGTTTCGTAAACGCGCGGGTCATGCCCGAACTTTGCGATTGATTCTTCTGCACCATAATCGGTTTTGAGAATCTTAGGCCATTGCGGCCATGGATTATTGGCTGTGCGGTTGACCGGCGGACAAGGCATCATTTCAATTTGGGTAACGCTTGAAGCGCCAAGACGGATTGAAGTTCCGCAGCAGTCGTTGCCTGTATCGCCGCCGCCGACGATTATCACGTTCTTGCCTTCAACCTTTATTCCATGCCGTTCTTCAAGCATCTGCGCAATCTGTCCGTTTGTCGGCTGCATATTGATTTTTTCAAGCGCACCGCCGGTAGCTATTACGCATTTTGTAACGGCTTTAAGAAAATCAACAGCAAAAACAAGCCCACCTTCTGCTCCGTTTTTTGCTGTAGACAATTTGTCTATTCCGCTTGAACCGAGGGCGCGGGCTTTTTTAGCGCCGCAGCACAAAGCGACTGCATCAAATTCATTCAAGATATGGTCAGCCGAAATGTTTTTTCCAACATCGGCGTTGAATACAAACTCGACGCCCTCAGCTTTCATAAGCTCAATGCGCCGGTCAACAAATTTTTTGTCGAGCTTCATGTTCGGAATTCCGTACATCAAAAGGCCGCCGGCTTTGTCCTCGCGTTCATAAACCGTAACTGAATGACCGCGCCGGTTAAGCCAGTCTGCGCAGGCAAGACCGCTCGGCCCGGCACCGATAACAGCAATTTTTTTGCCGGAACGCACTGCCGGTA
>JAGAAX010000008.1 GCA_017614995.1 Spirochaetaceae bacterium
ATCGGGCATCTGCTTGAACAGGAATTTTCATGCAAATCTATAGAAGAATGTAATGTTGTGCTGGTAATGAAACGGCAGGACTTTGCAAACGATGTGTGCAAACAAATCGAGGATTTTACGCAAACGGCTTTTCCTATGAGCGGAAACCTCGCAATTTCTGTTAATACTTCGGTTTCAAGCAAGATAATCGACATTGAAACGCTCCGCCTGATTCCGCAAAGCATACGCGAAAGACAGCAGGAATGTGGAGTCTGCGCAATAGGTTTTACCAACAAAAAGCAGATTCTTATTTCGCCCGACAATCTGCTGCGGAAATTCTTCGCGGTCGGACTTATAAAGAAAGGATAGTGTCTGTATGAAGATAATGATTGCGGACGCTTCTGCCGTTGTAAGAACGATTCTCGAGCAGAATCTGGCTGAGTATCCTGAAATAAAAATAGTTTCATCTGTCTCAAACGGAACAAAGCTGATGCACGCTGTTCAGAACGAGAATGCAGACGCTGTAATTATAGATTTGGGTCTGCCCGACATTGAAGAGCTTGATATTCTGCACACAGTCGGGAAAACAATGCGCCTGCCAGTGCTTGCATTTGCACAAAATCAGGCTGACGGCTTAAAAGCAACGTCAAGCGGTGCAAAAGAATTTGTAATTAAGCCTCCGTTGAGCAATTACGACAAGGCTTTTTTCGATTCTCTCGTGAAAATTCTTACAAAAATAAGCCCTGCGCCAAAACGCCCTGCAAAAAATGCAGAAAAGCATACACCAGAACAGCCTAAAATCGAAAAAAGCAGACAGGCGTTTAAGGTTCTCTGCATCGGCGCTTCTACAGGCGGACCTTCAGCCGTATCAGAGGTGCTTTCAGGGCTTGGCAGCAATTTTCCGCTGCCGGTGCTTTACACACAACATGTAGAAATCGATGCAGACAAAAAGCTTGCAGAGTGGCTTTCTGGTATATGCAAAAACATTGCGGTAACGCTTGCAAAAGACGGCGAAGAAGCTAAGCCCGGTCATGTGTACATGGCACCGGCAGACACGCATCTTGTTATTGATTATATAAAGCCGAACGGAACTCCGGTTTTGCATCTTTCTGACGAAGAGCCGGAGCGGTTCTTGCGCCCTGCCGTAAACAAGCTTTTTAGAAGCGCGGCACAGTTTTATCAAAAAAGCTGCCTCGCCGTTCTGCTTACAGGCATGGGCATGGACGGCGCGGACGGCTGTAAAGAAATCTGCAACAACGGCGGCTGGACTATTGTAGAAGATAAATCTACATGTGCAGTCTTTGGAATGCCTGCCGCAGCTATTGAGGCAGGCGGAGCAAGGGAAGTATTGCCGCGCGGTGATATTTCAGAGCGCATTTTGGAACTGGTGAAAAAATGATGCAAGAAACAGTACATCTTACACAAGAAGAACTCGATTCTCTTATAGCTCTTTTAACACAGCGCACCGGCATTATTCCGCGTTCAAGCCACCTTGAAGGCATAAAGAACTACATCGAAAAAAAGCTGACTGAAAAAGGCTTAAGCGTACCAGAATATAAGACCAAGCTTTTTGTTGACGGCGGGCTTTTTTCAGAGCTTATAAACGAAAGCACCGTAAATGAGACTTATTTTTTCCGCGAAGAAAAGCAGTTTATTCTTCTGCGCGACAGAATTCTTCCAATGTGGAAAGCAACGGCTGGCTCTATGCCGGTAAAAATCTGGAGCGCGGCTTGTTCTTATGGCGAAGAAGCTTATTCACTTGCGCTGCTTGCAAAAAGCTGCGGCGTAAACGCAATGATTACGGCAAGCGACATAAATTCGCAGGTACTTGAACATTGCAGAGCCGGTGTTTTTAAAGATTCTTCAATCAGGTCGGTAGACGGTTCTTCGTTTAAGAATCTTCTTATGCCCTACCAAAAAGAAGGAAAGATTCAGTTCGGTTCAGAAATCAGAAACTGCATAACTACAAGAGAGATTAATCTTTCTAAAATAGACGAAATGCAGACAGAAGCTCTGCTTCCAAAAAATCAGAACATTGTGTTTCTGCGCAATGTGTTCATATATTTCAGCCAGAATCTTAGACTTAAGATTCTCAATAGTATAGCGGAAAAATGCCTTGCAGACGGCGGAGTTCTTTTTGTTTCGATGAACGAAACTGCACAGATTAACTTCAACGAAATATCACCGCTGCTTGAAAAAGTCATGGACGGAAGCATTTTTTATTTCAAGAAGAAATCACCGGAGGTAAAAGCAAATGGCTAAAGTCTCATCTGATATTATAGAAAGTTTCACCGCAGAAGTTCACGAACTTCTTTCTCTTTCCCGCAAGGACATTATTGCGCTTAAAGCGGCGCAGATTGACGAAGAAACGCTTTCAAGGCTTTTGCGCAACCTTCATACCATAAAGGGAAACGCCCGAATGCTTGAGTTTTCTACAATAGAAAAACTTGCGCACGCGGTTGAAGACATTTATAAAAGCGTAAAAGACGGAAAAATTAAGACTACAGACCGGCTTATAACGCTTGTCTGTGCGGTTGCAGACAAAATAGACGAATGTGTTGTTTCCATTACCAAAAAGGGAACAGATGAAAAAGACATTGAGCTTTATCTTCAATACTGCGACAAGCTTGCAGCTGGAGAACTCATCGACATAGAATCTTTTGTTTCTGAAATAAAGAAGCATGAGCAAAACATAGAAGACGATGATGAGGACGAGCTCAACGAAAATATAAGCGAAATCCAGTCAATAAGAATCAAACTTTCGCGCGTAAACGAGATTATCACTGCATTCGACACAATGATAACCAGAGAGTTTCATCTCAAGCACCAGCTCGACGAGCTGCAAAAATATGAGGAAGCCACTAAAAACCACGAGCTTGCAAAAATCCGCAAGCAGTTTGAATCTGACATTTACGCACTTGAATCTTCGATTTTCAGCGTACAGGAACAGGTCTTTAATTTAAGAATGCTCCCAATAAGCATTGTATTGAATCCGCTTGAAAATGCCATTGCGCTTGAAAGTATAAACCTTAAAAAGAAGGTCAAATGCGAGATTCCGGCAACAGACATTGCGATTGACAAAGTAATTCTTGAAGAACTCGGTGACATTCTGATGCACCTTGTAAGAAACGCACTTGACCATGGCATAGAAACTCCAAAAGAAAGAAAAGCTGCCGGAAAGCCCGAAACAGGCACAATCTCTATAACCTGTCTGCGCGAGGCAAAGCATATTGAGCTTAAAATAAGCGATGACGGCCGCGGACTTAATTACCCGAAAATCCGCGAAAAAGCCATAAAACTCTACCCTGAAAGGACAGAAGAAATTACAAACATGGGCGACCGCGAATTGTCTCAGTTTCTGTTTCAGTCGGGCTTTTCAACAAAAGACAATGTTACAGAACTTTCAGGACGCGGCGTAGGTCTTGATGTTGTCTGGTCAACAGTCGAGAAAATCAAGGGAAGAATCAAAATTGAAAGCGAAGCCGGCAAAGGCACGTCTTTTATCCTCTACTTCCCGCTTTCGCTTTCAACCTTGCAGGGGCTTTTTGTTTACTCTAACAAAGACAAATACCTTATTTCGTCTCAGCACGTTATTGACATTATATATAGAAAAAAAAGCGAATACGTTACGCTGCAAAACCAGAGCTACATCCGCCTTGAAGGTCAGCTTATTCCATGCTACTCGCTTTCTTCTCTTTTTGACGAGCAGAAAAAAACGGACAACTATGATGCAGACTCAATTCTCATTGCCGAATACATGGAACAGCGCATCGGTATTGTAGTAGACCAGGTGCAGCAGTTTGTTTCGCTTGTCGTCAAGCCGCTGCCAAAAGCTTTCAAGAATTTCTCTATTCTGCAGGGCATTGTCTTTGATGAGCATTACGACATCGTGCCGATTCTGCATGTACCCGACATTCTAAAGAAATTCAAGTCACTGCGCGGCTACGACATCAAGAAGTACGAAGCGGCGACAAAGAAGCGTGTTCAGCACATTCTGATTGTAGACGATTCAGAAACTACACGCCAAATTGAAAAGTCTATTCTTGAAAACGTAGACTTTGTTGTAGACGAAGCCGTAGACGGCATTGATGCTCTCGAAAAAGCCAAAGCAAAGCAGTACGACCTTATTTTGACCGACAAAGACATGCCGCGCATGACAGGTCTTGTGCTTTTAGACAATCTGCGCCGCATGGAACAGTACAAAGATGTGCCAGTTGTCATTGTTTCTGCCGACCAAAGTCCTAAGACAATTGCAGACTTTAAGGCTTTGGGCGCAAACGAAGTTATTACAAAAGGCAATTTTGAGCGCGGCAAACTTATAAACACTATCAAAGCCCTGCTGAAAGACTGAAAAGGAGAATAAAACATGAGCAAAAAAATCCTTATACTTGAAACTTCAGTTACGCTTCAAAAACTGTTTACTACCACGCTCGACAGTGATGACTATACAATTCATTTTGTTTCAGACGGAAAAGAAGCTGTTTACAAGCTTTTTGACGTTCAGCCGGATTTGTTCCTTGTAAACACAGAAATACAGAACCCCAACGGCTTTGAAGTCGTAAGACTTGTACGCTCTATAAAATGCTTCAAAAATCTTGCAATCGGAATGTACTCAAGTTTTCCGACACCGCTGGACGAATCGCTTGCTGCAGCAAGCGGAGCGAACAGTTTTGTGCGCCTAGACCACAAAACGCTGGTGCTTAACATTGACGAACTTGCCCAAATTTCAAGCGAAAGAATCGACAAGTCTGCTGTCTCGCAGTTGAAGAAAAACCTGGACGACAATTATCTGCTTCTTCAGTCTACATCGCTTTTGTCGCAGACCGCATACAAAAACGAGCTTCTTCTAAAGCTTTCGCAGCTTGCTTCCATTATAGAAGACATAGAAGAGATGGTAAAAGCACTGCTTTTTCTTATTGCGGAAACCTGCGAAGTGCCTATAGCCGGGCTTTATATAATTGAAAATGACGGGCCGCATGGCTATTACATCTGTTCTGATAATATGCGCGAAAAAGAAATTGAGGACTTTTTAAGCGTCTGCGCCGCTGACTTTGAGAAAATTCAGCCCGATTACAATGCGTCAAAGATAAGCCCAAAATGCCTTGAACGCAAAGAAGATTTGAACCGCTTTTTCTCCGGCAAAGTGCAGCTTTCAAGCTACGAAAGCGAGTCGCTAAGAACAAGCGATGAAAGCGACTACTTCGGAAGCGTGCATATCGTTTCGGAAGGCAATATTTCCTCTGAAAAGCAGGATTTGTTCTCTTTCTGCGTAAATTCTTCAGGCGACATCTTCAGCAAGGCGCTTATCTTCAAAAAGAAGATGTTCTTTGAAAAGCGCATCCGCCGCGCGTTCAGCCGCTTTGTTCCTGAACAGATTATAGACAGCCTCGTTTTGCAGACAGACACCTCAGACGAAAAAATCGGTGTCGGCGAGACAAGAGCCGTTGCAATTCTTTTCAGTGACATACGTTCTTTTACAAACATAAGCGAAAAAAACAAGCCGGATGTGCTTGTTGCATTCTTGAACCGCTATTTTACTGTTATGGTTGACATCATCAAAAAGCATGGCGGCACAATCGACAAGTTTATCGGCGATGCAATTATGGCAGAATTCGGCACGCCTGTAAGTTACGAGGACAACTGCAAGAGAGCAGTTTCTGCCGCTTATGAAATGCGCGATGCTCTGCCGACGGTGGAACTCGGCGACCTTGTAATGCCTGAAGGAATGACATTCAATATCGGTATCGGCATTCATTATGGCGATGTAATCGTAGGCTCTATCGGCTCAAAAGACAAGGTTGACTATTCCGTTATAGGCGACAACGTAAACCTTGCGAGCCGTCTTGAAGGTCTTACAAAAACTTACGGTGTGCAGCTTATCGTAAGCGACAGCGTTAAGGCAGACGCCGGTGAAGATTCGTTCTTTTTCCGCCACCTTGACGACGTGCGCGTAAAAGGCAAGAAAAACGCCGTACCGATTTACGCCGTAGACAGAAGCGCAGAAGAGTTTCCGCCAGAATATAAGGACGCGTACACAAAAGGCATGGATTTGTACAAAAAAGGAATCTGGAACCTTTCATGCGACTACTTTAAGAAAGCACTTGAAGCCGTTAAAGACGACAAGGCGGCAGCTCTTATGCTTGAACGCTGCGAAGAATTTATTAAGAATCCGCCTGAAAACTGGGACGGCGCGATAGCATTCCACACAAAATAACAGAAGAAGCCCTAGAAGGAGAACAACATGAGCGTATTTAGATTTTGTACACCACTACTTTTTGCAATAACTTATGCAGGAATTTTCGTGCTGCGTATCTTTCACTACGGCTTTGTTTATGAGCGGCCGTCTGCCATAGTGCTTGAATGTGTGCCTACTGTGCTGATTTCATGTTTTCTTATTCTTATTGTCATTATGGTTGAGCGGCCTATCTTGAAACGCTTTGACGCAATTATCAGAAAGGGCAAAAAGGACAAAACTTCTATTACACAAGACGACATTGAACAATGTATGGCGTGCTATAAAAAATTTGATATAGCTATTGCCGTCGGCGAAGCCGTAGGTTATCTGCTTGGCTGCGGCTCAACTGCAATAATTGAATCGCTCAAAGGTATTGCACCGTTTAACCCTGCTGTTTTTGTCATTATAGAATTGCAGAGCATGGGCATGGGCTTTTTGTGCTATACAATAATTGTTTTTCTCACAAAGAAAATCCTTATGACAAGAAAAATGCGCGAAATTGGAATAGAAGTAAGCGAAAACCTTTCGCGGAATCTTTCTATTGCAATAGCAACATGCGTTTTCATTTCTGTTATGAATATGATTACAGTTCCAATCAGTCTGATTCAGCACCCTGCTCAAAATAATTTTACCAAATTTCTTGTTTACTGCATAATCGGAGCGGCAGTAAACATTCTTGTCTGCTATGTAACTTATTCGGTTCTTGTAAAAAAGATTCAGCGTACTGAAAAAGACATAAGCGCCAAGCTTTTTAGCGAAACCCAAAATCTTGCTGAAGCCACAAAGGAATCTGCCGAGACAAGCCACAACCAGTCTGCCGCTGTAAAAGAGATTGTCGCCACAATGCAAGACTCAACCGAGCTTGCCGGAAACATAAGCGAAAAAGTGCGTCATGTTACAAGTCTTGCCGAAAAGTCGCGCGACGCGGTTATGTCCGGCCGCGAAGCTTTGCAGAACAACGTAAACGAGCTTCTGTGCATTAAAGAGAACAACCGCCTCACCATTGAAGGCATAAAAGACCTGAACAAGAAAATAAGCAACATTTGGGATATTGTTTCAATTATTAATGTTATTGCCGACCAGACAAAAATCATCGCATTCAATGCAGAGCTTGAAGCTTCAAGTTCCGGCGAGGCGGGCAAGAATTTCCACATTGTCGCTACAGAAATCCGCCGTCTTTCTGACAATATCATTGACAGCATTAAAGAAATCAAAGAGCGTATCAGCGAAATCCAGAAAGCCTCTGACACACTGATTCTTGACAGCGAAAAAGGTACAAACCAGATTGATTCCGGCTACCAGAGCGCAAAAAGCCTTGAAAACGACTTTGAAAGCATTATGCATTCTTCGGAAAATACGGCAAGCAGCACTCACGAAATCTTGAACCATGTAGGTCAGCTTTCTGTTTCAAGCGAGCAGATTCTGATTACGCTCAAACAGATTGCGGACGGTGTTGAAACATTTTCGGCATTCACATCAAATATTTCGTCTGCATCAGAAAATGTGCGCCAAATTGCGAGCCGCCTGTAAATATGAAATACCAAGATTTAGATAAATACTGGCAGAGAATTTTCAAATTGAATTGGGAATCATTATGTCAGGGCAGCAAGGCTATTTCGGCTTTGCTGATTAATGAAAACGGCGAAATAATAAGCGAAGGCAGAAATCAAGTTGGTGAATCATCAATTCCAAATCCAAGAGTCTGCCATGCTGAAACCGAATGTATCCGCAATCTTGATATAAGAAAATACCCGGCGCTAAAAGCATACACTTTGTTTTGTGCGCTTGAACCCTGCCCTATGTGCATGGGCACTGCCGCAATGAGCGGAATTCACAATTTTGTGATTGCCTGCCGAGATGATTTTGGCGGTGCGATGGAGCTTGCGAAGCATAATAAGCTTCTTCAGAGCAGAAAATTCAATATTACCTGGCTGCCACAGGAATTTGGTGATATTCAGCGCGGATTTCAGTTTCTAAAGGAACTGCTTTTTGAACCCCGGAAAGAAAAACTTGCCGAAATCGAAAAAGACTTTTCTGTTTATAATAAAGCTGGTGTTGAAGCCGCAAAATCAATTTATAATGACGGCTGGTTCAGCTCAAAAAAAGCTTCTGATTATTCTGTAGAAGAAATTTTTGATGAATTTGCTGCCCGGCTTGAAGGAAAATCAACAACCTCGCCGCAAAGCGACGAGGTATGTTGTTCTCAAAAGGAATTGCACTCGGGTTTGATACCCTTTGTTTCGACGCAGAGCGTCGGGGTATCAAACCCTCGGCACGAATGAAGCAATCAAAAATCAATATAATAAGGAATACTTATGACAATAACACAAAAGCTTTTTGAAGTACAGGACAGCGAATACCGCGAATTTCAGTCTAAGCTTGTACCGAATATTTCTAAAAACTCTATGATTGGGGTGCGCACACCGCAGATGCGTTCAATTGCTAAAGAATTTTTTGGAAAAGGCAAAACTATAAGCACAGAAGCTCAGGCATTTTTAAAAGAACTTCCGCACAAATATTATGAGGAAAATATGGTTCATTTTTTTCTCGTTTCAATGATTAAAGATTTTGATGAATGTGTAAAAGAACTTGAAGCATTTCTTCCGTTTATAGACTGCTGGCCTGTATGTGACCAGTCCAGCCCGAAAGCTTTTAAGAAAAACCGCGAAAAGCTTCTGCCGCTCATAAAAAAATGGATTGACTCAAAACACGTGTACACTGCCCGCTTTGGCTTGCGTATGCTTATGAACGAATTTCTGGACGAAGCTTTTAAGCCTGAATATCTTGAATGGGCTGCTGAAAGACAGAATAAACCCACTGAAGGCGACGATTACTATCTTAAAATGATGATTGCCTGGTATTTTGCGACAGCTCTCGCTAAACAATATGATTCATCATTTCAGTTTATAAAAAACCACCGTCTTGAAACATGGACGCACAATAAAGCCATTCAAAAAGCAATTGAAAGTTTCCGAGTTTCAGATGAACATAAAAAAGAGCTTGCAAAGCTAAAAATAAACTAAAGCTTACAAGCCTGCAAAAAATTTCAGGCTTATGACACACAACGCTGCAAGTTATTTCTCTTTTTTTTGCACATACTTCATGCTATAATCTCTGCATGAAAATTTTAGTAATTAACAGCCAGCTTGATCAAAAGCATATCGAACTTATAAAAACTACAGCCGGAGAGCTCGGCGCGGAAGTTCATTTTTACAAAGCCGAATCTGAAATTCCGCAAAGCGACTTTAACACAGATATAATCTACGGTTTTGCGCCTTCAATCGTAAAGACGAGCAAGACGCTTAAATGGCTCTGTGTTCCATGGGCGGGCGTTGATTCCATTATGAAGCCGGACTACTTTGCAAACGAAGACTGTCTTCTGACAAATTCTGCCGGTGCTTACGGTGTTTCAATAGCCGAGCACATGATTGCCGTTTCTCTTGTAATGATGCGGCGGCTCGACGAATTTTTATCAGAGACACGCGAAGGCAAATGGCTTTTGCCGCGGGCGCAAAAGTCGCTTAAAGACTGCCGCATTACAGTGCTCGGCACCGGCGACATCGGCACAAACTTTGCAAAGCGCGCGCGTGCATTTGAACCGGCTTCAATTACCGGCGTCTGCCGCAGCGGAAAAAGCCGCGAAACCGTCTATGACCGCGTGCTTCCTGTAAGCGCGCTCGATACAATTCTGCCGGAAACTGATTTGCTTGCGATGAGCCTGCCTGCAACGCCAGAAACTTGCGGCATACTTTCGCGCGAGCGCATTTCGCTGCTGCCTGAAGGCTCATACATCGTCAATGTTGGGCGCGGTTCTGCAATTGATGAAGACGCGCTTGCCGACAGTCTTGAAAGCGGTCATCTTGCCGGTGCGGCGCTCGACGTTTTTCAGACCGAGCCGCTGCCGAAAGACAGCCGCCTCTGGAAGACCAAAAAACTTTTGATTACCCCGCACGTTGCCGGCAATTTGACACTTGCCTACACAAAAGACAAGAATGTGGCGATGTTCCTCGAAGACTTGCACAACTTCTGCGCCGGTAAACCGCTTCACTACCTCGTAGACAAAAAACTCGGGTATTAGCAAAGCCACAAAAAGTCCTATGACTTTCGTAATTTTTCTTGCAAAAGTCATAGGACTTTTGTTATAATAACAGATATGTACAGGCAAATCATAAATGACTTAATCAAATGGAAAGGCAAAGCAAACAGAAAGCCGCTTCTTTTTACAGGCGTAAGACAATGCGGGAAAACCTATATCATTGGTGAATTTGCAAAAGAGCATTTCAAAAATTATGTCTATATAAACTTTGAAGAAACAGAAAAGTATTCTGCTATTTTTGATTATGATTTTGATGTTCATAGAATTATTTCAGAATTAGAGAACAGTTTAAAAACAAAAATAATTTCAGGCGAAACTCTTCTTTTTTTTGATGAAATTCAAGCCTGCCCCAAAGCTATTACATCACTCAAATATTTTTGCGAGAACATGAACAATCTTCATCTTGTTTGTGCAGGTTCGCTTTTAGGAGTAGCTGTAAAACAGGAGCAGATTTCGTTTCCTGTAGGCAAAGTGAACCGCTTGCAACTTTATCCGATGAACTTTAAAGAATTTGTTATAGCAAACGGCCGCGAAGATCTTATCAGAATTTTTGAGAACTGGCCTGTTGACCGCGTGATTCCAGATTTATATTCTGTTCCTCTGAAAAAACTTCTAAAAGAATACTACATTGTTGGCGGAATGCCGGAAGCAGTAAAAGTCTGGATAACAACCCATAATATTGAAGAAGTTGAGCAAGTTCAAAATGAAATATTGCGTGACTATGCAGATGATTTCTCAAAGCACGCACCACTTTCAGAACTTCCGAAAATCAGATGGATTTGGGATTCCGTACCAGTTCAACTTGCAAAAGAAAACAACAAATTTGTTTTTTCACATGTAAAAGCCGGAAAACGTTCTGCTGAACTGGAGGACGCACTGCAATGGCTGAGTGATGCAGGTCTGATTTCTCCTGTCTATCTTGTAGAAAAACCGGAACTGCCCTTATCAGGTTTTGCGGATAAAACCTATTTTAAAGTCTATATGTCTGACATCGGGCTTTTGCGGACAAAATCAAAAATTTCTGCAAAAACAATCCTTGAAGAGAATGATTTGTACGCGCGCTATAAAGGTGCTTTTGCCGAAAACTATGTGCAGACAGAATTAAAATCACAGGACATTGAGGCGTTTTTCTGGCGTTCAGGCAATAGCGCAGAAGTTGATTTTATCTTTGAAAAAGAAAATGAGCTTGTTCCAGTTGAAGTGAAAGCCGCCGACAACACACAGGCAAAAAGTTTTAAGCAGTTCTGCAAAAAATATACGCCAAAAACAGGTTTTAAGCTTTCCGAAAAAAATATAGCTGAAAATATCTGCGAAGAAACAAAAACTTTTAGCATTCCGCTTTATTTAACGTGGAATATCTTACGGTATTTTTAGCTAATTACACCAAAGCTAAAAACTGAGGTTCAGAAATTCTTCAAGGTTTCTTACAGAATAATTCTGGCCATAGTCTGGAAAAGCGGCATTGACTGTTCCGTCTTCAGATGACGTTGAAGCAGAACCTTCTCTTTTAATTAACACAGACTTGCAGCCGAAACGGCGGGCGACTTCCACATCGCGGAAGTCATCACCGACCATAAGCATTTCTTCTGGTTCAGTGCAAAAAAATGCCGCAATGTCGGCAAGCCCTTTTGGGTTGGGCTTTTTAAAGCCGCACGAAAGCGACGAAACGTATAAGTCAAAATAAGGCAGAAGCGGAGCGACATAATTCTTATGAAGCTCATCGGGCATGCCTGTGGCAACGTCTGTAAGGGCCGCGATTTTTAAGCCCTTGCTGCGCAGCTTTTTCAGAGCAGGAATTGAATCCTCATAGATTACAGGCTCAAGTTTCAGAGATTCAAAAAAAGTATCAATAATCTTCTTAACAGGAACATCTGTATTCCAGGCGGAAATTATGTCGGCGAAAATCTTTTCGGGCGCAATCTCTGCCTCGCGGGGCTTTATGCGTGGATTATAGTTCTTGTAGATTTCAATAGAAGCATCAATCTGCGCTTCAGAAAGCCCAAGCGAGAGTTTCCAGTTCACATAGTCAAAGCTGTCTTTGTAATAAGAAACCCAGCTCAAATGCATTCCCTTGTATTCCATGAGCGTACAGCCCAAATCAAAAACAATAACCTTAATTTTCTGCATAACATTATAATAAGTGGAAAAAACAAAGTATTCAAGCTACGAAATAATGTGAAATTAAACTATAAATTTATGGAACATATAACAGGTCTGCTGTATAATTGAACTACCGTTTCAAAGGAATGCGGATAAAAATGTTTATAAACAAACTGAACCAACTCTACAAACCGAAAAGAACCCTATATTACATAGAAGCTGACAGCGAAAAGCTCAAAGCATTTTTTAAGGGCACTTTACCCAAAGAAATTGCAAAGTACGCAGACGCTTTCGGCACTTATGATTATCCGGGCGTTTTCTTCATCCGTCAGCTTGAAAAAGAAGTTATTGGCATTGAATTCAGAAGCGGCGACAAAAGAATAGACTACCCCACCGGGCTTAAATCAATTGAGCTTGAAGAAGCTTTCTTTTATTCAGTTGAATTCGACGATGACATACACATAAGCAGAACATTTATCCGCGAACTTTTTGAAAAAATCTCAAAAGATGACGACGCGCACCGCGCATATTCAGACTTAAGCATTAACAAAAGCCCGAACGCCATCGGTGTTTTTTCAAGCTATAAGAAAATCAGAGTGCTCTACGAATGGAAGCTTGAAAGCGACCGGGCTTCTGACATAATTAATGATAATATAGAGAAATTTGATAAAACCGCACTGTATAAAGCCGCATTTTTTGATCCGATTACAAACCACAGCAACTGGAATCATCTTGTGCCCTATCTTGAAATGCCTGTGAAAGCAAATATTCAGGATTATGCTTTTGTGCATTTTGACGTAAAAGAATTCAGAATCATCAACGAGGTTTACGGCCACATTGCGGCAAACAAAGTGCTTTCAAAAATCGTAAAAGCCATGAACGACGCTGATTTTGTTTATGCCAGCGCGCGCTGCCACAATGACAATTTCGCCATGATTATAAAAGACATGCCTGAAGCCGAAACGCTTGCGAAGCTTCAAAAATTCTTTGATGATTTGTCATATCTTGAAGAAGACCCCAACTACAGAATTTATTACCGCTGCGGTCTTGTGCCGATGCAGCGCGCTATGCTTTCAGGCAACAGAGTAGCTGACGCTGGAAAAATGGCGCAGGGGCTCGGCAACAGCACTAACAAAACCGACATCATCATATACACAGATAAAATGCACAACGATATTTTATGGGGAAACTACATAAAAGCCTATGTTGATACGGCAATTAAAAATGACGAATTTATCGTGTATCTTCAGCCTAAGTTTGATATTCATACTGAAAAGATTAAGGGAGCAGAGGCGCTTATCCGGTGGAACTACAAATCAAAGGAATTTCTTTCGCCGGGGCGGTTTATTCCATTTTTTGAAAAAGACGGCAATATTGCAAAGATTGATGATCTTGTTTTGAAAAAAGTCTGCGAGAGTTTTGCAAAATGGAAGTCTGAAGGAAAAGAGCTTTACCCGGTTTCGGTCAATTTGTCGCGGAACCAGCTTTATGACAAAAATCTTATAGACCATCTGGTTGAAATTGTGGATTCTTACGCTATAGACCACGCTCTTATAGATTTTGAACTGACCGAAAGTGCCACCTACGATGACATGTCTTATATGATTGAGGTGCTGCACACTTTGCGGCAGAAAGGCTTTAAGATTTCCATGGACGATTTCGGCACAGGCTATTCGTCGCTTTCGCTGCTTACAGAGATGCCGCTTGATACTCTGAAAATTGACAAAAGCTTTGTGGATAAAGTTGGAACAGACACAGAAAACATAAAAGACCTTGCCGTTATAAGGCACATAATCTCGCTTGCAAAAGAGCTGCATTTTACATGCCTTGCAGAGGGCGCAGAACAAAAATGCCAGATAGAAAAACTCCGCTCGCTCGGCTGCGAAGTGATTCAGGGCTATTATTACAGCAAGCCGCTTCCAATTGCCGAGTACGAGCAGAAATACTTGAGCGGCGAGCCTTTCACTTTTTGACTGCGTCCTTGTATTCTTTTGGTGTAAGTCCGACTATTTTATGGAAGCATCTGTCGAGATGGCTTTGATCGCAAAAACCAGTGTCATAAGTCACCTCGCTGACGCTTTTTTCTTCTTCAAGTAATTTCTGCGCTTTCCGCACTTTACACTGAATCTGAAACTGGTGCGGTGTAAGCCCGAATGCCTTTTTAAACTGGCGGATCATGTGATACGGACTTATATTTGAATCCTGCGACATTTCTTCTATTAGGTAGATATTTTCAGGGCGGTCAAGAATTGAATCTTTAAGCTCTGCAAGATAACCTTCCCGCAATCCTGCTTCTTCAGGCACACGTATACAGATTACTGCCATTGAATAGCCAGTTTCATCAGCAGGTTTTATTTCATGAAGCACATCAGGCGGAATTGAGAACTCGTCACCTTGAGCGTATATTCTGCTCCTGCCGTCAATGATTATGCAGACTTTTCCAGATTCAACGCAGCAAAGCATGATATGTCCGGTATGAGTATGCGGCGGATAAGATTTGTGCCAGTTTTTGTAATGGACACATTCTATCTCGTCATTTTTCTTATGATAAGAAATCTCGTTTATCATAATCTTGAGAATACATTTATCACAGCTATCAGCCATAGTCAAGAAAAAAGCGCTGCCAGTCAGGGTTTCAGCATGAAAGGCATTATAATGTAATTTCGTTTGGCGGAAATCCGTTACTTGCGTCCGACGTCCTGCTCGCATGGCAAGCCATGAGGCAGTCCGCGTCCGCAATTCACTACTTTCCGCCAGAAAATACAATCTAGATGTACACATATACAAGAACCTGCGTAGGCAGATTTTGTGATGCGAATTACATGAACACCGAAGGTGTGAATCTAATTCGCGGAACGAAATATGCCGAGAGCAGGTTCTTGTCTGCTACAATTTCTTGATTAGTTTTTCATGCTGAAGGCGTAAGCGCTGCCAGTGCAAGACTAAACAGCGCAATTAATCAGACAGTTTGAATTATGCTATTCAAAAGAAGAACCAGACAAAGCCGTTGTAGACTGCACCAAATACTTTCAGTATGATTTTTAAAGGTACATAAAACAATCCGGCTATTTCATCTTTGTTTTTAGCAGCAAAGAAGATTACGCTTGCAACAAGCACATACAAAGCCAAAATAAGTGACAGGACAATTAATACAGACATATCCATTGTTTCACCTCTCTAAGTTAAGTTGATATGCCTATTTTAAAATACCCCCTGTAGCAAGAATTGCGACACCCTATAACTTTTTTTGAATTTTTTATGAAATTTGTGTTATATTTTGAGCTTTTCACACCACGCCGAGCAAATTCTTGTAGAATTCGACTGTCTTGAGCAGCGTTTCTATGCTGATTTTTTCGTCGATGCCATGAATCATGGCGCGGTCAGCTTTGGACATGTACATGCCGCTGAATCTGTAGACTTTGTCTGTAATGGCGCAGTAATGCCTTGAGTCGCTGCACGCAAGCATGAGATATGGACTTACAAGAATTTCAGGCCAAGTCTTGTGCACAACCTCACTGAGCGACTTCCACTGCCAGCAGTCTGTGTCAGATTCTATAGAAGGATTGTTTGCGCTTACAACATTTACGCTTATCTCAGCTTTTTTGCCGGCGGCTTTGCGTGCGATTTTCTCAATACGGGTTTTAGCTTTTTCTACGGTGTCGCTTCCGAGAAGCCTGAAATTTATTCCGGCTGAAGCCTTTGACGGAAGCACATTGTAAGAGCTGCTGCCGTCAAGCATTGTTACCGCGCAAGTTGTGTGAAGCATTGCGTTAAGCTCGCCGCCCAAAGCAGAAGATGCAAAACTTAAAAGCGGCTTTGTAAGCCACAAATTGCAAAGCAAAAATTTGAGCACAGGGTTCTTGTTGTTTTTGCCCATAATTTTGAAAAGCTGCTTTACAGGCGCAGTAAATTCTGCCTTGCATGGGGCTTTTTCAATCTGACAGACGATTTTGCCGGCAAGCCCTGCCGCTGAACTTTTTGGCGGTGCAGACGCGTGTCCGCTTTTTCCCTTAACAACAACGTCCATAAAGACAGAGCCTTTTTCAGCAGTGCCAATCATCGCACAGCGTTTGTCTACGCCCGGAAAGACGTTGTCAACTATTGCGCCGCCCTCGTCGAGCACAAAATCTACAGAAATGCCGTTAGTCTTGAACCATTCGACAATTTCGTTGCAAGTTGCGCCGTTTATTTCCTCTTCGCCGCTAAAGCAGAGATAAAGGTCATGCTTGGGTTTCCAGCCTGAAAGCAGAGAAGCTTCAACGGCTTCAAGACAGGCACATAAAGTGCCTTTTGTGTCCATTGTGCCGCGCCCGCGTATATAGCCGTCAGCGACATCGCCTGCAAACGGCTCAAAAGACCATTTTTCTTTTTCAGCCGGAACAACATCGTAATGCGCCATAAGCACAACCGCATGTTTTGCGTCTGATGCACCGTCAGCAGAACCGCTGCCAGTGCCGCTTATTTTGTGCACGATTCCAGTTTTTCCGACTTTATAAAATTCGCAGGCTGAATAAATCTTTGGAAAAATCTCTTTGAGCAGGGCGCGGAATTTTTCAAATTCGTTCCACTCAACAAGTGAACCGTCAAGATTAGAAACAGTCTTACACTGAATCATTCTGCACATATCTGAGACAATTTTCTGTTTTTCAGTTTCTGTAAAAGTCATTTGAGTACACCGATTTTAGAGAATGCCCTTTTTGTACATTATTCTTGAAGCGGCAAGCGCAATTAAGATTCCGACCGGAACAAGCACACCGACAGAACTTGCAAGAGACGGAACAGCCACAAAAAGCACAACCATGAACAGCACAGGCGCAACCGAAACTTTCCAGTTTCTGCTTATATAGACTGTGCCAAGACCGCCGAACAGCGACGGCATAATGTTGTCAAACGCGGGTTTAAGCTTTGCAGAACCGAGAAGCGGCTGAAGCGGCACAAAAAGAAAGATACCGGCTGCAATAATAAGCGTAGTAACAATAGAAGCGGTCGCAATCGCAATTGTAGAAATAATCTCGCCCTCTTCGCTGTTCGACTTTACGCCTGCGCTTTCCATTGCATTGAGCGCGGCAGGCACTTTTAAAGCAGTTACGTTGCCCGTAACAAAGCTCAAATATGTTCCGCCAGTACCGAGCATCGGCGTAAAAGTGATTATCTCTATAATGCCGACTGTCCAGTAAATCGGCGCAACACCGAGAAGCCCTTTTAAGACCGCGCCCAAAGACGGCCAAGCATCATAATAAAGGCAGATTGCAACAGGCACAAAAAGAATTACACAGACTGCGCTCCAAATCCAAATCTGCCCTGCCCTATGTGATTTTTCAATATATTCATCGTAAGTCATTTGTTTTCCCCTGAACTAAACGCGTTAAACACCGAACAAAGGCGCGGCAATTACGGCAAATGCCATTGAAAGAAGCATCGAAAACGGCATAGCGTAGTTTTCAAGCCATGCGATTTTGGCTTTTTTAACTAGCAGACCGCAGACACACATAATCAAAGCTGAAACAAAAAGCACCGCAACAGGCAGAAACCCGGTAACGCCTTCGCGCACATGGCTGAAAACCATGCCGCTGAATGCTGAAATCATGCCCATAAAAAGAGACGTCATAAAAATGTCGCCCCACTTTGCGTCTTTAGTTTGAATCTTTACAACGCCTTTCTGGATTTTCTTAATGAGCAGCGGCGTGCCCAAAACACTTGGAAGAATGCCGAGCGTCATAACCCAGGCGATGGCTGTAAATATTTTTGGGTCTTGTATCATTTCAGAAAGCGAAATATGAAGCGCATTTGCCGTTGATGTTGCGGCCGGCAGCTCATAAGTGATTGCGCCGATGACACTCAGGCGCACCCACGGCAGCGGCAGCCCCAAAAACTGCGACAATGTAACGACGCCGAGCAGAATAGAAAAAGCCGGTGCAACGGTGAATATCGCCGTCGAACCGATAGTTTTCCATATAACATGCATATCCATATTTATGGCTTTTGCCCTTAAAATTGAACGGATAAGAAAAAACACAGACTGCGCCAGAACAAACAAAATGACGCAGCCTGCCAGTACATACAAAAATATGCTGTTTGGGTTAAAACTACTCATAGGAGATATTTTAGCACCTTATAAGGCCAAATGTCGAGTTTTTCAAAAAAATTAACATGAAGTGTAATCTTTGAAACATGCACTATCTGGCGGGTCCCAGCGACGGAAAAAATAAGGAAACCTTCCCACAGGGCGCCTTTGTACCTTTGTGCATCAGCTTTTAAGACACACGTCTGTACCCCCGTTAGATTTTGTACACCAGCCGGGGATTTTCAAGGGGGGGCACCCCTTGAACGGTGCTGGGGAAGATAGGGGTTAAAGGGGAAAGAAACCCCCGCTTCCGAGTAGAGGGGTGTCTTTCCCCTTAGTTTAGAGCCAACTAAAGCTCAGCACTGTCTGGGCGTCGAATTCTTCGCCGGGGTGAAGGATACATGACGGGAAATTGTCGTGGTTCGGGGCATCAGGGAACTGCTGTGTTTCAAGGCAGAAGCCCTCGTTAGGCTGGTGAATCTGGCCGTATTTGCCTGCACTGCCGCCAAGAGAACCGCCTGCATAGAACTGCACGCCCGGCTGGTTTGTTGAAACGAGCATTGAACGGCCGCTTGTCGGTTCGTAGACGGCGGCACAAACTGAAAGGCCGTTGCCCTCAACGCGGTTGATTACAAAATTGTGGTCATAGCCACCCTTTACTTTTGCAAAATCTTTTCCGATTGGCTTTGCCTTTCTAAAATCAAATGCCTTGTCTTTGTCAACAGAGGTCAATTCACCTGTAGGAATCAAATCCGGTGTAACGGCAAGATAAGCATCAGCATTAAGCATAAGCTCGTGGTCAAAAATCTTGTTATGAGAATTTCCTGTAAGATTGAAATATGTGTGGTTCGTAAAATTGACCGGTGTATCTCTGTCTGTCCAGGCTTTATATTCCATGAGAATTTCGTTTTTCTTGTTGAGAAGATAAGTAACTTCTATAAGCAGATTGCCCGGGAAGCCTTGCTCTCCGTTGCGGCTTGTGCGTGTAAAGCGCACACCCATCGCGTCGGCAGTTTCAATTTCTTCAGCATCAAAAAGCATTTTGTCATAGCCGCGGAAACCGCCATGAAGCATGTTCTTGCCGTCATTTACGTCAAGCTTATAGGTCTTGTCGTTCAGCTTGAAAGAAGCACCGCCGATTCGGTTTGCAAAACGTCCGATGAATGCGCCGAAGAATGGGCCGCCATGGCTGTTGATGTAGCCGGTCAAATCAGAATAGCCTAAAACTATGTCTTCTTTAGCCCCTGTCTTTGAAGGCACAATAATGCTTGTGATTGTGCATCCGAAATTAGTTACAGAAAAAGACATGTCTGCATTTTTGATTGTGTACAGATGTACCTTTTCTCCAGTTGAGAGAACGCCGAATTTTGTTCTTTTGATTTTCATTTTTGCATTTCCTGCCGATAATTTTAGAGTGGGTGGATATGAGCAGTAAGCTCAAAGCAACAAAAGAAGTATAACGCAAGTTTCCGCGCTTGCATAGGATTTTAGTAAAAATGATTGGTTCAAGTTTTCGTACAAAATCTTCCGCTTATGTAAACTCACGTGTAAATTATAATTCTGTTCCGCGGGAACTCTACAAAGATTTCAGAAGGCTTGGACTTGCTCCGGGCGCTTCGCTTGCAGTGTGCAAATCTGCGCAGCGCAATCTGATGAAGATTCACCACCCTGACAGACACGCCGAAAGCCGCTACAGCTTCTATGTAGCAACTCAGATTACTTCCACTATAAACGAAGCATTTCAAAGAATCGAAGTCTGGTACACAAAAGGCAAGCTCGACGACTAGTCTTCAGCGTCGGCGCCGAAATGCCGTATTCGCTTAGAAGCGCAAGCACGTCGCGCGCATCAGCTTCGCCAAAGCCTGCCCTGCCGCCGCCCCAGACACAATCAGCCGGTGCGCCGTAAATCGAGCCGATGTCGCACCAGCTATAAAACATTTCGCGGTGCTTGCGGAAAAGCGGCAAAAAGACGCTGTAAAGCTCATAAAACTCAAACAGCCCCGGCAAATGATAATGCGCCGTCAGATTATGCTGATTCTTCATCAGTTCTTTTCCTCTGTCTAAAGTTCAGCCTTTATAGAAATAATCTTTTCCAAGTTCATCGGCTTTTAGGCTTGAGCGCGAGACAGTCGGTTCGGTCTGCCCTTGATATCTGCCTCTGTAAAGAAAGTCTACATCTCCATAAGGCTCTGAAAAATAAATCTGGCCGATAAGCATGTCCGGGTAAATCTTGACAGGTTTGATGCAGAAAATTTCAAGCGTATAGTTGCCGTCAAAGCCGATGTCGCCGAAACCGGCAGTTGCATGAATAAGAATTCCAAGCCGCCCCACGGAGCTTCTGCCGTCAACGGCGGAAATGTACTTATCAGTTGCAACCCTCTCGACAATATTGCCGATGTAAAGCTCGCCGGGCTGTAAGATAAAGCCTTCTTTTGGAATCTCTATAACTTTTGAAGGATTGTCTTTTTCAAAATCAAGTACTTCTTCAGTATATACTTTCAACGTGCCGCCGAGCCTTACGTTATAGCTGTTGGGGTTCAGCTGGCTTTTGTCAAACGGCGTAATTTGAATTCCGCCGTTCTCAACTTCTTCTAATATTTTGCTGCCAGTCAGCATTGCAGCTCCTTTTTATAAATTGCAGGCTAAAGCCCAGTTTAAACAAGAATAAGCAAGGTTATTACAAACAACGAAAGTGCTGCTGAAAAAAGTGCAAAGAAATAGCCTCTTTTTTTGTTGCGCTCAATTACGAAAATCCATCCCAAAAAACAAGACCCGATAATATAAAGCGGATAAAACGCGGACAGCAGCCACAAAAGCCGAACCAGCAACTCCAACAGATTAAAACTCAGCGGAGCATCTGCCGCGCTCATAATAGAAGCCATGAATATCAGCGGAGAAGGAAGCAAGGCTACACAATCAATAACCAAGATTATTCCAAAAAAAAATTTTTGTTTCAATGTTCCTTGCATTTTCACTTTTCTCCATTAGCAAGCCGTAAAAGCCGGAACTGCACCGGCTCAATCTTCGGTGGCGTCGAGAGCCTCACCTTCTTCGGCAAGCTTGCGGTGCAGCGTCTTTCTGCCGATAGCAAGCACGTCCGCTGTCTTTGATTTATTTCCCTTATTTGCGGCAAGCGTCTCGTTAATGTAGATTTTCTCTGCCGCATCAAGCGTAAGCCCTGCCGGAATCTGTACAACGTCCTGTGCGTTGTGCTGCGAAATTGTCGGCGGAAAATCGTCTAAAGTGAGCGTATTCCCAGCGCACATAACGACGGCACTTTCCATGCAGTTGCGGAGCTGGCGTATATTGCCCGGCCAGTCGTATTTGTAGAGCGCAGCCCTTGCATGAGAATCTATTGAAGTGATGTTCTTGCCGTTTTCTTTGGCAAATTCTTTCAAGAATGCGCTTACCATAAGCGGAATATCGTCTTTGCGTTCGCGTAGAGGCGGAACGTGAATGTGCACGACATTAAGCCTGTAGTACAAATCTTCGCGGAAACGGCCTTCTGCGATTTCTTTTTCAAGGTCGCGGTTTGTAGCGGCTATAACACGAACATCAGTCTCAACGGTTTCTTCGCCGCCGACGCGCTCAAAACGCTTGTCCTGAAGAACGCGCAGAATCTTAATCTGAACATTCTGGTCAATTTCGCCAATCTCGTCGAGGAAAATCGAACCTTCGTGCGCAAGCTCAAACCGCCCGCGTTTTCTTGCCACAGCACCTGTAAACGCACCCTTTTCATGCCCGAAAAGCTCGCTTTCAAGCAGGCTCTCTGAAAGTGCGGCGCAGTGCACCTTTATAAGCGGCTTATCTTTGCGCGGCGAAAGATTGTGCACAGCGTTTGCGATAAGCTCTTTGCCTACGCCACTCTCGCCGGTTATAAGCACAGAAGCCTTTGACGAAGCTACGCGGCGCACCATCTCAAAGATTTTCTGCATTTCCGCGCTTTTGCCGATTATCGATTCAAATGTCTTGTTAGAGTCAAGTTCCTCTTTAAGCTGCCTGTGCTGAAGCGAAAGCTCGCGGTTTTGAAGCGCGCGCTTTACAATAAGCGAAAGCCTGTCAAGGTTGAGCGGCTTCGTCAAAAAGTCGTAGGCACCGGCGCGCATTGCGTCAACCGCGCTGTCAATTGTTCCATGACCTGTTAAGACAATAACCGGCAGTCCGGGGCTTTCTGAAGTGACTTTTGCAAGCACTTCTTCGCCAGAAATGCCCGGCATACGCAAGTCTGTAATCACAAGGTCAATGTCGCCGCGCCCTACAAGCTGCAAGCCAGTCTCGCCGTCTGGCGCAAGCACCACGTTATAGCCGTCCATCTCAAGAGCGGCAGCAAGACCTTCGCGGATATTTTTTTCGTCATCTATAATCAGAATGTTAAATTTCAATTTTTCAGTTCTCCATCATATTCAATTGAACGGCGTTCTTTTTGCGGAACAGGCAGCGAAATAGTGAAAATCGTGCCTTCTCCGGGAAAAGACCTTACATCGATTTCTCCGGCGGATTCTTTTATAATCTTGTAGACCATCGTAAGCCCTAAACCCGTTCCGTTGGCTTTTGTCGTAAAATATGGCTCAAAAATGCGGCTGCAAGTCTGCTCGTCCATGCCTTCGCCGGTATCTGCAACCGAAAGAATAAAGTGGTCGTTCTTTATCTGTGTGTTTATACCCAAAATGCCGCCGTTCTTCATTGCCGCAACTGCGTTCTGCGCAAGATTTATGATTACCTGCTTAAAAAGAGCCACGTCAAGCATAAGGTTCGGCGGCTTGTCGAGCAGCTCAAGCTTTAGCTCAACTTTAGCTTTATCAAATTCAGGCTTCATAAATTCCATAAGTGAATTAATAATCTCGTTTGGGTTTACCGGCTCAAGCTTTGCCTGAATCGGTCTGACCGCAAAAAGAAAATCAACAATAATTTTGTTAAGGCGGTCAATTTCTTCGTTGACCACATCAAGGTAGTTTTCAACAAATTTTCTGTCGGGCAGCATACCGTCACCGGCACGCGCCTTTTTGAGCGCCTTTTGTATAAGCTGAATGTGAATACTTATCGCGCCGAGCGGATTCTTGATTTCGTGCGCAACGCTCGCGGCAAGGTTGGTAAGGCTCGCAAGGCTCTCCATGCGGCGCAAAAGCGTCTGCTGGTTTCTTGCGTCTGTAACGTCTTCAATTTGAATAAGCGTGCCGACTACGCGCTTTTTCTGTACAAGAGGCAGAGCCGTAACAACGATTATACGCACGCTGCCGCCAGCCGTCTCAAGCGTAAATTCTTCGCTTGTCTGGTTTCTGGGCTTGTCGTAAACAGAGCGCAAAAACGCGCTTATGTCAGAATCTGCAATAATGTTCCAGACCGGCGTAGTCTGACCGCGCTGTTCTGCAATGCTTACGCGCGTTGCGTTAAAAGGCAGAAGTCGCTCTGCGGTTTTGTTGGTCAAAAGCAGATTTCCGCTCTTATCGCAAATCAAAAGACCTGTGCTTAAAGATTCCATAACGGCGTCAAGAGTTTCGTTTTCCTCAAGCACCATATCAAGAAGAGATTCAACCTGTTCATTTGAAAGTTTGGCAACTTTTTGAGCCAGACGCTTAGCATACCGACGCATTTTTCAGCTCTTTTTATAAAGCAGCTTTTGACAGTTCAGCAGAAAGAAATTCCAAAGCACTTGCCGTACTCTGGTTGTACAGCGAAACATTCTCGCTTGTTGTGCGCACCACGTTAATCCAAGAAAAAGCGGCTTTCTGCTCCTGCGATGAAATGCCTTTTTCAAGAATTGCAACGCGGAGAATATCGAGTATTTCCTGCATAAAAAGCGAGAACAGTATGCGCGGCTCAAAATTGTGAGCTTCGTTTATAATCATTTCAACAGGAATCTGGTCGCGCGGGTTGAATTTCTGCATTATTATGCGCCTGACAAGCGGCGGCATGTTCTGTACTGTAAGAAGGAACGAACACGCAAGCATTGAAAGCTTTTCGCGCGAAACCGGCAGAAAAGACTCAAGATAAGCCGAAACTGAATCAAACGAAGTTTCCTCATGGAAAACGCGTGAAATTACCTCGCGCTGCTGTTCAGGCGTTCTGTCCACAAAGGCATAAGTTCTTACTCTAGAAAGAATTGTCGGCATAACAGCGGCACGTCTGCTTGTTGTCAGAATAAACAGCACATTCTGCGGCGGCTCTTCGAGAATTTTCAAAAGTGCGTTGCGCACAGAATCCTGCATACGGTCTGCATTTTCTATAATAAGCACTTTCTTGCTTCCGTCTGAAGTCGTAAGGTGCGCCCATGCAGAAGCGCGCCTAATCTGTGCAACTGGAATCGAATCGTAAAGAAAGAGGTTCTCAAGCTTCTGGCACGCCGTAACGATGCAGTCTGCAATTTTCTGCACTTCTTCAAAAGGCGGCAGTGTGCGGAGCGGGTCAATTTCTTCCAAAAGTTCGTCAATATTCTGTACAATTGGAGCCATCTTTGAAAGCTTTTCCTCGCCTTCCCACAAAATCGGGTTAAAGCGCATTGTAAGCTTGCGGACGGCTCTTACAAACAAATATCTTGCAGCCTGAATATAAGGCGATGATGCTTCTACGGCGTGCAGAAAGGTCTTGCGCGCAGCTTCAATTTCAAGGGTACATTCGCGCGGCCCTACAATCATCAGGCTTGAATGGTTCAGCGCCTTGTGCTTAAGGCACGAAATACAGGCACAAGTCCATTCGCCGTTGGCGCCGAGACCGTTTCCCTGGCACGAAATTACACGCGCAAGCTCAATTGCGCACGTCAGTTTGCCGGAACCTTTCGGTCCTGCAAAAAGCAATGCCTGCGGCAGTGTGTCTTTTTTTATTTCTTCAATAAGAAGGCTTGTCACATTTTGGTTTAATACGTTATCAAACATGAATACTTCCTTGAAATTGAATATTCTTAGGCACGTTGTCAGGTACAGTCACGAAAAGCGGAGAAAACAGCTTTTCAAAAAAGCTTGCGTCAAGCACCGGCCGTATGTCGAAAAATCTCTGCGAATGAAGCAGAAAAAGAATAAGCCCTACAACAAGAAAGCCTTCGGCAATTCCGAGGAAAAAGCCGAGCGACTTGTCTAGCCCCCTCATTATGTCGCCCTGAAAGGCAAAACCCACGATTTTCTGCACAAGCCTTATTGAAATGTACACAATAATGAACAGAATCAAAAACGCTAAGATTCTTGTAAGCAGAATCAGATTGCCGAGCTTTGGCAGATGCGGAACGAGAAACCTGTTCAGCACAAGCCCGAAAAAGATTCCGGCAATTACCGCAAGTTTTGAGAAAAACTCATCCAAAAAGCCTCTAAGTGCTCCATGAATCGAAGTAATCAGAATAATAATCCAAAAAATTACATCTATTATAGGCATATTCATCCATTATCCCAATTTTCGTTTACTAAAAGTTCTGCAATTGCTTCAGCAGGTTTAGCTTCAGGCAGAAGCGCAAAAACATTTGTGCTTAAGTTCTTCCTGAAAAGCTCATCTTCAAACGGAAGTACAGCCTCTTTCAGTGCCCCACCGGCGTCTTTGTCTTTAAGCACAAGACGGCGCGCCGCATTCTGCTTGACAAAATAATCAGCGTTCTCAACCTGGTCACCGCGTGTGCCGGAACCTTCAAGCGGAAGCAGCAGAAGCGGCTTTTTAAGCACAGCGGCTTCCCAGAGCGTATTTGCCCCAGAACGCGAAAAAACCGCGTCGGCAAAAGCCAGTACATGCGGCATTTCCTGATAGATAAACTGAAAAGGCATATAAAGCTTTTCATCTATAAGCTTCTGCACTTCTTTAGAAAAAGCCTCTGTTTTTTGCGACGCGCCAATCTGATGAACAACAACAAAATGACTGCACAAAAACTCAAGATTCTGCCAGACAAGCTCATTTATCTGCTTTGCACCGCCAGAACCGCCCAAAACCAGAAGCACCGGCTTTTTAGGCTTTTCTGTTTCAGAGAAACCCAAAAACTTTGCGCCGAGCGAAGCTTCAGCCTGATAAAAGACCGGCCGCACAGGATTGCCTGTTACGGTTATTGCACCCTGCTTTGACTTTGGAAAAAACTCCATTGTGTCGGCATAAGACACAAATATGCGTTTTGCACATTTTGTGTTGAGCCTTGTCGCAAGCCCCGGCGAAAAATCACATTCGTGCGTATAAACCGGAATACCGAGCAGTTTTGCCGCAAAACACGGCGGAACACTGACGAACCCGCCCTTTGAGAACACAAAATCAGGCTTAAGCTTTAAAAGCACAAAAAACGCCTTGATGCAGCCTGCAATAATGCGGAACATATCAGTAACTGTCTTAAGCGAAAAATAACGCCGCAGTTTTCCAGACGGAATCCCAATAAATTTGTCGCATGAGCCGCTTTTTTCTACAAGCGTTCTGTCCATTCCCCTTGAAGAGCCGAGCCAGTAAACAGTGCACTCATGCTTTTTTTTAAGCTCGTCCACGACGGCAAGACCGGGATAAATGTGACCGCCTGTTCCGCCGCCTGTAAAGACCGCACAATATTTTTTAGTCTGCTTTGCCATATTTTTCCAGAATTGCCTGAATTTTATTTTTCTTAAAAAGTTTTGCATAACCGTAAGCGGTCATGCCCATGTGGTCTTTCATCTTGCCGTCCGCACCGTTCTTTGCAAGAAGCTCGCAGATTTTCTCGTTTCCGTTGCCTACAGCCAGAATAAGCGGAGACTGACCGTCGTTGCTTATTAAATTGAGGTCTGCACCGGCTTTTATAAAGATTTCCGCAATCTCAACATTTTCGCGCCAAATTGCGTCCATTAACGGTGAATAACCGCGGTCTTTAGAAATTGCGTTGACGTTTGCGCCATTATCCAAAAGCAGCTGAACTATTTCCTTGTGCTCTGCCCTTGCGGCATTACACAGCATCGGTGTTCCCGCAGAATCCACATCGTTGACGTCCATTCCAGCCTGCAAAAAAAGTTTGCACGTATCCTGGTTTCCTTTTGCAATTTGAAAAGAAAAACAGTCCGGCGTAAACGGCAGTCCTTTTTCGTAAAGCACTTTTTTTGCGTTTGCCTTTGTTTCTTCTTCAAGATATTCAACAAAGCGTTTGGCAAGTTCTCTTACAAGCTTTTCTTCTGTTGCAAATGTCTTAAAGCCCGAAAAGACTGCGGGCAGCTCTTTTGCAGACGCATAGCCTGTCACAAAAACAGGAATATTCCGTCCTGACAAAAAACCGCACAAATAAGGCAGCAGAGAATCTGAAAGATATTTACCGGCATCCAAAAAGATACAATGTGTTGTTTCTGAAAAACTTTTTTTAATCTTCTTAAATGTTACGTCAGCCTTATCCAGAGATACTTTATTTTTCTGATTTTCTACAGCATACAGAACAGACTTTACCATGTTTTCATGCAAAAAACACTGTACTGCATCAACCGCAGGACTGTCTGTCTGGGGAGTAACAATTAACCATTTCATAAGTTCAGTATAAACTATCTCTCAAAACTCAACAAGTAAAAGCTGAATAAAACTTTATAAAAATAGATAAGACTTATGGGCAGGCTATAAGTGCGGATTTTGATTTTATATTATTCTGTATTGTATAAATTTTCACCGGACATTTTTTTTGTAAAATCTTTTAGAAAATCAGCAAAAATTAACAAAAATTTGCATTTTTAAACAATATATGTTATATGATGAAAAAGAACATAAATATTTACAACAGCCAAGATGAATATCTTGCACAGATGAAAAGCGGTGCGCTGCTTAATCCGCGCATAGATTCGACTTTTAAGGCATTGTTCACACAGCCTACAGCGGAATCGCGGAATGCACTACACTCGTTTTTGGAAGCTGCCACAGAACGCAAAATTAAGTCGGTGGAGCTTACGGCGAATGAAGCGCCTATATCATTTGAAAAGCAGCGCGGCGTGAGCTACGATATTCTGTGCATTTTTGATGACGGGCAGCCTGCAAACCTTGAAATGATGGCTTTTAATCAATTTTATGATTATGGGAAAAGAGCTGAATACCAAGTTGCAAGGCTTGAAACAACTTATCTCAAGAAAGGCGACACTTGGGAAAAAGCTCCGAAAGTTTATCAGATTACGGTGTTAGATTTTGTGTTTGACAAAAGCTCAAATGATGCAGTCAGCCGCTATGCAATGCGCACAGCGGACAACCGCGAGCTTTCTGATACGCTCAATATCATTTTTATTGAGCTGCCCAAAGTCACCAAGCTTGAGAACAGCATTGAGAAGAACACAGCTTTAGAAAACTGGGCGATTTTCTTGAAAGAAGCTGATAATCCGAAGAAAAAAGGGATTATACAGAAACTAACCGAACAGGAGGCAGGACTTATGAACGCAAAACAGTCACTTTCTTCGATAAGTGCAAACCAAGACTTATGGGTTGAGCAGTTCAGACAAGAAATGTTTGAACGCGACTACCGTTCAGGCTTAAGCGCTGCCGAAAACCGCGGCATCGCCATTGGTGAAGCTAGAGGTGAGAAACGAGGACGCACTGAAGCTAAGCTCGATGATGCACGTAAAATGATTCTGAAACACATCGGCACAATAGAACAAATAGCTGAAGTCACAGATCTTCCGCTTGAAACTGTGCAAAAGCTCGCTGAAAAGCTTAACTAAAGAACACCGCTTTATAAAAGCGGACAGCAGCGGGCGATATGCCCATAGATTCCACTTTTATTCTGCGTTTTCTTTCCTTTGTATTCGTCAAGGCACTACTTGACATAACTGCGGTTTTGATGTACCTTGTTTCCATTGCTAACGCATGGTGCCTGTAGTTCAGGGGTAGAGCGCCAGATTGTGGATCTGGTTGTCGTGGGTTCAAATCCCATCAGGCACCCTTTAATAAAGGCACTGAACAAAATCAGTGCCTTTATAAATTCTGCGTTTGTAGCTCAGATGGATAGAGCGTCGGACTTCGAATCCGCAGGTCGCACGTTCGAATCGTGTCAGACGCAAAGACCAAGGTTTGCAAATCTTGGTCTTTTTTGTTTTAAAGGCTTTACAGCGCGCTTATTCCGGCCGGTGTGTTCATTGTGTGGGTTATTGCGGCGGCGAGTGCATCGGCGGCATGGTCGGGCTTTGGAATTTCAGCAAGCCCCAAAAGCAGCTTTACATACTGCTGGACGTGCTTCTTTTCTGCTTTAGCCGAGCCTACAACGCACTGCTTTATAGAGAGCGGCGAATATTCAACAAGTGGAACAGTATTCTGCGCAAGGCAGAGCGTAACAACTCCCCTAGCCTCAGCAACAGCAAGCCCGGACGTTACGTTCTTTGCAAAATACAGGGCTTCCATGCTTGCCTCATTCGGGTTATATTCGCGCAAAACAGCGAGAATCCGGTTATAGATTTCAAGAAGCCGCACCTGATGCTTCATCTGGTTTGTAGTTTCAATTACACCATGAGCAACATGAATCATACGTGAGCCGGACATATCTATAACGCCCCAGCCAGTTGAGGCAAGTCCTGGGTCAATTCCGAGAATCCGTCTTGTTTTTGAATCAGTTTTATTCTGCACTTTCAGTTTAAAAACAAACAGCCCGATACAGATTGCGTCTACAATTTGATCGGGCGGTTCTGATAAAGTTTTGCCTGACGCTGAAAAGGTCAGGCAGTCATTTCAGCCGATTACTCAGCTTCGTATCCGTCTGGATATTCAATGTTTGTATAGACGTTCTGAACGTCATCATCTTCTTCAAGTTTGTCTGTAAGCTTGTCGCATTTGCGTGCTGTTTCAGCATCAAGTGCCTGATAAGAAGACGGAACCATGGCAATTTCTGCTGAAAGCGGCTTCCAAGGATCTTCCTCGTCGTCGTCTTTTTTCTTGTCGTCAGTTACAGGCTTCTGTTTTGCTTCAAAAGCTTCCATTACGGCTGTAAAGTCGTTTGGAGCTGTTGTAACTGTTATGATGCCGTCTTCTGTTACGATGTCTTCAGCACCAGCTTCAAGAGCAACGTCCATTACTTCTTCTTCAGAAACTTTTTCTGCATCGAATTCAATAACACCTTTGCGCTCGAACATACGAGAAACAGAACCAGTTGTACCGAGGTTTCCGCCTGTCTTGTTGAAGATATTGCGTACGTTTGCAGCTGCGCGGTTCTTGTTATCAGTCAAGACTTCAACGAGAATAGCAACTCCGCCCGGGCCGAATCCTTCGTAAACCAATTCTTCGAATGTTGTAGCACCAAGCTCGCCTGTACCTTTTTTGATTGCGCGTTCGATATTGTCTTTAGGCATGTTAGCAGCGCGTGCTTTAAGGATTGCTGTTCTCAAACGTGGGTTTGAGTTAGGGTCACCGCCGCCCATTCTGGCTGCGATAGAAATTTCCTTAATAAATTTGGTGAACAACTGACCGCGTTTTGCATCGGCAGCACCCTTGGCGTGTTTAATTGTCGCCCATTTACTATGTCCTGACATGATGTCTCCTTATAATAAGTTACAAAATAAAATTCAGTGAATAAGGCAAATGTAAGCCTTGTTTCAAGAGTTTAGCATATAGAGAAAATAGCGTCAATATGCAGAAAAACGCACAAAACGGCAAACTTTGCGCATTTTAGAGCCGATAAACAGAACATGAACATCTTTCAAAAGGGTCATCCTTTCATTATTGCGGAAATTGGAACTGCTCACGGCGGTTCGTTTGAAGAAGCACAAAAACTTATAGAAGCATCGGTTGCTGCCGGTGCAGACTGCGTAAAATTTCAGATTGTCTATGCAGACGAGATTCTTCACCCTAACACAGGTTTTGTAGCCCTCCCGGGCGGAAATATAAGGCTTTACGACAGGTTTAAGCAGCTTGAAGTAACCAAGAACTTTTTTTTCAAGTGCAAGGACTACTGCAAGACTTGCGGTGTCGGCTTCTGCGCATCGCCGTTCGGTTTGCAGAGCCTTGACGAACTTATTGCGCTTGAGCCGTTCGCGATAAAGATTGCCTCGCCAGAACTGAACCATCTGCCGCTTATAGCACGTGCCGCCGCAAAAGCAGGTGACATTCCGATTATTCTTTCAAGCGGCGTCTCAAAGCTCAAAGACATAGAAGCGGCTCTTGAAACAATTGAAGAAAACCGCGCGGACGGCGGGCTTGCGAACATTGCGCTGCTGCACTGCGTTACAAGTTACCCTGCCCCGGAAACTGACTATAACCTCAACGTGCTTGAACCTATGAGCAGAATTTTCGGCGTTGACATGGGAATAAGCGACCACAGTCTTGACCCTGTGCTTGTGCCTGTGCTTGCAACAGCTTGCGGTGCTTCTGTTATAGAAAAGCACATCTGCTTGAGCAAAGAAGGCGGCGGGCTTGACGACCCTGTTGCGCTTATTCCAGATGACTTTAAGAAAATGGTAGAAACTGTACGGCAGGCGGAAAATTCCACAAAAGAAGAGACAATTTCAGCTTTAAATAGATTTTACGGTGAAGAAAAAGTGCTTGCTGTTTTGGGCAGCGGCGTAAAAAAGCTTGCGCCCTCTGAAAAAGCAAATTACACAAGAACAAACCGCTCGATTCATTTTATGCGCGACATGTCCGCAGGCGAAAAAATCGGCTTTGGCGACATTGCAATTCTCCGCACCGAAAAAGTGCTTACTCCGGGGCTTGAACCTTCGTTCTGGAACGACATAAACGGCGCAATTCTTACAAAAGACGCGTCAAGCGGCGAAGGCGTCACCCTCTCTCACCTGATTGTAAAAGACGAACCGCAAAAACGCGGCTTTCTCAACAAGTGCCTGCGCTCAATAAAGAAGCGGTAAGAGAGACTGTTAATAAGCTTCTTGGCGCAAGCCGCAAAAGTTTGCGCCAAACTCGAATCTTCTGCAAAAAAGGTCTTTCAGTACTTGAATTTTCAGGCATAAACTACTCCATTATTTTCCAACAACCGTTCTTATCAGCACCATCACGTTCTATAATCTTTTTGTCTTTTAAGTATTGTAAGTCGCGTTTTATTGTTTTTTCAACAACATCCAGTTTTTGAGATAATAGTGCCGCTGTAATATGAGGATTTTCTTTGATATTTAGCCCGAATTTCGAGTTTCAGTAAAAATTTACAAAAAAAGCGTAAACCTTTAAAATTTGTTTTGCCCAACAAAAAAATCAAAGGGATACGCTTATGTATGAACAAATTTTATCTTTAGTAACTTTATTTTTCAAGA
>JAGAAX010000009.1 GCA_017614995.1 Spirochaetaceae bacterium
TATCATAAAGCAAGGTCTACTGCCGGAATGTTCAGACATTTTTTTTACAGTATTGTTGCTTTCATGCTAAACAGGAACCTGGATTACTATAAAAATTATTTTAGAATCCGTTTAGCATGAAAACTCGAATTTCAGGCTATCTAAAAGACATAATTGAACGGAAAAAACTTAGAAAATCAGAAGCATTAGATGAACTATGTACAATTCTTTCCGACTGCACTGGTGAATTATTAAATGCAGAAAAAATTACGAACACCTTTATTTCAAAAAAGCATGTAAAAATTGACAAGGAAACCGTCACATCATACATCGATTCATTTAAAGACGCATTTATTATCAACGAAGTAAGGCGTTATGATTTAAAAGGCCGCAATTACATCAATTCAACCAGAAAGTATTATTTTTGCGACACAGGCTTAAGAAACGCAAGGCTCGATTTTATGTACAAGGACGAAGGTCATCTTCTGGAAACAATTATTTATAACGAACTTGTGTACAACGGCTATAATGTGAATGTAGGAACTTTTGATTCTGTAGAAAAAAATAAAAACGGAAAAAGCGTCCGCAAGAATTATGAAATTGATTTTATGGCAACAAAAGGCAAAGAAAAACTGTATTTGCAGATTGCTGACAACATATCCGAATCAGAAACGAAAAACCGTGAAACAAGACCTTTTGTTCTTTTGAATGACCAGATAAAAAAAATATTAGTAATAAACCGCCCTGTCAAAGAGATGCAGGACGAAAACGGTTTTACCGTAATTGGCGTTGTGGACTTTTTGCTAGACTTATTGCAATTGTGAGTTCAACTCTGTTTATTATTCTGAATCTATAAAGTATTATTATGCCATGAAACATGTCATATACAACTTCTGGTAGCGTAAAAGTCATACCGGTCGGCTGCCTACGCGATTGAACATAAGTGCTATAACTCCTTATACCAGAATTACAGCACTTAAATGGCGTTTCAGGGTACTATTTCTTAAGATTTCTTGATTTTAGTCCCCTGAAACACGATTTTACTCTACAACAGTCATGGACTGAATTATTACGTCCTGACCCATTAAGTACAATCCGTTTGAGTCTTCGATTGTCTTTGCGGTTTCTGAATCTATTTCAACAGTAAATGTTGTTTTGCTTGGTCTGACATTACCGTCTGCCAGAGTGCCGCCTTTAATCTTTTTTGCTGTTCCAGGTATTTTATGCCACTGGTAATTTTCATCTGACCAAGTTATCATAATTATTGGAGATGAGCCTGTTTTCTTTATAACGAATTCAAGCTTATAACTTTCTGGAACAGAACGCACAAAAGTGTCGGAGTTTATTTTATAGTTTGCACCCCATTTTTTAGTGTCAAACGGTTCATTTATAAGATTTTTGCCGACTATGCTTTCAACCTTTGTTTCATTGTTTTTAAGAAATTCCGCGCTTAAAGGGTATTCTTTGCCTTCAGCAGCATATATGAGTGTATCCAGATATTCTGTATCAAACCACTTGAAATTCCATTCATCAAGATAACCAAAAAAATCATTTGATCCATCAACATCGTTATTCGCATGAAGTGTTACAGCGCATGAACGATTGGATTTTGTTACTTCTGACATAAAGCCTTTTATTGCTGCGATGCGTTCCAAAATTGGAATGAAGCGGGAATGACTTGTTTCGGAAATATAAACTGGAATATGCTTTGAAAAATAAACTTTATCCATTGCATCGAAAGATTCTTTTACAGATTGTTTTATGCTGTCTGTGTAAAAGTTGCATAAATAACTCGAAACACTTCCCATTGGATAAAAATGCATTGTAGGAATAAGTCTGTCTTTTATTTTATCCTTTGGCATTTTATAAAATTTGTTTGTAAAGCATTCCCATTTACCGGCAAGACCTTCAACCATGATAAAGCGTTTTGCGTTGTTGCCGCCTGTAGCACGAATTGTGTCCACAATCAACTGATTATATTCATTCATAATGGCGTAATCTTTTTTGCAGACCGTACAATCGCTTTTTGGAGCCCAGCTATGTTCATGAAAATTATCAAGCGGTTCATTCAAAGTTTCAAAAATCAAATGTTCATCGTAAGAATTATTAAAAGCTTCGGCATACTGTTTCCATATAGCTTTTAAAAGTTCTTCTGATTTTTTCTTGTAACCTTCACTAACATCATAAGCTGCATATTGAACGCTTTCTTCGACTTTTTTCTTAAATAATTCATCTGTTTCAAGCCCTTCATTAAGAGGGCCACAGACAATTACATACATATCTTCTTCAATCGCCCAGTCAACAACTTCTTTTAGTTGCTTTATAAAAAGTGGATTAATCGTATACTTTTCTCTAAAAGATGAACCTGAGGGCTAGTTTGCAGGCGAAGAAGCTTAAATCCTTTTTCTTTTATAAAATGAATTTCTTCTTTCGTAGGCTTCTTATATCCCCATGCGCTATAATAATCCATTCCCATTTCTTGCGCGGAATTATACGCTAAAAATGGAGAATACTGATAGCCGACTCCTAGTTTCTTTACAAAATCCCATGCACTTATTTGATTGTCTATTGTTCCGCTTGCAGCTTTATCAATTACAGGTGGTTCATTATTTGCATAAAGATCTGTTTTTTGAGGATTCGAAACTTTTTCCAAAGTAATTGAGTTTATTACAACTCTACCAAAATAAAGATAGCCTTGTATAAAGAAACCGTTCAATGTTTTTTGATTATTCTTTAATGGAATTGTCACTTCCTTAAGATTAGACGGACAATAGATTGATTCTTTTTCAGAACTATTATAATCAAGCTCCAGACGGAATCCACAATCATCGAGCGATTTATAATTGACTTTCAAAATGTTATAGCTGCTAATATCAAGCTTATTAAGCCACAGATAAATGCCCTTTACTCCACCACCTTGTAATTTAGGATTATGTGTTATCGTAAAAATATTAGTCGCCTTGTCAAAAGTCGCGGTTTTATCATCATTCACAGCAGGCATTTTGCTCAGGTCAACTTCGTATACGCTCTGTGCAAAGACCGCAAATGTGCAGAAAAGAATAATGAGGAGGGAAATGTATTTTCTTAAAACGGTTTTACCCCCCCCCATTCTATACATAGTATCTTTCATATTTCCTCCTAATGTGTTGAGATTCCGAAACAAGTTCGGAATGACAGTCTGTCATGCTGAACTTGTTTCAGCATCTATTTAAGGCAATTATAAACTGAGTTTGCAAAACACACAAATTCCATTCTGAATCGCATCTAAGCTACGCTTCCAGCTCACCTGCAAATATGAGTTGTGCACCATTTTCCGCAAGAAAAATGCAATCTCTGATACGATCTTTGTGCACCCGTTACCAGTTTCCGCAAAGCGGAAACTGGCAGTGGTGCGCCAGTTTTGCTATTCCGTAGAATAAGCTTATGCGCACCCGAAACGCTATTTTTGGCCGTAGTAGGCGTTTTTGCCGTGCTTGCGCTGATAGTGCTTGTCTACAACATAGCTTGCAAGCGGATTTGTATGAGGATTGACCGAAAGCGACACAAACGCCATTTTTGCCACTTCTTCAAGTACGGCGGCATTATAAACAGATTTATGCGCATTCTCGCCCCATGCAAAAGGCCCATGACCTGCAACAAGCACAAACGGATTTTCGTGCGGAACAAGCATCCATTCGCCGCGCTTTTTAAGCGGAAGCGAACAGCATTTGGCAAAATCTTTCGGCGGATTCTTGAAAGCTTCTACAATAGCCTTGCCTGTTTCGGCTTCGTAGTCTCCGGCAACAGCTTCTGCCGAAAGCACCGGCGCACAGACTACACCGTTAGGCGAATGGTCTGCATGTGTTGTGCCAAAAATCGGGATTGAGCGCTGAGCCTGTGCCCAGGCTGTAGCGAAAGTCGAATGTGTGTGTGTAATTCCGCCGACCTTGCCTTTGCTTTCACCTTCAAGGGCAAAAGCGCGGTAAAGCACAAGATGTGTCGGTGTGTCAGATGACGGACGCAAAGTGCCTTCAACGCATTTGCCGTCTAAGTCAAGCACAACCATGTCATCAATCTGAAGCTTGTCGTACTCTACGCCGGACGGTTTGATTGCAAAAACGCCGCGCGCAGCGTCAAATGCAGACACATTTCCCCAAGTATACATGGCAAGCCCTCTTGCAGGAATTTCCTTGTTTGCAAGCAAAGCTTCTTCTTTTAATTCTTTATAAGGTGATTTCATAATAACTCCATGCTTATCGCAAAAATAACTTAGTTGACCGAAAGTATTGCGGCTTTTTCAACTGCAAGACCGCGTGTGTATGCGGCAAAGAAACTGTCAAAGCCCGCAATGTCTTCTTCGGTTGCGGTAACAGACTGAACCTTGCTTGAAGCAAATACTTTCTTTGCAAGGAAATCGCCGAGGCTCAAGCCTTTTCCATTGACCATGTAAGACGCAAGCAGAGCCATTCCCCAAGGGCCGCCCTCGCCTGCTGTCTCCAATGCTGAAATAGGCGTGTGCATTGCGGCAGACATAACCAGAAGGCCAACTTCGGCTGTCTTAAAGAAGCCGCCATGACCTGTAAGCCGGTCAATCTTAACCTGCTCGTCGTCAAAGAGAATGTCCATGCCGGTGCGGAGCGCGCCCAAAGCTGTAAAAAGCTGTGCACGCATAAAGTTTGCAAGCGTAAAATGCGCGTTGTTTGCACGAACAAAAAGCGGACGGCCAGAACTCAAGCCGGTCATAGATTCACCTGAAATATAGTTATACGGAAGCAGACCGCCGCAGTCTTTGTCGCCTTTAAGTGCGGCTTTCAAAAGATTGTCGTAAAGCGCGCCCTTGTCAATTTTAAAGCCACATTCGCTGATTGCTTCGCCTAAAAGCTTAATCCAAGCGTCGTAATCGCCTGTACAGTTGTTGGCGTGCGCCATTGCTGTAAGATAGCCTTCCGGCGTTGCAACAAGGTCAATTTTTCCGCTGTAAGATTTTGAAAGAGGCTTCTCAAGAACAACCATAGCAAATACAGAAGTGCCCGCAGAAACATTGCCTGTTCTCGGTGCAACGCTGTTAGTTGCAACCATACCTGTACCTGCGTCACCTTCCGGCGGAGCAAGCGGACAGCCCTCGCACAAATCGCCGTCAGGGTCAAGGAATTTTGCGCCTTTGGCAGACAAAGAGCCTGCCTGCTGACCTGCGACAAGCACTTTCGGAAGCAGGTTTTCAAGCTTCCAAGAGAACTTGTACTGCGCAATAAGGTCGTTGAATTTGGCAACCATCTTTTTGTCGTAGTTCTTTGTTTCAGCATCAACAGGGAACATACCCGATGCATCGCCGATTCCGAGAACTTTTTCGCCGGAAAGCATCCAGTGTACATAACCTGCAAGTGTTGTAAAGAAAGCCGCATCTTTAACATGCGTTTCTTCCTTTAATATAGCCTGATAAAGATGAGAGATGCTCCAGCGTTCTGGAATAGGATAATTGAACAAAACCGAAAGCTTCTGTGCTGCTTCGCCTGTTATTGTATTGCGCCATGTTCTGAAAGGCACTAAAAGGTTGTCGTCTTTGTCAAAAACAAGATAACCATGCATCATTGCACTTACACCGAAAGCCTTAAGCTTTTTAAGCGTAACACCGTATTTGGCTTTTACGTCAGCTTTCATGTTTGCATAGCAGGTCTTTAAACCATTCTGAATTTCATCAATTGAATAAGTCCAGATGCCGTTTACAAGACTGTTCTGCCAGTCAAAAGCACCTGAAGCTATCGGCGTATTGTCTGAATCTATTAGAACAGCTTTAATGCGTGTTGAACCGAATTCAATGCCCAAAACTGCTTCACCTGCCTCTATAAGTGCAGCCAATGTTCCCTTATCTTTGCTCATATTTTCCCCTTTTGGCAGTTGCAAAAATCTGCCTTTTTTTGTAAAACGATTAACAAGTAGTATATACTCAAATCCATAGATTTTAAAGGGGTTGTTGTGGAACATAACATTATTAATCCGATTATGCCCGGTTTTAATCCGGATCCTTCAATATGTGTCGTAGGTGACACTTTTTATCTTGTCAATTCAACTTTTTCATATTTTCCAGGAATTCCAATTTACAAGAGCAAAGACTGCGCAAATTGGGAACAGATTGGCAACGTAATAAATAGAAGGACACAGCTTGACTTTACAAACGAAGCCTCAAGCAGAGGACTTTTTGCGCCTACAATCCGTTACAACAAGGGCATTTTTTACTGCATCTGCACCCAAGTTGACAAAATCGGCAACTTTTTTATGACGGCGCAAAAACCAGAAGGCCCATGGTCTGACCCGATTGTTATAAAAGACGCAGACGGAATTGACCCGTCTTTGTTCTTTGACGATGACGGCACTGTATGGTACATCGGACAGCACTTTAATCCGGCAGGCGTGCGCTGGAACGGCGACTGCAAAATCTGGATTCAGCGCCTCGACGTAAACACCGGCAGATTATATGGCAAAAAGACTGACATCTGGAGCGGCGCGCTCAAAAAATGCGTCTGGCCGGAAGGTCCTCACGTATACAAGAAAGACGGCTGGTATTATTTGATTCATGCTGAAGGCGGCACAAGTCTGGAACACGCTGTTTCTGTTGCGCGCTGCCGCACAATGGAAGGCGAATGGGAAGGCAAAAAAGCCAACCCGATTTTGACCCACCGTCAGCTCGGCTTGACTGCCGGCGTTATAAACGTAGGCCACGCTGATTTGTTCTGTTCGCCTGAAGGCAACTGGCGCATAGTCTGTCTCGGCTCAAGACCTTATGGCGACGGCGAGCTCGGCGGCGGCAGATGCTGCAATATGGGCAGAGAAACATTCCTTGTGCCGGTGCACTGGGAAGACGACTGGCCTGTTGTCGCAAGAGAAACCGGCTTAATTGAGCGCGCCTACACACAGGACGGTTTTGTAACACAGCCTACACTGGCAGAGAACAAGCCGAAGCCGCCTGTAACAGACACATTTGACGATGACACGCTGAACGCTTATTGGATTACGCTTAGAAACCGCAATAATGATTTTATCACGCTATTTGACAAGCCAAGCTGTCTGCGTCTTTACGGCAACGGTAAGCTTACATCAACTGATGAAGTTTCTTTTGTGGCACAGCGGCAGACCGCATTCAGCTTTGAAGCTTCTGCAAAAATGACTGCAACGCTAAAAGAAGAAGGCGACGCAGCCGGAATCACATGCTTTCAGAGCGAAGAATTCCACTATTGTCTTGAAGTGTGCAGAAAAGACGGCAAAAACATTGTGCAGCTTGTCAAAGTCACAGGCGGAAATGCTGAAACCGTTGCAGACAGCGGCTCAACTGTGCTGCCTGATGATGCAGAACTTACGCTCAAAGCTGAAGCAAACATGCAGAACCTTGTATTCAGTTTCAGCGTAAACGGCGCAAGATTTATGCAGCTTGGCGGTGCACAGGACGCCACTATTTTGAGCACCGAAAAGGCCGGCGGCTTTATCGGCACAGTCGTAGGCATGTTTGCAGAAAGCAGCAGCCCGCAGACTAAGACATGCTATGCAGATTTTGACGAATTTGTGTACCGGAACACCACGAACGCATGGATAGATCCTTTCCATTTTTAGACAAAGCCTATGGCATGTAACGAACTGCTGAAAACCATAAAGCCTGTCGCTGTTGTTCGTTCGGATTTTCCGGAGAAATTTGGAATTCCGCGGCAGGCTGGGCTTGTGCCGGAACTTGAGGCGCGCGTTGAGCTGCTGCCCGAATTTTCGCACCCTGAAGCGGTACGCGCGCTTGAACAGTTCAGCCACATCTGGCTCATCTGGGGCTTTTCAGAAAACAGCACAAGCTCAAACCTTACTGTAAGACCGCCTCGGCTTGGCGGCAGCACAAGGGTCGGTGTCTTTGCGTCGCGCTCGCCTTTCAGACCGAACGGACTCGGTCTTTCTGCCGTAAAACTAAAAAAGATTGTCACCGGCGGTGACGGCATTATTTCCATTATTGTCGGCGGAGCAGACCTGCTTGACGGCACGCCGGTTTACGACATAAAGCCCTATATTCCGCTAAGCGACTGCATAGAGGGCGCACTTGACGGCTATACCGCAGAGACAAAGAGCCACAAGCTGAAGGTTGTCTATCAGAGTGAAATGCTTGATGTGCTAAAAGACAAGAAAGAGGCTCTTATAGGCGTGCTTGAGCAAGATCCGAGGCAGACTTATTTTCAAGAACCAAGCCGCATTTACGGGCTTTATTTTTCAGACTTCAATATAAAATTTAAAGTTACAGACAATATTCTTGAGATTCTTGCCGTAGAAAAGCGCTAAAAAGCCAAAAATGCACAAATTTTTGCAAAAAAAACTGTCTTTAGCTCAACTTTTATTGTAAAATATAAGCAAGGAGTAATGACATGGGTCTTATTAAAGCATTGACAGGCGCAGCCGGCAATATTGTAGCCGAGCAGTGGAAAGAGTTTTTTTACTGTGATTCACTTAGTCCAAATGTACTGGTGGTAAAAGGCAAAAAAAAGACGTCTAACCGTTCAAGCAATACTAAAGGCGATGAAAATATTATCACAAAGGGTTCTGTTGTTTCCGTAGCAGACGGACAGTGTATGATAATCGTTGACAACGGCAAGGTTGTTGAGATTTGTGCAGAACCAGGCGAGTTTACTTACGATTCATCTACAGAACCGTCTATTCTTGCAGGCGGTCTTAACGGCGCAACAATCAAAGCTGTTTTCAGCAATATCGGCAAGCGCTTTACTTTTGGCGGCGAAGCACCAAGAGAGCAGCGCATTTATTATTTCAATACAAAAGAGCTTATCGGCAACAAGTACGGCACACCGTCGGCTATTCCGGTGCGTGTAGTTGACCGCAATATCGGGCTTGACGTTGATATTGCAGTCCGCTGTTTTGGTGAATACAGCTACCGCATTTCAAACCCGATTCTTTTTTATACCAACGTATGCGGCAACATTACAGATGCCTATACAAGAGAAGATTTGGACAGCCAGCTTAAGGGCGAGCTTCTTCATGCTTTGCAGCCGGCATTTGCCAAGCTTTCTGAAATGGGCATACGCTACTCTGCATGGCCAGGCCACACAATGGAACTTGCAGACGCTCTAAACGAGATTCTCTCTGCAAAATGGCGCGAGCTTCGCGGTCTTGAAATTGTATCTTTTGCTATTTCTTCGATAAAAGCTTCAGACGAAGACGAGCAGATGATTAAAGACATGCAGAAGACCGCTTCATTGCGCGACCCGACTATGGCGGCGGCTTATATTACCGGCGCACAGGCAGAAGCAATGAAAGGCGCTGCAAACAACCCGAACGGCGCGATGATGGGCTTTATGGGAATGGGCATGGCACAGCAGGCTGGCGGCATGAACGCACAGAACCTTTTTGCAATGGGTCAGCAGCAGCAGGCAAAAGCAGCACAGCAGGCCGCACAGCCTCAGCAACCGGCACAGCCGGCACCCACAGCAGGTGCATGGAAGTGCTCTTGCGGTGCAACAGTAACAGGAAAATTCTGCACAGAATGTGGCAAGCCGAAGCCGGCTGCATCAGAAGGCTGGAAATGCGCCTGCGGTGCAGTCAACAAAGGCAAGTTCTGCCCTGAATGTGGCGCGAAAAAGCCTGAAGGCGTTCCACAGTATAAGTGCGACAAATGCGGATGGGAACCTGCCGACCCGACAAAAGCACCAAAATTCTGCCCAGAATGCGGTGACCCGTTTGACTCAGGCGACATCGTAAAATAAGGAGCAAAGCATGGGATTATTCGATAAGAAGTTCTGCGACATCTGCGGAGACAAAATCGGTCTCCTCGGCAATAAAAAACTGAAAGACGGAAATATGTGCAAAAACTGTCAGGCAAAGCTTTCTCCGTTTTTCCGCGAAAGACGCGAATCTACAATTGAAGAAATAAAGGCACAACTTGAATACCGCGAGGCAAACAAGGCTGCCGTAGCCGCTTTTAAGGCAACAACAACTTTTGGCGACGACACAAAAATCTACATTGACGAAGCAAACAAAAAGTTTCTCGTTACAAGGGCTGCAATAAACAAATTTGCAGACGCAAACCCAGATGTAATAGACTTTTCTCAGGTTGTTTCGTTTGACGTTTCAATTGAAGAGGATGAGGATGAAGTCCGCTACAGAGATGCAGAAGGCAACTACAAGTCTTTTGTGCCGCAGCGTTTTGCATACAGCTATAATTTTAATGTCAAAATTATAGTGCAGAACCCTTACTTTAGCGAAATCGAATTTGAGCTTAACTCTTCTGCCGTAGACAATGAGGCTGATACTTCTGTAGATCTTGACGGTGTTGCACCGGAACAGTACAAAGTTGCGGGCTTCGGCTATAACCAGACTTCTAACAAAGAAGAAGTCAAGAACAGCGAAGCTTACAAGAAGTACCTTAAGCAGACTGAAGAGCTCAACAAATTTTTCGGTAATGTCAAAAAGACAGAGCATGATAACATTGAGGCTCAGAACAAGGCTGCCGAAGAAGAGCAGAACACTGTAATCTGTCCTTATTGCGGTGCAAGAACCAAGAAAGGCGCGGCAGGCGTCTGCGAATTCTGCGGCGCACCGCTTCCATAATTCTACTGAAACAAAATTAACCGGGCTGTCTAAAAGCTTTTAGGCAGCCCTTTCAGTTTTACACAAAGGAAAACACATGGCTGACCAGATAACCAACTATAAATGTCCTTCATGTACAGGTCCGCTCAAATTTTCAAGCACAACAGGAAAACTTGAATGCGAGTATTGCGGCGGCTCTTTTCTTCCCAAAGAAATAGAGGCAATGTACGCCAAAAAAGACGAAAACGCGGCAGAAGCTTTTAACAAAGAACAGGCAAAACAAGAAGAAAAGCAGCAGAAACAGCAGGAAGAAATCTCTTGGGACACTTCATCAGAGCAGAAACAGGAAACACTGAACATGAAGTCTTATTCGTGCCCAAGCTGCGGTGCTGAGTTAATCTGCGAGGAAACTACCGCCGCCACAAGCTGCCCTTATTGCGGCAACCCTTCGATTGTGCCGGGACAGATGACAGGCAGCCTTAAACCTGATTTTATTATTCCGTTTAAGTTTAACAAAGACGGCGCAAAACAGGCGCTTTCAAACCATTACAAACATAAAAAGTTTTTGCCGAAAGCTTTTTCCGAGCAGAACCAGATTGAGAAAATTCAGGGGCTTTACGTTCCTTTCTGGTTTTTTGACGGCACAGCATACGGCAGCATGAGCTACAAGACATCGAATTCTTCAAGCCACCGTTCAGGCGACTACATAGTTACAAACACAAAGCATTATGACGTTCAGCGTGCAGGCAATGTTGATTTTTACCACATACCGGCAGACGCTTCTAAAAAAATGCCCGACGACCTTATGGACAGCATTGAGCCTTACGACTATTCGGGGCTTATTCCATTTTCAACGGCTTATCTGCCGGGCTATCTTGCGGACAAATTCGACGTATCAAAAGAAGAATCTACAGACAGGGCGTGTACAAGGGCAAAAAACTCTATGAAAGAGCTTCTTAGGTCTACAATCGGCGGCTACGACTCTGTTGTAGAAACTGCAAGCCACATAGACATAAAAAATCTCAAGGCGCATTACGCATTTCTGCCGGTCTGGCTTATTCACACAAAATGGAATGACAAAGACTTTTTGTTTGCCATGAACGGACAGACAGGCAAATTTGTCGGCAACCTGCCTGCAAGCCCAAGCAAATTAAACCTGCTTATGCTTGCACTTACGGCGGGAATTGGCGCAGTCTTTTATTTTGCGCACATCGCAGATTTTATTATGCAGATTATAGAAGAATTTTTAGCCTAAATTTTAGTTAAGGAATCACCGGATGAGAAAATATATATTTTTTGCATTTTCCATTTTATTTTTGCTGGTTTCAGCGGCGGCAGCTTTTGCACAAACCGAAGATTTACCGCTCTTAGCTGAATCAATTCCACTTGTTGCAACCGCAGAGCTTGACAGCAGCGGCAGCCCGGTTGAAACAAACTCTGACTTTTACATTATTCTGAATACTGACGGCACAGGGCTTTTTTACAAAGACGGATATGTGTCTAAAATTAACTGGAATCAGTCTGAAGACGATAACATTCAGATTGACGACAGGCTCGGCTACACTTATGACGGAATTATTTCGGACGGCTACCTGCTGATTCCAGTTAAAGACAGGACTTATCTCTTTGAAGAGAGCGGCGAACTTCCAATAATGAAGCTTGCGCCCGGTCAGTGGGCAAAGGGAATTACGCCAAACTTTTTTGTAGAAGATGAAGCTACCGCCGCCCAAATCGGTGCGGAAAAAGCCGCCGAGATTGACAGAAAAGCCGCTTCATTCAGCCAAAAATACGGAATAGACATGCACATAATCATGGTCTCTAACTTCTGGGATTATGCCGCATCAAGCGACATCGAAATCTTTTCAGAAGAAATATCTGACGGCTACAGACTTGGCAGCAAAAACGACGAGAACGCGCTTCTGCTCGTTATGTCAATGTACGACCGCGATTATGACATTTATTCTTCGGGCTTTAAAACAAACGAGATTTTCAACAGCTATTCAAGAAGTTTCCTTGAAGACGCTATGCTTCCACATTTTAAGCAGAATGACTGGGCAGCCGGTATGCTTGCCTACTTAGACGAATGTGAATTTCTTTTGACAAGCGCGGAAAACGGCGAGATTTACAGCAGTGCGCCAAGAAACGTTACGGGCGAAATAGTGATTTCTCTTGTATTTGGTCTTTTAATCGGCTTAATCGTAAGAGCCTGCATAAAGGCGGCTTACACAAATCAGGTAAAAGAACAGAAAGCGGCTGCACAATACATTGTAGGCGATACCTTTAAGCTTACCGTCAAGACAGACACTTACACACATTCTACATCAAGCAGAACCTACAGTCCGCGCTCTTCTTCAAACTCTCACTCAGGCGGTGGCGGCAGCCGAAGCAGCTCCCACTCAAGCGGCAAGTTCTAAGCGGAAAGCAAATACAATTATTCCAAAGAATTTATGTATGTTTCTAACACTTTTTCGTCGGAATAATTGTATTTTTTTCACAGTTATTCTACAATAAAGATATGCAAAGAAACTGTATTAAGAATCTTGTAGAGTGGAAAGAAAACCCAGACAGAAAGCCGCTCATTCTTTGGGGAGCTCGTCAGGTTGGAAAAACATGGCTTTTAAAAGAATTCGGTACTACATGCTTTCAGAATATGCTGTACATCTCGTTTTATAATAACAAAAAAGATGCCGAAGTTTTTGAAAAAGACTATGATACCAAGCGCATCATTTCTACGCTTGAAATTATGCATCATGTTAAAATTGAACCGCAAAAAACATTGATTGTTTTTGATGAAGTGCAGTCTGCTCCGAAAGTTGTAGAGTCGCTGAAATACTTTTGCGAAGAAGCGCGTGAATATGCTGTTGTTGCGGCAGGTTCACTTTTAGGCGTAAGCATACATAGCGGAATTTCTTTTCCTGTCGGCAAAGTAAACGAGCTGCGGCTCTACCCCATGAGCTTTTCAGAATTTCTCCGGGCACTTGGCGAAGAAAAAGCAGCAGCTCTTATCGAAGAGAAAAATCCCAAAAATCCGCTTATTTCTGACTTAAACGAGCTTTTTATTCCATTCTTGAGAGATTATTATTTTGTCGGCGGAATGCCTGAAGCAGTTCTTACATTTGTACAGACACATGATTATGATAAAGTGCGCGCGGTTCAGAATGAAATTATAAGCCAGTATGAAGGCGATTTTGGCAAACACGCTGACACCAAAGAACTGCCGCGAATCCGTATGGTATGGAATTCACTTCCGATGCAGTTAGCAAAAGAGAATAAAAAATTCTTTTTTGGGCAGATAAAGTCCGGCGCGCGCATGAAAGACTTTGAGATTGCAATACAGTGGCTTTGTGATGCAGGACTTGTGCATAAAGTCCACAAAGTTTCAAAACCGGCGATACCTTTAAAATCATACATATCGTTCTCTGATTTTAAGATTTATCTGAATGACATAGGTCTTTTAGGCGCATTGAGCGAACTGGACAAAGAAAGTGTTATAAACGGAAATAATATTTTTGTCGAATTCAAAGGCGCTCTTGCCGAGCAATATGTTTTGCAGGAAATCAAGGCGACAACCGCTTATACGCCGTATTTTTATTCCGGCGAAAAATCGACTTATGAAATGGATTTTTTAATTCAAAAAGGCAGCGCTATTGTTCCTATTGAGGTAAAAGCCGAAGAAAATTTAAAGGCTAAGAGCCTAAAAGTCTATTGCGAAAAATTCGCACCAGAATATGCAGTGCGTACATCAATGTCAAAATACCGCAATCAAGACTGGATGATAAACATACCTCTTTGGGCTGTCAGCGGAATCTAGCTTTAGAAAAGCGGCAAGTTCTAAGCAGCAAGCCCGGCAAACAGCAGAAGCTTATTCCGCAATGCTGTCCTCGTATGGAATAACCTCATCAAAATACGTAATCATATAGTGAATGCATGTATCTTCGTATTTTGTGCCGGGATAGACATCTTCAATTGTTACGCGAATATCTTCAGGCTCTGTAATGAAAGATATATCAACAGTCTGCGGATGTGGCGTATCAAGCACGTCAAGAATCTTTTCTTTGCCGGACTTCAAGCCTTTGACTTTGATTTTCTTTATACGTCCGTTCTGCTTGTAAAGATACGGCTTTTCATAAGAAATATAGCCGTTCATAATAAGAAGTGTCGTATAAAGTTTGCCCCAACTGTTTTCAATCGTGAAGCCCTCACCGATGCCATAACCGGGAGCACCTTCAACCCATGGAGTATCAACAGCAAGATTATTCAAATTTGAAATAGAGTATTCCTTATTTTTTTCTGTCAAAAATGAAGAACAATCTTTATATTTTCTCATTTCAGCATGAAACGAAGGAGTAGTAAGAGAATAATTATTTTTAAATCCTGCTGTGGCTAAAATAATTTCAGGAGAATCCTTTTTATTTAATTTTCCTGCTAAAAGTAAGATTTTATCATCTGTAATTACATCTGTTTTCTTTTCATAAATATAAAATTCTGTAACTTCTTTTGGAAAAGCTTCAGGCAGCTTTATAAAAGACATTCCGTTTACATGTGTTATTTTATATTTAACTGAAGTATTGGGAAGATTATCATCATTAAATACATATATAAAATTATCTTTTTCTAAATCTATACGTGCCAAACCACTATAAACATCAAATCTATATTTTCCGTCTAAGCTGAAATTTTGCGCCGCCAGCACAAAAGCACCGGCAAAAAACATAATCAGCATTATTAACTTTTTCATATTGCTCTCTCTTTTTTCAATTCAATTTTCTAAAATAGGATAGCCCTGCTTTTAAGAATTTACAAGTCTTATTTTGGGTTTCAGCGCATAAAAAAACCGCTGCGGTTTGCAGCGGTTTTTGTCAGACTGTAAAAGCCTGTGTTATCGATTAATGACCGTATGTTGCGATGAATACACCGGCAGCAACTGCTGTACCGATAACGCCTGATACGTTTGGCCCCATAGCATGCATCAAAAGGAAGTTACCCGGATCGTATTCGAGACCGACTTTGTTTGAAACACGGGCTGCCATTGGAACGGCTGAAACACCGGCAGAACCGATGAGCGGATTAATCTTCTTCTTGAGGAAGATGTTCATAATCTTAGCCATGAGAAGACCGCCGCATGTTGCAATTGCAAATGCAAGAAGACCAAGAGCAATAACACCTACTGAACTTGGGTTGAAAATCTTTTCTGGTGTCATCTGTGCACCAACACCAAGAGAAAGAAGAATTGAAACGATGTTCATAAGTTCATTCTCAAGTGTCTTAGAAAGGCGCTCTACGATACCAACCTGCTTGATGAAGTTACCGAATGCGAGCATACCGATAAGCGGAGCTGCCGGCGGCAAAAGCAGAATTGTAAGACAAAGCAAAACAATCGGGAAAATTACTTTTTCTGTCTTTGAAACATAGCGGAGCTGATCCATCTTAATTTTGCGCTCTTTTTCTGTTGTCATAAGCTTCATCAGCGGAGGCTGAATCATCGGAACAAGAGCCATGTAAGAATAAGCTGCAACTGCTGTAACAGCCATCATCTCTGGGGCAAGTTTTGCGGCAACATAGATTGATGTAGGACCGTCAGCACCACCGATGATAGAAATTGCACAAGCCTGCATCATGTTGTACTCAACGCCAGGAATGAGGTTCATAAGAGCAACACCGAGCAATGTAGCAAAAACACCGAGCTGGGCTGCACCGCCGAGGAGAGCCATTTTCGGGTTTGCAATAAGAGGACCGAAGTCTGTCATTGCACCAATACCCATAAAGATGAGCATCGGGAAGAATTCGTTGCCTACACCGGCTTTATAGATGATGTGAAGCATTCCGTCTGGGGCATTTCCCATGCCTGCACCAGGAATGTTTACAAGAACAACACCGAATCCGATAGGAATAAGAAGAAGCGGCTCAAATCCTTTGCCTACAGCAAGATAGATGATAAGAAAGCCGACTGCAATCATGATGAGCTTCTGCCAGCCCGGTGCTGATTCAGCAAAATGAACTGCACTTTCAACTTCTTCTTCAGCTTCTGCTTTGTTTTCACCGTTGATAATCTGATTAAGACCAGTGTTTTTCCAAAGGCTCTTCAAGAATTCAGCAGGCTGAATCGGCTTAATGTTTTCAGAACCTCTGATGATAGCTGTGTTCATTGTTCTTAAAGACGGTACCTCGCGGACACTGTTTGAACTCTGAGCAAAAGCATTTGACACACAAGAGAAAACAGCGGCAACAGTCAAAATAACACACATTGCCATTGTTATCTGTTTATTTAATTTCTTTGTTTGACCAAGCATGAATATAACTCCAAAAAGAGGCATTCCGGGCGTTTAAGTGAAAAGCACCCGGACTAGCATCTTCGATTTATTTAATTTCAGCAAGAGCCTGACCTGCAGCAATTGCAGAACCGGCAGAAGCCAAGAAATGAACTGAACCAGCAGCTGTAGCTTTTACTTCAAGCTCCATCTTCATAGATTCAATCATGATAATTGTCTGACCGGCTGTTACAGAAGCACCTTCTGAAACAACAGCCTTAAGGAATGTACCAGCAACAGGAGCTGTAACAGCTTTTCCGCCTGTTGAAGCAGCTGGAGCTGGAGCAGCAGCGGCCGGGGTAGCAGCAGGAGCGGCTGCAGGTGCAGGAGCCGGAGCACCGCCACCGATTGAACCGATTACCTGACCGGCAGTAATTGCAGAACCCTGTGAAACAGACCACTGAATCGGGCCGTTTCCAGTTGCTTTTACTTCAAGTTCCATCTTCATAGATTCAATCATCATGATTGTTTCGCCAGACTTAACGTTTGTGCCGTTCTGAGCGAGAATCTTCAATACTGTACCAGCAACAGGAGCTTTTACATCAGCTCCGCCTGTTGAACCGGCTGCAGCAACAGCAGGAGCAGCACCGGCTGCACCGAATGTTACGTTATAAGCTGTACCGTCAACTGTGATGCTTGAACCGTTTGTTGTTACCTGATGAGCCTGACCGTTTACAGTTACTGTATAAGCACCGTTTGCAGCAGCTTTTGGAGCTTCTTTAATTCCGAATTTCTCTTCAGCATTAACAGGACCGTTTGCACGTTCAGAGAAGAACTTAGGTGCTACGTTAGGGAACATTGCATAAGTAAGAACATCTTCGTCAGAACCGTTACCACCAGCTTTCTTAGATTCTTCAACCATTTTGTCCCATTCGTTAGGGATTTCATCAGCAGGGCGGCAAGTCATTACCTTATCCATTCCGTTCAGTTCAAGAGCTTTCTTTACAAGTTCCTGATTTGCTTCGGCAGGAAGAGCACCAAACTTACCAGTAATCAAGTTGCGGAAATCCTGAGTCATTGTCTTGTAGCGTCCCATAAGAACGTTCATAACAGCCTGAGTTCCTACAATCTGAGAAGTTGGTGTTACAAGTGGAACATAACCTGCATCCTTGTGAACATTAGGAAGTTCAGCAAGAACTTCGTCCATCTTGTCGCCTGCATTCTGCTGTTTAAGCTGAGATTCAAGGTTAGAAAGCATACCGCCTGGAACCTGAGATTTAAGAATACGGGTATCAGCACCAAGGAATTTAGATTCCAAAGAAGCATAGTGTTTGCGTACATCGCGGAAGTAAGCTGCAATTTCAAGAAGTGAAGAAATATCAAGGCCAGTGTCATATTCTGTGCCTTTGAGCATTTCTACAACTGTTTCTGTTGGTGAATGAGAAGTACCCATTGCCATTGAAGAAATAGCTGTATCAAGAATATCAGCACCTGCTTCAGCAGATTTGAGCAATGTTGCAACAGAAAGACCTGTTGTAGCATGTGTATGAATTTCTACAGGAATATCAATTTTTGCTTTGATTGCCTTTACAAGGTCATAAGCAGTATAAGGTTTAAGCAAACCAGACATATCTTTAATACAGATAGAATCTGCACCAAAGTCTGCATAAGTTTTTGCAAGGTCTGCATATTTTTCAATTGTATGATATGGAGTTACGGCATAAGAAATTGCCATCTGAACATGCTTTCCAGATTTTTTTGCAGCTTTTGTAGCTCGTTCCATGTTGCGCGGGTCATTACATGCATCAAAAATGCGGAATACATCAATACCGTTCTTTGCAGCTGTTTCAACGAACTTATCTACAACATCATCTGCGTAGTGGCGGTATCCAAGAAGGTTCTGTGCGCGCAAAAGCATCATGATTTTTGTATTTGGCATTGCTGCGTGAAGTTTGCGGAGGCGTTCCCATGGATCTTCATTCAAAAAGCGGATACAAGAGTCATAAGTTGCTCCACCCCATGCTTCTGCAGCAAAATAACCGATTTTATCGATTTTTGAAGCGATTGGAAGCATATCTGCTGTTGTCATGCGTGTTGCATGAAGTGACTGGTGAGCATCGCGCAAAACCAGTTCTGAAATATTTACTTTCTTTGCCATTTTATTGTTACTCCAAATTATTTAGATTCTTTTTCGCGAAGAGCTGCAGCAATTGCAGCAACTACTGCATTATTATTCTGTGCAGGAGCAGCGGAAGCATTTCCATCTGTTGCCTTAGGCGCATCTTTATCAAGTCCAAGTGCCTTAATGACTTTTGATGTGATAGTCATAAAGATAATAAGGATGATAAGGAAACCGAAAACAACACCCATTCCAAGACCAGTCAAAAGCGCACTTTGACCGAGCATCTCAACGATTGTCATATTTCCTCCAAAAAGGTTACTTATAAGGTTATTCTTATAAGGCTACTTATAAAATAAAATCTTATGGGAAAAAGTATATCGAAAATGTCAATCGTATTCAAGACTTCGTTAGGGAGGACACCAGCTCAGAGTCCCGGGTGCGCATAAGCTTATCCTAAGGAACGAGCTTTATCTAGCGCACCTCAGCAAGTTTCGCGCTTCGCGCAAAACTTGAAAGCCGATACACAAAGGCTACTTTTGCGGGCTGATACACAAACTGTCTGTTTTTGTTTAAAAAAACAGACAGTCGATGTACACAGATGCCTACGATTCGTAGCTGCCTAGCATCTCTGATGGAGACAGCTCCGCATCGCCTATAAAGTTTTTTAATATTTCATATAAAATAGAATGAAATATTAGCTATTAAATCATCATCTTCTTTATCCCAATCTCTATTCTTTGCCATAGATAAATCATACATTACTCCTTTAGCAGCATCGGGATAATTCTTAATTGTTTCAATTATGTCATTCCTGTTTGGAGCATATTTTTTTACTAGATATTCAATTGCATTGATTAAATCTTCTTCTGACATTTATTCTACCAAAATTATTATAAAGAACACTCCTATTTTGCGATGAGCTTGTTGAGACCTTCGGCGGCGTCTTTGGCGCGGTGGGCAAGCTGCTTAAGTGCGGCAGTCTGCTCTGAAAGCTGGCGGTTTCTGGTGTTTATGTCAGATACGGCAGCCTGTACGCGCTCTGCAATGTCAGAAAGTTCTGTCATGTTAGAAGAAGCCATCTGCGAATAAGAATACTGCTGGTCAGTCTCGCGCTTAACATTTAAGGCAGAAGCAGACATTGTGGCAGTAGCTTCAGAAATGCGTTTACCTGCCTGCCGCTGAACCTGCATACTCTCAACAGACTCATTAATCTGGGTTGAAGAATCTATAGCGTCTTTGGCAACTTGAGCAAGGGCAGATTTTACGCGCAGACTCAAGTCAAAGCTCTTGCCGATGTTGGTGTCAATAACAGTAACAATGTCTTTGATTTTATCAGCCTGAGTGCTGCTTGCCGCCGCCAGCGTCTTAATTTCGTGGGCAATAACGGCAAAACCCTTGCCGCTTATGCCGGCGTGGGCAGCCTCAATAGAAGCGTTCATAGCAAGCATGTTTGTCTGCTGTGCAAAGTCTGTAACAATCTGAACAACGCCGAGAATTTCAGTTGAAGAATTCTTAATAGTCTCCATTGCCTCAACAAGCTGGGCAACATCGTTTTCGCTTGTCTTTGTAAGACCGCCGAGCGAGCTTGAGAATTCAGCTGTGGCAGAAATTGCGTCTGCGACCTGATTTACACCGTCAATCATCAGCTTTGTCTCTTCAACAGTCGAATTCATAACATCAGTTTCGCTCTGCACTTCTCCGGTGACAGTGCGAACAGAAGAAACAAGCTCGCCGAGCGCGACAGAAGTGCTTTTTACGGCTGTGTTCTGCTGACGGATAAAATCAGCAATGTTTCCGGCTTCTTTAACCGACAAATCAACAGATTCGGCAACTTTAAGCACAGACTCATCAAGTGAGGCAGAAATTTCCATTGTCTCGGCAGAAAGCTTAGACGCGGCAGTAAGCACCTCGTTCAGCTTGTCTCTCTGCTGAGAAGTCGTGGTAATAAATTCGCTTATTTTCTCTTTATTCTGAATGTTCTCAACAGCAACAACAAAGAACATCGTCGCGTCTATAAAGAAGAACGAAAAGCCCTGAAGCCATGCAAACGGAATCTCGCCGCGGATCTGATAAACTATGTCGTGAAAGGCAAAAGTAAGTCCGATTGAAATGCCGACAAGAATCTTCTTGGCATTCTTTGAATGTGCGGCAGCTTCTTTGATAAGCACATAATAAAGGTAGATAATTCCTGAAAAAATCGGAATAAGCGACAGTGTGAAAATCTTTTCGTGCAGCAGAATGCTCTTTGTGCCGTAAGCAAAAGCGCCGCCGACAACAACAAGAATGCCGTAAGCGACAAGCCTGACGTTTTTATAAGGGCGTTTGAAAAACTGCCTGATAAAAACGGTAATACAGGCGACGCTGCAAACAAGGCAGAAGCGGGAAATTGAGAGCTGCCATATAAACGGAATAAACGTCTTGCCGGTTGCCATATCAAGAAAATAAACTGAAACAGTAAACAGCATTATGGCAAAAGAGCGGCTCGATTTTTCCTTTTTATCTGAAATATACTGAAACACAAAATAAAGTCCGATGAACAGACAGATTGCAGCCATCATATAATAGACTGTGTTGTTCAAGAACTGCTGATAAAGAACAAGCTTGTAATAGCGCGCGTTGTCAACAAAATAGAACTGCGCAAAAGAACTGTGTGTTGTACCTGCCCTGCACCGCAGAGCAATGCTCACATGTCCGTTTTTTTTGGCAATATTCGGAATCCGCATAATCGAATTTTCAACATGCGAAATATTGAAGCTTGGCTCGATTGTTCCATGCGAGCCCATAAGAATGCCGTCAACATAAACTTCAACAGCAGAAATGCAGCGCCCGAATTCAAGATACATGTCCTGGTTATTGAAAATTGCAGGATACGGAACATTCGCTTTTATCCAGAACATTTCAGGCTTGCCCGCCATATCTACTACACCGGGCAGTTCTATTGCCTCCCAGGAAGAATCTGCATCTGGCGTCAGCGCCCAGTTTTTGTCATCACCGAATTTTATTTTCCAGTCAGCTTTGACCGGCTCCATTAAATCTTTAGCAGAAACAGAACATACTGCAAAAATTGAAAGTACCAAACAAATCAAGACTAATCTATGTTTCATAGTTTAAAATTAGCACAATCCACTCAATAAGTCGAGTTTTCAAGTCTGCAATGTCAATATACGACATGTAATGTCAATCTGTCGCATTCTTTTCGCACTGTGCACCACCCCCAAAAATGTGCTCATGTACATATACTTCCGGGCGCTGAGCAGGGTTCAAAACCGCGCAATAATGCGCTTAACATCATCAACTTAAGACACTTTTTAAAATCTAAGAAAAAGGATAGAATTTTCCCGGGTGGGGAAATGAGAAAATTCTTAAATATAAGACAGGAAAACGGGTATCAAAGAATATACGAAAGAAGAATAATTGAA
>JAGAAX010000010.1 GCA_017614995.1 Spirochaetaceae bacterium
CACATATCCTTTCTTGTAAACTGTGTAAAACCGGCATGTTCAAAAATTGCATGCAGACGGTTTATTTCTCTTGTCCTCAGTGATTTGAGCGAACGGTATTCGCTCAGGAGTTTCCGTCTTTCCCATTCTTCATCGCTTGGAGGAGTAACTACAGGCATTTCGTCTTCTTCATGGCTTCTGATATACTTTGCAAGCTTCATGGAATCCTCTTTGTCTGTTTTTCTCGTACTCATGAAGATTATGGCAAGTCTTCCCGGATTCAGGATGATTACCCGGCAGCCGACTTTTTCTCTCAGAATCCTTTCAATTCTGAAGGCCAGATTACATGATTCCATTGCAACTACATCATCTTTGTTTAATTTTATGCACAGTTTATCAAGTCCTGAAAAATCTGTTTTTCCTCCAGTTCTGATGATTTCGTTGCCTTTAGTGATAAGGCACATCTCATAAGTCCTTTTCCCCAAATCCAAGCCGACTGCGTTTCCTACCACTTCCATAAGTGTCCCCCTTTAATATAAAATGAGGACTGGAGAGCGATCCGGGTGCGTTGAACACCGTTCTCCTATTCGCGGTACTGGGGTATCGGCTCCAGGCCGCTCCTTGTTATACGGTGGCCGGCTTTGACAAAAACTAAGGGTCGAGCTTTTTAATCTCACTAACTCCCGCTGCCTTCCACCGGCTCTCCAAGTCCGTCAACTTAGAGTACAACTTTTCTTCGGATTATTTAATCGTAACAACTAAGGGCAGAGCCCTTAGGCAGTGCCGGAAAAGGAAGGGGTTTAAGGGGAAGGGAAAACCTCGCCTCGGAAGAAGGGGTTTTCCTGTCCCCTTACAGCTTACTCAAACAATGCATGTATCTCTTTTGCGTAGAGTTTCTGAATCTTGTGGCGCATTATTTCCTGCTTTGCAGAAAGTTCTACGCCAACCTCAAATTGTTTTTCAAGCAGAGTAAAGCGGTTGATGCGTTCAAACAGCTTAAAGCCGCTCTTGGCGTTTACAAGATTCTTAATCTCTGAGTCAAACTTTTTGATAACTTCAGCATTAGACAAAAGTTCTTTGTAAGAGCTGTATTCAATGCTGTTTTCTTCAGCAAAAGCAAGCAGTTCCTCTTTGCTTGGCACAATCAGTGCTGCAAGATAACGCTGGTCTTGTCCGTTGCTGTCCTGACCGATAACAACGGCTTGAGAAACGTATTGCGACTCGGCTATGCGCATTTCAATAGGAAGAGGCTCTATGTTTTCGCCGCCTCTCAAAACAATAGTGTCTTTTTTGCGGCCTTTCAGTGTGATTTCGCCGTCAATTGTGAGCATTGCAATGTCGCCTGTGTCAAACCAGCCGTCTTTGTCGATAACTTTTGCCGTAAGGTCAGGCTTTTTGTAATAGCCTTTCATAACGGTCTGTCCTCTTACAAGCAGAGAACCTTTTTTGCCCGGTGGCAGAATATTGCCGTTATCATCAACAATGCGGGCTTCAACGCCTCTAATCGGTTTACCGACAGTTCCGAAAATCGGGCGGTCGTAAGGTCTTACCGAAATAACAGGAGCTGTTTCAGTAAGTCCGTAGCCTTCAACAATTTCTACGCCGATTGCCCAGAAGAATTCGTCTACAACCGGTGGCATTGCACCGCCGCCAGAAACGCCGTGCTTGAACGCGTTGCCGAGCTTAGCCTGAATTTTCTTGAATACAAGCTTTGTGCCGAGCAGTTTGAGCGGCCAGAGAAGAATATACGGAATTATAAGCGGAATCCACAAAAGCCAGGTCGGTGACTTTCTGAATCTTGCCGATTTATTGAAGAGAGTGCGGTCAATTCTAGCAAACAAAATTGCCGCTTTTACGAAAAATCTAAAAAGAATAAGCGTTATTCCGCCTGTCTTGCGCATTGTGCGCAGAACGCCGTCGTAGATTGCCTCAAAAACGCGTGGTACGCCCGGCATAATCTGCGGATTAAGCTTAACAAAATCTGCGAGAAGAACGCTTCCAATCGGCTTTGAATAGCAGATTGCAGCAGCGGAAATAAGAACAACATATTCGCACAAACGCTGAAAAGCGTGCCAGATTGGCAGAACACAGAGCGCTCTTTCGCCTTTGCGGATGTTTATGCGTTCCGGCAGCTCGTCAAGCTGTGTAAGGAAGTTTCCGTGTGTAAGCACAACACCTTTTGGCTCGCCGGTTGTACCCGAAGTAAAGATGATTGTCGCAACATCGTCCCATGCGCCTTTTTCAAGCTCTGCCTCTACAGCACCTTTGTTATTCTCGCGCCATGTTTTTCCATTTTCAATTAATTCTGAATAGCGGTGAAGTGTTAGCTTATTGTCAGCACAAAGCTGCTTAACTTTATTATCAGGTTCATCAATAATAATCAGTGCAGTTACCAAAGGAAGCTGCTGTTTTAAGTTAATAATCTTTGTTACTTGGGCTGAATTTTCAGCAATTACGGTCTTGCATTCTGCAAATGAAAGTATGTATGCAAGGTCGTGTTCTGTGGCATCACAACCGCGCGGTACGTCTATTGCACCAATAGCCAAAAGCCCCATGTCAGAAACCGGCCATTCTTTTCTGTTGTCGCAGATAAGACCGATGTGGTCGCCTCTTTTTGCGCCTATTGATAAAAGCCCTGCGCCAAAATTCAAGGCAGCCTGGTAATAGTCTTTATACAGTGTAGGTACAAATTCTTCGTTTTCGTTTTTACTGTAGTGAGATGCAACATCTGGATTTTCTTCTGCTATGCGTTTGAGCAGTTTTGGTAATGTCTGGTCCATAAAGTTTTCCGGTTGTGTTTGGTTTTAATTAAAATGACATTTTATACATCGAATGTCATTTTAATTTCCTCATTATACAGTGTGTTAAAAAAAAAAACAACACGCCAAAGACGTGCTGTTTTATATAGAACTGACTGCTGCGTCTTAGAATTTTTTACCCATAATAAGACGTGCAATTGCAATAACGATACAAGTACCGCCGATTGCGATAAGCAATTCAACTATGAAACCACCACCGATATGGAGAGCACCGGCAAGTGCATCGCCCAAGATAGCACCGAGAATACCGAGAAGACAGTTTACCCAGAAACCATGCTTGCTTTTCATAATCATTCCTGCAAGCCAGCCGACAAGTGCACCAACCAAAATTGTGATAATAATAGAAATCATTGCATTCACCTCAAGATGAAAAGATAGAGCTTTATAAAAAGCCCTTTAAAACGATTATAGCACGCTTTATTTTAAAAGTGAAAACAAATTTATGTCTGATGCTCTCTTACAATGCTTATTATAAAATCGCCGTATCTTTCGGCCTTTATTTCACCTATGCCGTAAATGTCCGTTAGCTGCGAGAAAACCACCGGCTTTTTTATTGCAATATCCTCAAGCGTTCTGTCGCCAAAAATTACATAAGGCGGAACTTCCGCTTCTTTTGCAAGCTTTCTGCGCATTTCTTTGAGCGCTTCAAGTATAGCCATTCCCTTTATATCAGAAGAATCCAGAATGCGTTTGTATGAGCCTGCTTTGCCAGACTTTTGTGTTTGTGCCGGTGCATTTGTGTGCGGAACAAACGGAAGGCGGACTTCGCCTCTGTCGCGCAATGTGTCTTTTGCGTCGCGTGTAAGGCTTAGCACCTGATAATCTGAACTTTTGCGCAAAAAGCCTGCATCAATCAAAAGATTCACAAGCTGGTACCAGTCCTGCTTTGAAAATTCTGTGCCTATGCCGAAAACCGAAAGCTTATTGTGCCCGTAGTCTAGAATGCGCTTCTGCCTTGAACCGAGAAGCACGTCAATAACATAAGACGCTCCGAATTTTTCGCCTGTGCGCAAAATTGCAGAAAGCAGCTTTTGTGCAGGAATTGTTACGTCAGTTTCAAGCTCTGCCGCATTTAAGCCGGACGAGCATATATCACAGCAAAACTCAGGGTTAGATTCTGCCGGCGGTTCGCCGAAATGTGCCAGAAGCAGAGAGCGGCGGCATGTGCGGCTCTGTGCAAAAGCTGTCATAGCCTCAAGCTGGTTTTCTGCGGCGGCTAATTCTGTGCCGGTTTTGTCCTGCATAAAAAAGCGGATTTTGTTCGTGTCGCCGTAGCTGTAAAGCAGAAGCGCGTGTGCATTTTCGCCGTCGCGGCCAGCCCTTCCGATTTCCTGGTAATATTGTTCAAGAGACTTAGGCATGTCGTAGTGAACGACGAAACGCACGTTGGGCTTGTTTATGCCCATGCCGAAAGCAAGCGTTGCGACAATAATGGGTACTTCATCCTGAACAAAAAGCCGCTGGTTTTCAGCCCGTTCTGTATCGCTAAGCCCTGCATGATAGGCGAGTGCCTTGTAATTCTGCTCCTGCAAAAATTCTGTAAGCTCGTCAACCTGTTTTCTAGAAAAGCAGTAAATAATTCCGCTCTCGTTTTTGTGCGCCTGCAAAAATTCTAAGAGAAGCTCGTCTGCCCTTGTCAGCCTGAAATTTGTGGGCTTTTTCAGCAGGGCGGCAGCATTCTGAACAGACCCTGCCTTTGACTTGACTTCAAGAAAAATGTTCGGTCTGTTAAAGGTAGAGACAAATTCGTTAAAGCCAAAGCCGAAAGTCTTTGAGCCGAGCTTGAGACTCCGCTTAATGTCGTTTCTTACGGTCTGTGTGGCGGTTGCTGTCATTGCAAGACATACGGCTTCGGGGTGCTGTGCTCTTACAGATGCAATCATGCGGTATTCGGGGCGGAAATCGTGCCCCCATTCTGAGATGCAGTGTGCTTCGTCTATTGTAAGAAGCGAAACCTGTACATTTGCAAGAAGCTGCTGCATACGCTCGGTAACCAGCGTTTCAGGGGCGCAGTAAACAATTTTGACTTTTCCGCCTCTTATAAGCGAAGTATTCAATGAGTATTGGTCAAGTGTCAGCGAGCTGTTCAAGAACAGAGCTTCGATGCCCGCTTCTTCAAGCTGAGAAACCTGGTCCTGCATCAGGGCAATAAGCGGAGAAACCACGATTGTAATGCCCTTTAACACAAGTGCCGGAAGCTGACAGCAGAGCGACTTTCCGCCGCCTGTAGGCATAACCGCAAGTGTGTCGTTGCCTGAAAGCACAGATTCGATAACTTGAAGTTGCCCCGGTCTAAAGCTTTTATAGCCGAAATGCTTTTTCAGCAGCGAAATCAAGGATTTTTCTGAAAAATTACATTGCATCAATTAAGGTTATTCCATTTATTGCATATTGTAAAGAAAACGTTTCCTTTGTGTTTTACTGACATATCAGTGTGTAGAATGTTTTTCTTTTGAATATGTTGCAATTGTTGCGGTTTTTTGTCATACTTTCCCTATGATGACGATTTGTAAAGATTATTCAAGAAAAATGAAGAACGCTGCAATTAACCCTGCTTTTTTAAGATTTTTGATTTGTCTTTTTATTTTTGCCTTGCTCACTTTGACCGTTACAATGAAATTGCAGACTTTAGTTCAGAAAACTGTTACTGATGAAATTATTCTGGAACCAGTTGTAGAAGAAGATTCTTCTGTAAATCCTGATGATTTTCAGAGAATAGCTGTAAATCATGCAAAAAAGACAGACACTGGTCTGCTTCTTTACAGAGATGAAGCTACAAGACCAAATGTTGTCTGGTTTTATACCCACATAACCGGAAGCGAAAGTGTTGCAAACGCTATTCTTGAAAATGCGGATAAAAATGATATCCCGCTGTCTTTAGCATTTGCGCTTGCCTATGTAGAAAGCCGCTATAAGACACGTGCCGTAAACCACAACAAGAATTCGACAATTGACCGCGGTCTGTTCCAGTTGAACAGCGCGTCTTTTTCAAAGCTTTCTGATGAAGACTGCTTTAATCCTGATGTCAACGCAAAACATGGCTTAACTCACCTGCGTTTCTGCCTTGATACAGCCGGAAACGAAGTTGCCGCTCTTGCCATGTACAATGCAGGAACTGTAAAAGTTAAGTCAGGCTCAACACCGCAGATGACGCTTGATTATGTTTCAAAAATTATGAGCTACCGCGATGGGCTTGAATCATTGTTTGCACAGGAAATTGTTGCAAAGCATGAAACAAAACAGCCTGTAAGACTCGCCGCATTAAACTGACGGGCCAAGCTGTTCCATGAGCGATTCAACTGTATTTTATAAGTCGTGCTTTCTCTGCCCAAGACGCTGTAATGCCAACCGTAATATCGGAAAAACAGGCTTTTGTGCCGAAACTTCGGAGCTTAGGCTTGCGTGGGCAGGGCTTCATTTTGGAGAAGAACCTTTCATTACGGCAGCAGGCGGTTCAGGAACAATCTTTGTTACGGGCTGCAACCTCAAATGCGCTTTCTGCCAGAATTATCAGATTTCGCAGAACGGCATGGGCGCGCCTGTTGATTCAAATACATTTATAAAGATTTGTCTTGCCCTGCAGGACGCCGGTGCAGAGAACATCAACATTGTAACCGGAAGCCATGCAGTTGGAACTTTAGCGCCATATCTAAGATTTGCAAAATCTGCCGGTCTACAGATTCCAATCTGCTGGAACTGCTCTGCTTATGAATCAATTGAAGCCTTAACCCTGCTGTCTGATGTAGTCGATATATGGCTGCCTGACCTGAAAACCTTGAACCCTCTTATGAGTGAGGCTGTTTTTGCCGCGAAAGATTATCCGCAGGTTGCAAAGCAGGCAATCCGCTGGATGACAGAGCACACCAAAACAGAATTTGTTCCGGTTTTTGACAAACAGGGGCAAAAGCTGAAGAAAATGCTTTCAGGTGTTATTGTCCGTCATCTTGCTCTGCCAGGCCGCATTGAAGATACAGCTCTGGTTTTGCAGTGGTTCAAGAAACATGCAGATACAAAAGCTTTTTTATCTTTGATGAGTCAGTATACGCCTGTGCCTTTCAGTTCAGAAGAAATGAAAAAGCGGCAGAACTCATTGAATGCGTTTCAAAACCGCTTTATAGAACAGAACGAATTTGATAAATTGCAGGAAATGCTTGAGTCTTATGAAATTGAAAACGGCTTTTATCAAGAGCTGGTGCAGGATACGGAATGGCTTCCTGATTTCAGCCTTGTTCAGCCGTTTTCTTCAGAGCTTGCGCGCCCTGTCTGGCACTGGTCAAAGCCCGAAGAAATATTGCTTTAATTTACAAAACCTTGCGCTCAACGATTGCACTCATTATTGAAGAAAGCACATCGAGCGGCAGGTCTTCTGCTTCCGCATTGACTATATCGTTGATTTCAGCCCAGTCTTTTTTTGAGAAATTCTGATTAGGTTCAAGCTGCCCATCAATGAGTGCAATTACATTTGCAAGCCAGTCAATGTTCGCTTTTTGCGGTTCTTCCGCAAGATTCGGGCTTTTTTGAATGTAAGTCTGCTCCCAGTATTCGGCGAGCGGCTCTGCAATGTTCTCTAATCCTCTGTTATAAGAGACAAAAAGCTTTTCGATTGCGCGGCTTGCCCTTAATCCGTCGTAGTTTCCGTTATGATCGGCACGCTCATGTTTCAGGCAGCGCTGAACATCAGCATAAAATTTTCCTAAATCTGTCATGCACATATATTAACCGATTTTCAAATAAGTTTACAGACTGGAATCTTATAAATAAGGCTTCTGATAAATATTTTTTGAAAAACAATCGGGGTTTATGCAATAAGTCTTTTTAATAAAAAGATTTATGCTGTGTTAAATTTATGCTTTTTTATTGCAAAACAGACAAAAAATGTGAATTTTTTCTTGACTTTAAATCTAACTAAACGTAAACTGAAACCATGAACTTAAGAACCGTTTTAACTACTGACACTGTAAACTTGCATCTCAAAGGCACAACAAAAGAGCAGATTATTGACGAGATGCTTGATATTTTGGTAAATGCCGGCAAAGTAAAAGATAAAGAGACTGCAAAAGCTTGTGTCCTTGACCGCGAGCATAAAATGTCTACCGGCATGAAGCATGGAATCGCTATTCCTCATGGAAAGACTGATACTGTTGATGATTTGGTTGCTTGTATCGGTATTTCTGACAATCCTGTAGATTTTGATTCTCTCGATCAGGAACCATGCCGCATCTTCATTATGACATTGTCTCCAGTAAACAAGACAGGTCCGCATCTTCAGTTCCTTGCTGAAGTAAGCCTTCTTTTCAAGAGTGCTGAAAAACGTCAGGAAATCTTGAAGACTGTTGATAAAGCAGAAGTTATCAGAATTTTGACTGAATAGTCTGAAATTTTATCCTTCTCAAGTGAATAGACCGCTATGCAGGCGGTCTATTGTTTTTTATAGCCAATCCATAAAAAGAAAAACCGTAAACCGTTATGAAATTATCAGAAAAAGATTATTTTGCACAAAATTATAAGCTTGTAACCGCCGCCGGAAAGACTTTTGAGAGCGTATCTGTGTTAAAGCTTCCTTCAAAAGACAATCTAAAACCAATAGAAGCCGCAGAAAAAGGCGTGCTTTCTGTAATTGAATTTGATTCTGCTTTTGCAGGCACTGCCCCCGATGAATTTGACGAGTCTTTTTTGGCGGCTTTCAGAGAAAGTCTGAAAAATCTTGAAGGCACAGATTCTGTGTTTTTGCTAAAGCCTTTGCTTGCCGGTGCTGTTACCACAGAAGAAGCTGCCGAAAACTTGAATGCGCTTTTCTACCATATTGCGCGCCGTCTTAAAGACTGTGCCTGTGTTGCCGGTTTTGATTTATCAGCTTTAGACGCAGACATAAAGCGCAAAGCCTCTGTTATTGATGCGCTCAAAAAGAAGCACCCCGAATATGTGTATTTGCTCAAAAACAAAGAAGAAGTCTCTGCTATTGAAGCCGAATATCCGGGGCGGCTGGTTCTTTACTGATTTTGCTTTGTCTGTTACAAGCCGTTCTCGAAACAGACGGCTTCTTCTAAGAATTTTTTGCTGATATAAAGCGGATAGTTTAAATCAGATTCTTTTATATAAATCTGCTGACCTTTGTATATTCCCTCGTAAAAGCCTGTGTCACCGCTTAATATATAGTCAGTCAATTCAACTATGCTTTTTTCGCCTTCATCAGAGAGCGGCCCCCAGACGCCGTCTTCTGGTATTTTACGCTGGTTGCCTACAATTGTTAAATCATATTCGCTTGTGTTTTTCAGAGATGAATAGGCGTTTATGTTTGTAATATTGGCAAAATATGGGAAAGAGTAATCATATTTTACTTTGATTGCTGCCGGATTGTCGTTTGAAACTTTTTCAAGTATATATGTTGTGCGGGCTGTTAAAGCAAAGCTATTTGCATAGAATGTTATGCCAAGATTTTTACCGTCATAATTAACGGCATGACATTTTCCGCCACCAGATCTTTCGTTCAGATAGACAATAAACTCTTTTTCCTTAACAGCATTTTCGCTGACTTCTGGTTTATACCACGAATCAACCGAAGTGCCGTAATGTTCGCTTACTATGATTATATCACCTTCGTTAAAAGAATAAAAATAATAGAGTTTGCTGTTTTTAATAACAATGCCGCATGTTTCTTTATCCAAATAGTAACCTAGACCTCCTGCATTTTGAGATTGTATTATGAGCTGTGCCGGCAGATAAATGCCGTCTTCAAGATTCCACTCTGTTTCTATCCCAGAATCGCCGTCAATCATTGAAAGGATTTTTTCTGAATCAATGGCAAACGGTTCCATGTCTTCAACAGTGTATTTTATTCTGTGAAGTTGTCTAAGGTATCCGCCGAATACATAGCCTTCTAAGCCGCTTTCTATAGATTTTATCTTGTACCAGTTAGAAGTAATTCCGTCTAATGTTATTTTTTCGTTTTCAACTGACAGACATTTAACTGTTTCCTGATATTCAAGCAGCCCGAGTTTTTTGCCTTCAAGAGATGGTGTTGAACGCACTTTTAGTCCTTCAAAACTGGTTACTGCATATAAACCTGTTTGTTCTGATGTAAATTGTAGTTTTTCTTTTGCAAGTTCTGTAAAACGCTCCAAATTTTCTGTTTTACTTTCTTGTTCTGTTTCAGTTGCGGCGGGCAAAATGTTCGATTCTGGCACTTGTTCCGCTTCTGCTAAGGTTAAAGTTTCTTCTACAGACTGAGTTTCCTCTTGAGCTTTTTTAGTGCAGCCCAAAAAGCACATACATAAAAGCAATATCAATACTATCTTTTTCATTTTTGTTCCTCTGCCTTGCAAAAGCCCGGCGCAGAGATTATATCATAAATTTTGTAAACAAACAGTTTCTGTGTAGCTTTTTCTGGTAATTGCTAAATTTCTGTGGTAAAATAGTCTGCAATGACTAAGAAACCTAACCATAAATTACCGCATCTTACTGGTACGGCTGTGCCGGTGAGTGCTTTAAAGACTACAGAAAGCTGCGGATGCGGCGAATTCCTCGACCTTATTCCGTTTGCAGAATTTTGCGCGTCAGCCGGGCTTAAGCTTATTCAGCTTCTGCCTGTAAATGATACTGGAACAGAAAGTTCGCCGTACAGTGCGCTTTCTGCCTTTGCATTGAACCCGGTTTATCTGCGGTTGCAGGCTTTGCCTGAAGCGAAAAACTATAAGAGCCAGATTTCTAAAATCTGCAAGAAACACGCCGAAAAGAGCCGCTTTAACTACCGCGAAGTGCGCCGCGACAAAATAGATTTGCTCGTAAAAATTTTTGCAGAAGAAGCGGATAATCTGATTCAAGATTCTGCGCTTAACAAATGGATTAAGGCGCACGACTGGATTATTCCTTACTCTGTGTTTATGCAGAAAAAGCGCGAAAATTTTGAAGCTTCTTGGAAAACTTGGGCAGACGGCTCAACTGATGTGGCAAAATTTATTCAGTCTGAATGGAAGAAAACCTCAAAGAAGAAGAACCACTATTTCTGGGCGTGGGTTCAGATGCGCCTTGACGAGCAGTTCTCTATGGCAGCAGACGCTGTACGCAAAGCTGGGCTTATTCTCAAAGGCGACATTCCGATTATGATGAACGAAGACTCGGTTGATGTGTGGTCTTGTCCTGAATATTTTAAGATGAATCTGCGCGCCGGTGCACCTGCCGACGGCTTTAATCCGCTCGGACAGAACTGGGGCTTTCCTATTTATGACTGGGAAAAACTCAAAGAAGATGATTATTCATGGTGGAAAAAGCGACTTGCAAGTGCGGCAAAATATTACGGTGCATACAGAATCGACCACGTTCTGGGCTTTTTCCGTATTTGGGCTGTGCCTGAAGGCGAGAGAACTGCCGCGCTCGGCTACACGCAGCCGCTTGTCTGTTTTACGGCAAAAGAGCTTGACGAGCTTGGCTTTACGCCGGAACGCATACGCTGGCTTTCTAAGCCGCATGTGCCTACACGCGAAATTGAAGCTGTAAACAATAACGACTATCTTGGCACGCACGGGCTGCTTCACAAGGTAATGGACAGAATCGGCGAAGAAGAGATGTGGCTGTTCAAAAAAGAAATTGCCACAGACAGCGACATTATGAATGCCGACTTGCCGGACGCCGTAAAAAACAAGCTTTGCGAATGTTGGCGGAACCGCGCAATTATCGAAGTTTCTAAGGGAAAATATACGCCGAACTGGACTTACCGCGACTCAACGGCATGGAAGAGCCTTTCTTTTGAGGAACAGAAGCTGCTTGAAGAGCTGTTTGAAGAGAAACACACCAAAATGGAAAAACTCTGGGAAAAACAGGCAAAATCTATTTTGGGCGAGCTTACATCAAGCGTGGATATGATTCCATGTGCGGAAGATTTGGGCGTAAATCCGGAATCTGTTCCGCGGGTTATGAAAGCGCTGAACATTTTGAGCCTGCGTGTTATGCGCTGGTCAAGAGAGTGGGGCGAGGCAGATCAGCCGTATATCAAGCCAGAGGACTACCCGGAAGTAAGCGTTGCATGCAATTCTGTGCACGATTCTTCAACAATCAGGGGCTGGTGGCTTAACGAAAATGCGGGCGAGGATTTCTTAAAGAATTTTCCTGCACCAAAAGGCGCGGACATTAGTCCAAAGACTTTTGACAGGGCAACGGCGGATTTTGTGCTTAGAACTATTGCCGCCTCAAAAAGCGCGTTCTGTATTCACCCAATTCAGGATTTGCTTCATCTTTCGCCGTCTTATTACGACGAAAACCCTGAAAACGAGCGCATAAACATTCCGGGCAGCGTGACAGAATTCAACTGGACTTACCGGCTGCCAAAAACTATTGCACAGCTTGCCAAAGACAAGACATTGATTAGTGCCATAAAGGAAATAGCCGCCGCTCACCGCTAGACGCATAATTTTGTAGAATTTAGAATTTGATTTTTTTGGAGCAGATATGAACATTAATAAATTTGATACAATTTTTTCTGATAAAGCCGAATTTTCACTTTCTGAAAATCCCTGGTTTGAATTTCATGTTTCAAGAGAAATGCGCGACCGCTGCCAGTTTGACGGCACGCTTTTTGCAACAACTGGAAATGTAATTCTTGCCAATCTGAAAAATGTGCGGCTTTTCGCCAAAAAAATCAACGATACAATTGACCCTGTGCTTCACCCCGAGCAGATGATAAAAGCGGGGCAGCTTAACGCAATGGGTCTTATCGATGAGATTTTCCATTATGTGTGCTATTTGTACAGAAAACAGGTGAACCCGCAGGCTTTTTCTGCGCTGCTTCAAATTTGCGACGAAGAATTCGGCAAAGAGAACATCGACCAGCTTCTTCTCGAATTTACAGGCGAATTTCCGCCGAATGACGTGTACAACAATGTGGTTTTTGCTGAAACTTACCTTGAAAGCATCAACCCGGCTACAGGCATCAACAACAGAATAACAACGCTTGAAGAACTGATTCTTCTGCGGCTTGCAAACGAGAACCCGGCTTTTGAGCCTTTCTTTATGCTGTTCAGCGACAAGAATTTGGCGCAGAACCCGCTTTATGCAAAGCTTTGGCAGAAAATCAAAGACTATTTTGCAGAGCAGCCTAAATTCGGCCCTAAAAACAACGACCTGATAACAATGCTTAAAGAGCCTGTCGTTTTCAGCCCGAAAAGCCTCAAAGGTCAGCTCGATTATATCCGCACTTATTGGGCAGAACTTCTCGGCGAATGGCTCAAGCGGCTTCTTGCCGGCATCGACATGATTTCAGAGGAAGAAAAGCCGGCTTGGCATGGCTTTGGCGGCGGCGACCTTCCGCCGATGGACGCTTATAATTACGATTATCTTACAAACGAATATGAACGCTACAGCCCGGACAGAGAGTGGATGCCGCGCGTTGTGCTTATGGCAAAAACCGTTCTTGTCTGGCTCAATCAGCTAAGCGACAAGTATCAGCGCGACATAAGCCGCCTTGATCAGATTCCTGACGAAGAGCTTGACCTGCTTGCGCAGCGCGGCTTTACAGGCTTGTGGCTCATCGGTTTATGGGAACGCTCGCACGCAAGCCAGCGTATTAAGCAGATAAACGGAAACCCTGAAGCCGCGGCAAGTGCGTACAGCCTTGAAGACTATAACATTGCAGGAAATCTCGGCGGCTGGGACGCGCTTGACAACTTGCGCCGCCGTCTGTGGCAGCGCGGTATCCGTCTTGCTTCAGACATGGTGCCGAACCACACAGGCATGGACGCAAAATGGGTAGTCGAGCGCCCGGATTTGTTCATTCAGCGGCGCGACTGCCCGTTTCCGACTTATACGTTTAACGGCGAGAATCTTTCGCATGACGGCCGCGTCGGCATTTATCTTGAAGACCACTATTACCAGAAATCAGACTGCGCGGTTGTGTTCAAGCGCGTAGACAATTACACAGGCGACGTACGCTACATCTATCATGGAAACGACGGCACAGGTATGCCGTGGAACGACACAGCACAAATTGACTTTTTGAACCCCGAAGCACGCGAAGCCGTAATTCAGGAAATTCTCCATGTTGCAAGAAATTTCCCGATTATACGCTTTGACGCGGCTATGGTTCTTGCCAAAAAGCACATAAAGCGCCTCTGGTACCCTGAACCGGGTGCAGGCGGCGACATTGCCACACGTTCAGAGTCTGCATTGAGCCGCGATGAATTTGAAGCCCGCATTCCGAATGAATTCTGGCGCGAGGTTGTTGACCGCTGTGCAAAAGAAATACCTGACACACTGCTGCTTGCAGAAGCTTTCTGGATGATGGAAGGCTATTTTGTGCGCACGCTCGGTATGCACCGCGTTTACAACAGCGCGTTTATGAACATGCTCAAAAAAGAGGAAAACTACAAATACCGCCAGACAGTCAAAAATACGCTCGAATTTGACCCGCAGGTTTTGCGCCGCTTTGTCAATTTTATGAACAACCCGGACGAAGAAACTGCCGTTGCTCAATTCGGAAAAGGCGACAAATATTTTGGTGTCTGTACACTCATGGTAACAATGCCTGGTCTTCCGATGTTCGGCCATGGTCAGATTGAAGGCTTCACCGAAAAGTACGGCATGGAATATCAGAAAGCATATTGGAAAGAAACTCCAGATTATGACTTGATAGACCGCCATAACCGCGAGATTTTCCCTTTGATGAAAAAACGCTATCTTTTTGCCGAAGTAGACAATTTCTATTTTTACGACGTTTGGGATAACGGCCATGTAAATGAGAATGTCTTTGCATATTCAAATGCTTTTGGCGGTGAAAAAGCGGTTGTTTTCTATAATAACGTCTATCAGCAGGCTGTCGGCTGGATAAAAGAGTCTTGCCGCTATGCCGTTAAGACCGGCGAAGATGCTGTTGAGCAGAGAACCTGTTCGATCGGCAATGCGCTTAAGCTTTCAACAGATGATAACGCCTATTGTATTTTCCGCGAACAGCGGAGCAATTTGTGGTACATACGCACTTGCCGCGAGATTCACGAAAAAGGCTTGTTCTTAAGCCTTAACGGATTTGAGTCTCAGGTTTTGATGGATTTCAGTCAGGTTTTTGACGACGAAACCGGAAAATACCGCATTTTGTACGAAACACTTGGCGGCAGAGGTGTTGAAGACATAGAAGTTGCCTTGCAGGAAATTTTCTTGAAAGAGCTTTACCAGACTTTGACGGCGTTTGCTTCAAAAGAGCTGTTTGAAAGCATTAAGTATATCTGCTCTCCGTCTGTTGTGCTTCAGCAGTCAAAGATTAAGCCGCCGAAACTTGCGGACGTGCTTAAAAAGTCTAAAGATGCCGGTGTAGCTTATTTTGCAAAGCTTGCAGAATTTGTGCGCGGAAATTACGGTGCGGCTCAAGTTTTGAACAAGGCAATTATCGACAAATCTGTTGATGCGGAAAAAATCTGGAAGAGCTTTGCCGCTGATGTTACGCAGATTGCTGAATTCAAGGGTCTTGCTGAAAAGCCGGGCGCTTCAATTCCAAAGAAAGAAATTTCTTATGTAAGGGATTTGTACGAAACCCTGCTTTCTAAGCCACATGGAGCAGAACATGCTTTGATTTTTGCAGTGATTAACGCGACACGTCTTGCAGTCGGCAAAAAGGCAAAGGCTTTGGACGGTGCAAATCTTACACGCAAGTGGGGCTTGTCACGCAAGATGTTTACCCTTCTTAAAGACGCTGTTTCTGTAGATTCAGACGCATACGTTGCGCAGCGTCAGGTTATTGCGATGGCGGTTCTCTGCGATGTTGCAGTTCTGGCAAAAACAGACAAAGCCGGTGCTTACGAGGTCTTTGACAATCTGTTCAGCGACAAAGAAGCATATATTCTTACAGGCTTGAACACTTACAACAATGTACGCTGGTTCAGAAAAGAAGACATGGAAGCTATGCTGCAAGAAACGGCTCTTGCACAGGGCATTGTGCATTACAAGAAAGCCGGTTTTGAAAAGCTTGCGGCATTTAACAAGGCTTTGGAAAAGTTCGTCAAAGCAGCTGAATATAATGCGGATACTCTGCTTGAAATGCTTGCGCCTGCAAAGCCTAAGGCAAAAGCCAAGAAAGCAAAAGCTGCCGCATCAAAAACTTCTGCAAAGACTGAAAAAACGGCAAAAGCTAAAGCTTCAAAAGCCGGAACAAAAGCGGCCGCAAAGAAACCTGCTGCCAAAAAGCCTGTGGCTAAAAAACCGGCAGCCAAGAAAACAAAATAAAGCTGTCTAGTGCAGATGAACCATAAGCAGCATTATGTCAGACTGGCGTATTCCAGAAATGCGCCCTGCCTGACCTAATGTCTGCGGCCTAATCTTTTCAAGCTTCTGGCGCGATTCGGCAGAAAGGCTTACAACTTTTGCGTAATCAAAATCCTGCGGAATCTTTGTTTCGTCCATGCGGCGCATTTTTTCGACGCGTCTGTTCTGCTTGTCGATGTAATGCTCGTATTTGTAGTCAACTAAAGCCGCTTCCCACAAGTCCTGCGGAAAGCCCGGATTTGGAATATCTGCGAAAAGCTGGTCGTCTTTGTTTATGGTCTTAGGCTGTTCTTCAGCGGTGTCCTGTTCGGTATCATCGTCTGTCTGGCGCGCCGCAAAAACAAGCTTTGTAATTTTCGGGTCTTTGCGTATCTGTCTTATGATTTCTTCTTTTGCGGCTTTGCGCTCATTTACAGCGTCAAGCTCTGCCTGTGTGCGTAGTCCTGCCTCGAAGCCTTTCTCACAAAGACGCTCGTTGCATGTGTCATGGCGCAAGGCAAGCCTGTATTCGGCGCGCGCTGTAAACATTCTGTACGGCTCTTTTGTGCCGAGCGTTACAAGATCGTCGATTAAAACGCCGATGTAAGCTTCGTTTCTCTTAAGAACGAGCGGCTCATACTCTGCAACTTCTGTCTCGCCTTTAGTTTTCTGCGCCTTGCAGTATTTACTTGCGTTAATTCCTGCAACTAGACCCTGACCGGCGGCTTCTTCGTAGCCTGAAGTGCCGTTAATCTGCCCTGCGCAAAAAAGTCCTGCCATGTGCTTTGTTTCAAGTGACGGGAAAAGCTGTGTCGGGTCAAGGTAGTCGTATTCAACGGCATAGCCCGGGCGTGTTACAACAGCTTTTTCAAAGCCGGGCAGCGTGCGCAAAAATGCGTCCTGCACTTCTTCCGGCAGAGAAGACGAAAAGCCGTTGAGATAAACTTCCTGCGTTGCAAGTCCTTCTGGCTCTACAAAAAGCTGGTGTCTGTCTCTCTGCGGAAAGCGGCGCACTTTGTCTTCAATTGAAGGGCAGTAGCGCGGGCCTATGCCTTCGATTTTGCCGCTGAAAAGCGGCGAGCGATGTATATTTTCTCTGATTATTCTGTGTGTTTCCGGGTTTGTGTAGACAAGCCAGCATGGAACAGAAGGGCGGTCTACGCGGTCTGTGCTGAACGAGAAGGGCTGCGGCGTATCGCCAACCTGAATATCAAGCTTTGAAAAATCTATTGAAGAGCGCAAAATTCTCGGCGGCGTGCCTGTTTTCAATCTTCCGACTGTAAAGCCGAGTCTGCGCAAATTTTTGCCAAGTCCGAGAGCTGCGGCTTCTCCAAGACGTCCGCATGGCGCATCGTATTCACCGATAAAGATTTTGCCTTCCATAAAAGTGCCGGTTGTCAAAACTACGGCTGTAGCCGGAATCTGTCTGCCGCGCTCTGTGATTACGCCTTTGCAGATTAATCTGCCGTCTGCGCTTTTGAGCGGCTCTGTAATCAAATCAACGGCTGTGTCCTGCAACAAATCTAGGTTCGGCTGGTCTTCGACCGTTTTTCTTGCAAGCGAAGAATAAAGCAGCTTGTCTGCCTGTGCGCGCGGCGCCTGAACAGCAGGTCCCCGGCTCTTGTTCAACATTCTGAACTGAATCATCGATTTATCGATTAATTTTGCCATTTCGCCGCCAAGAGCGTCTATTTCGCGGACGATGTTTCCTTTAGAAATGCCGCCGATTGACGGGTTGCACGACATGCGCCCGATTGCATCTATTGCCTGTGTTAATAATAATGTTTTAAGACCTGTTCTTGCAGTTGCCAGCGCGGCCTCAATGCCGCCATGACCGGCGCCCACAACAATTACATCATAAGCTGGAGAAATAAAACTCATGAGCCTATTATGCGCAAAACGCACATAAAACACAAGAGAAGCCACTTTTTGCCGAACAAGCTATATCCGTAGATTAAGCTATTGTGAAAAGAGTAAATCGTCATGATTACGTTTGCTTACTTTGGCATTTTCTAAAAACGTCATCGTGACGTTTGTCGCTTTTGGTTTTCCAAAACGTCATCATGACGATTGTGCTTTTGCAGCTTATGCTGTCTTTATATAAGATGCCGGGTTACAAATTCCCATTGAACAGAGGTTTCTGGATCTTCAATAATAGGTCCACCTTTTCCGCGACCTAGTTTTCCGGCAGGTATCCAACCTTCATATTCATTGAACTGTATTTTAACCCACTTGTAATCTGCTGTAATTGCAATTGATTTGACGCTATCAGATACAGAACCTAGTTCACATACATTTTCTGAAGTTTCAGAGGGAAGTGCTTTAAGATTGAGATTAGGATATCCGAAGTCGCAAAAGCTGTCGTCCATTTTTAAAATTGTCACTTGTTTATTGTCAACTGTCAGATTTTCGATTGGAGTGAAATTACCATTAGCATAAGGATTATATTTGCATTTTATGTAGCCGGTTGAATTATTAGGAAGTATTACTTTGATATAGTTTTTTGTTCCGTATTCAATAAAACTTTTAACATTAATTTTGTCGTTGGTTTGAACTGTATAAATGACTTCATCACTTAACGGAAATTTATAGATTTCCGGCAAGTCAGATGTAACATCTTCAAAATTTAAAACAGTATCAAGTTTATGAACGATAATTTTTGCTCTTGTTTCAATGTCGGTACTATAAAGCTCAAGATTTTCTTCTAACTCTGCATTGTGTTCAGAAAGCTCTTGTATTTGTTTTTCGTAAGTTTCGATTTTTGCGGTTAAATTCCTATTATTAAGCGCGAGTTCTTCATTCTCTTTGACAAGCTCTGCATTCTTATTTTGCAGTTCTTCAATCTTATTTTGCAGTTCTTCAATCTGATTTTGCAGTTCTTCAATCTGATTTTGCAGTTCTTCTGCTACATTTCCGTTATCTTTTGTGCACCCTGCCAGAATAATGAGCATACAAATAGCAGATAAAATTATACATTTTTTCATTTTCTCATCTCCTTTAGACTTTTTACAATGTTCATAATAAATCATATTCTGCCACACTACAAGTAAAACTCGTAAAGTTTTTTGGAGATAAGCCTTTTTAGGCTTAAAAAACAATGACAGAACAAACCAAATAGTTATGTGCAGCAGCCAAGAGCCTGCGCAGGCGGAGTTTGTGACGAAAATTGCATGAACAGCGAAGCTGTGAATTAATTTTCGGAATAAAATACGCCGGGAGCAGGCTCTTGACCGATGTGATTTTTCTCATTGGGTTGTTTGACATTTTTACTTCAAAGCATTAATCTTTGCGCATGAACAGAATTCCCGAATATCCTGAATCGGCGGTATTTTCAAAGGACATAAAAGACTTAGTTGAGCCGCTTTTGCAGAACCTGCACGACGGAATTTCGGAACTGACCTTTTACAGCCTTCTCATTCATAGCAAAAAATATGATTACCGGCTTACAAAAACAAAAACCGGCGCAGTGCTTCTTTTACGCAAAAAAAACGGAAAAGACTATTTCGTTCCGCTCAACAAAATGCCTTCAAATCAAGAGATAGAAACGCTTAAAAAAGACGGATATTCTGCGGTTTTGGTCGGCGAATCAATCTTAAAAGATTTTTTGGAGCGCGAACCTGACAAGGTTTCAGCATTTGAAAAAGACCGCGACAATGCAGATTACGTCTATCTAAAAACGGAACTTGCGGAGCTTAAGGGCAAGACATTCCACAAAAAGAAGAACCACGTCAATTCATTTGTAAAGAACTATGCGCCGGCAGTAGAGCTTTTGACCGAAAAGAATGTGCACGACGCGGCAGAAATTCTTGAAAAGTGGCAGCAGGCTCACCTTGAGATTCCGTCTGATTACGAAACAGCAAAAGCCGCATTAAGCCTGATTGGAGAAGCGCCGTTTTTCGGTATTGTGGTTTATGTGGGGGCAGAACCGGCAGGCTTTGCGCTCGGCGAAACATTGGGCGGCGGCGAAACGTTCTGCACACACTTTGAGAAAGGCATTGAAAGCTACAAAGGCATTTATCAATATCTTAATCAGATTATGGCGGCAAAATTAGACGGTCAGATTAAGTTTATAAACCGCGAACAGGATTTGGGCGACGAAGGCTTGCGTCAGTCAAAAATGACATACCGCCCTTATAAGTTTATAGAAAAATATAAAGAAAAAATATAAAGACAAAACTGAAAAACTCTGTTAGTATTGTTGAAAACTTCGGATATGGGTTCCTGCTTGCACCTTATGGGAGGAAATTATGCAATTTGTAAGTACTCGAAATCCAGATAAAAAAGTTTCATTTTCTAAGGCAGTTTTAGACTGCATTCCTTCTGACGGCGGTTTGTATACACCGGCTTACGAGGAGAATTTAAGTTCATGGATTTTGTACATGAACGAGAACACTTCTTTTACGTCAATTGCAGGCTCGCTTACGTCTGCGCTTATAAAAGAAGAATTCAGCCCGATTATTTCAGAAGCTATAGCAACAAATGCTTTTCCGTTTGAGCCTGTTTTGAACCAGCTTGACGACCGTCTTTATCATCTTGAGCTTTATCATGGCCCGACCGGCTCGCACAAAGATTTTGGCATTTCTTATCTGGCTTCTTGCCTTGAGCATATCTGTATAATGAAAGAGACAGAAGCTGTTGTCATAACAGACACAACCGGCGAGACCGGCGCAAGTATTGCACAGGCTTTTAAGAATAAAAAGCATTTAAAGGCAATTCTGCTCTACCCGAAAGGCGCGATGCGCGGGCTTTCGCCTGAAAGTTTCATCTGGAACGGCGGAAATATTTATCCGGTTGAGGTAAACGGCTCTATAGACGACTGCATTGAGCTTGTCCGGCAGATTTATAACGACCGCTCTTTAGTTGAAAACTACGGTCTGACGCTTGCAAATACATCGAATATCGGGCGGCTGCTTCCGCAGACTTTCTTCTATACTTTTGCGTTTACGCGCCTTAAGAACCGCGTATGCAGCGATATTTTTTACGCGCTCTCTTCAAGCAATTACGGAAACTTGATTGCAGGGCTTTATAGCTGGAAATTCTCGCTTCCGGTAAACGGCTTTATTACAGACTGTACGGCTTCGCTCCGCTTAGATCCGTCCAATATGTGCGAGCTTACTGACGCAAATATTCCGCTTTTGAAGCGCGGCCCGGCAAACCCTGCTGTGCCTTCTAACCTTGAACGGCTTGAATCTCTGTTTGAGACAAGCCCTGCTGTAATGCGCGGTCTTGTTTTTCCGGCTGAAGTTTCAAAAGAAGACCGGAAAAATGCTGCACAAAGGCTTTTTAAGAACTATAACATTATGGTATCTCCGCAAACGGCAGACGCTTATGCGGCAGCGGTAAAGCGCACAGAAATGGTAGAAGAAGACGGCGGCGTGGTTGTGCTTATTTCAAGAGACCATCCGGCTTTTTCTTCGGAGAGCATAAGGCAGATGTGCGGCGAAGAGCCTGCAATGCCAAGCCACATTGCGTCTGTGCTTAAAAAGATAGAGCCAGAAAAAACAATTGAGCCTGAAAAAGACGCAGTTGTTTCAATTCTGAAAGAGATAAAAGCTTAAGTCAGCAGGGGGCTGTTATTTAAATAGCCCGAACTTCGAGTTTTTAAGATTTCGGTGGCTGAGCGAAGTCGAAGCCACAATAAGCGGAACTGTTTTAGTTTAAAATTGAAAATCGGTTATTTCGACTTCGCTCAATAACCGATTTTCGCTAAAAAAGTATGATTTTTTAAACTCGAAATTGAACCTCTTAGTTATCTTTCAAAATCGTCAAGAATCTTAAAGATTTGTTCTTTTGTAAGAACACCGGCTTTTTCAAGGTCTAAACATTCTTCACTTACAGAACGGTTAAAGAAGAGCAGGTCGTCTGTGCCTATTGAAAGGCGTACACCGGCTTCAAACATCTTTTTAATCGGGTGTTCTTCCAGTTTTTTTACAGCAGAAAGAAGAACGTTGCTTTCTGGTGTTACATTACATCTTATTTTTTTGTCAGCTAAAAATTGAAGAACTTTATCATCTTGGGCAGCGCCAATTCCATGCTGAACTTCGTCAAGCGAGAAGAACTCTACAAATTTCTTAACAGAAGCTGCGTCAGAAAATTCGCCGACATGTGCCTTGCGTTTCATGCCGAGCTTTCCGGCAAGTTCATACAAAGGCTTGAACCGGTCTATGTCGTCAAAGGTTTCTGGTCCGTATAAGTCTACGCTCTTGAATACGCCGCTTTTCATCAGAATAGGAACCCACTTTTGGACTTTGGCATCGTCAAAAGTTTTTCCAAGCCCAAGTTCGGGGCGGAACGTAATCTTGTCTTTGTATTTTTCAACAAGACTGTTGACCATTCCGAGGAATGCGTCATAGTCTTCGTTATAATGACCGACAAACTGCAAATCAATGCTGCCCTCAAGGACAGTAACTGAATCAGCAATTGCATCTTCAATTGAAAGGCTTATTACATCTCTTACATCTTCAGCAGTTGAACAACGCGGACGCGTAAATGTGGAAATGACTTCGTGCATTTCTGCAAGACCATTCATTGTCCGCGGAAAATTCGGAATAAGAAAGTGTGCCCACGGAACATAAGAAGCATAGCGCATTCCCAAATTAAGATGGTTGTGCGCATCAGTTTTAGGATGTTTTAAAAAATCTTCTAACTCTGACATAGTTTAAGTATACTACATTATTTCATAAAAGCAACAATAACAGTAAAATTGTCGCAAGGATATGCAGTTTAATACTGCAAAGCGTTAAACTAGCGCTTCAAGCTCGTCAACAAGACGTGCAAATACATCTATTGCAGCCTGAACAGGGGTCTGACTTGCCATATCAACACCTGCAAGCTTCAATGATTCTATCGGGTAACGTGAACCTCCAGAACACAAAAATTTAAAGTAGTCGTCTTTTTCGCTCTTTCCGCCGGAAGAAACTTTTTCTGCAAGGGCAAGAGCCGCAGAAATTCCTGTTGCGTACTTATAGACGTAGAATGCGTTGTAAAAATGCGGAATCCTAAGACCTTCAAGATCGCTTGTTTCTTCAAAAACCATTTCTGGCTCGAAATAATCAACAAGCAGCTTACGGTATTCGCTTCTTAAGACTTCGACAGAAAGCGGAGTTCCGCTTTCGACAAGCTCGTGCGTCTTTTTTTCGTATTCTGCAAACATTGTCTGCCGGTAAAGCGTTGCAAGAATGTCCGCGGCACGCGTAGAGAGCAGATATGCTTTTATTTTCGGATCTTTTTCATTTTTTAAGTAATATCTGAAAAGCAGTTCTTCGTTAAATGTTGAGGCAACTTCGGCTTCAAAAATTGTATAGTTATACTGAAGAAACGGGTTTGACTTTGCTGAATAAAGCGAATGCATTGAATGTCCGCCCTCGTGGGCAAGCGTAAACACATCGCGGAGCACATCATCTTTGTAGTTTGTAAGAATGTACGGATAGCCTGTGTACGCGCCTGAAGAGAATGCGCCGGAGCGCTTGCCCTGATTTTCGTAGCGGTCAACCCAGCCGCTTTTTAAGCCTGTGCAGAGCGTGTCTGTGTATTCTGTGCCGAGAGGCGAGAGCGCCTCATGAAGAATTTCAATTGCTTCGTCAAAAGTTGTCTTCTTTTTTACGTCTGCAACGAGCGGCACATAAACATCGTAGTGGCGCAAATCAGCAGGCGCGTCTAATTTCAAGATTTTGCGCCGCAAATGATAATAGCGGTGCAGGGGCTTGAAATTTGCGCGGACTGTCGAAACAAGGTTCTCGTAAACCGAAAGCGGAACTTTATCGGGGAAAAGTGCCATTTCAATTGAGCTTTTGAAGCCGCGTGCCCTGGCGTTACAGACATCGACATTGACGCTGCCTGCATAAAGCGCTGCAAGCGTGTTCTTGTGTCTGTCAAATGTGCCGTAAAACTGAGTGTAGGCGTCTTTGCGGATATTTCTGTCAGAGTTTTCCATAAAAGTTGACCATGTTGTCTGTGTAAGCGGCTCGCCGTTTATTGAGCCGTAATCAAGGTCAACATTTGTAAGCATAGAAAAAGCTTTGTGGGCTGTGTCGTTAGGCTCTGTGTGCAGAACCATAAGCCGCTCTTCTTTTTCGCTTAATATATAAGGCTTGTTGCGCAGTTCTTTTTGCAAGAAAATCTTATAGTTTTTAAAATCCTCGCGCTCAATCCACTTTTCAATTGTTTCCTGTGGAATAGACTGAAGCTCAGGGCTGAACCAGCTTGATTTAGCACCGGCTTCGGTTGCCGCCATCATGTAGCGCCCGAATTTTTCCTGACTTATGCTGTCACCGGCATCACCGGCTGTAAGAAGAAAGGCGTAATTGCCGGTAATTTCCTCGTTCTGCTGTGCTTTTTCAAAAATTTTGAGCGCGGCAAGTAGTGTTTCTGCACTTTCGCCGAGTCTGCCTTTATATGCTTCAAGCTCGTCTGCATCACTTGAAATTTGCAGAAGAGCCTTTTCCCAGTCGTCATCTGTCTTGAATAAGGTTGTTAAATCCCATTTATCAGATGCCGGTATGTCTTTTCTGAGCGGTATTGTCTTTTTTTGATTTTCCATAATGTGATTTTATAAAGTAAACTAGCGTCGGTCAAGATGTTTTGCCTTGGGATAAATCTACAGACATTGGATTAACCCGCAAAACGCCGCGAATTGATTTTGTTGCACAAATCAATTCGCGGAGATGGGGTACAAAGAAGAAATAGGATTAATCTACATTTTTAGAAAAACCCGCAAAATGCCAAGAATTGATTCCGTTTCACGAATCAATTCTTGAAGCTTGGTGTACAATGCGGCACTTTTGGGGTTATAGCAGGCAAAAAAAATAGAGAACCCAAACTTAGGTTCGCTACAAAGTCTGTATTTTTTTGTGTTATTGTCAAAATTTTCACCAATTTGCGCGAAGTGCAAATTGGCTGAGTTTGCCAAATAAGACTAATTCTTAGATGCCCAAATAATAAATCTTTGTAGTTTTCGCGAAGCGGAAACTACGACGTTTCGCTGAACAAACTCAAAATTTGGATAAATCTAATGCGAAACTCAGAATTCCTGACCAACATCGCTTTGGTCAAATTCGTAAGGATCTTCTTCTTTTTTGACTTCTACAACCTGTTCTTCTTCGCTTAATAAGTAGACCTGAACAACATCAAAAAATGGCAAATCCATATAATCAATGCGGAAAGGAACTACTTTGTCACTTCCGGCAAACGAAACACCAAGCCATTCGCCGCGGCGTATTTTTGCAGAAACAGAATCAGTGTCGTGCTGATATTTTATATGAAAGACACCCAATGTTTCTTTTATAACAAAAGAACCGTCCTGCTCTGTGAGGCGGTATACTTTGCCGTCAAATTCATCGTAATCTGATTCATTCATAATACGGATCTGATTATAGCTGGCTTCAGGACCGGCAACTTTGAATTTGATATTTTCTGCGTAAATAGCTACAGTACAAACAAAAAGTCCAACTAAAGTGATAAGAATTTTCTTCATCGGTAAATCTCCTTAGGTTTTTACATAATACAATATGAACTTATATAAATCAACGTGTTTTTGGATACATTGGAGATTTGTTACAAAAATAACTGCGTCCCACAATCCAAAAAACGTAGAATCTCAGTGCTTCAGCATGAAAAGCATAAGAATGTGATTTTGCTTGGCGGAAATCCGTTACCCGGGTTTGCGTTTGGAATAATCTACAAATTAGCTCTATCGGTAAACCCTGCTAGTTTTTGCTATACAAAAACTAGTAAAGACTTGTTTGGCAAGCCATGAGGCAGTCCGCGTCCGCAATTCACTACTTTCCGCCAGAAAATACAATCTACACAGATGACACATACAAGAACCTGCGTAGGCGGATTTTGGCGCGCAAAAAATTCTGCAGGCACGAAGTGCCGAAGCCTTTTTGCGTGACGGAATCCGACGAGAGCAGGTTCTTACATGGTACAATTTCTATATTTTGGTTTTTTATGTTGAAGCTGCGCATGGAATGCAGACACGCTTTGCTTTTTTCTTTTTCTTCGGGTATGATTGTTTATATGAAACAGGGTTTAGAGGTATTGTTGAATACCTTTGTTGAAAATATAGAATTTCCCTTTGATTTTTTTCAGATTGCAGATTATTTAGGCATCAAAAAAGAATGTGATATTAATTACGCTTTAGAGTGGTTTGAAACCAATCCTGCCATATTATCTGTCGGTCATAATGCATTCGCTTCTAGAATCGGAATGTTCACTGGAAAAACTTTTTCAATTCTTCCGACCAGATACGAAATAACGAATAAAATCCTTGTTGTCGGCCACAGGTGCATACCTTTCGGCAACCCGGATATTCTTCCATGCGATTACAAGTTTTTCTACAATAAAAAGAGTGTTCCTTATAAAATTGTGGAAATGCAGACGAATGACCTGTTTGAGTATTATTACCTTCATGGTGAGGAATTTGTTCCGCAATATCTGGCTTTAGACCCTGCAAACAAAGACTTTGACATCGCAAGCTGTGACTACGAATTGCCCGGAAAGATGAAGTCCACTGTTCTGGACATGACGGCAATTTATGAGAAAAATGACTTTAAAAGCGGTGACAGGCTCAAGGTTAGGCTTGAAAACTGGCGGACAGGCACTTTTTCCATTGTAGTTCAGAAAGACACCAGAGAAACGCCGTTTGAAGTTAATGAGGCAGAAGAAAGCCGCAATAAATGGTTTGAAATTTTCGAAAAAAATTTGCTTCAGTCGTTCAACGTGTTCGGCGTGTGCAGTTCAATAGATGAGCAGATTGCTTTTGCCTATGTTCTTTCCGGCAAAGACCTGTTTATGCGCTATCCCGGCTCTGTTGAAGAATATATCAAGAAGTCAGAAATAATTGAAACTACGGAATTCGGTGTAGAAACAAGGCTGTGGCGCACTGGTGAGACAATTTCAGTTATGAATCTTCATAATGAGAGCGACCAGGATTCTGATGAAACTGAAGAATTCGACGGTGTGAGCAGACTGTTTTTATCAATCGGAGTGCCGCTCACCGAAACTTTTTTAGATTCTTTCATTTATGATTCGTTGTATAAAAAAGAGAAGAATTCTGAGCAGATTATATCGCGGCTTCTGCCTGAAGGAATGGGCGAGATTTCGTCAAAGGACATGATTTTTTGTTTCTTGCACTTAGAAAAAAGACGTGCTATACTACAGCGCGACTACCGTTGGTTTGCTGACTATGAAAAAGGTCAGCTTCGGGCGAAGATTCTTAAATTTTATGCCAGAATGATAAACTTTGTTTATTCAATGGGGCAGAATGATGTTTCTCCCGAAGCGATGCCGCAGCAGCCTTTAGTCGTTTTGTCTCAACTTTTTACGCATTTGGGCAGAATGTTAGAGTCAATCATGCCGAATGCCTCTATTTCTTCAAAAGATATTACAAGCTTATACCTTTCCCTTGAAGGAATGGAATTTAGTTTTGAAGACTTGTCGAAGGAACTTGAACAATCGATAAATATACAGGAAAAGGAAAAATTTACTATAATCAGGAAGGAAGACGGAAAACATGAGTGAATCTACAGAAATTATGTCTATTGAAACTCTCATAAAAAATGGCGGTGTCTTTTTTAATGTTAAAGGCGAACGTCCTGAAATTGTTTTTAAGAATATCCTTGAAAAGCTTTCTCTGCCGAAAACTATAAGCAGCGAAAAACTCTACGAAGAGCTGTGCCAGCGCGAGGAGCTTATGAGCACCGCTGTAGGCAACGGAATTGCAATTCCGCACCCGCGCTATCCGCTTCTGACAGATGCCGAAGACCAGCGCCTTGTTATCTGTTTCCTTGATAAACCTGTAATGATGAATCCGCCTGATATGCGTCCTGTATATGTGTTCTTTATCCTTTTAACAAGCAATACAAAAACTCATCTTAAGATTTTGTCGCAGCTTGCCTTTTTGTTTCAAAAGCCTGAATTCCGTCATCTTTTGGAGCAGAAACCGACAGAAGAGGCTTTGCTTGACGCAATAAAACAGGCGATGCCTGCTACCAAAAAAAATTAACTGGACGTGGAATCATGCAAATCATACCTATAGCAAGTGGAAAAGGCGGCGTCGGTAAAAGTCTTGTATCTGCAAATCTGGCAATTGCGCTGGCTCAGTCTGGCAAGCGCGTCGTCTTAGTAGACCTTGACCTTGGTGCTTCTAACCTTCATCTTGTTCTCGGCAACCAGTCGCCGAAAGCAGGCTTGGGCACATTTTTAACAGGCAATTCTGAATTTGAAGAGATAATCGTTCCGACAGATTACGCAAATTTAATGTTTATTCCCGGCGATTCAGAAATTCCTGGAATGTCTTCTATTAAAGCTGCACAGAAAAACATGCTTATTAAAAAGCTTCAGGCTTCAAACTGCGACTTTCTTTTGATAGACCTCGGTGCCGGCACGCATTTAAGTATCCTTGACTTTTTCCTGCTTTCGCCGCAGGGAATTCTTGTTACTGCCCCGACTGTAACGGCAATTCTTGACGGCTACCTTTTCTTGAAGAATGCAGTTTTCAGACTTATGTACAATTCGTTCAAGAAAAATTCTAAGGCTTATGCATATCTTGAAAAGCTCAAGAACGATGCCGCCTCAATGCAGCGGCTTTATATTCCAAAGCTGATAGACGCAATTGCAGAGGTTGACCCCGAAAATGCAGAATTATTCCGCCGCAGGATGAAGCAGTTCAGACCGCGGCTTATATTGAATATGCTTGAGTCGCCAAAAGACGCTGAAAAAGCTCTCAAAATCCGCCGCTCATGCAAAGAATATCTCGGTGTTGAGCTTGAGCATCTTGGCGTTATCTACCGCGATGTCTTGCAGGACATCGCGCTTGCCTCAAGGCTTCCGATTATTGTCTACAAACCGCAGTCAGTGCTTGCACAGGCTATTTACCGCATCGCCGACAAGGTGCGCAATTCAGAGACCTTGTCTTTTGACCAGTATCTTGCCGCAAGCAGTGACAGCTTTACAAATGCAGAAGAAGATGCCGCGCAGGACTTTGAGACAAAAATGACTTATATAGAAGATTTGGTCGGCACAGGCACTCTTACAATCGAAGACGTTGCTGATGTTATAAAGGCACAGCAGTATGAGATTACACAGCTTAAAAAAGAAAACGCTTTGTTAAAGCAGAAAATCCTTAAGGCACACTCTCAGGGTTTTTCTGTATAGGAATTATATGCAGCTTATCATCAACTATCCGTCTTGGATTCATCCCGAAATATTTCCCGGCGTGCCTGTTCTGGGCTTGCTGCGCTGGTACGGGCTTATGTACATTTTTGCTTTCGGCACAGCTTATTTTGTGTTCATGCGCCAGGTAAAAGAGGGCGCACTCGATACGCCCGAATACAAATGTACAGAAGACGATGTGTTAAGCTTTTTTTTCTGCGGAATTCTGTGCCTGATTTTGGGCGCGCGCATTTTTTATACGCTTGTCTACGATGAAAGCGGCTATTACTGGCATAAGCCATGGCGCATTTTCTGGCCTTTTGATGAAAGCGGAGTTTTTACAGGCTTTGCCGGAATGTCTTATCATGGCGGCTTTATCGGCGGTCTTTTAGGAATGCTTTTGTGGTGCACATTAAAGCATAAGCCCGTCGTCAAATGGATTGACGTAATGGCTGTTTCAATTCCGCTCGGCTTTACGTTCGGCCGGCTCGGCAACTTCTTCAATGCTGAATTATACGGAAGAATTACGTCAGTTCCCTGGGGAATGATTTTTCCAGATGCAGACGTATATTCTCTTTCTTTAGACTGGGTTCAGCAGATTGTGGAAAAAACCGGTCTTGCTGTACCAGAGGGTGCATCAACAGTAATATTGCCGCGCCACCCGAGCCAGCTTTATGAGGCTCTTTTTGAGGGCGTAGGCTTATGGGCTGTGCTTTGGCTTTTAAGAAAAAAGAAGCCGTTTGACGGCTTTATGGCATGTGCCTATTCGTTTTTTTACGGTGCAGTCAGATTTGTTATCGAATACTTCCGCGAACCTGACGAAGATTTAGGCTATAGAATAGCCGCCGTTAAAGATGCTCCGATTTATTTCAATGTTTCGCTTTTAAATTTGTCTACAGGGCAGATTTTGTGTCTGCTTATGATGGCGGCCGGTCTTATAGCCGCTGTGGCGTTCACTATCATTAACAGACGGAAAAAAAGCCGGCAGTCTGTCTGACCGCCGGCAATTCAGTAAATACTGTCATTATCGGGCTTGACCCGATAATCTCGGGTTTGCGATTGTGATGATTCGACGAAATCAGATAAATCTGCAAACCCTACCAATTTGCTCTTCGCGCAAATTGGTAAAGACTATTTACTTTATTAGGTTCCCGCGTCACGCGCGGGAATGACAAGTTATTTTGCGATAATCTTTGCAAGATTTTCAGCTGTAAAGCCTAAGTGCTCTGCAACTTTTGCCGCAGGACCAGACTCGCCGAAACGGTTGATTGCAAAAATGTCTTCCGGTTTTGCGAAATATTCCCAACCCATAGAAATGCCTGCTTCGGCAGCAACTACGCGAGATTTTGGTGCAACAATTGCGGCCTGAATCTCTTTTGGCTGTTTGATAAATGCTTCGCGGTCAATAACTGAAACAACGCGCACTGTCTTGTTAGAAACAAGCTTTGCGGCTGCAAGAGCAAGATTAACTTCTGAACCAGATGCAACAACTGTAACATCAGGATTGTCAGAGCCTTTCTTGACGATATAAGCACCGCAGCGTGCTGTGTTGCGCCAGTCCGGATCGTCTTTTTCGTAAACAGCAAGACCCTGTCTTGTAAGTGCAAGACAAGAAGGAGCGTTTGTTGTCTCCATTGCAATTTCCCATGCAACGGCTGTTTCTTCTGCATCGCCCGGGCGGAGAACTTTTACATTCGGAATAGCACGCAATGCTGCGAGTGTCTCAATCGGCTGGTGTGTCGGGCCGTCTTCACCGACGTAAATTGAATCATGTGTAAGAACGAAAACAACCGGCTGCTGCATCAGTGCTGAAAGGCGGAGGGCAGGGCGGAGATAATCAGAGAATACCATGAATGTTGCGCAGAATGTGCGGAAACCGCCATGAAGCTGAATACCGTTTGAAATAGCTGCCATTGCAAATTCGCGGATACCGAAATGCAGATAACGTCCTGCGCGGTTTTCCGGTGAATATGAGCTTTCGCCTTTAAGAGCTGTTACGTTTGGTCCCTGCAAGTCAGCAGAACCGCCGACAAGGTTCTTGTAGCGCTGTGCCATTACGTTAAGAGCTGCACCAGAAGCGTTTCTTGTAGCAAGTGCTTCGCCTACAGCGTACTGCGGCAGAGCTTCGTTTGACTGCGGCTTGTTAGAGAAATAAGCGTCCCATTCAGCTTTTTTCTCTGGGTATTTTTTAGCCCATTCAGCAAAAAGCTTGTTCCAGTCGTCATTCTGCTTTGCAAAAACAGGTGCTTTTTCTGCAAAATAGTCTTTTGCTTCTTTTGCAATGTAGAATTCTTCGTTTGCAGGAATTCCGAGGTTTGCTTTTGCGGCCGCAATGCCTTCTGCACCGAGAGGTGCGCCATGTGCTTTTGCTGTGCCTGCAACTGTCGGAGCGCCCTGTCCGATTGTTGATTTAAGAATAATAAGAGAAGGACGGTCATCTTTCTTTGCTTTTTCAACAAGAGAGATGATGTCTTTCATGTTGTACATTGAGCCTTTAAGAACCTGCCAGCCGTAAGCCTGGTAGCGTTTCTCAACGTCTTCGTCAAAGGCAATGTCTGTTGAACCGTCAATACTGATTTTGTTCTGGTCATAGAAAGCGATGAGCTTGCCAAGTTTCAGTTTTCCGGCAAGGCTTGATGCTTCAGAAGAAACACCTTCCATAAGACAGCCTTCGCCGACAAGTGTGTATGTGTAGTGGTCAACAATTTTGCAGTCGTTTGTGTTGAATTTTGCGGCAAGCATTGTTTCTGCAATTGCCATACCTACAGCCATTGCAAAACCCTGTCCGAGCGGGCCGCCTGTAGCTTCTACACCGTCTGTAATACCGAATTCAGGATGGCCTGCACAATGAGAGCCAATCTGACGGAAAGTTTTTACGTCGTCGAGTGTGACATTATATCCGCTTAAGTGAAGAATTGAGTACAAAAGCATTGAGCCGTGTCCTGCAGAAAGGACAAAACGGTCGCGGTCAGCCCATTTTGAGTTTTTCGGGTTGTGCTTCATGATTTCGCCGTAAAGCACTGCTGCAAGCTCTGCACAGCCGAGAGGCAGGCCAGGATGTCCTGAATTTGCTTTTTGAATTGCGTCCATTGAGAGGCTGCGCACAGAAAGTGCTGTGGCTTCAAGACCTTTTGTGTTCATTTGTTAGTCTCCTATGCTTTATGATTGTTTTTATAGAATAAAGCTTCATGTTTTGTGTTTAGCCGGAAAATAAATGCAAGCTTATGCAGAATCCGGTTAAACGATTTAATCTACCTATATTATAAAATTTTATCCGTTAGGTAAATCGGTTTTTTTTCTTACATACAAAAATCTTTGACCTCACAAAAGCCAAGTAAATAGTTGACAAAAACTATTGACGCCGTAAAATAAAGACTATGAATTTTCTTAAAAAACTTTCCGGCCGTTCAGACCGTTCTCGTGCTTCAGCATTATTTGCTGTTGCAGCATTTTTGTTAGTTCTTTCGTCAAGTGCCTGTGCAAATGCACAGCAGGAAGCCACCAAAACTGAAGAAACTAAAACAACCAATAAAACACAGCTTTCTCAATCAGAAAAAGCTTTGAAAACACGCCAGTACACCGAAATGATGCGCAGCGTGTTCACGTTTGTTGAACAGAATTACGTTGATGAAGTTGACCCGACTGTTTTGTACGAGGGTGCAATGAAAGGCATAATGGACGCGCTCGGCGACCCTTATACCGTTTACCTTGATACATCGCAGATGCGCAGCATGACCGATACGACCGTAGGCAACTTTGGCGGTGTCGGTCTTTCAATTTCAAAAGCACCTGTTTCAACACCTGAAAAGCCTGCTTATGTTGAGGTAGTTTCCCCGATTGAGAACACACCGGGCTGGAAAGCCGGCATTCAGGCTGGCGACTTGATTCTTTCTATTGACGGCACAAACACTGCCGACATAACGATGGACGAGGTTTTAGCCCTTTTGCGCGGCGAAGTCGGCAAGTCTGTAAAAGTACACATGAAGCGCGGCAAAAACATGGAATACGATGTAACGCTTGTCCGCGCAATTATTGAAGTTCCGACTGTAAAATATGAAATGATAGGCAGTGACATCGGCTATCTGCGCATAATTGAATTTACGCCGCAGACGCCCGAAAGAGTACAGGAAGCTTTGGATTCTTTTGCAAAGTCAGGCTATAAATCGCTTATTATTGACTTGCGCAACAATCCGGGCGGACTTATTACAAGCGTTGTTTCTGTAGCTGACAAGTTCATCGATTCGGGCACAATTGTTTCAACAAAGAGCCGCCTTCAGTCTGAAAATATGTCGTTTACGGCAAAAAAAGCTAACACAACCGCGCCTAGAAACATGCCGATTGTTGTGCTTATCAACAAAGGCTCTGCAAGTGCTTCAGAGATTTTGTCAGGCGCATTAAAAGATGACCACCTAGCTTACCTTGTCGGCGAGAACACTTATGGCAAAGGCTCTGTTCAGCAGGTCATTCCGCTCAACCTAAACAATGACGGAATTAAGCTTACAACAGCACGCTACTATACGCCGAGTGATTCAAACATCGATAAAGTCGGTATTCCGCCGGATAGAGAAGTGCTTTTCCCTGTTTTGTCTGAAGAAGAAGAAAAGACCTATCTTAAAATTTTTCAGTCTGATGAAATCAGCAAGTATGTTGAAGCTCATCCGAACATGACACAGGCTGACATTGCCGCTTATGCAAAAACTCTCAAAAAGACATACAATCTTGAAGAGCGTGTGCTTAGAAAGCTTGTAAGCAATGAAGTTTACAGAACAAAGACACAGCCTCTTTATGATTTGGATTTTGACATTCAGCTTGTAGCAGCTATAGATATACTTAGAAAAGAGTCTTTCCCTTCGTTAATGCGCAAGACAAAGACAATAAGCGAATTGCAGCAGGAAGCTAAGCAAAAAGCTGAAAAAGAAAAGAAAGCTGAAAAGAAAAATTAATGCGGCAATTTCTGCTAAACACTGAACTGGCTCCGCTGGAGAAGTTTTCTGTAAAAGGCAAAGATTTTAAATATTTGGCTCAAGTTCTGCGTTTAAGTCAGGGCAGCACTTTTGAAGGCAGACTGCCCTCTGGCGGGCTGTGCACGCTTAAAGTGCTTTTGCGTACAAAAAGCGAAATAATCTTGCAGCGTGCCGGTGATGCTTCTGGAGAAAATGCAGAACAGACTTTGCAGAGCTTTAGCGGAAGCACAGTTGAGGGCGGCATGAGCGCTGCTCTTGTGGCGCAGAACGGAAACGCCTGTATTCTGCCGGACGGTACGTGCGCCGGCTACGGCTCGCCGATTTGGCTTGTTCAGTGTATGCCGAAAGCTTCAAAGCTTGACGACATTGTAAGGCAGTGCACCGAAATCGGTGTAGAAAAGATTTTTCTTGTTGCAAGCGACCGTTCTGCTGTGGAAGCAAAGAATAGCAGCAGTTTAAAAATAGAGCGGTGGAACCGAATAATAAAAGAGGCCCGTCAGCAGTCAGCTTCACCTGTTGGAACAAGACTATATGGCCCTGCTGGTATTAAAGAAGTTCTTGAAAGTTTAAAAGAATGCCTTGAGCAGCGCCATTCTCTCGCCGGAGAAAAGCCGGCTTTTCTTGTTATGACAGAAGCGCCACTTCACAAGAAGGGGCTGCATGAGCTTTTGCGCTCTAATCCTTCGCCGGTTGTTGTGGCTGTAGGGTCAGAGGGCGGCATAAGCCCGAACGAGCTTGAAATGCTCAAAGAGTTTGGCTTTGAGCCGCTTCATTTTTCTACGAACATTTTGCGGTCTGAAACTGCGGCTGTTTACGGAGTTTCTGCCGTTCAATCAATTATGACGGAGTTTTCGTTATGGCAGTGCAAAGAATAAATGTGTTGAATGTTCCTGTTGATATTATCCATCAGGAGGATATGGAAGCGGAAGTGCTTGCACTTCTTGAAAAGCCCGGCGCAAAGCAGATTGTTTTTCTCAGCATCTGGGATTTGCTTTTTGCGCGTGTGAACACTGAATATCTTGTCTGTCTGCAAAATGCAGACCTTGTTCTGCCTATTTCAAAGTCAATCCTTTCAGGGGCACGTTTCTTAAAACAGGATGTGCCTGTAAGATACAACCCGTTTTCTGCGATAATTTCAATTCTGGCTATTCTGAACAAGCATTACAAAAGCCTTTACCTTTTCGGGGCGCACAAACCGAGCCTTATGCAGGCAGAAGCTAATGTCAAATCGACATTTGAGGGCATTCAGATTGTAGGGCGGTGCGTCGGCTACTACGACAAAATGGAAGAGAAGAACATTATTGCTGCAATGTTCAAGGCTTCTCCTGCTGTTGTTCTGATTGGCAGCGGAATAAAGAACCCGGAACGCTGGGTTTACCGCCGCAGAAACTGCTTTAATTCAAGCATTTTTATCGCAGACAGCGATGTCCTCGATATTTTTTCAAAACGCAAAAAGTATGTAAATCCTAAGACATTTGAAAAAGGCTTGGAAATCTGGCCTGAAATATTTAAAAATCCGCTTAAATTATTTTTGATTTTTCCTTATATCTGGTACCGATTTTCGCTTTTGTGGTTCCGAATCTTTAAAAAGAACAAGTCTGTTGAGTAATCTGCTGTTATGAAAATGCCGGTGGTTTTATTATTCAGTAATTCCTCGCAGGTGCTTCAATTTTTTTTAGAAGATTTAAAGATTTGCGGAATAAGCCGGCATTTTTGCATGGACAGCGTTGATGTTGACAATCTTTCAAGATATGACTGCTGTGTTTTTGATGTTTCTGATGAAACGCTTGCAGGAATGTCGTTTTTGGAAAAACTTAAGGCGTGCAAAATAGAGACGCCTGTTGTGCTTCTTGTTTCTCTGCGGATATTTGAATCTGTAAGAAAAATGTTTTCAAGCCAGAAACTTGTTACAGTCCTTCAATTTCCGGTTTCTTCAACTGTTTTAAAAAAATGCATAAGTCAGTATGTCATAAACGATGCAGACGGCGGTTCGCATGGCGTTCCGGCTGAGTGGAAAATTGAAAGCACCAGTGTATGTGATGATGCAAAAACAACCGCAGATTTTGATGCGCTGCTTGGAACGTCAGAAACGGTTGTTGCCTTAAAAAAGAAACTTGCATGCATAAGCCAGACAGATGAGCCTATTCTTATAGAGGGCGAATCAGGCACAGGAAAAACGTTTATAGCCCGCCTGTTACATGAAAATTCTAAAAGAGCAAAGTTTCCCTTTATTTCGGTTAATTCTGCTGCTATACCTGACACAATTGCCGAAAGCGAGCTTATGGGCTCTGTAAACGGCGCATACACAGGTGCGGGCAACAGACCCGGCTATTTTGAGCAGGCAGACGGCGGCACGCTTTTTCTTGACGAAATTTGCGAAATGTCAAAAGTGGTACAGGCAAAGCTTCTAAAGCTGTGTGAGAGCGACATTCTTTACCGCGTAGGTTCTGTAAAACCCGTAAAATACGATGTGCGTCTTATATGCGCGACCAATGCGAATATTTCAGAGAATGTTCAGCAGAAACTTTTCAGGCAGGATTTATATTACCGCATTTCTGTGCTCAAGCTGAAAATACCGCCGCTGCGGGAACGCCCGGAAGATATTCCGCTGCTTATTGAGCATTTTTTGAAAGCAAAGCCTGATTATAATAAGTATTATTTCTCGCCTGATGCCGTTGAGAAAATGCTTTTACATAGCTGGCCCGGCAATATACGCGAGCTTAAAAACTGCGTATACCGCGCTGTCTCACTCTGTGACGGCGATTTGGTTCTTCCTGAACACATTTTGTTTGACTAGATGTGCAGCTAACTGTCCTGCGACTTTTTGAAAAGTCCGGCGGCTTTTGTAAAAGTCTTTTCAATGTATTTTGCCTCGCTTTCAGAAAGAGAAGCGCGCGAAAGTACCGACTTCCAGAAAAGCTCCATGTCTGGTCTGCCTGTTATAGAGAAAAAGCCCATTTTTTGCAGATTATCGCCGATTGTAGTAATTGTCTTAGAAAGCCGCTCCTGCGTTACCGGCGTATACCCTGCTGACATGGTTTTTTCTGCGCGGAAAACCGTATAGCACAAAATCTGAACCGCATGAGAAAGATTCAGTGAACCGTCTCTGCCGTTTGCCGGAATGACTATGCCAGAGTTACATTCAGCGAGCTCTTCGTCTGTCAAACCTGTCCGCTCGTTTCCGAAAACAATTGCGACCTTTCCTTCAGGAATATTCGAGTAACGCTCTGCAAATTCTTCTGGCAATAGAAGCCAGTCTTTGCGGTTTTTGCCGCGACGTCTGGTTGTTCCGCAAACCCATGTGCAGTCGGCACAGGCTTCTGTGATTGAGCTGAAAAAGTGCGCATTCTGCCATAAGTCAAAGGCATGAACCGAAAGAACAGAGACTTTTTCCTCGTCATAGTCTTCTTTTTTGCCGACTATGCGTAAATTATGTATGTCCATATTTTTCATTGCCCTGCATACAGAGCCGACGTTGCGGCTTTCTTCAGGCCGGCAGAGAACAATAACAGCTTCTTTTGTGTTTTCAGATTGGTTCATTTGCTGTAAATATAGCAAAGTTAAAATTAAAAGTGAACACCAGAAAAATTCAGAATTCAAAACGTAAAAAGATTATGAAAATCTTTTTAAGATTTGACAACAGATAGAAAAAGGGTGTATATTTTCTGTATCGTTTAAGAAATTTTCAAATTTTTTTTGAGGTTTCTTATTTAGTAAAAGTGTTTTGAAAATATTTCATGGCGGTGAGTATATGGCTAATAATGATGACATCGTTCCAGGTTTTAACGAGGAAAAAGACGACAGCTTGCGTATTACACTTGAGCGACCTGAAGAGAATCCTTCTTGTATTATCTTGTATTTGAACGGTTATATTGATACTTATAATTCGGCTTTCTTTTTGAAGCGTGGAGCTAAGGTTGTAGAAGCAGGCTATATCAATTTGATTTTGAATTGTGCTGCATTGAACTATGTTTCTTCAACAGGAATTGGCTCTTTTACCGCTTTCTTGAAGATGGTTAAGCCAAAAGGCGGCGATGTTGTTCTTCTTGATATTCAGCCGAAAGTTTATGAGGTTTTCCAGCTTTTAGGATTCTCTCAGTTCTTTAATATTAAAGACAATATCACAGATGCTATAAATTATTTCCATCAGGATTCGGCCGATGAATCTGAATTGTTCCCTAAGGTTTTTGGCTGCCCTGTTTGTTCAAAGAAACTGAAAGCAACAAAGCCAGGCCGTTTCAGATGTTCTGAATGTAAGTCAATAATAGCCATAGATTCAAGAGGCGAAGTTTCTTTAGGTTAAGGTTAGCTTCAATTCATATAGAAAGAGTCTGATTTTTCAGACTCTTTTTTTTGTTTAAAAAAAGCTTGACAAATAATGCAGATTCCCCTTTGCCTTTAGTGTTGATAACTTGTGGAAAACTTATAAAGGGTTTGGGGAAAACTTGGCTTTTCTGTGGAAAAAAAGACAAAACAATGATTATCCTTTTTTAATAATTAGAATATACTTTATAAGTGTATATAACACAAGAAAATATAATTTCTTATTCTACAACGAAAAATATATGTCAATATATAAAATTGTAAAATCTTTCAGAAAAATGAAGATTTTACAAAGGATAAGTTGTGGAAAACTTGTTTGCGCTTTTTCTAAACTTATTAAAGCATATTCTTTACAGGTGAAAATAATGATACATAAAGACTTATAGTTTTATGTTTTTGTCTTGTTTTAGTTGTTTTTGTTTATACTTCGTGATATTCTATAAGAGTGAAAAAGGTTGTTTCTCTTATCTTGGAGTTTTTTCTTTTTTTTCTGATTTCTCTTGTTTTTCTGGCATTTGTGTACATGCTGAATGAAAGCTGTTCATTGTTGTGTGCCGGTCAGAATACAAAGGTTTTTCTCTTGCAGCCGTTCCTGAAAGGGCTTGTAGAAATAGCGCCATTTGCCGGAATCCTGGCTCTACTGTTGAGCTTTCAGTTTCTTGTGCGCCACCACTGGCATAATGTTGTTTCTTTGCTCTGCATGGTTGGTCTTACAGCTCTTGTCTTTGCCGTAATAATTCCTGTGGACTTCGGCTTGAAAATGAATATGTACGGGCTGTCAAATGACCGCAACGCCGCTTTGCAGGATTTGCACAAAGACGTGATTCAGACACCGGGCTATTTTAGAACAACAGGAACCGGCGTTTATTATTATACGGCAATTGACCATACATATACTGCATCCGGCGTTTATCAGCCGCTTTATCAGCAGGAAATGAGGGTTTTTGAAACTTTCAAGCACAGCAGTCTTAACTTCAATCAGGAAGAAACAAAGACAGACCTGCTTATCAAAAACGAGCTTGCAATGCCGTTTTATCTTTCTTTGCCTATAAATGCATTAAAACAGATGTCTGATTATTTTTATCAGGTCTATAACCGCGGCTGGCTGCCGTATCTGTGCCTTGCTTCAATTGCGGTTGCATTGTTTGCGTTGTGGGGTATTTCGTTTGTTTCTTCGTGGCCTCTGTTGAGCGTATTTTTGATGATTCTGTCTTTTGTCGGTGTGCTTGCAGCCAATTATTTTGCGCTGTGCACACAACTGATGATGCCTGCAAAAATGTTTATGAGCGAGTGGCTTTCTGCTGATTCTGTAAATCTGATATTTCCAGTGATACTTAATTTTCTGCTGCTTCTTGTAGGTTCTGTAATTGGGCTTATTGCTCATCTTTTGAGAAAAAAACGTAATTTTGGAGCTGAGCTATGAAGTCAATAACCGGACGGGTAGGATTTTTCTTTGTTGTTTATTTTTCAATTTCCTTTTTACTTGTTTGTGCGTTTGCCTTTATAAAGGGAGTTCCTGCGGAAATTATTCCCATTTTTGAGATGCGGTACAAAATCAATACTGCCTGCTTCTATTTCTTCTCGATTTTTTCAGCGCTAGAAATTTCGGGCTTTATGGTTTCATTTTCGTGGGTTTTTGCCAAAGAGATGAAAGCTGAAAGAGTAAAAGGCAAGTCTGAAATGCTCAAGTTTTTGCGCAGCGTTTTTGTAATAATGATTTGCTGTCTTGTGCTTTCGGTTGCGGCTACAGAAGTGCTGCTTCCGCTTATGAAGTCAAATCAAACAGCAATTACAAATGCCTCGCTTGATTTCAAAGACTTTTCTAAAAGAGCAAAAAACTATCTTGCTTTGCACAATTATTCAGAAGCCGAGCTGTTTGCCCGTCAGGCTTTGCGCATTGACCCCGCTTCTAAAGAGATTAACGACATTTTGCTTCAGACCGAAATTGAGGCCAGCCATGAAGAAGCTTCTCCAAAACGTTCAGGCTCGCTTCCGCCTCCAGCAAAAGATAACGTAATTGAAGTGAATATTCCTGTGCCGGAACTTATTGAAAGAGCAAGAAAAGCTTATAACGGCCGTTCGTTTTTTGATGCGCATTATTATGCGACACTTGTATTAGAAGCTTATGGCGGTGAGCCGAATGTTCATACTGAAGAAGCAAAGAGCATTGCCGCAAAAGCATGGGAAAATCTTCAGACAGCAGATTCAAGCCTTGGCGGTCCTTCTGCAGCGAGATATGCTCTAAAAAGGCAGGGCTATGCTGCAATTAATAATAAAGATTATCTTCAGGCTTATTACACTTTCAGAGAACTGCTTAATTCTTCAGACTCAACAATTGATCCGGACGTAAACCGCTATCTTGCAATTGCAGAATATGAGCTTAGAAACCAGTGCTTCTTTATTGATGAAACATATGACCTTCAGCCTTTTGAGTCTGTGCGCAATGTTCATTTTGCAGTTACAAGACCGGACGACACGCTGCTTATAGTCGGTATTAAAGGTATGACTTCTATAGAAGACAGCGGCAAATATATTCAGTATTTGCACGGACTTCATATTATTTCTTATGACAAAGACAAAAATATTGAAGAAAACTTCTATGTGCCTTATGCAAAACTTATTGCAGAAAATGCTGAAAAAATCAGCCCTTATTATGAGCGGATTGTGAAAGACCAGAAACAGAAAACTGTTCCGTATCTTATCATAAATTGTGTTCATAGAGATGACAGGCTTGTTAAAGTTGCACCTATTTTCTATGAGGGCAAGACTGCTGAGCGTGAAAACCGCAGTGTTTATGTTCTGCCGCTGCCTTTCAAAGATTTCCTTCAGATTATGGACGCATCGCAGGGAACAGATACAATGTCTCTGATTTCACTTGCAGGATTCTGTTCAAAAGCAAAGAAATACGGCTTTTCTTTTGAAGTATATTTCCATGCGCTTACAACAAGACTTGCACAGCCGTTTATGTTTATCTTTATGGCGCTTATTGCCGCAATTCTTGCATGGCAGTTCAAGATTTCAAAGAAGCAGTTCGTGCATTTCTGGTGGCTTTTTTCTGTGCCGTTTTTTGCAGTAATTGCATACTTCCTGCTCGGTTTCTGCCGCTATGTTATCAGCCTTTTGCTTATGGCATTAATCGGCTCGGTCGGCTGGGTTGCTCTGCCGGTCTGCTTTGTTATCTATATTATTCTGTTTATTCTCCTGAGTCTTGGTTTTGTGTCAATGAAAGACGCATAAGGCAGCATAAACTCTGAAAAGCCCATATTTCAGGTGGGCTTTTCAATTTATTGCACTTACTATATATTAAGCTCATGAGTTTATCTTTTGAAAATCAGTTTGATACAACTACAATAAATGAATTAGGGCTTGAAGAGCCGCCAAGTTATAGAGTTATTCTGCTCAATGATGACTTTACAACAAAAGATTTTGTAGAACTGATTCTTGTTAAAATTTTTCATAAAACACAGACGGAAGCAGTAAAAATCACTGAGAGTGTTCATAAACAGGGCAAGGGCATCGTCGGTGTTTATCCTTTTGATATTGCAGCTACCCGTATTGAAATAGTTCATTCAAATGCACGTGCCAACGGTTTTCCTTTAAGATGCACAATGGAGAAAGTGTAGATGAAGTTTTCTTCGCAAGCACAGCTTGCCTTGCAGAAATCAAAAGATTACGCCGAGCGCCACCGCCATGAATTTCTGACGGCAGAGCATCTTCTGCTTATTTTGTTGTCAGAGCAAAAAATAGAGAGCCTGCTTGAGTCATGCGGTTCTGATGTTTCAACGGTCAAAAACAATCTTTACAAATATATTGATTTGAATATTCCTGTATTGATTGCAGGTGAAACTGTTGAGAGCCTGGGTTTCCAGAATGTTATTATTGGAGCTACAGAGCACTGCCTTTCCTGCGAAAAACCCTCAATCGGGCTTGAAGACCTTTTGATAAGCATTTACGACAGCGACAAGACTTATGCTTCTTATTACCTTAAAGCTTCCGGTGTGAACCGTCTTGAGCTTATAAGCGGAATAACCTATCAGTTTCAGAATGAGGAAAACCGCGAAAGCGAATTTGTTGACGGCGAAAATCCTGATACTCCGGAAATAAGCCAAAAAGAAGAGGCTGAAGCTGCCAACTCTTTTGAGGAATTGATGAAGCTTGCCGAGCAGAAACTGATGAATATAAACGAAATGGAGAATGAGCTTAATCAGATTCAGCCTGAAAATGGCGGTGCAAACCCAATGGCAGATGATATGCCGGACGCTTCTGCAAGAAAAGCCCGCCGCTCAATGATTGCGCGCTTTACTGTAGATTTGACTGAAAAAGCGCGTAACGGTGAATTGGACGAACTTATAGGCAGAGAAGCCGAAATTGACAGAACTTTGCAGATTCTCTGCCGCCACACCAAGAACAATCCTGTGCATGTCGGTGCGCCGGGCGTGGGCAAGACAACGCTTGCTTATGGACTTGCACAGCGTATTGCGGACGGTAAAGTGCCGGAGCTGCTCAAAGATTTTTCGCTGCTTTCGCTTGATGTCGGCGTGCTTTTAGCCGGTACAAAATTCCGCGGAGAATTCGAGGAGCGCATAAAGCGGCTTTCTGATGAGCTGCTGCGCCGCAAAAACGTAATTCTCTATATTGATGAAATTCATACGATTGTGGGTTCAGGCAGCGGTTCAAACGGGCTTTTAGACGGCGCAAGCCTTTTCTCAAATCTGTTTTCGTCAAGAACAGTCCGCTGCATGGGCGCAACAACCTACGAGGAATATACAAAATATTTTGAGAAAAATCATGCTTTGGCGCGCCGTTTTCAGAAAATCGACATTGAAGAGCCTTCTGATGAAGAATCTGTAAAAATTTTGCAGGGCATTTCGCCACGCCTTGAAAAATTCCATAACGTAAAATATACGGAAGAAGCTCTTAAAAAAGCTGTCAAGCTTTCAAGGCTTTACATGAAAGAGCGTTTTCTGCCGGACAAGGCTGTTGACATAATAGATGAAGCCGGTGCTTTCCTGCGCCTTCACCCGCAGACTGAACAGTCTGAAAAAACAGAAGCCGCAATTATAGATGAGAACCTCATTGAGCGCATTACAGCAAAAATGGCTCATCTGCCGGAATTGACCGCTACAATAAACGAAAAAGACAGACTGAAAAATCTTGAGCAGTCGCTTAAAAAGTCTGTTTTGGGGCAGGATAGTGCTGTTGCTACTGTGGCGGCTGCCGTCAAAAGAGCAAGAGCCGGCTTTAGAGATGCAAATAAGCCAATGGGCTGTTTTCTTTTTGCAGGGCCTACAGGCGTGGGAAAAACCGAATTGGCAAAAGCTTTGGCGGAAAATTTACAGCTTACACTGCACAGGTTTGACATGAGCGAATATCAGGAAAAGCACACTGTAAGCCGCCTGATTGGCTCGCCACCCGGTTATGTCGGCTTTGAAGAAGGCGGACTTTTGACAGACGCCGTAAGGCACGAGCCTAATTCGCTTGTTCTGCTTGATGAGATAGAAAAAGCCGATGCAGATATTTTCAATGTCCTTTTGCAGGTAATGGACTATGCAACACTGACAGACAATCAGGGCAGAAAGGCTGATTTCCGCAATGTTCTCTTGATAATGACGAGTAATGCCGGTGCTGCAAGTGTGTCAAAGTCTTTGATTGGTTTTGGAGAGCGCACAATCGGCACGTCTGCCGTAAATGAAGCTGTAGAAAAGATTTTTACGCCTGAATTCAGGAACAGGCTTGATGCGGTTATTCCTTTTGAGCATTTGAGCAAAGAAATTATGGTTTCTATAGTTCATAAAGAAGTTGAAAAACTCTCCGCAAGACTTGCTGATAAAGGCGTTAAAATTTCACTTACAGATAAATGTGCAGAGTATCTTGCAGAAGAAGGCTATTCAATTGAATTTGGTGCAAGAAACATCAGCCGCATAATCGATGAAAAGATTTCTTCTAAACTTGTTGATGAAGTTCTTTTTGGGCGCCTGTCTGAAGGCGGAACAGTTTCCTGTGATTTGAAAAACGGTGAAATCACGCTGAAATATGGACGCAAATCGAAACGACAGTGATTTTCCTGTTTTGGGCATAGACGATTATTTTCAGTTTCCCTCACCTGAGCAGTCTGATGACGGTCTTGTTGCAGTTGGCGGCAATCTTTCTCTTGGAATGCTCCGCTCTGCCTATATGCAGGGCATTTTTCCCTGGTTCAATGAAGAAGACCCGATTTTGTGGTGGTCGCCAGACCCGCGCTTTGTGCTTTTCCCGGAAGAGCTGCATGTGCCTAAAAGCTTGAGGCGCGTGCTTAATCAGAATGTCTTTGAATTTTCCATGGATAAAGCTTTTAAAGAAGTTATTTCATTTTGTGCAGCCGCAGAACGCGCCGGTCAAAAAGGCACATGGATTCGTCCTGACATGATAGAAGCTTATACAAAACTGCATGAATTTGGGCTGGCACATTCTGTTGAGGCATATCTTGACGGCAAATTGGCAGGCGGTTTTTATGGTGTGTTGATTGGATCTGTGTTTTTTGGTGAATCAATGTTTACGCATGTTGAGAATGCGTCTAAAGCTGCATTTTGTACTTTTGTAGAGGCATTCAGGAAAGCAGGCGGCAAATTGATTGATTCGCAGATTTATACGGATCATATCGCCCGTTTTGGCGGACGGAATATTTCGCGCGCTGCTTTCCTTCGTTATGAAAAAGACTATCTTGGAGAACCGCTTCTTGGCGAAGTGAATTTGTAGCCGATTCCGCGGACAGTTTGTATATATCTTGGAACACCTTTTGCATCGTCCATTTTCTGGCGCAGACGTGCAACGTGAACGTCGATAGTTCTTGTGCTTACTTTCTCTTCATAGCCCCAAACTTCATCAAGAAGTGTGTCGCGCGAAATAACTTCGCCTTCATGAAGATACATATAATCAAGCAGTTTAATTTCCTGAGCCAACAATGGAACTTCCTGACCGTGAACTTCCATATAGCCGCGGCGGAGATTAATTGTGAGGTCAGACGGTTCATCATCCTGTTGTCTTGAATGAACAGCCTTTATAGCCTCGCCTCTTCTGATTTGAACTTCAATGCGGGCAAGAAGCTCTGCCATTTCAAATGGCTTTGTTATATAATCATCTGCTCCTGTCTTAAGACCTGTAACTTTGTCTTCAAGCAGGCTTTTTGCACTTAAAATGATAATCGGAGTTAAGATGCCGTCTTCTCTGAGCTTTTTGCAAACGGTAAAGCCATCAACTTCCGGCAGCATAATGTCAAGAATTATTAAATCAATAGTTTCATTGTGACCGTATTCAATACCTTGTGTTCCTGTCTTGGCTTCAATTACGTGGTAGCCTTCGGATGCAAGTCTGTCGCCCATTGTAATGCGCAATCCTTCTTCGTCTTCAACGATGAGAATTTTTTTGCCCATTGTATCCTCCTAAAAAATCGAATTCCTGCCTCTTTATATTATATTCATTTTGTAAAATCGAGCAAGCATTTTTACAGTTTTTCTTGTATTCAATCTGAAATAACAGGAAAAACCAAAGCAAAAGTTGTTCCTGAAGGCGATGAGCTTTCAAGAAGCACAAGCCCTTCGTGCAGGTTCATAATTCTCTTAACAAGGTTTAAGCCGACCCCGCTGCCTTCAATCTGATGGTTGTGTGCCGCAGTTCCGCGCACAAAAGGCTCAAAAATAGAATTCTGTTCGTTTTTAGGAATTCCTTCGCCGTGGTCAGAGATGCGGATAACAGCAGCCTGCTTTACGTTTTGCGGAGCAAAAACATGGCGGGTAATCTTCAGCGGGCAATTTTCTATTTTAAGGCTGATGCTTGTGTATTTTCCGTCTTTTGAATGTTTATAGGCATTTGAAATAAGGTTGTCGATTGCGCTGAGAATTGCCGTTTTGTCACAATAGACAGGCACTTTTTGGGCAGGCAAATCCGTATGTATTTCAAAATCATCATTCTTCCAGGGCAGTTCCCAGTGCGATATTTCATCTTGAAGCAGCTCGCACAAATCATGTTTTTCGTGCTTGAGATTAGTGCCGGTTGTTATTTTTGAGTATAAAAGGAAATATTCTATAGTAGATTTTAGCCTTTTGCTCTCTTTATTAATCATATTGCCGTAATAACGAATACGTTCTTTTGATGTAATAATGCCATCGCTCATGTTCTGCGCCGCTGACGAAATAACGGCAAGCGGTGTTTTCAGTTCGTGTGTAATTGTCGAGATAAATTCCTGCTGATGTGTTGCAAGCCGTTCTGCCTTGCGCATATTTATCACAAAAAGAATCATTGTTACGCCGATTACGAGCAGAACAAGAATAGAAGAAATAAAAGTCAGCATCATATTGCGCGAGCTTGCTTTCATAAGAGAACCCTGACGGTGAATAACTTCAAGAATCAGCCTTTCCTGCTGGTATGGCGTTTCAACAATATTATAGAATTTTTCAAGAAGCTCTGCCTGATTTATGTTCGGGTTTGTGCTGTTCTTCTGATTCGGCATCATAGATATTGAATCGTCAAACTGTATAAGCGGCATTGAAAAATCCGGGTTGTTAAAAAAGTGCGGCGGACAGTCCGGGTCACTTTCATAAAGAACCTGGTCGCTTTCTATATCGCGGATTCTGAAATAAAAATCAGACGATTCTTGTACACATTGTTCCGTATTGTAGGGCAGAAGGTTATAGGCAAATTCTTCTTTGTTGATAAAGCTTAGAATATAAAGCTTGCTGTCCTGTTCCGCTAGATAAAGCGGCTCAATAATGAGAATCTGGCCAGTTTTCAGCTCGACAATTTTCTGCGACTGAAACTCTGAGCTGTAATGAATCAGTTTTATGATTGGATCAAGAATTTCTACAGAAGAAACAGATGTTTCTTTAAATGAAGCTCCTGTCCATGTGTACATTTTTTTCAGTCTTTGTGAATAAACATAAAGCGAGTCAAAGAGATTCGGTGTGTCCTGCTGACCCTGCCACTGAAAAAACGCATATTCAAAACCGGCAAATGAAATTAAGGCATCTGCAAAATTGGTACGGTGTGTATTTGTTAAAAAAGACTGAAAAAACAAATCTTCTTTGATTGTTTCAACAAGATAATGAACATCATCAGAGAGCCGCACCGAAAGTCTCTGCTCCTCAATTTTCTGCATTGTCAGCGATGACCTTAATTGAAGAATAACGGCAATTCCGAGCATTGTGAACAAAACAATTGATAATATAAGTGAATAACTCTTATGTTTCTTCATATAAAGAATAATACAATGTTTTGTTATTTTTTCCTATAAGATAAATATTTCTTTAAAATATGAGTCAATTTGATACATATTTGATGTTTCGTTATGACACAAGTGAGCAAAAAGTTACAGAAAAGCGCTGAAGCCGCATTTTAGAGGCTTTTTTGCTTCTTTATGGGCATAAATATAGCGCAAAAACCGTCTAAAAAGAATGCTTATTTAATGCTGAAAAAGCCGCAAAGTTTTCCGATTTTTCAATTTAAGAAAAGATAAGTGTTTGTTGTATAAAGATTTACACTGTCTTTGACGCTGAACGGCGCGTAACGCTAAAAAGTTGGCACGCTTTTTGCAATATAGTTAGTGTATGCAGAGCGCGTACAAATTGAAATGCAAATAAATCTTGGAGGTTTATATATGAACACACTTAGTATTTTTAATCCACGTTTTTCAGACGGTTTGCTTGATGCATTTGACGAGATGAATCAGACAATGGGTAACTTTTTCCCGTCAGGAAAGACTTTTGCCGCCAGAATGGCTGCCCCAAAAGTTGATGTAAAAGAAACAAAGACAGCTTATTTGATGGACATGGATTTGCCTGGTCTTACAGACAAAGACGTTGAAATCAGCTTGAAAGACAATCTGCTTACAATTGCTTCTGCAAAGAAGTCTAAGGTAGAAAAGAAAGAAGAAACCAAAGAAGAAGGCGAATGGCTCATCAGAGAACGCTCTTCAATGGAATTTGTAAGACGCTTTACATTGCCGAATGACATAGATGCAGACGCTGTAAATGCAAACTTTGCAAACGGCGTTTTGACAATCACAATTCCGCGCAAAGTAGAAAGCGCACCACGCACGATTGCAATTAACGGCAACAAATAAGCCCTAAATTGCCCCGCCAAAAGCCCTGAATTCGTTCAGGGCTTTTTTATTGTACATTTTCTGCACTCTTCCAAAAATTGGTGCACTGTGGTATGCTTGCTGCATGAAAGTTTCTAATTGTTTTAAGACACTCATTTTAGCAGCAGTTTTGTCTTGTTCTTTATTATGCGTTTCGTGTTCAAAAAAACTTGGATACAGTGTTTTGTTATGGTCTCTTCCCGAAGCTGGGCTTCGCGACGGAGATTTGGTACAAGTCTATATCAAATCAAATATAAGCCAGGTCTATGTTATCGGCACACCCGGCTCACAGCAGAAACTTGAAGTGCCTTTCTGGCAGATTACAAACCCTACAGCAAAAAGCAAGGCTTTAAGAGCTTATGATGCTTACAGAGAATATCAGAGCGTTTATGCTTCTGTTTCTATAGACGGTCTGCCTGTGCGTTATGAGCCAGTAAATACGGCGCGCCAGGTCTACAGACTTAGAAAAGGCGAAAACCTCAAAGTCTTAAAGAAAGGCGCAGGTACACCGCCAATGTCTGGCTCTAAGCCGCTTGAAGGCGACTGGCTTTGGGTTCTGACATCAGACGGAACAACAGGCTGGTGCTTTTCTTATAACTTAAAGCTTTTTGACGAGAATGCACCGCAGCAGAACGAAGAAGTCGAAGTTGTTTATGACGAAGCTCTTGAAACAGTTCTCGATTCAATCTGGTATCCTGAAGAATATCTTACAATGATTAACAGCAATCAGGTTGATATTGCCAAATTTCAGCAGAACTATTACTTCAACCCTGGCAAAGAAACAGGTACAATTGAGCTTAAGCTTGCTGACGTTTTCAAAACATGGAAATATGCCGGAACAGAAAAGCTTGAAAACGGAAATTACCGCTTTAAGGGCGCAAATATTACAATAAGCTTGAAGAAAAACAATACAATCGGCTTGCAGTTTACTGATTCTAAAGGCAGGCAGAAAACCGAAACTTTGGTTCAGCTTTCGTCTACAATAGAAGAAGTAATTTCGGCTGAAGAAGAGCGCCGTTCAGCTTTGCTTGCAAGATTCCTGATGGCTGGTTCTGTTTTCTCAAGCTCTAACTACGGCGACCTGCTTCTGCTTGAAGACGGCACATTCTCGTGGACGTCTTATCAGCGTCTTGTGCCGTCTGTAATTCCGTCACAGTCTGGCGACAGGGGCAGAATCTCATTTGATTCGTTTGTCAGCGCTTCAATTGCTTCTGTCTATGACGGCGTGGTAACTTTCACGTTTGACAGAAACAACAAGCCGGTGCGCTTCCTTTATAAGCTTGAATCTAACGGCATCCGCCTTGAAGAGACGACGGCAGCCACAATCAAAGACAATGTTGTAACTTCGCGCGGAACAAACGCAATTGTTCTGTTTTTTGGAAATGAATAATGGCGTTTGTTCAGTTTTCAAAGGTTTCGCTTGCATTTGGTGATAGAGACATACTCAAAGACGCCACCGTTTATCTTGCAGCCGGAAGCAAGGCCGCTCTGGCAGGTGCAAACGGTTCGGGCAAATCGACTTTGATGAAGGTGCTCGCCGGAATTATTGAAGCTGATTCAGGCGAGCGCGCTGTACAAAAAAATGCGCGCATTTCGTACCTTCCGCAGTCTGGCATTGTGTTTAAAGGCTCAACCCTAAAAGAAGAAGCTGACCGCGCTTTTGAGTACGGACACAGCCTTGCAAAAGAGCTTGACCTTTTGGGCGACGAGCTTAAAAAAGAAGAATACTCCCAAAACGATTCGCGGAATGCGCCGCTTCTCGAAAAATACCATGAAATTCAGACTGAACTTGAAGAATCGGGCTGGTACAGGCGAGAGGCTCTTGCAGAGCAGGTGCTTTTGGGGCTTGGCTTTTCTCAAAAAGATTTCTGCCGCCCTGTTTCAGAATTCTCCGGCGGCTGGCAGATGCGCATTGCGCTTGCCAAGGTGCTGCTTGAAAAGCCCGACATTCTGCTGCTTGACGAACCGACAAACTACCTCGACATTGAGGCGCGCACCTGGCTTGAGCAGTGGCTTCAGGACTTTAAGGGCGGCTTCTTAATCGTAAGCCACGACCGCTATTTTTTAGATGTTACCGTAAACGAGGTTTACGAGCTTTTTAACGGAAATCTGCACCGCTATTCGGGCAATTATTCGCATTATGAGGAAGTGCGCCGCGCCGAATTAGACCAGCTTATGGCAAATTACGAGCTTCAGCAGATTGAAATCAAAAAACTTGAAGATTTTATAAGACGTTTCGGCGCAAAGGCAACAAAAGCCGCACAGGCGCAGGAACGCATGAAAATGCTTGAGAAAATCGAGCGCATAGAGATTCCGGAAAACTTAAAGAAGATTCATTTCAGCTTTCCGCCCGCGCCTCATTCGGGCAGGCTTGTGCTTACAGTGAATAATCTTTCAAAGACATATCCGCCTTCTGCTGAAAATCTTGAGCCGAACTGCGTAATCAAAAACCTTGATTTTGTGCTTGAAAACGGTGAACGGCTTGTTGTTGCAGGACGTAACGGCGCGGGCAAAACGACGCTTCTCCGCATTGTAGCCGGTCATGATCCAGATTATTCTGGCGAAGTAAAGCTTGGTGCCGGCGTTTCAATCGGCTATTTCTCGCAGGACAGCGCGGAGCAGCTTCAGGGCACGCAGACTGTGCTTGAGACAATTGAATCAGAAGCGCCGTTTGAGTTAATTCCAAAAGTGCGCGATATGCTCGGCGCGTTTCTCTTCCGCGGAGATGATGTCTATAAACAAGTTTCTGTGCTTTCGGGTGGAGAAAAAAGCCGTCTCGCGCTGCTTAAACTGCTGCTCAGACCGGTGAACCTTCTTATACTTGACGAACCGACAAACCACTTGGATTTAACGTCAAAAGACGTGCTTTTAGATGCGCTTAAAGACTTTGGTGGCACTGTGCTGTTCGTCTCGCATGACAGGGGCTTTATCGAAAATCTTGCGACACGCGTAATTGAGCTTAAACCCGGCTCTGCAAGGCTTTTTGCTGGCGATTACCGCTATTATTTGGAACGCCTCGCCGCAGAACAGGCAGGCGCGCCGACAGACACAAGCACAAATGAAGCAAAAGCTGCCGCTCAAGCCGCGCTTCAGCCTAAGAATGAGGCGCAGACTTCGCAGCTTAGCTGGGAAGAAGAAAAGCGCCGCAAAAATGAGAAGAAGCGCCTTGAGAGAGAAGAAGAGCAGCTTATGAACGAAATTTCCGAAGCAGAAGAAGAAAAAGCTGCTCTTGAAGCAGAGCTCGCGCTTCCTGCTGTTTATTCAGACGGCGCAAAAAGTTCGGCTGTGCAAAAGAAAATCGAAGAAGCAGAGCAGAAAATCGAAAAGCTCAATGCGCGCTGGGAAGAATGTGCCGCAGCCTTAGAAGCCCTGTCTTAAACTGAAATTTCCGCCAGTTAAAGCTATTCCTCAGATTCTTCGTCTGCTTCAGAATTTGCAAGCGGAAGCTCGATAAAAAACTCAGAGCCTTCATTCTGCTTAGAGGTAAACCACATTTTGCCCTGAAAATGCCCGATGATTGTTGCGTGTGCCATGTAAAGGCTAATACCCGAGCTGTGCTTGCCTTTAGTTGAGACAACCTGCTTAAAGAGTTTGTCTTGAATTTCAGGCGCTATTCCGCCGGCGTAGTCACAGACAGAAAGCGTTACATGCCCTTTCTTTGGCGAAAGCGTAAAATAAATCAAGCCTTCTGCGCCGTTGTAGGCGTAAATGCTGTTCATTATCAAAGCCTGGATTATCTGAACAAGACTGTTCATGTCGCCTTTTATGCAGGAAGCTGTCGAACAGTTGTTTGACGTTTTAAGCGTGCACTGTGCCTCGTTGAGTTTGTCTTTTAAAAGCATCTCAACGCGTGTTACAAGTTCTGCCAAAGAAAAGATTTTGTCATTTTCAACAATAAGACGCTCGGTTTGTGTCGTAATCGCCGACAAAATGCTTTCAAAAGATTCAAGTCCGGCGCGCTGGCTTTGCAGGTTCTGCTTTATTTCTCTGACAATTTCTATGAAGTCATCTGTAGAGATAGACTTGCTGTCAACCTGATTCTGACATTCTTCTATAATGCCGGAAATATTTTCCATTGAATTTGAAAGGCGCAGAACAGGGGCGCGCAAATTCTGTACAACGCTTCCAATCATCTGCGCAATAGACGAAAGACGTTCCTGCTCAACAAAGCTTGCATAGGCTTTTTTAGACTGTGTTATGTCCTGTCCCATAAGAATGCACGCGCGGTACTTGCCTTTCTGAAAAATCGGGGTAAATTCACATTGAAAGAAGCGGTCTGTGTCGTTGTGCTCGGTCGGGTGATAGACTATTTCAGTTTTTACAGGCTTTTCTGTTCTTTTTGCTTCGGCAATAATGCTTAAGATTTTGTCATAGTCAAATATTGCCTTGTAGGCGTCTATAATTTCGCGGAAATTATTTCCTTTTTTCAGCCTGTGAGAAGGAAACGCAGAAAAAGCCGGTTCGTTAAAATCAACGATTGTAAGGTCGTCGTCAAGAACAATATAAACGTAAGAAATGCGGTCAACAATTGAACGCAGAACAAGCGGTGTGTTTTCAAGAAAATTATATTTTGAAATAGCCTTGTAATATGCGTAAGCGCTTATTGCAAAAAAGAAAGGTGTGGCATAAGGCGTAATTTCAGATTTTGCTATAAAGGCTATATTTACAACAGCAGGCAGTGCTGTAAAAATTATAAGAATTATAGCCTGCGGGTGCATTTCTTTTTCGCTTTTCTTTAAGAAAAAGCAGAGATAAAAAATTGAAACCGAAATAATCGTAAAAAATATTATGATGTGCGTTGCCGAGAGCAGACCGATAGACCAGTTCATCACAGAAAAAGAAGAATAATACAAATGAAATTTGTTATTCGTCCAAAGACCGAATTGTGTAACAACCGGGTCGATTAACAAAAAATATGAAAGTTTGCCGGGATTTTTTCCGTCTTTTGCGAGTGAATGGGCTATAAAAAGAATCCATATAGGTACAAGGGTAATAAAGAAATATTTGCCGCGTTCAAGAACCCATGCTGTCCTATAATAGCCAAGCCTTTGCGAGGCATCCTCAAAAAACAAAAATAAAATCCAGCCAAGCACCGAAATTATATAAAATACCAGCAGATTCTGATGTGATTTCCTGCCTTTTTTGCGGATTACAAGAATTAATAGTGCAGAAAGAAAAACAAAAGCAAAGAGAGTTGCAAAATAAATGAAAATTTTCATAAGAATTCCTCCGTTTGTTTTGTTTCTTTTTTTTGACGGCTTAATCATTCTAACATGAAAATATCGTTTTGACAAAAAAAAGGACTGTCTAAAAGCTGTCATTGCCGTACTTGATAATGACGCTTAAGCAGTCCTTTTTGTTTATAAGCTAAAAAATCGGCTTATTTTGCAAGAATAGTTGCAAGTGCCGGATTTTCAGCGAGTTCTTTCTTAAGTCCTTCGGCGCGGGCTTTGTTTACATAATCCGGGCTCTGGAAAGAATATGTAAAGTTTGTATGAACATCATAAGTGCCTTTCATCAAAGCATAAGCATCTTCTGTCATTACAAGCTCTTCGTCAGTCGGAATTACAAAAATCTTGACTTTTGAATCGTCTGCGCTGATGCATGTTTCGGCATTGCTTGAGTTTGCAAGCTGGTTCTTTTTCTTGTCGAGCTTAATGCCGAGGAATTCAAGACCTTCAAGGCATTTTTCGCGGATAAGTGGTGCGTGCTCGCCGACACCTGCTGTAAATACGATTGCTTCTGCGCCTCCGAGAGCAGCCATGTAAGCGCCGAAATATTTCTTGAGGCGGTAGCATTCCATTTCAACAGCAAGCTGTGCTTTTTCGTCGCCTTCTTCTGCTGCTTTCTGAACGTCGCGGCGGTCTGTGTATTTGCCTGTAATACCGAGGAGACCAGACTTTTTGTTCATTGCTGTGTCCATTTCAGCCGGTGTCATGCCTGTTTTGCGCATAATGTAGAATGCAAGAGCCGGATCCATGTCGCCGGTACGTGTGCCCATTACAAGACCTTCGAGCGGTGTAATACCCATTGATGTGTCGAAACATTTACCGTTTTTAACAGCACACATAGATGCGCCGTTTCCGATGTGGGCAATAATTACATTTGTGTCTTTAGGCTGTTTGTGAAGCAGAACAGAAGCGCGTTTTGCTGTATAAAGGAAAGATGTGCCGTGGAAACCGTAGCGGCGGGCGGCGTACTTTTCGTACCATTCATGCGGAATGGCGTACATAAAGCTTGTGGCAGGCATTGTCTGATGCCATGCTGTATCCATAACTGCGCAGTGCGGCACGTTTGGCAGAACTTTCTGAGCTGCTTCAATACCCATAATGTTTGCAGGGTTATGAAGAGGGCCTAAGTCCTGAACTGAACGGAATGTCTCGATGATTTCCGGTGTACAGATAACAGATTTTGTGAATTTGTCGCCGCCATGAAGTACGCGGTGGCCAACGGCTTTAATAACGCTCATGTCGCTGATAACACCGACTTTTGGGTCTGTAATAGCCTGGATAATTAATTCAATTGCTTCTTTGTGTGTAGGGCATGGGCTTTCTTTTACAAACTTGTCTTTGCCCTTTGCCTTGTGGGTGATAACAGAACCTTCTTGTGTAACGCGCTCAACTACGCCCGATGCAAGAACGTCTTTGTTGTCCCAGTCGTAAACCTGATATTTGGCGGAAGAACTTCCGCAGTTCAATGTAAGAATAACCATAATGATTCCTCTATCATGAAAAATGTGAATGATATTTCAGTATAAAGGAAATGAACGAAAAAAACAATGAGCGTTTTGCCGGATAAAATACAATCTGCCTCGATATGTACATGAAGAGACTGCACAGGCGTATTGCGTTTCGGTTCATTCATTTGGTAAAATCAGCATAAGAGGCAGCAGTTATGGATAATTTTGAAAAAATATGCGGATATATCGAGAAAAATATAGAAATTGCGGTTGAGCTTGAAAAGCTTTTGACAGCGGTTCCAGCTCTTGCGCCGGAAAGCGGCGGCGATGGAGAAAGCGCAAAATGCAAGGCTTTAGAAGAATTCCTTGCCGCGCATGGCATAAAAGACTTAAAGCACTATGACGCGCCGGACAGCCGCGTTTCAAGCGGTGTAAGACCGAACCTTGTCGCGACAATAAAAGGAAAAACAGCCAAAAATCTTTGGATAATGTCGCACCTTGATGTTGTGCCTGCCGGAGAGGAGAAGCTGTGGAACACGTCGCCGTTTGAGGTTGTGCAGAAGGACGGCAAGCTTTTCGGGCGCGGTGTCGAGGACGACCAGCAGGGCGCAGTCTGTTCTATAATGGCGGCGCTTGCTTTGAACGCGCTGCAAATTCAGCCTGAATATACTGTAAAGCTTCTGTTTGTCGCGGACGAGGAAGTCGGCTCAAAATACGGAATAGAGTATCTTGTAAAGAACCATAATCTCTTTAATAAAGACGATTTAATCATAACACCTGACGGCGGCGACCCGAAAGGTGAGACCATCGAGATTGCAGAGAAGAATCTTTTGTGGCTCAAATTGCAGACGCATGGCAAGCAGGCTCATGGCTCAACACCAGACGAAGGCATAAACGCCCATCTTGCGTCGTGCGCGCTGGCTTTAAAGATAAACGCGCTTGAAAAAGAGCTTGCCGAGCGCAATCCGCTTTTTACGCCGGAACGCTCTACGTTTCAGCCGACAAAGAAAGAAGCAAATGTTCCGAATGTAAACACCATTCCGGGCGACGATATAATCTATTTTGACTGCAGAATCTTGCCATGTTATACGCTTGATGACGTAAGAAAGCGCGTCAAGAAATGCTGCGACGAAGTTTCTGCTGAATACGGCGTGACCTTTACTTTAAGTGAAGAACAGGCTGTTGAGTCGCCCGCAACGCCCGAATCTTGCGAGGTTGTGCAGGTGCTTGAAGGTGCAGTGCGCCGCGTCTTGAAGCTTGAGCCGCGCATTGTGGGCATTGGCGGCGGAACAGTGGCGGCTTGTCTTAGAACCGCGGGCTATAACGCCGTTGTGTGGAGCAAGCACGATGAAACGATGCACCAGCCCAACGAGTATTGTCTTGTTCAGAATTTGATAGACGAATCAAAAGTGCTCGCTTCTGTAATGATGAAGAACGCGTAGGGAATGAGACTGTGTCAAGATTTTTTGCAAGGGCATTTTTCAAGTTGTTTCCATTTTTGAGAACAGTTATCAAGCCTGTTTCAATAAACGAAGTTGGTGGATTGACGAAAATTAAGGTTGCAGACTCTGAAATCTTTTCGTTGAATAAAAAAGAAGATGTCTACGGAAAATTTTACGATGACTTCAATCAAGATGCATACACTGCCGTTATTCCAGATTTATATGTGTATAGCCTTTCAAAAGGTATTGTAAAAAATGGCCGGGAGGAAATTTTTACGCACCAGAAAAAAGTCATACAGGAAATAACGGCTCAAAATGAAAATCCGCAGATCGGTCAAATATTCCCATGCAATCCTATAAAAAGAATACATGGTTCTGTAGCGTATTTTAATTTATCATCGTTAGAAGATTGTTATGGGCATTATTGGTGCGAATATATCGGGTTGATTTATCTTTTGTGGAAATCAAAAATTAAGCCTGATTATTATATTTTTACTCAGAAGTTGCCGTTTCAAAAGCAATTTATTCCTATAATATGCAATATATTTGATATTCCGAAAGATAAAATTCTAGATTTTCCTACAGGAACAATTATAAAACCCGACATGCTCATCTTTACATCTTTGTTGAATTCTGGAAAATTGATTACATGCGGAAAAAAGACAGGCTTTAATAAAATCTATATGACTCATTTTATAAAAGATGTTTATAAAATGTTGTCTGATTCAGTTCCTGCAGATAATGAATATGGCGAGCGGCTTTATATTTCAAGAGAAAATTGGTCTTTTAGAAAAACAGCAAACGAAAAAGAAGTTCAAGAACTGGTCAGCAAGTACGGCTTTGTTACAATTCATCCGGAAAATTTTGATGTATAAAAAGCTATTTCTGTTTATAAAAATGCGAAATATGTGATAGCTGCAAATGGTTCCGGCATTTCGCCTTTTTTTGTTACGCAAAAGGAAAATCCAAAACTGCTTGTGCTTTATCCAGAGTTCTTTCCTGATACTCATTTTAAGATTTTGTCTTCTATCTGCGGAGTTGATTTCAATTATATACGATGTACAAGTTCTGTTTCTGATGAGAAAAAACATCCTAATGAAGACGATTTGACTGTGGATTTGGAAGGATTGAAAATTTTCTTGGAAAACCTTTCTTAAAAGCTGCTGCCCGAAACACGTCAAGCTGTTTGTACGGCTTTTTCAGTTTGTACGCAGCAGCCATGGTTGTCCTTGCCTGTGCTGAAGACCGCCGCCTACAAGGCAGCTTGAAGCGTTTATCTGACTTTGAAGATGATGCCCACTACGGCGATTGTAATCAGAATCTGCATTGTCATGAATTTCAGCATAACCTGAGTTGGCGACCAGTTGTGGTTTTTTCTCATGTGGTCGTGCAGCGGAAATCTGATATTTGTGAAAATCTTTATCTTGAAGAACCTTAAAAGCGCAACTTTCAGCAGCCCCATGCCGCCGTTCACCATGATAATCGATGACGTGGCAAGAATCAGAAACGGGTTGCCGCTTATCATGACTGCGCAGCCGATGAAAAAGCCGAGCGCGCGGCTTCCGGCATCGCCCATGAGGACTTTGCTCGGATAGGCGTTGTGCCACAAATAGCCCATGAGTACGCCGCAGAGCGAGAATGTGATGATTGCCCAAGAAGCACCGCCCGGCATCGTTGGAACGAGCAGATATTCAGCTATATCTTTATGTCCCAGAATAAAATAGAAGATTACGCCCATCGTGCCAAGCCCGATCAGTACGAGCGTGCTTGAAAGGCCGTCAACGCCGTCTGTGCAGTTCGTTGTGTTTATTGAAGCCCAGAGAAGCACCGTAGAAACAACCGCAAAAACAGCCGGATGCACTGCAATCTGCTTTGATGTGAACGGCAGCCAGAAAAGAATTTCCTGATTTATTCCGCCTTTGCGAAGAAAAATCATTGCCGCAGTTGCTGCAACGCAGAGCAGCAGGTCGAGCGCGGCCTTGCGGTATTCACCCCAGCTTTTGATGCTTCTGTCATCAAGGTAGCCCGTAAGCATTGTAAGCCACGTCAAAATTATGATAGCAACTTGCAAAGCGCTGAGCGGCGCAAACACAAGCGCGATTGTCACAAAAAAGCTTATGAACACAACGCCTGCGCCGGTCGGCTTGCCTTTTGCGGCTTCAGCATGAATCGTGAATTCTCTGCCGCGGTCGCACGGCAGCCATTTATAGAATTTTGGCAAAAGCAAGCTTGTAAGGAAAAATCCTGCATACAATGCAAGGCATATAAGCACGGCGTTTGACTGCAAAAGCCGCGCAGGCCCGAAAATCGGAACAAGATATTGTGCAAGATTATAAAGCATTATGCCTCCATAGCGGCTTTTGCCGTTTTGTCAAAATATCAGCAGCCCGAAATTTCAGGTTATTTCAGGCTGCCTTTGCATTATTAATGTTTGAAGTGGCGTGTTCCGGTGAATACCATCGCGATGCCGTACTTGTTGCAGGCGTCGATACATTCCTGGTCGCGGATTGAGCCGCCCGGCGTTACGATTGCCTTAATGCCGAATTCGTTTGCTTTTTCAACATTGTCTGCAAACGGGAAGAACGCGTCGCTGATAAGAACTTCTGCATTGCCGATTCCGAGCGCCTGTGTCTTTTCTTTGGCGCGCGTCAAAGCCTGCTCCGCTGCCCAGATGCGGTTTGTCTGGCCGCAGCCGATGCCGTAAGCTGTTCTGTTCTTTACGACGAGAATCGCGTTTGATTTTGCGAACATGGCGACTGTCATGCCGAAAGCCATTTCGTCAATCTGTGCCTGTGTCGGTTTTGCTTTTGTAACGATGTCCCATTTTTCAAAAAGAACATTGTCGCGGTTCTGAACAAGAAGACCGCCTGCAACGCTCATGCATTCATAATCATCATCGGCTGAAATTGAAGCTGTTATAAGGCGGAGATTCTTTTTGGCAGCAAAAACTTCAAGAGCATCATCTGTAAATCCAGGTGCAACAATAACTTCAAGGAAGCATTTTACCATTTCTTCGGCACATGCTTTGTCGATTATTGTGCTGCAGCCTACGATTCCGCCAAAAATAGAGACAGGGTCGCAGTCATAAGTCTGTTTGTAGCTCTCAAGTGGTGTTGCGCCAAGAGAAGCGCCGCATGGTGTGTTGTGCTTTAATGCAATTGTAAATACGCTGTTTGAAGCACCTGAAAAACTTGCTGTTATAGGCTTGCCTGAAGGCGATGCCTTGTTTCCGTCTTTGTCTTTGCCGCAGATAATTCCATTGTATTCTGAATAATCTGTGCCGCTTACCGGCTCTGCATTCTTTACAAAGCGGTTGAAAGCGCATACAGCCTTCCATGCAACGTCAAGGTCTCTGATATTGTTGTAAGAAAGCTCTTTGCCCTGAAGCTGTTTCATGCCGGCAAATGCGCCTTTCTGGTCTGCTGTAACATAAAGTGCTGCCTTCTGGTGGCTGTTCTCGCCGTAGCGGAGAGACTGGCTTTTAACAAGCGGCATATCGTAGTATTGAGGCAGTTCTTCTTCAAGCATGAATCTTGAAACAGCTGCGTCATAAGCTGATGTAAGGTTGAAAACTTTTCCGGCAAGGCGGCGCTTGAAAGCGGATTCAATTTTGCCTACGTCCTGATTTGTCTTGTCGAGATTTGCCTTAACTTCGGCGTAGTCAGCCGGGTCGGTAAGAACCAGAACATCGTTGTGGTTCTTTGCGGCAGCTCTAAGCATTGTAGGGCCGCCGATGTCTATAAATTCTACAGTTTCTTCAAAGGTAAGTCCTGCCTGTACTTTTTCAAAGAACGGGTACAAGTTTACACAAACTAAATCGATAGGACTTACGCCCAAATCGCTTATTGTTTTCATGTGCTGTTCGTTTGCGCGGATAGCAAGAAGTCCGGCATGAATCATCGGGTGCAAAGTCTTTACACGGCCGTCCAGACATTCTGGGAAACCTGTAACTGAAGAAACGTCTGTTACGGCAATGCCGTTGTCTGTAAGATGTTTCTTAGTTCCTCCTGTTGAGAGAATCTCCCAACCGTTTTTTGCAAGGTATTGTGCCAAATCGAGCACACCGTCTTTGTAGAAAACACTGATTAGAGCGCGTTTTTTCATTTGATTTGTTCCTGTTTAGTGTAGTTTCGTGCAAATGTTACCATATATTGCATTATGACACAATAACCCAAAACTGTGTTATAATTTCAGCAGAAACTTAGACTGAACATATTTGGAGATAAAGATGAAAAAAGCAGTAGTTTTTTTGGCAGACGGCTTTGAAGAAGTTGAAGCTTTGACACCTGTTGATTATCTTAGGCGCGCAGGAGTTGAAGTAACTGTTGCAGGCGTTTCAAAAAAAGAAATAACCGGCTCGCATGGCATTAGCGTTAATGCAGATGTAGCCGCTTCAGACGCGCTAGTAGGCGAAAAATTTGACGCGCTTATTGTGCCGGGCGGAATGCCTGGCTCAACCAACCTTGCGGCTTCTGCTGTTGTAGAAAAGCTTTTGAAAGACGGTGAGAGCCGCGGTGCTGTAATTGCCGCAATTTGTGCCGCGCCGGTTGTTGTGCTTGCAAAAGCAGGGCTTCTCAAAAACCGCCGCTACACATGCTACCCGACAATGGAAAACGATCTGGCAAAATTTGCGGGCAGCGGCTATAAAGTGCTGACAGAAGGTGCTGTGCATTTAGAGGAGCGTGTTGTCGTAGACGGCAATTTAGTTACGGCGCGCGGTCCTGGTGTAGCAGAAGAATTTGCGCTCACGCTGGTCGAAAAGCTTGCCGGCAAAGCAACAAGAGACAGCCTGCATAACGGCATTGTAGCAAGATAAGCGGCAGACTGGGGCAGGCGTCAGTCGAAAAGCGAATGTCATTGCCGCGCTCGCTCGAAGCTTCGCTGCGAATGACGCGGCAATCTCTGGCAGCGAGATTATCGGGTCAAGCCCGATAATGACGAAATACGGCTGTTATTCGTCGAGCTCCTCGAGTTCTTCAAGCTCTTCAAGTTCCTCGGGTTCGTCTGCTGCTTCAAGGCCGGCGGCATCTGAGGTTGAAGCGGCGCTCTGCTGCGGAAGGCTCTTGTAGACTTTTTCAGATTTTGCGCTGCGTTTAAGCACAATTATCGTAACATCGTCTTTAAGCGGCGCGTCGTCTACAAAAATCATAAAGTCTCTCAAGACAGAAGCAAGCTTTTTTTCGGCACTGCCTGATTCGGCGTGTGCAAAGCTGTATTTCAAGCGGTTAAGACCGTAGTCCTGGCCTGAAAGATTCTGCGCTTCGGTAATTCCGTCTGTATAAAAGAGCAGGCTGTCATTTTCGTTCATGCCGAATTCGAGAGCCTGAAAGTGAACGTCAAGCCCTGCAATGCCAATCATTCCGCACTGAAGCTTAGAGCGCTCAGGTGTAAGCGGAATTGCTGAGTCTGTGCCGGTTCTGTGCAGAAGTGCCGGCGGATTGCCCGCATTTACAAGCTCAACCATTCCTGCCTGACCTGCGATGTCGCTCATGCGGATAATTGCGCCTGTAAGGTAGTTCTCAATGTTGCCTTTTGCGCGGATAATATTGTCGTTTATCTTTGACATTGTTTCGGTCAGATTTCCGTTGATATTGTCTCTGTATGTGTTGAAAATAATGTTCTTGGCAAGCATTGTTACAAGACCTGCCGCAATACCATGCCCCGAAACATCAAAAAGCCCGAGACCTGACAGCTTGTCGTCAAAAATGTAGAAGTCGTACAAGTCGCCCGAAACACCGGAAAGCGGCTTAAAATAAACAGCGATTTCCCAGCCGTTTTTAACAGATACTTCCTGCGGATAAAAGCTTCTCTGAACATGCGTTGCAAGATCCATGTCTCTGATTGTCTGATTATGCTCAAATTCAAGTTTTTTGTTTGCTTCGGCAAGCTCTTTTGTGCGCTGAGTTACTTCAATTTCAAGTTTTTCCGAAAGGAATTCAGCCTGACGGCGTGCCTGTGTATAACGCTCTGCAAGAATAAGCAGAAATGCGGTGATTGAAGCCTGCCAGCCGTAAATTGTGAAAAACGGCATTGTAGTCATTACAAAAACGACATGAACAAAGAAGTCGATAAAAACGCAAATGATAACTGGTGCAAAACCAATCAGAAGCAGAATAACTTCCTTGCGCTTTTCGAGAAGAGCCTTTATTACAGCCCATATTGCAAAGCAAAGCTGAAAAAACGCAAAGCCGAAAATTACCGGCAGCAGCAGTGAGAAAGTTCTTAAATCCTGCAAAGCGACTGTGTTAATCAGTGCCGCCACAAGCAGTGCAATTCTTACAACCTTTACATAAATTGAATCTTCAAATTTTAAGAAAACTCTTATGAACGATGTAGCAAGGTAAACATCAATAAAGGCGGCAATACCCATAGTCAGTTTTCTGAATGATAAGAGAGTTCCTACTCCAATTAGCCACGGCATTTCGCTGATGCAGAACGGAAAGAGATAAACCGAAGAAACAAAACACATGAGCGAATAGTACAGATATTCTTTTTCTGTGGTGCGGCGTATAAACAGGAAAAGATAGAAAAAGCCTATAAGAATAATTGCGTCTGAAAAAATCAGATTCATGGTTGAGTGCGTATAAGAGAACTTGCGGGCGGTTATGTACACGTCGTCATAAGTGCCGATAAATGGCATACCGCGGATGTTGCCGCCGCCGTCGCACCAAACCTTGATGATAAGCTCATTTGTGCCTGTCATGTGCAGGCATGACTGCGGAATGAGAAAATATGAAGCGCCTGTGCCCTGTGAAAATTCATTAGGCGGAAAACGTCCGCAGTTACCGATTTCAATGCCGTTTATCTGAATTGAACAGGCAATTTCAACATTTCCGATATACAAGCCGAGTTCTTTATCCTGCAAACCGGCAGGAATAGTAAAGAAGTTTTGAAGCCAGACATAGCCTTTTCTTTCTGGAACAAGCTTTGCGATATTATGCAATGTAGTTATTGATACGGGAATAAATTCTATATTCTGGAAATAAGGTGCTGCCCAAGCCCATCCGTCATCAAAGGTTATGCGTTCAGGAGCCTTTTTAGAACAGCCTAAGAAAAGAACAGAGCATAAAAAGAGTAGAATTGTTATTTTTTGTGCAGTATTCCGCCGGTTGAACATATATTTCCTTTTGGATAGAGCCAAAGAGAATTATACACGATGTTTTAGAAATTTTCGAGATTTTTCTAAAAAAACGTCAAAATCTCAATTTGTTTTTACTTTATTTCTGTGTTAAAATTATTTTTGTGTGAAAAGGTGGAAAAAATGGCAGAAGAATGGTTTGAAAAAGAGAATTTCTGGCTTGAATACGGGCCTATTATGTTTGACGCGCAGCATTGGGCAGAAGCGCCCGGCGTTGCAGAAGCCGTCTGCAAGATTGCGGAGCTTTCGGCTGGTTCAAGTATTCTTGACGCGTGCTGCGGGCCGGGCAGGGTAAGCGTAGAATTTGCCTTATTGGGCTTAAAAGTTACCGGCGTAGATATAATGCAGTCTTTTTTAGACGCCGCAAAAGAAACCGCCGACGACGAGGGTGTGCCGCTAGAATTAATCCGCGCTGACATGCGGACTTATGAATCTGCCAAAAAGTTTGACGCAGCGTGCAATTTGTACACGTCTTTCGGTTATTGCAGCTCTGTTGAAGAAGACTTGAAAATTATAAAGAGCATAGCAAAGTGCGTAAAACCGGGCGGCTGTTTTGTAATGGAATTATTGAGTCGCGAAGTTGCTGTGCGGAACTTTATTGAAGGCGAATGGTTTGAGCGCGCCGGCAAAACCGTTTTGACTGAATTTACCGTAGAAGGCGCATGGGAAGGCTTGCGCTCGCGCTGGATTTTGATAGACAACAAGACAGGCAAACGCATAGAGCACTGCTTTGTTCAGCGGCTTTATTCTGCCCCGGAGCTTAGAAAACTTGTGCTCGGGTGCGGCTTTGAATCTGTAGAGATTTTCGGCGGCTTTGATTTGTCTAAATACGACCAGAACGCCAAAACAATGGTTCTCGTCGCCCGCACCCCGAAATGATTTTGTGTCATTGCCGTACTTGATACGGCAATCTTTGTGCAAGATTATCGGGTCACGCCCGATAATGACCGGCTGCTTTTATAAGCCCAAAAGCTTCGCCGCATTGCCGTAAAGCACAGCCTTCCGCTCCTCGGCTGTAAAACAAAGCTTGTTGAACCTCTGAAATTCGGTTTCGTGATCCCACATCGGAAAGTCGCTTCCAAAAAGGAATTTGTCTGCGCCATGCACTTTGATAAGCTCGTCTGCCTTTTCAAGCGGAAGCTTCCACAAAGAGCTTGATGTGTCAAACCAGACGTCGCGCTCAGCCAGATATTCAAGCGAATCTTCCCATTCAGTGTAGCCGCCAAAGTGCGCCGCAATAACCTTGAGCTTAGGGTGTTTGTTCAGAACGCGGCTTATGCGCACCGGCCCCGAAAAATCAAAGCGGCAGTCGCCTGCATGAAACAGAATTGGCAGCCCGCGCTCTTCAAGGCTTGTGTAAAAGCCGTCCATTTGCGGCGTGTCAACCTGAAATTTCTGAAAATCGGGGTGCATTTTTACGCCTTTAAGCCCTGCAATCTGAATGCGGTCAAGCTCTTTGTCAAAGTCTTTGTAATCCGGGTGATAAGTCGCAAAACCGATAAATTCGCTGTAGCGTCTGCATGATTCAATTATAAAATTGTTTACAGACTCAACCTGTTCTGCCTTTGTTGCAACCGAATGAACCACATATTTTGAAACACCGATTCTGCCGCCGCTTTCAAGCAGTTCTTCTGCCAAACCGCAATAAGAAGCTTTTGCGTCATAAAACTTGCCGACATTTTCGGTTGCCTTCTCCGCAATTTTCCGCGGATAAATGTGTGCATGAAAATCTATAATTTTTTCGTTCTGTGCCTGATTCATTTTAATCTCGTGTTTGCAGTTTATCAAAAGCAATAAAAAAAATCAGTATTTGTCAGACTGGAATATTGTCCGAAAATATTTAAAAGCATTTTTTCAGAGGGTTTTATGGCATCGCGTAAAAAGTCAAAGTTTATAAGCTTTTATTTTGATTCTCCGCTGGTTATTATTTTTGCGGTTATTTCCATTTTGATTATGGTCTTGAACACTATTGCGGAAAGCCGCGGCGCGGTGGGGCTTCTCGGCTTTTTTTCTGCGCCTACGTCTTTTAAGGCTGAAGCTACCGCATTCAATTTTAGGAATCCTGTGCATTATCTAAGGCTTTTCTTCCATATATTCGGGCAGAGGCACTGGGCAGGTCTTGTGCGCGACTTAAGCTTTATTCTTCTGCTCGGGCCGCAGCTTGAAAAGCTTTACGGCACAAAGCTTCTGCTGCTTATGTTTTCAGTCTGTGCGTTTGTTACCGGCGTTTTGAACGTCTGCTTTTTGGCTGTGCCGCTTTGCGGTGCGGGCTGCATTGCGTTTATGATGATTCTGCTGACTGTGTACATGAGCATAAAAAAGCAGGTTGTGCCGGTTTCGTGCGTGCTGCTTCTTCTGCTTTACACAGGGCAGAGCATAAGCAGCACAGGCGGCGGCAATACTGAAATTGTGCATTTAATCGCCGGAATCTGCGGAAGCCTTTTCGGTATGATTCAGCCTGAAAAGAAAAAGCCGGCAGCCGCATCGAAAAAAAGTGCCGCTACAGCCCCGGAAGCCGGTGAAGACGGTTCAATTTAACGCGTATTTGCCAAACTGGGCAAAATGGCTTATCTTAAGCTATGAATTACACAAATCATATTTCAAAAGCTGATATAGCAGAGCCGCTTTTGGAGCGGTTCTTGTCTTATGTTTCGATATGGACTACAAGCGATTCTGCCGCGGCAGACAGCGGTGTTCAGCCTTCAACAGAACAGCAGCGCGTTTTTGCCAAGAGCCTAGAAGCAGAGTTGAAGAAACTCGGCGTTACGGATGTAACTGTTACAGAGCACGCCTACGTCTGCGCAAGAATTCCTGCAACAAAAGGGCTTGAAAGCGTGCCGCCAGTCTGTTTTCTTGCACATATAGACACAGTAGACGAAGTTGATGGCAAAAACGTAAAGCCGCAGGTTCACAAAAATTATGACGGTGCTGCCATAAAGTTGAACGGCGGTACGGTGCTTGAGCCGTCAAAAGACAAGTTTCTTGCCGAAGCTTCTGGCGACACAATAATTACTAGCGACGGTACGACTTTGCTTGGCGCAGACGACAAAGCCGGAATTGCAGTCATTATGACGGGCATCGCTGAGATTATTGCAAAAAACATTCCGCATGGTGAGCTTGAGATAGTCTTTTCTCCAGATGAAGAGACCGGGCATGGCATGGACAATGTGCCGCTTGACTGGTTTCATTCAAAGCAGTGCTATACTTTTGACGGCGGGCACGCAGGCGAAATCGAGATTGAGTGCTTCAATGCTTATAAAGCCGAAATCGACTTTGCAGGCAGGGCAATGCACACCGGCACAGCGCGCCCTGACATGGTAAACGCCATAAGCATGGCTTCTTCTTTTGTGCAGATGCTTCCGCCGGCAGAAAAGCCCGAAACTACAGACTGCCGTCAGGGCTTCTACGCTCCAATGGAAATTTCAGGCCACATTGAAAGCGCAAAAGTTGTTTTGTTCCTGCGCGACTTTGAGGCAGACGGAATGGAACGGCGCATAAATACAGTAAAGCAGCTTGCTTCGGCTGTAGAGGCGCAGTTTCCGGGCGGACGCGCAAATGTGAAGATTACGCAGCAGTATCTTAATATGTTCCAAAAAATTCAAGAAAACCCGCTTGTTGCAGACATGCTGAAAAAGGCGCTGCTTAATACAGGCATAGAACCTAAGCTTGTGCCTATCCGGGGCGGCACTGACGGCTCAAGGCTTACAGAGCTTGGGCTGCCTACGCCGAATGTCTTTACAGGCGGGCATAATTTCCACTCAAAAAGCGAGTGGGCTTCTCTTGCGCAGATGGTCTGTGCAGAAGAAGTGCTTGTTGAGCTTGTAAAGTTGTGGGCTAAAGAACGCTGAAAAACTTAAAAAATCAAATTGAATTATATTGTGCTTGCAGTTATAATTGAGCACATACGGAGGCAATCTTTATGAAGAAGATTTTATTTGTTTTGTGTTGTGCACTTGCAATGATGTCATTCATTTCGTGCTCAAAGAAAGGAAAAGGCGCTGGTAACGGCAACGGCGAATCTGGTTCTGCTGCAAAAGTAGAAAAATCTGCCGGAAAAGCTGAATCTGCAAAGACAGGCAAATCTGATAAGAAAGAAGAAACTAAGTATAAAGTTGCAATGGTAACAGACTATGGCGACATTACAGACGAATCTTTCAACCAGATTACATACGAAGCCGGAAAGAAATTCTGTAGCGCAAACAACCTTGAGTATAAATATTTCCGTCCTGCTTCAGACTCAACATCTGACCGCGTTTCTGCAATTGAACAGGCAATCGCTGAAGGTTTCAACGTTATTCTCTGCCCTGGCTACGCTTTTGCAGGCACAATCGTTGAAGTTTCACCAAACTACGATGATGTTAAATTCATCGCATTGGACGTTGCCGCAGGCGACATTCTCGCAGCTGCAATTCCAAACTATGACTACAATCCTTCTAAGTACAATGTAGGCGACTACTACAATACAAAGACAGTTTACTGCGCAATCTACAAAGAGGAACTTGCAGGTTACATGGCAGGTTATGCTGCTGTAAAACTCGGTTTCAGACACCTCGGCTTCCTCGGCGGCATGGCTGTTCCGGCTGTTATCCGCTACGGTTACGGTTATGTTCAGGGTGCAAGCGACGCTGCAAAAGAGCTTAAGTGCGAAAAAGACGTGACAATCGAATACGTTTACGGCAACCAGTTCTACGGCGATGCAGACATTACTGCTTACATGGATACATGGTACAAAGACAAGCATGTTGAAGTTGTATTCGCATGCGGCGGCGGTATCTATACTTCTGCTGCTGAAGCTGCCAAAAAACTCAAGGGCAAAAAGGTTATCGGCGTTGACGTTGATCAGAAGCCTACAATTGATGCTTACGAACCGGGACTTACAGTTACATCTGCTATGAAGGGTCTTGCTGCTACAGTTAATACACTTCTTACAGAGACAATCTTGAACGGCAACTGGGACAAATATGCCGGAAAAATCGAAACACTCGGTCTCGTTTCAGAAGATCCGTCAAAGAACTATGTCGGCTTGCCAGAATCAACAGTCTGGGGCGGCGACTTCGGTCAGGACGAGTACAATCAGCTCGTAGCAGATATGTACAACGGCAAGATCACAGTTTCTGACGCTATCGACAAAGAGCCTGATGCTGCTGTAAGAGTAAACTACTACGGAAACATCAAATAATAAGCTTTAGCATTTAGCGGAAAGGTTCTCTTGAAAAATTTTTTGAGAGAACCTTTTTTTTGGCGTACTGATAAGGAGTGTACATGGGCGAAACTTATGCCATAGAAATGCTCGGAATAACCAAAAAATTTCCGGGAATTATTGCAAACGAAAATGTTACGATTCAGCTTAAAAAAGGCGAGATTCACGCATTGCTTGGCGAAAACGGAGCAGGCAAATCTACGCTCATGAGCGTTCTTTTCGGGCTTTATCAGGCAGAAGAGGGGAAAATTCTCAAAGACGGCAAAGAGGTTCATATAAAAGACCCGAATGATGCCAATGCACTCGGAATCGGCATGGTTCATCAGCATTTCAAGCTGGTTGAGTGTTTTTCAGTTTTAGACAATATCATTCTTGGCGTGGAAGAAACTAAAGCCGGTTTCTTGCAGAAAGAAGAAGCCTGCAAAAAAGTTATTGCCCTTTCTGAAAAGTACAATCTTAAAGTTGACCCTGACGCCATTATCGAAAATATCACCGTCGGTATGCAGCAGCGCACCGAAATTTTGAAAATGCTCTACAGAGACAACAGCATTCTTATTTTTGACGAGCCTACCGCTGTTCTTACTCCGCAGGAAATAAACGAGCTTATGGAAATTATGCGGAACCTTGCAAAAGAAGGAAAAAGCATTCTGTTTATCTCGCATAAGCTTCAGGAAATATTAAGCGTTGCAGACCGCTGTTCTGTTCTGCGCAAAGGCAAATACATTGGAACAGTAAACATAAAAGACACAACCGCAGAAGAACTTTCGAGCATGATGGTCGGAAGGCAGGTTAAGTTTGAAGTTGACAAGCAGCCTTCTGAGCCGGGCGAAGTGATTCTTGATGTAAAAGATATGTGCGTCGCAGGCCCGCACCACCACAAAAATTCTGTAAACAACGTAAACCTTCAGGTTCGCCGCGGCGAAATTGTTGCAATTGCCGGTATAGACGGAAACGGCCAGACCGAATTTGTGCATGGGCTTACAGGACTTTCGCCAATAAAAAGCGGCTCAATCTCTTTGTGCGGCAAAGACATTTCCAATATGTCTATCAGGAAGCGTTCTATTCTCGGCATGAGCCACATTCCTGAAGACAGACACAAGTACGGGCTTGTCCTTGATTATTCACTTGAAGACAATATAGTTCTTGAACGCTATTTCGAGGACGAATTTACAAATAAAGCCGGTTTCTTAAAGCGCAAGTCAATCCGAAGCTATGCAGACAAGCTTATAAAGCAGTACGACATACGCTCAGGGCAGGGCGCGGTAACAAAGGCGCGCAGCATGTCGGGCGGCAACCAGCAGAAAGCCATTATTGCAAGAGAAATCGACAAAAACCCTGAGCTGCTTATAGCCGTTCAGCCTACACGCGGACTTGATGTCGGTGCAATTGAGTATATCCACAAACAGCTTGTCGCCCAGCGCGATGCGGGCAAAGCCGTTCTTCTTGTCAGTTTTGAGCTTAGCGAAGTAATGAACGTAAGCGACAGAATTCTTGTAATGTTTGAAGGCGAAATCACCGGAGAATTCAAGTCAGATTCAATTACGCAGGAAGAGCTTGGACTTTATATGGCAGGTGCAAAAAGACAGACTGCGAAGGGGGCTGTAAATGAGTAGTCAGACTAAGAAAAACATTTTGAAAAATCCGCTTGTGCAGTCTGTGCTTACGTCTTTGTTCTGCATTTTTGCAGGGCTTTTAATCGGCTTTATTGTTCTGCTGATAATTAACCCGAACGAGGCGGCAAAGGCTATAAGCGTAATTATCAAGAACTATTTTTGGTATACAAAGCCTGTAATGACAAAGCGCGCCTTGGGCACAACTCTTGTAAAGACCGCACCGCTTCTGATGTGCTCGCTTTCGGTTTTGTTTGCCTATAAGACAGGGCTTTTCAACATTGGTGCGGCAGGGCAGTATGTTGCCGGAGCAGGTGTCGCAATGTATTTTGCGCTCAAACTCGGCGCACCATGGTATGTGTGCCTTGTGCTTGCGGTTCTCGCCGGTGCTTTTTTGGGTTCAATTTCAGGCTTTTTGAAGGCAAAGTGCAACGTAAACGAGGTTATCTCGTGCATAATGCTCAACTGGATTTCGCTTTATTGCGTGAACATGCTTCTTTCTCCGGTTAAAGAGCCGACAAGTCCGCATGTTGTCGCGCTGCTTAACACCAACCCGAAAGGTGCGCTGCCTACACTTGGGCTTGGCGCGGTTTTCGGCAAAAACAAATACGTTACAGTCGCAATCATTCTTTCTGTGATTATGGCAGTATTAATCTGGATTCTGCTTGATAAGACAAAATTCGGCTATGAGCTGAAAGCCACCGGCTTGAACAAGCATGCGGCAAAATATTGCGGTATGAACGAAAACCGCAACATCATAGTTACAATGGCTATTGCAGGCGGTCTTGCCGGAATGGGCGCGGCTTTTTATTACTTGAGCGGCTTTGAGCAGTGGTCGTGCTCTTCGACAAATCTTCCGGCTATGGGCTTTAACGGAATTGCTGCCGCGTTCTTGGGCGGGCTTCATCCGATTGGCGCAATCTTTTCGTCTTATTTTATTCAGCATATAACAGACGGCGGAACACTCATCAACAAGTCGGTTTATTCTTCGCAGATTTCAGACTTGATTTCTTCTATAATTATCTATCTTTGCGGTTTTGTGCTTTTCTTAAAGACAATTCTTAACGGAATTCTTGCCAAAAGAGAAAAAGAAACTGCAAACGCAAACGCAGGTGAATAAGGAGAGTTTATGCTTTTAATACAATATACTTTGATTTTTGCGGCTGTTCTTCTGCTTGTTGCACTTGGCGGCTATTTCAGCGAACATTCTGGCATTATCAACATCGGGCTTGAAGGCATTATGGTTATAGGCGCACTTGGCGGTGCTCTTGCCATGAACATGATGAGCCCGAAAACGCCTGCTTTTGTGATTATTCTGGTTGTGCTTCTGGTGAGCGTGCTCTTCGGTATGGTTTATTCGCTTATGCTTGCCGTTGCTTCGATTAAGTTTAACGCTGACCAGACTTTGGTCGGTACGGCGATGAACCTTTTGGGCACAGCCGTTGCAACAGTTGTTGTTCGCGCCATAAACATGAGCCGCAACGCTGACGATGTTTCGTCTACGGTAAAGTACATTGACCAAAAAAACGCGCTGATAATCCATATCGGCAGTTACGAATTCAACTGGTTTATCGTTGTTTCGGTAATTGCTCTTGTTGCGGCATATCTTGCACTTTACAAGACTAAGTTCGGCTTAAGGCTTATCGCTTGCGGCGAGCATCCTCAGGCGGCAGATTCTGTCGGAATTAACGTGTACAAAATGCGCTATGCCGGTGTGCTTATTTCCGGGGCGCTCGGCGGTTTGGGCGGCACAGCCTATATTACAGCCGGTGTAAGCCAGTGGAAATTTGAGAACGGTGTTGCAGGCTTCGGCTTTCTTGCTCTTGCTGTTATGATTTTCGGGCAGTGGAAGCCTACAAGAATTGCGCTTGCCGCGCTGCTTTTCGGTTTTTTCCGCGCGCTTTCAAATGTCTACACCGGCTATGACGTGCTTAAGGCATTGAATTTGCCGGGCACTGTCTATAATATGCTCCCGTACATTATTTCGCTTATTGTGCTTGCGTTTACGTCTAAGCACTCAAAAGCACCTAAAGCCGAAGGCATTCCCTATGACAAAGGAATGCGCTGATAAGCTTGTGTCATTCCCGCGCGTGCTTGAAGCTGCGCTGCAAGATGGACGCGGGAAACTGTTAAAAACTGAAAGGGGAAACTATGACTTATAAGACAAGCGGAACTTGTTCCACAAAAATTGATTTTGACGTAACTGACGGCATTGTGCACAACGTAAAATTTACAGGCGGCTGCAGCGGCAACACACAGGGCGTTTCTGCTCTTGTAGAGGGCATGAAAGTTGAGGACGTAATCAGCCGTCTTAAAGGCATACGCTGCGGTTTCAGACCGACAAGCTGCCCCGACCAGCTCGCCAAAGCCTTGGAAAGCTACAAAGGCTGACGGGTTTGCGTTTGAGCAAATCTATGAATACAGCTTATACGGCAAACCCTGCAAGTTTTCGCTTGCGAAAACTTGGGGGACGCTGATAAAACTTGATTTGTAGCTCTAACTAGACGCGTTCCCAGAATTCGACGAGAGCGGACTCTTGTCTTATGTAATTTCTGCTTATTTTTCGTTAGGTTGCGTTTTTATTTTCCGATATTTAAAAAGTTATCTATTTATTAAAAGAGGATTCAATGTACGAATATCTGATTGAAGGCGGCTTTCCGGTTAAGGGCACAATTAAAGCCAGCGGAAACAAAAATGCTGCGCTGCCTTGCATTGCCGCTGCTCTGCTTTCGGCTGAACCTGTCACACTTAAAAATATTCCTGAAATCGAAGATGTCGGCGTAATGCTCGATATATTCAAGGCTCTTGGCGGAACAGTTAAAAAACAAGATTCAAATACATACGTTCTTCATGCTAAAGATATAAAAGAAAGTGAAATTCCTATAGAACATTCCAAAAAAATAAGGGCTTCAATTTTGTTTGCAGGACCGCTTGTTGCACGCACCGGCAAGGCAATTCTGCCGCCACCGGGAGGCGACGTAATAGGCCGCCGCCGTCTTGATACGCATTTTCTTGCCTTGCAGGAACTTGGTGCACAGGTTTCTGTAAACGGAAGGTTCAAGTTTTCTGCGAACAAGCTGATTGGCGCGGACATTTTTCTTGATGAAGCATCTGTAACTGCAACAGAAAATGCCGTTATGGCGGCGGTTCTTGCCGAGGGCGAAACGATAATTACAAATGCCGCAAGCGAGCCGCACGTTCAGGATGTCTGCAAAATGCTCAATGCAATGGGTGCAGAAATTACAGGCATCGGCTCTAATATTCTGACAATCAAAGGCGTTGCTTCGCTTCATGGCTGTGAATACGAAATCGGGCCTGATTACATGGAAATCGGCTCGTTTATCGGGCTTGCGGCGGCTACAAAAGGCTCAATTACAATTACCGGCGTAAACGCCCGCGACATGCGCCCTATAAAGCTTGCGTTCGGCAAGCTCGGCATTTCGTGGACAATTGAAGGCGATACGCTCACCGTTCATTCAGGTCAGCCTATGAAAGTAAACACCGACCTTGGCGGCATGATTCCAAAAATTGACGATTCGCCATGGCCGGGCTTCCCCCCAGATTTGACAAGCATTATGACTGTTGTTGCAACTCAGGTTGAGGGAACTGTGCTAATCCACGAGAAGATGTTCGAGTCGAGAATGTTCTTTGTTGACAAGCTTATCGGCATGGGCGCGCGCATTACGCTCTGCGACCCGCACCGCGCCGTTGTTTCCGGCCCGAGCAACCTTCATGGTTCTGAGCTTGTGTCGCCCGATGTGCGTGCAGGCATGGCTATGATAATTGCCGCAATGAGCGCGCATGGCGAAAGCGTAATCCGCAACGTCTATCAGGTTGAGCGTGGCTACGAACATTTGACCGAACGACTTCAAAGCCTCGGCGCTCACATCGAACGCCGCACCGTTTAAGCCAAATTTAGCAGAAAGCTTCAATTTGCCCAAAAAGCAGATTGAAGCTGCTTTTCGCGATAGTTTTATCGTCCGTTGAAGTTCTTTCAGCGAAAAGTGCCGGAGTTTTTGTTTCACAAAAACTGCTTCACAAAACCGGCAGTCTTTGTATGCTTTTCCCATTTAGAGCCAAAATTCAAATGTCGGGTTTGCAACTGGGCATAATCTACAGAAAGAGATACATCGGCAAACCCTGCTAGTTTCCACTTCGCGAAAACTAGAAAAGTTATGTACAATGTTCCATTTTGAACAAAATATCAAATGAAAATTGCCTGCTTTTCGCATTTTGGACGAAATATCAAATGAAATTTGTCTGCTTTTGCCATTTTGAGTGAAATTTCAAATGGAATTTGACTGCTTTTTGTATTTTGAACGAAAATTCATTTGAAATTTGCTTGCTTTTTGCATTTTGGGCAAAATTTCATTTGAAATATGGCTACTAGTTTTATATCTAACGAAATTTCAAATGAAATTTACATATAATTCGATGTCCAATGAAATTTCAAATGAATTTTAGGTGATTTTGCTGATTTAGGCGGATTTTGCAGGTTAGTATATTAAAAGCGTGAATAATTTATCTGTTTCTATGCTTTTTACGTCCGGCATGGTTTTGCAGCAAAATGCCGGTACAACAATTTCAGGCGGTGCTGCTGCCGGAACAACTGTAACAATTCAGTTTTGCAACAAAAAATATGAAACTGCCGTAAAAGACAGCGGACGCTGGCGCATTACCGTAAATTGCGGAGAAGCCTGCACCGGCGAAACAATGGAAATAAGCTGCTCAAACGGCGATCGCATCTCTCTAAGCGATGTCTGCATCGGCGAAGTCTGGCTTTGTTCAGGTCAGTCTAACATGCAGCTTCCAATGGACAGACTCCGCTACAAATTTCCGCAGGAAATGACCGCGCCCAAAAACGGAAAAATCCGCATGTTCACTGTGCCTATAAAAGTGCGCTACAACTCAAATTCTGAAGCAGCAGACGGCGTGCTTGATGAAGGCTCTGAATCCGGCGTTTCTGCGGAAAAGCCTGTATGGCAGGCAGCTTCAAGCGAAACAATCGCGGCTTTTTCGGGCAGCGGCTACTTTTTTGCAAAAACGCTCTCGGAAAAGCTCGGCGTAACAGTCGGAATAATTCTTGCGGCGCAGGGCGGTTCGCCTGTAACGTCATGGATGGGCGAAAAAAGCCTTGAAGCTTTTCCGGATTATGCGGAACGGCGCAAAAAGTGCCTTAGCGTAGCTTTCCGTAAAGAATTGAAAGAGCGCATAGAAGCAGGGCTTGAACGCTGGAACAGGCTTTGCAATGAGGGCGACACCGGCACGCCGCAGAACTGGCACGAAAAGCCTTTTGAAAACGAAAAGACACTGAACCTGCCGGGCGAACTTGCGGACAAAAGCTTTGCAGGCGTAATCTGGCTTCAAAAAGAGATTGAACTTTCGGTGGAGCAGATTTCCGCTTTTAAAAAGAACGGTGCGTGGCTCTGGCTTGGTACTATCGTAGATCTTGATTTTGTCTGGGTGAACGGAACAAAAGTCGGAACAACATGGTACCTTTACCCGCCGCGGCGTTACCAAATTGACCCGGATTTATTGCACGAGGGCAAAAACCGCATTGCGGTGCGCGTTGTGTCGTCGGGCAGAAGCGGCGGCGCGCGTTTTATTCCGCTAAGACCTTACGCTCTCTTTTCGGGCGACATTATAAAAGACACAGACTGGCAGAAAGTCTTTGACACAGGTGCAGTCACCAAAGTTTACCAGCCGGATCTTCTAAAGCAAAAAATTGCTGACGGCGGTGTGTACATTAGCCTAGAAGGCGAGTGGCAGAGCCGCATAAGCTGTTCGGTAGAACCGAGAAGCGACGAGCATTTCTTTGAGTGGGAACCTTCAGCCTTATATTATGGAATGCTCGAGCAGTGTTTTGATTACGCTGTGAAAGGCGCAGTCTGGTATCAGGGCGAATCTAATGCAGAAAAATACGCCGAATATTCGGCTCTGCTTGAAAAAATGATAGAAGACTGGCGCGAACATTTTGTGCACTGTCCTAAAATGATAATGCCTTTTATCATTGCGGAACTTCCATGTTTTAATGACGTGAATCTGCTGACAGATAAATGCGACTGGGCATTTTTGCGCGAACAGCAGCATGACGCCGCTAAAAAGCTTGGTAATGCGGCTGTGGCTTCATTGATAGACTGCGGTGAATGGAATGAGCTTCACCCCGAAGACAAGGCGACTGTGGGACGGCGCTGTGCAGAGCAGGCTCTGCGCCTTGCTTATGGCGAACAGACTGCGCCGCTTGTGCCTAAAGCTGTGTCATGCAGCTTAAAAGACGGGGAAGCTATTGTTAATGTAGACTGCGGAAAAGACGTGCTTGTCTGCCACGCAAAAGAAATTTCGGGCTTTACCGCGCTTATAAAGCAGGGCGGCAAAAATGCGGTTGTGCCTTTAAAGGCAAAGCTTTTAGACGGCAGCACAATCCAAGTTGATTTGGCAGAAGCTTACGCGACCGACGCGGAAATTCTTGAGCTGCGCTATCTTTTTGTAGACTGTCCGCCTGAAGTAACGCTTTTCTCTAAAAACGGAAGCGTACCGCTTGAGCCTTTCAGGTTTACTTTAAGTTCTCAGGGTTAAGTCCTTCTAAAGACGGAAGCACAAAGCGGCCGTCTTTGCGGATAAGCACGTCGTCAAACCAGATTTCGCCGCCGCCGTATTCGGGGCGCTGAATCAGCACCAAATCCCAGTGAACGGCGCTTTTGTTGCCGTTGTCGCAGTCGTCGTAGCTGTTGCCCGGCGTAAAGTGGATTGAGCCTGAAATTTTCTCGTCGAACAGCGTTTCTTTCATCGGCGACAGAATGTATGGGTTTACGCCGAGCGCAAATTCACCGACAAAGCGCGCGCCGGCATCTGTGTCCAGCACCTTGTTTATGCGCTCGGTGTTGTTTGCGCTTGCTTTTACGATTTTTCCGTCTTTAAACTCAAAGCTGATATTTTCGTATAAGAAGCCGCCTTCAAGACTTTGCGTATTGTACGAGATTTTCCCGTTTACAGAATCTTTGACCGGCGCGGTGTAAACTTCGCCGTCAGGTATGTTGCATGCACCGTCGCATTTGATTGCAGGAAGCCCTTTTATAGAGAAGCTCAAATCTGTTCCGGCGCAGGTTTCAGTTGCCGGAGACACAATGCGCACTCTGTCAGTTTTTTCCATTAATTCAACGAGCGGATCCATTGCCTTAGACATTTTTGCGTAGTCAAGGCAGCACACGTCAAAATAGAAATCTTCAAATGCTTCAAGGCTCATGCCCGAAAGCTGCGCCATTGCGGCAGTCGGCCAGCGCATAACAACCCAGCGTGTGTGGTTGAGCCTCTGCTGCATGTGCACAGGCTCGTAATAAAGCTTCTGGTACATGGCGGTTTTTTCAGCCGGCACGTCAGACTGCTCGTATAAATTCTGCATTGCCCTAAAACCGACAAAGCAGTTCATCTGCTTCATTTCGGAAAGCTCGATTTCAGCGCGTATTTTGAGCTGTTCCTCGGTAGCACCGAGCATAAGCTCTCTTTCAACTGAAATGTCTTTAAGCGAAACAAAAGGCATTCCGCCTGCTTTGTAAGTTGCGCGCACAAGTGCCTTGATAAAATCCGGCATCACGTTGTTATTCTGAATCAAAACTCTGTCACCGGGTTTTACCTTAATCGAATGGTTCACAATGTTTTGCGCAAGTATGTCAATTCTAGGGTCTTTCATGTTTTCTGCTCTCAAAAAGCTTGTATTATATGGCAGCCATGTCATTATCGGGCTTGACCCGATAATCTGGCGAGCTTGAGATTGCCGTATCGAGTACGGCAATGACACAGACTTATTTTTTCAGAAGGGCGGCAAACGGGTTGTATGTCATGCCGTCGTCTGAACCCGAATAGCTGCGCTGCGGGCGGTCTGACTTTTTGAAGTCCTTAGGCTTGTCGCCTGCCTTGCGTACAACAACGCGCTTTTTGCCGCCTTCAGAAGAGCCGCCCTGTTTTGGCGCACCGCTTCTGGCAGATTCGCTCTTAAGAGAAAGGCTTATGCGGCGTCTGTCGCTGTCAAGTCCGATAATTCTGAATTCTTTTACGTCACCAACTTTCAAAACGTCCATCGGGTCTGAAACAAACGAGTCGCTCAACTCTGAAATGTGAATCAAGCCTGTTTCGTGAAGCCCGATGTCAACAAATGCGCCGAAGTCTACGACGTTTTTGATTTTGCCCGTAACTTTCATGCCTTCTTTCAAGTCTTCAAACTGAAGAACGCCTTTCTGCATAATCGGTGCAGGGTAGTCGTCGCGCGGGTCGCGGTTCGGTTTTTGAAGTTCTTCGATAATGTCGTTGAGCGTTGTTTCGCCGAGCTTATATTTTTCGCACAAAGTTTTGCGTGTTTCTGCGCTGATTTTGTCGCCTGTTTTTACAGATTTGTACACTTCGCGGGCAACATCATAATTTTCAGGGTGAACCCAAGTGTTGTCGAGCGGGTCTGCGCTTTCGGCGATTTTCAAGAAGCCGGCACACTGTTCAAAAGCTTTTGGTCCAAGTCCCGGAACTTTTTTCAAGTCTTCGCGGCTTTTGATTTTTCCGTTTGCGTCGCGGTAAGCTACAATTTTTTTAGCTGTGCTTGAGTTGATGCCTGAAACGTATTTCAAAAGCATGTAGCTTGCTGTGTTCAAGTTTACGCCGACATTGTTTACAACTGAACTTACAACCTCGTCGAGCTGTTCGGCGAGCTTTTTCTGGTTTACGTCATGCTGATAAAGGCCTACGCCGATGGCTTTCGGGTCAATTTTGCAAAGCTCGGCAAGCGGGTCTTGAAGGCGGCGTCCCATAGAAATTGCGCCGCGAACCATAACGTCAAGATCCGGGAATTCTTCTGTTCCGATCGGGCTTGCAGAATAAACTGAAGCGCCTGACTCGTCTACAACGGTGTATTCTACGTCGCTGTTTGCGTAGTTTTCGCTTATAACCTTACTTACAATAGCCTGAACTTCCTGGCTGCCTGTGCCGTTGCCGACGGCGAGAACCTGAATGTCGTACTTGTCGATTGCGTCATTGATTAAATCATAAGCTTCTTTCGGATTCTGTTCCTGAAAGATTTTGAAAAAGCCCAAGTATTTGCCGGTTTCGTCCAGAGCGGCGCATTTTGTGCCGTTTCGGTAGCCCGGGTCAATGCCGAGAACGCGGCTGCCCTTAATCGGCTGTGTCATCAAAAGATTTTTGAGGTTCTCGCTGAAAACGCCTATGCCATGTGCATCTGCCTCGTCTGTTTCATCGCTTCGGATTTCGCGCACAACAGACGGAGAAAGCAGGCGTACAACGCCGTCCTCGATAGCTTCTTTATGATAATGATTGTTGATTTTCTCATGTTTCTGAAGCAGCTCAACAGCCGAATCAACATCTACATCGATTGTAACTTCAAGCGCACCTTCACGTTCTGCGCGGTTAATCGCAAGAATTCTGTGCGGCTTAACCTGATTGAGCGGTTCTTTGTAGTCCCAGTACATCTGGTAAGTTGAAACTTTCTGCGCCTGCTCTTCGTCCTGTCCTTCCGGCACAATTCCCTTTGTTATAATGTTGCCGCTTGTCATATAAAGATTGTGAACGGCTTCGCGGTTTTTGGCTTCCTGGCTTACGCGCTCTGCAATAATGTCTTTTGCACCAGCAAGTGCGTCAGCAGCAGATTCTACGTTAAGAGCCGGATCTTCGTTGTCAGTCTTAATATATTTTTCAGCTTCTTTTTCGATTTCGGCGTCGTTCATTTCAAGCATTGCGTCTGCAAGCGGTTCAAGACCTTTTTCAGCTGCAACCATGCCTCGTGTCTTCTTCTTTTTCTTGAACGGTGCCCAGATGTCCTCAAGTGCAGCCAAAGTTGTGGCTGCCATAATTGCTTCGTACAGACTGTCTGTAAGCTTGCCCTGCGCAAAAACGCCTTTTACAATTTCTATGCGGCGTTCTTCAAGATTTTTATATGATTTGTAAGAGTGGTCAATGTTCAAAACCTGAACTTCATCAAGATTCCCGGTTTTGTCTTTACGGTAACGGCTGATAAAAGCTACAGTACAGTCCTCTTCAAAAAGGCTTATTACAGCGCTGACCTGCTGTAGCTGAATGTTCAATTCTCCTGCGATTTTTTTCATGATGTCAACTTCGTTTACAACGAGCGCATCGACAGATTCTTGTGTGAATTCCATTATTTCTCCTATAAAGCAGTCATACCAAATGAATGCAGGAACAAATAATAAGGAAAAATGGGTAAAATTACAATAAGGGCAAGGGAGGAAACCAGCTCAGAGTCCCGGGTGCGCATAAGTTCATTCTACGGAATAGCTAATCTGGCGCACCACTGCAAGTTTCGCGCTCCGCGCAAAACTTGAAAGATTGTGTACAACGGCTCACTTTTGGGGGTGTATACACAAGCTGTCGGTTTTGCGAAAGCAAAAAGTGACATTTCCGTCAGCCAAAAGCCAAACGGAATCGTTGTGCACCATGCAAGAGTCTGCGTAGGCGGGTTTTGGCGCGCAAAAAATTCTGCAGGCACGAAGTGCCGAAGCCTTTTTGCGTGACGGAATTCGCCGAGAGCAGGCTCTTGGCTGATGTAGTTTCTGTATTGTTTTTTTACGCTGAAGCCACAGGGCTTACGTTTGGCTTTCGTTTTGTTTGCAGATTAGGGTCATTGGCTTTACGCCGAAGATTGAGGCTATGGCGGGGCATTTCGCCATGAGCAGATAAAAGAGGTTCGGGCTGTCGCAAGGGTAGAGGCTTTCAAAGTTGCCCTGTCCCTTCGCGATTATGACGTCGGCGTTGTTAAAGTGCTCAAGGAATTCAGCTGAAACTGTAGAAAGCACTGTGCCGGCCGCCTTGCTTCCGTTTGAAATGACTTCGGCAGTTTCTTTCATGTTCACAGCTTCTGCGTCTGTCAAAGTAACGTCGTTCAGAACGGCGTAGCCCCTTACAGCATAAGTGCTGCTAACGCGCGGAAACAGTTCCTTTATAACCTGAATAAAAATCTTATCCAGTGCAATTTCGCCTGAATTATCGCCTATGTACAGAACAGACTTTGCATTTTTCAGCTTTTCAAAGAGGCGGCTTCTGTCATCAACAGAAAACGGAACAAGCGATGTTTTTTCGGCATTGCTCCAAAAAGCTTTTTCGTCAAAATAGTCGGCGGCTGCAAGGTCTATAAGATTTCCGTAAATGGCGAAAAACAGTGACTTGCTGAATTTCGCCATATCATCGGGCTGGCTGTATATAATAGAAAGCACTTTGTCTTTTTGCGAGAGCACATCTCTGTCATATTTCAGTTTGAGCTGCCCGTAAACGTCGCGGAAGCCAATTTCTTTTTCCAGAATATTCCAAGTTTCGCCGATGATTTCCGGCGTACATTTTGAATAATCAGCTTCTGCAAGCTGCACAAGAACTTGGCGCAAAATGCCCTGTGCCTTTGTTTTTTCGATTTTCAGCAGAGAAGTAACCTGTGCAACCTGCCGCACAATGCACGACGAACAGCTTAAAATAAATTCCATGCAGGGAAAATAGCATAAAAAAAGCATTCAAGTCTATTCATAAAAGCAGAATTTTTCAGAATCGTGTTTTTGCAATATTGCTTGATAATCGTAATGCAATTTGCTTATAATAGCGTATGCTTTTTAACAGCGTTCAGTTTTACGCCTTTTTTTTAGTTATATCTGTTCTTTATTTTGTATGTACTCACAAAATTAAAAAGAATCTGTACAGCCGTCTCCTTCTGCTGGTGGCAAGTCTTTTCTTTTATGCGTGCTGGAATCCGGCTTATCTGCTGCTTATTCTGACTTCGGTTGTAATAACTTGGCTGAGCGGCCTTTTAATGGAAAAAACTGATTTGTCTGGCGCAAATCCGCTGCTTAAAAAGAAGCTTATACTTGCAGGTTCGCTTACAATAAATCTACTGATTCTGTTTTTCTTCAAATATTACGGCTTTTTTTCGGATTCGGTTCAGTTTGTCTGTGCAAAAGCAGGCTTGCAGCCAAAGATACCGGCTTTTTCTGTGCTGCTGCCTGTCGGCATAAGCTTTTATACTTTTCAGGCTCTCGGTTATTCAATTGACGTTTACCGAGGAACAATAAAAGCTGAGCACAATTTTATAACTTATGCGCTTTTTGTTACGTTTTTTCCGCAGCTTGTCGCCGGACCTATCGAGCGTTCAGGCAATCTGCTTCCGCAGTTTAAGGTTGACCACACTTTTGATTATGACAGAGTTGTTGACGGTCTCAAGCTTATGGCTTATGGCATGTTCAAAAAAGTAGTTGTCGCAGGTCAGCTTGCCAAATATGTAGACAAGGCTTATGCCGACATTGCAGGTTCTTCCGGCACAGCAATTGCAATTGCTACAGTATTTTTTGCTTTTCAGATTTTGTGCGACTTTTCGGGCTATTCTGATATAGCGATTGGCGCAGCGAAAGTTCTGGGCTTTAATTTGATGCGCAACTTTGAGCGGCCGTATTTTTCAAAAAGCATAGCGGAATTCTGGCGGCGCTGGCATATTTCGCTTTCTACATGGTTTAAGGATTATGTATACATTCCGCTTGGTGGCAGCCGGTGCAGTACTGCAAGGTGCTGCTTCAATCTTTTTGTCACTTTCTTGATAAGCGGTTTGTGGCATGGTGCTGCGTTTCATTTTGTGCTTTGGGGCGCGCTGCATGGGCTTTATCAGGTTTTCGGCGTGCTTACAAAGCCGCTGCGTGCTACATTTCTCCGCAAAGTACACATCATTTCTGAAGACGGAAAAACAAAACGCTGGTGGCAGTTTGTTCAGGCTGCATTTACATTTGCGCTTGTCTGCCTTGCGTGGATTTTCTTTAGGGCATCAACAACGGCAGAAGCTCTGCTTGCCTTAAAAAAGGTGTTCTTTGCTCCAAAAGAGATTATTCAGTCTGTGACAGGGCTTTTAAACGGCACACTCGGTTTCGGCGAAGGATTTTTCCGTCCGTATACGCTTGGACTGAAAAAAATCACATTGCTTTCTTGTGTGCTGTATATTGCTGTTATAGCGGTTATTTCTTTTATTACCAGAAACCGAAACGGCCGCGAGCTTATAAAGGAAAAGCCGCTGCCTGTGCGCTGGTTCTTGTATTATGCAGTTGTTGCATCTGTCTTTTATTTTATGGTCGATGCAGGGCTTTTTGAAGCCGCAGAATTCATTTATTTTCAGTTTTAGGATTTTATAATGAAAAGATTTCTAATTAAACTATCCTTAATAATTGTTCCTTTCATACTACTTCTTTTTGTATTGAATTTTGCTTATCTAAATTCATATTACTGGTTAGAACAGCGTGATGAAGCAAAATTTAGAAATGTTCCAGAGAATATTCAGCTTGCAAATTTAGGTTCTTCGCATGGTTTTTATACTTTTATTTATAATGATTTCCCAGAATATGTAACTTTTAATTTTGGGATGAAAGCACAGCATCATGTTTTTAATTATTATGTATTAAAACAATATTTGAATAATTTTTCGCAAAATTCTGTTGTCCTTATACCGATTTCTTATTTTGATGTAACAAGGATAATGAAGGAATATCATAGGAGATATTACACTTTTTTAGACAAAGAGAATTTGCCAGGTTGGAAAAAAACGGAATATATACTTTATAATTATTTCCCATTATTTACTGTAGGGAAAGCCTATAAAAGATTGTTGATAATGAACAAAAAAGAGATTGCGCCAGATTTTTTATCACGAACTAGAGAAGATTTTGTTTCTCACAGCGAATTCCTTTTTAATTGGTGGACGGCAAAAGATTCTGAAGAAAAGGGTGAGGAAGGTTTTCAATATAATATAGAAGCCGTGTCAAAAATCATAGATTTATGTTATGAACATAAGATAATTCCTGTTCTTGTAACTACCCCTCAGGCAGATGTATTGAATGATTTATATGCACAGATTGATTTTTTCGATACTTTTTACCGCTTTACTGATACGCTTAAAGAAAAATATCCGGGGCTTGTCTATCTGGATTATTCTCAAAAACCAGAATATTCTTCGGATTATTCTCTGTTTCTTGATGCGACTCATCTTAACAAGAAAGGCGCAAAAAAGTTTACTGCACAGATTGTGCAGGACTTAAAAGATGCAGGTTTACTGCAATAATTTGTCCCTAATATAATTAACTTTTGCCTCTATTCCTTTGTTATATTTGCATAAATAACGGGTTTTTAATTGAAGAAGCCGCTGAATATGCATATAATTGTAGAAAATGGGGTTCTTTTCAGTTTTTTCCCCATTGTATAAGGAATAAGGTGAAGTTCCTGCACTGTTTGCCAGACACAAGAAAAGTTTCTCATTTTTTTAGGTGTTTTTCTAAAAAGACAAGAAAAACACTTGCTGAATGTATAATTCTGTGGCTTGTGTCTGTTTCTCTGCTTTTTGCGCAGGAAGAAACGGTGCTCGTAAAAAAGAACGAATACGGCGGCAAAACAGTCCAGTTTGTCTATGAAAAAGGCGACCAGTATTTTTCAAAGCTTGAGTCTTCTGTCTATTATTTTGACGGTGCCGGAAACGCGTGCCGCGTTATCCACAAATTTAACGAAAACCAGCAGCTTCTCAAAGGCTTTGCCGCCCAGGAAGAACGCCTTGAAGGCGGGCTTGTGCTTTCTTATAAGCTGACGCTTACGGCAAAGCAGCGCGCAGAGCAGGGGTTCGACTATCTTATAGAATATGTCGGCGAAGACGGCTCAATAATCAGAAAACAGTACGTCAAAGGCGAGTTGAGCCGCACAGAACAGACCGGCGCTTTTACAGATGTTTATCCGTTTTACGCGCTTGATGTTCTTGAAAAATACCTTGCCGAAGACGAAACCCATGAGATTGTTTCAGAAAAAGCCGTATACAAATTCAGCGCGACATTCAGCCGCGGCAGAAGTTTTGTAGAATTCACTTCGGGCTTAAAAAACATTTCAGATAAAGAAAAAAACATGATTGCGGCTTACATGGACTGCTACAACCAGAGCCACCTCGCCAAGCTGTTTGTCAAAAAAGTGCAGGTCGAGTACGGCAGACGGACTTACACAGCTTTTGTGCAGGAGCAGCTTGTTCCTCATATAAAGAAGAAGAAAAAATGTCTGCTCTCGTATGGTGTAGTGGAATACAACGGTGAGTTGTGTCTGCTAGTTACCGCTGTAGGAAATTTGGATTAACGGAGGAATTGAAAATGCAGGAAAAACAGGACAAAATCGGACAGTTGCAGAAAATCATTGACGAAAGCTCTTCCATTGTTTTCTTTGGCGGCGCTGGCGTCTCTACCGAAAGCGGAATCCCCGATTTCAGAAGCACGTCCGGGCTTTACCATCAGCAGTGGGCGTACCCTCCTGAAACAATTTTGTCGCACTCTTTTTTTGAAACAAAAACCGAAGAATTCTACAGATTCTACCGCGAAAAAATGCTCTGTCTTGACGCAGAACCAAATGCAGCGCACAAAGCTCTTGCAAAACTTGAAGAGAAGGGCAAGCTCAAGGCTGTTGTAACGCAGAACATAGACGGACTTCACCAAAAAGCCGGGAGCAAGACCGTATTTGAGCTTCACGGCAGTGTTTTGCGCAATTACTGCAAAATATGCGGTGCGTTTTACGGCGCAGAATACATGAAAGACTACGATGGAGCTGTTCCGCACTGCAATAAAGGCTCGTGTCATGGTGTAATAAAGCCTGATGTTGTGCTTTACGAAGAAGGGCTCGACAATGCCGTAATTGAGGGCGCTGTATCGGCAATTTCCAGTGCAGACTGTCTTATTATTGGCGGAACTTCGCTTGTCGTTTATCCTGCGGCGGGGCTTGTGCGCTATTTTCATGGCAAATATCTTGTTCTGATAAACAAGTCGAGCACGTCTTACGATTCAAATGCAGATTTAATCATAAACGACCCGATTGGTGAAGTTTTTGCAAAATTAAAAATTTGAAACGTTTGACAAATTTGCGATTTTTGTAAAACAAAGTCGTTGACACTTAATCAGCATAAGCGTTAAGCTGAATTATTAAAAATGCTTTAGAGCGCGGGAACACTTCCGCTGTGCTTTTGGAGGATTTATGGATTTTCAGGACGGTACACCGATAGATAAATGCTATGCCTATCTCTTTGATGAATTGAAAAAGCTTAATCATTCAGCAAGAGTTGTTGATGACACAAATGTTTTACAGGAAGCAAATCCAGTAATTTTAAAAATCTTAGACGACATGCTGATAGACACCCTGAAACCGGGTTCTTGCATTGCCGGTGCGGAAAATGCCAAAGAATTTCTGGCGGCAGTCAATTCCGGCAAGCGCGGTATTATTTTAATGGAACATTACAGCAATTTTGACCTGCCTGGTTTCAGCTATCTGATGAGAAAGTCCGGCGTTCCAGAATTGAAAGAAATTGCAGAAAGGGTTGTTGCTATTGCCGGAATGAAGCTCAGTGAAGAAAATCCAATGATTAGCGCATGGGCTTCTGCTTATTCGCGCGTTGTAATTTACCCTAGCCGCAGCCTTGCATCTATTTCTGACCCTGAAGAAAGGGCAAGAGAAGAGCAGAGAAGCCGCAAAATCAATATGGCTTCAATGCGTGCTTTGGATAATGTCCGCAAGCAGGGCAAAATTCTTCTTGTTTTCCCTGCCGGTACAAGATTCCGCAAGAACAAGCCTGAAACAAAACGCGGCGTAAGAGAAATTGACTCGTACATCCGCCTTTCAGACGTTATGCTGCCTGTAGCAATCAACGGCAACTGCCTTAGAATTTCAGACGAACACCCTTCAGACATGATAAAAGACGAAGTCTGGCACGATAAAATGATTTATACAGCCGGAAAAATGCTTGACTGCAAGTCGTTCAGAAAAGCCGTTCAGGAAAAACTGCCTGAAGAGCTTGAGGACAAAAAGCAGCCTGTAGTTGACAAGATTATGGAAATTCTTGAAGACCTTCATAACGAAGCTGAAAAAACAAGATAAGCTTTCTGTCTTAATAGCGCAAAAAGCCTGTGGAGCAAATCCGCAGGCTTTTCTTTTAGAGAACCCTGCTGTTCCGCAGTCCGTTAATTTGTTTAAGTATGTAAAATCACGAATTTCGCCGATAATATAATGAAAATTTTGATAAAAATTCAAAAAACTTGTGTCTTGGAAAAATTCGGAGTATTATATGGCTATGAAGCAAGTACTTATTATTGATGAGACACCTTTATTCAGAGATTACGTAAAGGACAAGCTCGTCACAGACAAAATTATAGTTGAGACCGCATTGAATCATTATGATGGTGCAAAAAAAATGCATACCATTTTGCCTGACTTGCTTATTCTCGATGCCACTTTTCCGTTTGAAGAGCTGCTCGATTTTCTTCAGCGCAAAGCTAGTAATCCGAATACTGCAAGAATTCCTGTGCTTCTTTCAGGTCCTGTGCTTGAGCATGGTCAGATTGCCCAGCTTGCACCTTACAGAATCATAAAATATTTTAACAAGCCTATAAAAATTGATGTCTTTTTCGAGACAATAGGTCAGTTACTTCAGACTGCTATTCCTATTGATACAACGCCTTGTATTCTTGAAACACACGTCAACAACAACATCATCTTTATAGAAATTTCTCAGGGACTGAACAGAGAAAAAATCACTCTGTTGAGATATAGAATTTCAGAGCTGATAACTGCAAATAATATAACAGCTCCGAAAATTGTTCTTATGATGACGGCTTTGACTCTTTCATTTGTTGACGGCATGAATCTTGAGCTGCTTTTGGGCAGCATACTTGCAGACATGCGCATCAGAGACAAGAATGTCAAAGTGCTGACTTTTGATAAATATACAAAACAGCTCATTGCCGGTCATCCTGAATTTGCAGGAATTGAAACTTCAACAGATGTTTCGTCATTTATCCGCGAAGTTATACCAAAGTCTCAGGACATTTATGATATGGCTGAACTGACAAACATGCATTTGCTTACAGCAACTGACGAAAATGACGAAGGTTCTGTTCAGATGCGCTTCAGATCTGACGTCAGTCAGGGCAGTGAATCGGCAACAGATGCCGGTGTTGATATGTATATCAAAGTTGCAATCATTGATGATGATTCAATTACAAGGGCTGTTCTGCAGAAGGCATTTTCTGTTATCAATGCACGTTCAGAATTATTTGAGAACGGCGCAGATTTCCTTAGCGTAATAAAATCTAAGTCTTATGACGTTGTAGTTCTTGATATTCTGATGCCTGGCTTAAACGGCTTTGATATTCTGACGGCTTTAAGAGATTTGGAATATCCGCCGGTTGTTATTGTTTATTCAAGTATGAGCAACCGTGAATCTGTAATTCAGGCTTTGAGTTTGGGTGCAAAGAGCTATCTTATTAAACCGTTAAAGCCTGAAGCTGTTGTTCAAAAAGCACAGGAGCTGCTTGGTTTAACACGAAATGCCTGATCAAAACTCAAAAGATACAAACCGCAATCTGTTTCTTGCTAATATTACGCATGAATTCCGCACGCCGATTCAGACGATTCTTGCAACAATCGACATGCTGAAAGAAACTGCGCTAGACCCCGAGCAGCTTGAATATATTCAGCAGGTTCATTTTAGTGCAGAAGCTCTGCTTTCTTTGGTCAATGACTTTCTCGATTTTTCCAAACTCGAAGCCGGTCAGTTCAAATTTGAGTTTATTCCATATAATCCGCTTGTTTTAGTTGAGCAGACAATTGACCTGCTTGCAATTGAAGCGCACAACAAAAATATTGAGATTATCTCTGACATTGATTTTATGCTGCCGGTGCAGATTATCGGCGACCCGATGCGCACAAGACAGGTTCTGACCAATCTCTTAAAGAATGCCGTCAAATTCACACAGCAAGGCTACATCGAGATAAGCGCTTCTGCCGACCCGGAATCAAAGACAATCAGTTTTTTTGTAAAAGATACAGGTATCGGCATTTCAGAAGAAGGCAAAAAAAAGCTGTTCTCTGATTTTTATCAGACTGATGCTTCGACTACAAGAAAATACGGCGGCACAGGCTTGGGGCTTTCAATTTCAAAGCAGTTTGTAGAGCGCATGGGCGGCAAAATTGGAATGAAAGACAACCCCGAGGGCGGCTCTATCTTTTATTTCAGTCTGCCTTATTCTCTGCCTGAAGCTACAGCAGAAGAAACACCAGAACTTGACGCTTCTGTAATAAAGAATGAGAAAATCCTTATTGTTGACGACCGCATAAGCGCGGCTGAAAGTTTCCAGAAAAAGCTCAGACAGCTCGGCTACAAAGATGTAGATTACGCGCTTTCTGGCGACGATGCCTTGAAGCAGCTCTGCAAGGCTGTAGACGACAAAAAACCGTACAGTCTTGTTTTTATCGACATGGTTATGCCTGTAATGGACGGCTGGCGGCTCTCATCAGAAATAAACAATAATTCTAAGATAAACAGCATAAAGCTTTATCTGCTTATACCTGAAGGACAGATGGGGCGCGACGCGAAAATGAAGCGCCTCAAGTGGTTTAACGGCTATCTTTACAAGCCGATTAAGAAAAAGCAGCTTATGAATTTGCTTGTTGCCAACTCTGAAGAACCGATTGAACTTGAAGCAGTTGACGATGATACGCCTGTTTCCACAGACAAGCCGAAAGAAGCAGAGCCTAAACCGCAGGCATCCGCTACAGAGAAAAAGCCGGAAACCGCGGCAGAAGTTTCTTCTGAATACGAGCCTGTCGCAAAAGGGCGCACGATTATAATTGCAGAAGACCACCCTGTAAACCAAAAGCTTATAAGCCGCTTTTTTCAGCAGTTTGGGGCAGAAACAATATGCGCAAACAACGGCGAAGAAGCTTATAAAGCAGCCGTTGCCAACCCGAAAGCTGATTTAATCTTTATGGATATTCAGATGCCCGTTATGAGCGGCGTGGAATCAGCGCAGAAAATCAGGGCAGAGGGCTTGAATATTCCGATTATTGCGTGTACGGCAAATACAGACGAAGCCGATTTTGCTGAATATTACAAAGCCGGCATGAACGACGTGCTTATAAAGCCTTTTAAGAAGCAGACAGTATACGAGCTGCTGCAAAAATGGATTGAAAAGCTTGAAGGCGCGGTAAATCAGCCGGCAGGCAAGGCAAATTCAGTTTCTTCTACCAGTACAGTCTATAACCCTGTTGCCTGGGACGTAAACGAGGTGCTTGTTACGACCAGAAACAACAAGGCTCTTGCAAAGCAGATGATTACTGAATTTATGGCGCAGACTGTAGGCATTTTTGAGCAGCTTACAGAAGCCATTCAAAGCAGCAACTTTTTTGCCGTTCAAAAGAATTCGCATATATTAAAGGGAAGCGCTGCCGCTCTTGCTGTTTATAAGCTTTCTGACGCCGCAAAGCAGATGGAGCTGATTGCAAAAGCAGAGAACGCGCAGGTCTGTGAAATTTGTCTTCAAGAGTGCAACGAATATTTTTATGAGTTCAGCAAACTTGCAGAAGACTGGATAGAAGAGAACAGCTAATCAGGCGCAGCGCAATTGTCCGCAGCCGCGCCCGATAAAGCCTGAGTTGGTACCGTATCTAGCGGTTTTTGCGCTCGTCGTCGCTTTTGCAGTCAATGCACAAAAACGCATAAGGAATAGCTTCGAGCCTTTCCTGTGGAATTTTCTTGCCGCATTTTAAACACAGACCATATTTGCCCTGCTCAATGCGCATTAGCGCAGAATCGATGAGCTTCAGACGGTTCATGTCCTTGCTGCCAAATGTTTCAAGCATTTTGCTGTCGATGGCATCAGAAGCAATATCAACAACATCTTTTGATTCCATGTCATCGACTATTTTTCTAAAATCATCATTATTGGTTGCAAGTGTTCCGAGAATTTCTCTTTTCATAGCTATCAAAGCTTCTTTCATTTTTGAATTGAAATCTTGTTCCATACTTTGGCTCTCCATGTTGACAAAGTTATTCATTTATTCATAGAATTATAAGAGTGAAGTGCTAAAAAAGCAATTTTTTTATTTGCACTTTTTGATATTTTTTCACGTTTTTTCAAAACTTTTGGAGGACTTGTGGCTAAAGAAGAAGCTATTGAAGTTGAAGGCATTGTAAAAGAAGCTCTGCCTAATACGATGTTTAAAGTTGAATTGCAGAATGGACACGAAATTCTTGCCTATCTTTCAGGAAAAATGCGCAAACATTATATCCGCATTGTTCCAGGCGACAGCATTCGTGTTGCGCTCTCTCCTTATGACTTAAACCGCGGCAGAATTATTTTCCGCGAACGCTAAGCCTTAGTTTCCATTGTTTTCGTTGCCTGCGGTGAGAATATACTGCATGGCACGGACAATTCCAGAAATTCCACTAATAAGCATAATTATTCCAAATATAGAGAACATAAAGTTTGTGCATAAGAACAGACCTAAAATTGCTGTGAGCACATTCCTTAAAAGAAGCGAAAAAGCCTGGCGCTTGGTCGGTCTGTGCGGGCTGCGCTTTGAGTTTCCGCCGTTTCCGTAATATGTATAAGTATAACTTCTCCGGGTTGTGTTCTGGGCGTTCTGGTCTTGCTGCCATGCGCGTCTGAACATTTCTTCAAACGGGTCTTGCCCGAACGGATTGGACTGGCTGTATGTCTGCTGATAAGCCTGCTGTGTGGTTGTGCCGTAGCGGTCATAGTCGGCGCGCTTTGCTTCGTCGCCGAGCACTGCATAAGCAGCGTTGATGTTCTTGAACTTTTCTTCGGCGGCGGCGTCACCGGCATTGCGGTCAGGATGATATTTAAAAGCTGCCTCGCGGTAAGCTTTTTTTATTTCTTCAGAGGATGCGTTCCGGCTGACACCTAAAACCTGGTATAAATCGTCCATGCTCATAAAATACTCAAAAACAGGATAAACGGCAAGACTGAAACACACATCTAACAGAATTTTAAACTTTCGTTTTAAAATGACAGAAAGAACTATCGGGCTTGACGATTTAAGATTATGTTTTGTATGTTTAAATAAAGCGCATGTAGAGGTTAAAATGAATTTAGCACAGCTTTTTATGTTGTTCATTGTGTATAGCTTTATGGGCTGGGTTGGCGAGGTTATTTACTGCTCAATTCCGGAAAAGCATTTTATAAACAGAGGATTTCTGCACGGCTCTGTCTGCCCTGTGTATGGCTGCGGCGGGCTTCTTGTTGTTTTCTGCCTGATACCTTTTAAAGACACATGGATTCCGCTCTTTTTTGCGGCAATGTTTGTAACAACTGTGCTTGAATATTTTACTTCATGGATTATGGAAATTCTGTTCCACAACCGCTGGTGGGATTATTCGCAATATAAGCTCAACATAAACGGCAGGGTCTGCCTTTTAAATTCTCTGATTTTTGGTGCAGCCGGAATGCTCGCGCTGCATTTTGTGCATCCGCCGGTTAAGTGGCTGATTTGTCAGATAAAAAGCCCGTATATCGAAATTACAAGCGGCGTGCTTTTTGTGTGGTTTGCAACAGACTTAATTCTGACGGTCAGAACCCTCAAGCTTTTCAACAAAAAGCTCGAAGAACTCAAAGAATTCAGTACAACACTTACAGAAAAATTCAAAGGCGAAATCTGGTTCAAATACGATTCGGCTGTCGATATGTTCAAGTCTTTGAGAGAGCAGGCAAAGCTCGATGCATCGCCTGTTCTGGGCGTGCTTACAGAGCGGCTTGACAATCTCAACAAAAAGTATAAAAGCTCTCTGCGCCTTTTGAAGGCCTTCCCAAAAATGCAGAGCAAACGCTACAGCGAACAGCTTGAGCACATCAGGTTTCAGGTTAAGCTTGAGATTGAGCTGAAAAAAGAAGCCCTGAAAATGAAATACGCCGAGAAAAAAGGCGTGGCATATCAGCCTCTCTCAAAAGACGAGATAACCAAAAAGCTTGAAGACCAGGCAAAAGCGGCTGCTAAATAAGCTGTAGATGCTTTATCTGGGATCTGGTTGCATGAATGAACGTTATAAATTAAAGTATAATGGATATAGTTGTTTAAGATATTTATTACAAATTAAGAAGGAGGAAAAGGAATGTCATACTTTGATGCTAAACATCAGACTATTATCAATAATTTCAATTCAAAGTGGGAAGGATTAAATACGATTGAATCATTAGCCAAACAGTACGAAATAAACGACATAGCACAGGATAATAACCTTAAATTGTTGCAAACATTAGTGTACTTCGATTTGCAGAATCAATCTGGAAGAGAAGGAAGTGATGCTATTGATAGGTATGGAAATGATTGGGAATTAAAAACTGCAAATGCAGACTTGGTTTCTGGATTTAGTACAAATCATCACACTAATCACGAGAGAATAGCACAATTTAGAAAAGAAAGATGGTTGTTCTCTATATACAGTGGAATTGAACTAAAAGAAGTATATGCGATGTCTCCCAAGACATTAGAACCGTATTTTACTGATTGGACTAATAAGGTAAATGATAAATCGGCTGCTGGTATGGATAACCCACATATTAACAACCCAAAGATTCCAATAAAATTTGTTTGCACAAATGGAATAAAAGTGTATCCTGTAAATACAACAAATCCGATAGATCCAGCAGAAGTTTTAAAAACACTTTAGTAAAATAAGGCTATCATAAAAAATAGCCTTATTTTTTTATGATAACATCTTCACCTGACATTATACGGTCATAAAACATTTTAGCTTGTTCTAAGTTGTCACAGAATCTAAATATACTACTAGCGGCATACTCTTGGCTAATATCTATGCTTATCCATCGGCGTTTAAGGTCTTCCGCAACCTTGCCAGTTGTGTTACTTCCACCAAAGATGTCTACAACTAAATCATTTTCGTCAGTAAGGAAGTTTACCCAGAATTCAATAAGTTTATATGGATACCTAGCAGGGTGAAGTTTTATATTTAATTCTTTGCAAAATCTTTGATAACTGTCATTGCTGGAACTATTGGGGTATGAGAGTAAATTACTAGCAATAGCTCCGCCATTATCCTTTCGCCAACTCTTGACTGTAAGTACATTTCCGCTTGGTCTAGTAACTTGTTCACCCTTTATAAAGGATTCAGGTTTATCAATGAATTTTTGCATACGTGAGCTGTATGGATTTAATACTTTTTTGTTATCCGCTTTACAACGTCCGTCAGGGGCCTTTGTAAACCACATATTCATATTAAGCGAGTTTTTAAGTCTTATCTTCTCTATGTTAACATATTGAATAGGGAGAGGGAGGGCACTAGTATTATTCCAATATACAGTTTGACAAAGATTATAGTTTAGCTCTTTAACCATTTTAAGCAAGAATTCATATGGATAAAGGCTTTCAACAGCTTTTCGTTTTTCGTAGGCTGACCTAATGTCTATTACAAGCGATCCATTAGGTGCAAGTTTGTTATATGCTTTTTTGGCGAATTGCAGTAGCCAATCAACATATTCATCTTGAGGGACTTCATCAAAGTTGGTGTATTTCTTTTTACGCTGGTTGCTAAAAGGCGGAGAAGTTACAATCAGATTTATACTATTATCTTCTAGTGAGTCTAAGACATTTAAACTACTGTCGCAAATAAAACGACCATATTGTGTATTATATCCAGCCATTCTTTAATCCTCGATCAAATGTTCAATAATATCTTCAATACTGCAATTAAAGTAATTACATATTCTGTCAAGAATATCTAAAGAAACTTGCTCATTTCGGGCCATTTTATTCATAGTTGATTTAGAAATCCCGGTAGTCTCCATAAGTTGTTTTTTAGTCATTTCTTTATCAATTAACAATTTCCATAAGGGTTTATAATTAAAAGCCATAATAGCACCTCCGATAGTGATAGTTTACTATTTAAGTATTGATATATCAATGCTTAAATAGTGAGATAAAACTATTAATGTACTGAAATCAATATATTTTTGCGTTCCAAGTGCAATTGTTTTCCTTTGTTGTTTTTTGCCAATAGTATTTTATCGGCAAAATATAATCAGGTTTTTTATACGGTATTTTGCTTTATAATTTGCCGATAACGTGATATAATTTTTCCGATGGAAAAGATTAAATATATTTCAGTAGAAGAAGCTGCTCAAAACTGGCAGATTAGTGAACGCAGTGTGCGAAATTATTGTGCGCAGGGCAGGGTTGAAGGTGCACTTCTGGAAGGCAAGACATGGAAGATTCCGTCTAATGCCGAAAAGCCTGACCGCAAGCCCCGTCATTCTTCTACAGAAGAAACCCTTCTTGCATTTCTCAAGCGCGAAAAAGAAGCCGGTCTAAAAGGTGGCATTTATCATAAAATCCAGATTGATCTTACTTATAATTCGAATCACATTGAAGGCTCAAAGCTTACTCACGATCAGACGCGCCACATTTTTGAAACAAAAACTCTCGGTGTTACCGACAAGGCTGTAAAAGTTGATGACATTGTTGAAACTGTGAATCACTTCCGCTGCATTGACCTTATAATCGAAGGTGCGCATACCAAGCTTTCGGAAAGTTTTATTAAGCAGCTTCATTTTATTTTGAAGTCCGGCACAACTGACAGCCAGAAATCGTGGTTCAGGGTTGGTGATTACAAGCAGCTCGAAAATGAAGTTGGGGGTTCGGAGACGACTAAGCCTGCTGAAGTAGCTGGCGCAATCAAGGCGCTCTTAAAAGAATACAATTCAAAATTAAAAATCACGTTTGATGATATTCTTGACTTCCACGTCCGCTTCGAATCAATTCATCCGTTCCAAGATGGTAATGGCCGCGTTGGCCGCCTGATTATGTTTAAAGAATGTCTTAAGCATAATATTGTTCCGTTCATCATTACGGAAGAGCTGAAAATGTTCTATTATCGGGGTATCAAGAACTGGAAAGATGAGCGCGGTTATCTGCGCGGTACCTGTCTTTCCGCTCAAGATGACATGAAAACTGCTTTGGATTATTTTGGGGTAAAGTATTAATAGAATTGAAATGAATGATGCTTTTAAAAAGCTGTAGATGCTTTAGCCTTAATCAAATTGCAAATTCTCCAAAGCATTATCCACTGCCTCTTTTACTTGCCTAACAATCTTTTCTGCTATGACATCATACTCTTCTTTTGTACTTCCGTTTTCTTTTGCAGAGGGAATAAAAAGTTCATAAACATCGATTTCGAGCGCATTTGCTAATTTTACGAGCGTTCCTTTAGTGAGCCACCGTCGCCGACCTTCAATGTCATTCATCATCTGTCTTGATATATCTGCTTTATCAGCTAGTTTTTCCTGTGAAAGCCCTGCTTTTTTTCGTAATGCACGAAGATTTTCAATAACGCGCGTCTGCAATTCATCTTCTGTCATAAATATAATTTTATGCAAGGATTTATCAAAAAATTACTTGCGAATATTTGACTTATAGGAATAAAATGTAAACATATTGCAATGTTTTTGCTGATAATAGTCAGCATATTGCAATAAATTTCTGAGAATTAAAACTTCTAAAAGGAGTGACTATGCACAAAACAGCTATAAAATCAGTTGTAATGATTATATTTTTAATGCTGACGATTTCTTTTATAAGCTGTAAAGACGACAGCCTCGAAGGAAGAACCTATTCTGGTGTATATGACGGTTATACAGCAACCATTTCGTTCGATATAGACGGTAATGCCTTATTCGAAATTGAGAATAAAGAATCAACAAGAGTTGAATACTCAGCAAAAAATGGTTCCTTTGGTGGAAATTGTGTTTTACATCCTGCTATGGAATTTAGCGGTAAATATAATGATGATTCTCTGTTATGGATTTGGTGGGGTGGACATCCTATAGTATTAGAACGTGTTGATTCAGAAAAAAGAACAGAATCGTCAAAAAATTCTGGAAAGAATAAAAATAGCATAGAAGGAAAAACTTATGCGGGATTATATGATGATTCTTATATGTTTATCTCTTTCGAAAAATTCGGTTTGGCATTAGTAACCATTGATGATGATACAATAGATTATTTTTATACAGAAAATACAAATGCTAAAAAAGTGCACCTTAGGGAAGAATATGTCAGTACAGATGATGAGGATTTAATGACATTTGATTTCAATTATGATGATGAAACTCTATGGGGAACAAATTATGAAGAAGAAATTCGCTTAGTAAATCTAGACAGTATTTTAGCCCCAAAAGCATATGATTATGACGAATGAAGTTTTCACTAAACTAAATAGGAGATTCATATGAAAAGAATTATAGGTATCATAATTACATTTTGTTTTCTTATAGCAGGTACTTTTGCTCAAAGTGCAAAATATTCAAAATATCTATCAGAAGCAAAAAAATATGAAGAAAAAAAGCAATGGGCATTTGCACTAGATGCTTATTACGATGCTTTAGGTTGCGGTGATGAATCTTCATTGAAAATTGATGCACTAAATGGTTATATAGCTCTATCTGAAGCAATAAAAAGTGGTAATCCTGGACTTGGAAAATATAATCCATTTGCAATGCATGACGAATGGAAAAAGCTTTTGATTGATGCTGAAAAACTAGGTAGCACAATCTGCAAATTTGAGCTTCATCTTGGGAAACTTGAACAAGCCGATTTGAATTATGAAACACGCACTGCAAGTTATAAATCAAAAGTTCAGTATGAAATTTCTGATAGATATAAAAAGACAATAGGAGTAGTAGAAGAAGGTTATAAGGCTGCTTATAAAACAGATTGGACTGATTTGCCCAAAATTAATGGATGGCCACTTTATTCAGTAAGTTCTGCTAAAAATGCGGTTTATGATGTTGGAGGGGCAAAAATTCTTGAAGTCCCGTCTCGTCTGAAAAACAAATCTTCTGATTATTACAATGCATTTGCTGTATTTTGTTGGGAACCATACAAAACTTCTCCTACTGACATTTATTATGATTTTAAAACATACGCGGCAGGTGGAATGCATTCTCCAAGTAGGACATTATATGATTATAAATTCAACATTGTAGACCAAAATGGAAAAGAACTTGTAAAAGGAAAACGCTGGCTTTTGTCGTGTGGGGAAACTATAGCTTCAGATATAATTTTAGAAGGCATAAATCCAGAAATCATGGATTTAATAGACAATGAAAAGGCTTTTATAAATCCAATTGCTATTTATTTGGAATATGGAAAATACAATCATGATGATGATAAAAAGGGACGTACATTTATAAAAAATTTCCCAGAGAGTCAAATGGATATTAGCAAGGCTGTTATTTACTGCTGGAATAAACCAGAAGATTTAAATGCACTTCATTTTAATGAAACATTCAATGAAAACATAATCGTTCCTCTTGTAAAGTCTTATTTTGGAAAATTATCTGCAAGAGGTAAATTTGTGAATGATTCTAACGAAACGAAATTTGAAATACCTTTGGATGATGCTTATACGTATGAATCCGGTAAAGGTATGATACTCAATTTAAAAGATGACGCCGGAAGGGTTTGGAAAATCAGCGAAGAAATTTTTTTAACAACTGTAAGGAAAATTTCAAATCAAGAATATTCGATAAAGCCTTATAGTAGTCATCCATATTATTTGCAAAGAAATGTAACAGATACGGAAAAAACAGAATATAAAAATTATAATACAATTGCACAGACAGAAGCTGTAAAATTATATTATGAAAAGATTTCTGTAAAAGGTAGAATAAATGAGCATATGGGATACAAGCTGTTCGAAATTCCGCTTGATAAATCATATGACTATCAGTATTTTACTCTACAAGATTCTTCTGGAAAAGTATGGAAAATAAGTAGAGAAGAGTTTTTAGTAATCTTAAAGAAAATTATTAATCAAGAATATCGTATAAATGGGACGCGTTTAAGCAGAAATCTTACAGAAGAAGAAATGAATCAGCACAAATCTGCATGGAATGATGCTGTAAAATTATATTTTGAAAAGATTTCTAAAAACGGGAAAATTAACAGAGAAAAGGATACATTCTCGATTCCACTTGACAGCTCATTTTCTGTTGGCAGTTTCAATTTAAAAGACTCATCCGGGGAAAGCTGGAAAATAAAAGAAAATGATTTTCTAAGAATTCTAAAAGAAATTACAAATCAAGATTATAGTATTGATCATTCTACAGACATTTTATATAGAAAGTTGACTGATGAAGAAAAAGAGAAAGAAATGAATCTGCGCAAATCTGCATGGAATGATGCTGTAAAACTATATTTTGAAAAGATTTCTAAAAATTGTAAAATTGACGCTGAAAAGAATACATTCTCGATTTCACTTGACAGCTCATTTTCTGTTGGCAGTTTTTATTTAGAAGACTCTTCTGGAAAAAACTGGAAAATAAAAGAAACTGATTTTCTAGAAATTCTAAAGGAAATTACAAATCAAGATTATAGTATCAATCAGTCTACAGACACTTTATATAGAAATTTGACAGATGAAGAAAAAAAGGAAGCTATGAATCTGCGCAACTCAGCATTGAGTGAGGCTGTAAAACTATATTTTGAGAAGATTTCTAAAAACGGTAAAATTAACAGAGAAAAGGATACATTCTCGATTCCACTTGACAGCTCATTTATTGTTGGCAGTTTTTATTTAAAAGACTCCTCTGGGAATAGCTGGAAAATAAAAGAAAATGATTTTTTAAGAATTCTAAAAGAAATTACAAATCAAGATTATAGTATTATTCATTCCACAGATACTTTGTATAGAAAGCTGACAGATGAAGAAAAAGCTACATACAAAAGTGCAAAGCAAAAATTCTAGTGATAAAGAAGCTGCTGGTTTTCGTTTTGTCTTCCTAATGTAACAATAACAAAATGCATCATCAATGATGTTTTCAAGAAATTTTATTCATCAACGACAGGAGGAAATCGATGAAAAAATTGATAAACATTTTGGTCATAATTGGTATGATAATACCAATTATTTTCACATCTTGTAAAGGAAAGAACAAAGCTGGAAATGTTTCAAATTCGAAGGGAAAGGTTTCAGCTTCGTCAAAAAAAGAGAAAAATAAGATTCCTGAATGGATGGGGAAATCTACAATTATTTTGTCTGACACAATCTTTGGAGAACAAAAGACTGTAAACGACCTCTTTGGGAAACCAAAAGATACAACGGATTTTGTCGTAACAAGCACAAAAAATGAACTGAAGATTTCAAACTCTATTATAATAGATGGTGCTGTTGTTATGAAGTATGATGTCACATTCATATTTTCAGATAACGGTACTTGTTATCCATCAACTCTATACTATGAGAAACCATCTACATTTCAATCAGACACAATTAAATGTAATGGAGGACCATATAATGATCCTCATGGATTCGGTTTGCTTTTCGGTTGGTTAAAAGAACTGCTTTCAATCAGCTATGAGTGAAACGGGTTTTCGGTTTATCCATTTTTACAAAAAAGAATTTCAAGTAATCAGTTCTGTTGACTGATTTCAATTATGGCGTAATCTCTTTTTTGTTTGGCAACAAAATTTGGAGATTACGCTTTTTTTATATTTCTAATCATTTATTCGAAGAAAAATTCTGTCACATGTGTATTTATAGCTAGATTATGATTTTTTTTAAAACATTTTTTATGGCATCAATCTTTTTCGGATGATATGATGATATATGAAAAAAGTATACCCATATGCCATCGTTGTAATTGGAGAATGAGTAAAAATGAAAGAATTAGGAATTATAAATTCATTAGAAGGCTATATTAAATTGATAATAAATTTTTATTCAGAGGAAAGATATAAAAAGCATCTGTTTTTCAGAGGTCATTCTAGTGAAAAGTTCAAATTGCTTCCGTCTGTATTTCGAAAAGTATACGATGAAAAAGATATTTATCTAGATTTTATGCAATATGCTCCTGAAAATAATATACATTACGATTTTATTCGAGAGGCAGATAAAGTATTGGCTGATATGCAGCATTATGGACTTCCAACGAGATTATTAGATTGGACTGTTAATCCTCTTGTTGCTTTATTTTTTTCTTGTAGTAAAGATAATAATAATGGGCGAGTTTATGTATTTAATCCATGGAAATATAATTCAGTAATAAGTAATTACAAAAATCCTAAAAATCATGAAACTAATATATATGCAAGATCTCTATTAGTATATGGTTGGGACAACTCAACTATAAAAAAACATGTAAAAGAAAAATACTTATGTGAATGTAAAAATTCTTTAGAAAAACCATTTGCATATGTTTCCCAATTTACTAATAAAAGAAAAGTAAGTCAAAGAGGCTGTTTCTTAATTTATGGAAGTGACAAAACACCTTTTGAAGAAATTAAAGAAGCAATTCCATATTTAGATTATTTTACAATAGATAAAGATAGTAAAGAAAACATTCTGAATGAATTAAATATATTTTATATCAATGATTATTCTGTTTATCCAGATTATAATGGAATGGAAAAAATGATAAAAAACTGTGGAAGTTTGTTTAACTTAAATTATTTGAAAACATAACTAGGCTTCAAGTAACTTTTTAAAGTTTTCGGGTCAAATTAATTTCTGATGAAAAATAGTATAATACAAGATTTACATTGCAAGCTTGAGATTACCGTATCCCTGCCCCCGACAGGCTGGAGTACAGCAATCTCAATCGTGGCTTACTCTACGGTGACGCTCTTGGCGAGGTTTCTCGGTTTGTCCGGGTCAAGAGAGCGCTGTACTGAACAATAGTACGCATAAAGCTGACTTGGAATAATCGAGAGAAGCGGTGTGAATTCGTCAAAAGTTTCAGGAATATGCACAACTGCGTCTGCTGAATCATCGAAAAAGTGTTCATTTTGATAAGTAATGCAGAGAACGCTTGCGCCGCGTGCCTTTACTTCTTTAATGTTCGAATCCATCTTTTCAAATAGGGCGCGCTGTGTGCAAATTGCAACAACAAGCGTGTCAGTATCAATAAGAGCTATAGGGCCGTGCTTTAATTCGCCGGCTGCAAAGGCTTCTGAATGTGTGTAGTTTATTTCCTTGAGTTTCAGCGCGCTTTCCATGCTTATAGCATAGTCCGCAAGCCGCCCGATGAAAAAAGCCTTTTTCTTGTTAAAAGTTCTGGACGCAAATTTCTGGATTGTCTTTTTGTCCTGCAGAACAATTTCAGCTTTTGCGCTGATAGTCTCAAGCTCTTTTATGGCTTTTGACAGGTTTTCTTCTGAAATTGTGCCCTTAAGTTCCGCAAGTTTCAGTGCAATTAAATAAAGGCACATAAGCTGAGTTGTAAAAGCTTTTGTTGAGGCTACGGCAATTTCCGGGCCGCCGTTTGTGTGCATAAATGCGTCTGCTTCTCGTGCAAGCGTAGAACCGGCAACGTTTGTAATTGCTATGATTCTTGCGCCGCATTTTTTTGCCATGCGCATTGCCGCCAGCGTGTCAGCCGTTTCACCCGACTGACTTATGATTATAAAAAGGTTCTTGGGGTTAAATATTGGCTCTCTGTAGCGGAATTCTGATGCAATATCAATATCAACAGGAATTCTTGCAAAATGCTCGATGACATATTTGCCCACAATTCCGGCATGATACGCTGTGCCGCACGCCGTAATTACAATACGCTCTGTAGAGCGCAGAATCTCGTCAGATGCAATTTCTGATATATCGATTTTTTTCTCTTTTGTTATTCTTGGCGACAAGGTCTGGCGCAGCGCTGCCGGCTGTTCGTGTATTTCTTTGAGCATAAAATGCTCGTAACCGCACTTTTCCGCAGAGTCAATGTCCCAGTCTATGTGAGAAGTCTCTTTTGTTATAGGCTCAAGGTCGTTGTCGTAGAATTTTACGCTGTCTTTTTTGATTTCAACAATCTCGTTGTCGTCTACATAATAGACATCGCGCGTATATTCAAGCAGCGCTGTTACGTCGCTTGCAAGAAACTGCTCGTTTTTTGCTGTTCCGATTACGAGCGGCGAATCTTTTCTGGCTGCAACAATTACGTCAGGCTGTTTGTCGCAAAGAACGGCGAGCGCGTAAGAGCCTGAAATATCTTTTAATGCTTTTGATACGGCTTCGAGAAGGTTCCCGTTGTAATAATAGTGGATAAGATGCGCCGCAACTTCTGTATCTGTCTGGCTTTTGAAGGCAAAGCCTTTTTTCTCAAGTTTTTCGCGCAAAGAAACGTAGTTTTCGATTATGCCGTTATGTACAACAGCTATAGAGCCTGAAACGTCTGTATGTGGGTGTGAGTTTATATCGGAAGGTTCTCCATGTGTAGCCCATCTTGTGTGCCCGATTCCGATTGAACCGCGGATAATTTCTTTTGCGAGCTTTTGCTCAAGAAACTTAAGCGCACCTTTCGACTTACGGACTAATATTTCCTGTCCGTCAAATACTGCAATACCGGCTGAATCGTAGCCTCTGTATTCCAACTTTTTGAGTGCATTGATAAGCACAGGTGTAGCGTCTTTTACGCCGACGTAGCCCGTTATTCCGCACATGAGAAAATCCTTTGAAACTGCCTGCCGAAGCCGCTTTTTTAGATAAACATCTGTACAAAAAGCTCAACAACAAAGTGTTTCTGTTAATAAATTACACGCGTTACTCCGAACGCATTGGGCAAACGAATAGCCCGTATATGCTTTATATCGAATTAAAACGCTTCTGTCTATAGGGCAATTTCTAGCGAAAATTAAAAGAATCTTAGTAAAAACGGAAATCTTCTAAAATTTTTTTAAATATCCTCTAAGTGCCTTCTAAAGCATCTGAAAATGACCTGTGCTAATCTTAGACCATCAAGACGAGGGGCGACCGCCACAATAAACCAGCCCTTCGTCTTGAGGAGGTTATTATGAAAAAGACATTTATTACAAAAACAGCAGTAATTGCGGGATTAATGTTTGTGGCAGCAACTTTTAGTGTAAGCGCAAAACCTAATCAACCGCCGGCAACAAGCAAAACGACTACAGTAGTAACAACTACAACAACAACGACTACAACTACAGCAGCTCCTGCCAAAAAACCGACAGCAAAAGCTCCTGTAAAACATCAGCCGCCTAAAATGCATGGACATCCAGAACCTGTTCATCATCATATAGACCACCATAAAAAAGACCCGAAAAGACCTGACCCCAAAACTGTTCGGGTTGAGCCAAAGCATTATGAACCCTCAAGATGCCACGAGCCGCCAAAACAGGAGGTAATCGTAGTTGAGTCTGGCAGTGATGTTGCCAAGAAAGCAGCGACTGTTGCTGTTGTCGCCGCGGGTGTTGCCACCATTGTTTCTATCACCGCCTTGCTCGCAGATTAAAAAGCGGCTCGAAAAATAATTTAAAAACGTTTTGTTATTGCCCTAGAGCACGTTGCGAAAGCAGCGTGCTCTTTCTTTTATTGATTTTTTGCTGTATTTTGTCATATCGGAGAAAAAATGAAAAAGTCAATTTTAGTTTTATTCATGGGTTTTATGCTCATTAATGTTTTTGCAAATGAAAAATATGAAAACAATAAATATTTTTGCACAACTGACCGTCTGAAACTTAGAGAAAGTCCAAGCCTTGATTCAAAACTCATTACTGTTCTTGATAAACTGACTGCAATTGAGTTTTTGCAGAAAGGTGAAGTGCAGACTATTAGCGAAATGTTACCTTCAACAGAAGTTGTTGAATACAATGACAACTGGGTTAAAGTAAAGACTGTTCCGTCTCAAAACAACAAGTCTGTTACCGGCTGGGTTTACGGTGCTTATATTACACCGCTGATTGAATGTGAAGCTTTTCTTGATTCAAAGGTTAAGTGCCTGTACTGTGATTTTTATACAGTTACTAATAGAACTGGCGGCGAGCAGAATGTAACTTATTATTTTCTCGAAAACGGAACAAGCATTTTTAAGACATTAACAATACTTGTCAGTCAGCATGACGGTCCGAACTGGGGAGCATCAAGCTATCTTTTCCCAAGAACAGAGAATAATAGAAAATATCTTTATGTTTCAACCAAAAGTTCTTCCGATACGTTTTATTCCGATAGTATTGAACGCTATGACATGACTGACTACAAAAATCCGGCATGGCAGGAAAACAATTCCAAATATATAGAAAGCATAAGAAAAGAATACTTATCAAACTATGTACACTTTAGTTCTGGAAAAGAAGAAAGATTTCACGTGTCTCAAAAGACACCGCTTTACAAAGAACACAGCTTTGATTCAGAAATAATTGCAGCCATCTTGCCGGATGAAAAAATCTTTTTTACAGACATAGAGCACCTCTATTTTGAAGATACAAAATCAGGCTTTTGGCTAGCGGTAAAGAATCAGTCAGAACAATCCGGCTGGCTGTGGATTGACTGTAATAATTGAGATAGAAGCCATAACACACACTTTAGGAGTAAAAAATGAAAAAACTGTCTGTATTTAGTATTTTGCTTTTTTTAGTTTTATCAAACTGCTTTTCGTTTCCTTCAAGCGGGGAAATACTGAAAATGTACCCAAACTTGAAACATTATAAGATTGATAATTTAAACTTCTATTATTCTGAAAAAATTGCGAAATTAGATGTTGATAATTATGGCAAAATATTGACGTTCAAAAACCTTGAAAACACATATATAGCATGGGATGGAATAAATAAATTTAAATATATTTTTATTAAACAAGGTGACAATGAATTATTTGTTCATCCTGGATACAGTATAATAATTACCGATTCTGGAAATATCTACATGGAATATAAACTTGCTTCGGGCAGAGCCGCATATTCCATTGAAAAATATAAAATTGAAAATGGAAAGATAGTGCTTGTTCCGCAGCCTTTTTATTATTTGGGAATAAAACAAAATGCCGATGTGCCTTTTACAATTTTATGCGAACCGGACGGGAATGCTTCTGTTGTAGCAAATATTGCAAAGGATACAGAAGTCGAAGTAATCGGTGTAAAAATCATAAATGATGAAAAATGGGTCTTAATAAAATCAGGTTTAGGACTTACCGGCTGGGTAAAATTATTTTTTATAGAACCCGAACATGCAAATTTTCATCGTGCCTTTTTAGACATCTTGAGTGATTCAAACCCATAACATACACTTTAGGAGAAAAAAATGAAGAAGCACATCTTATCAATCTTGGTACTTGGAATTTTTGCTATTGTTCCACTTATAGCAAATCAGAAAACTGAATACAGCATTCAGATAAACGACAAAATCACAATCGGAACCCGGCGTGCCTATGAATGCAGCGCTACAATTGCACATCTTGCAGGCTTCCAGGAATTCAATCGTGCTGATTTTCAGCAGAACTATCAGGCATACGATGAATATTTTTCAAAATACATGGAAGATAAAAGGGTAGAGAAGGCAATTTCTTATTATAACAACCTCCGAAGCTTCAAGGGCTTTTCTTATGATGCTGTTGCAGATATTGCCACATATCTTTCTTCAGACTGTCATTCCTTCAGAGCACCTGTCGAGGTTGTTAGGAAGAATTTACAGAAACGTTGTGGAGATCCGAAAAAGCTTCAGCAGATTATTGCAGATTTTTATGATGCTACAGATTTTGCAAGTTTTTATGAATCTCAAATTCCAGTTTATGAGCAGGCTGTTCAGGTGCTTTATGCAAACAAAGACACAATGATTACAGGCGTACAGGAACTGGAAAAATACTACAGAACAGATGTAAATGACATTTTTATTTCAGTTTCTTATATTACAGGACACAACAATTATGGAACAAGCTTTAATGATGGTGCAAATACTTATTTTGAACCACAGTATGGAGCCGGATATTTTGATGTAAATCTTTTTGTTCATGAATTATCTCATCCGTTCTCAAATAAGGCTGTAGATGAAATAAAGAAGAATAAAAAGCTTATGAAGCTGGTAAAAAGAGATTTTAAAGGCGAGAAGAAAAAAGCAATGGAATCTCAGGCTTATGGGCAGGTTGAAGTCTATCTTTATGAGCTTTTCAACCGTGCAAACACAAATAATATCTTAAAGGGCTTTTGTGATGATATTTATGTAGCCATGAGCGTTGTAAATGACAAACGTAAACGTTTTGATGAAATCAAAGAAGTAACTGATCTTATGAACCGTTACAGGCTCGGAAGCTACAAAGATATTTATGATTTTTTACCTGAGCTTGAAGAAGAGTATATTAAGATTCTTGAAACCGTTGATACAAATCCTCTGGCATTTAAATTATCAGCCGAGGATACAAAAAGTTTTACATTCCTTGATAAGACTTATGAAGCAGAATACTGTGGTATGCAGGATTTGACAGGATTTATGGATTATGCCTGCCGTAAATACTGGCGTCTAAAGGATGCATATCAGGATGTTTATATGTACGAAACCTTTGATTATCTGCCGTATAGCAATTATCCGTTTCAGGTAAATACAGGAGATGTATTCAGAATTGAATATCTTAAAACTGATGGAAGCGGCTATATTGAATATCTTCGCGCAGACGGTGATGAGATGTACGGCGAACCGTCAACCAAGGGCTTTTATACGGAATTTTAGAATGAGAAATGAAGAAGCAAAAACACTGATACTGAATCAGATTTTTGATGATTTATTAAATGAATATTGTCTTGTAGAAAAGGAATAAAAAATGAAAAAACTGAGTTTAATTATCTTTGCTTTAGTTTGCGCATTGTTTTCTGTTTTTGCAGATGACGGACATGGATATGTAAACCCGACTCTTGGCGGTTTTGTAATTCAAAATAGCACTGCTATAGAAATGACAGATGAGGTTGTTGAAATTTGGGAAGATCATGTTAAAGTTACTTTTCATTTTACAAATCTGACTGATGAGCCGCAAAAAGTTACGGTCGGCTTTCCTGTAAAATGGGAAGAACGCAGTGGTGTCGGAAGTCATGGTGAAGACCAGCCTATTGATGACACGCCTGAATTAAGAGCCAAAATCGAAGATTTCTATAAATTTAAAAGCACCTGTAACGGCAAAGTGCTTGCAAGAAAGCTTATTGCAAATGCTCGTAAAAATCCAGGCGAATATGAAGATAAATGTGATTTCTGGTTTGTAACCGAACTGACTTTTGCACCAAAACAGGTTCTTGAAGTTATAGACGAATATAATCATGGACCTAGAAGCATAGATGACAGCATAGGCTATTTTGAAAACATATTTGAATATATTCTTACAACAGGCAGTTCTTGGGCAAATGTCATTAAAAGTGCAGAAATAATATTTCATTCAAAGAATATCTACCTCTGGCCGCTAAATGCAAAATCATTTAAAAATATAGAGCCAACTATTCTTAATCTTGAAAATTTATGTCTTGAAGGCATTTCTTGCTCTTATCCGCCGGCTTCAATTTTTTATGATACAAAAAAAGATGAAGTAAAAGTTATCTGGGAACTGAAAAATATAAAGCCAAAAGAAAATTGGAAAGTAGTTTTCAACGGCTATTGTAGGGGTGATTTTCCTATAAACTGGATTACGCCGTTTTTATTAAAAGACGATCCTGTGCTTGATAATTTATATAATCATAGATTTTTATATTTGGATGAGCATCGAAAATATTTTGAAATGACGCCGTATGATGATTTAGTAAAGACCTTCTCGAAAGAAGATTTTAAGGCAGAAATTATCGAAATATATGAAAGAAGTTTTGTCCGTATACAGAAAAAAACAGAAATTTCAAAAATATATGCGCAATATCTGATAAATTCTATTTATGCGCTGCACAACTATAAATTTAAAAACAAAAAATGGGCGGATATGTTCAGCCAATTTTCATGGTACAAGCCCGAAATTTCTTCAATTTCAGAAAAAGACTTTTCGGCTGAAGAAAACGTCATAATAAAGCGCCTGCAAGAATTCAGATAAGCACCTGCAATACTTTAGCTGGGAACGGCGGATTTTTCGTTTATCTATAAATCAAAGGATAGTTTTCAGGATTTTCGAGACTTTCTAATTCTATATCAGCATCAAGTTCGTCCCAATGGAGATTACCCGAAAAGTCTGCCGTAACTTCGGCTATCTGTTTAATAGTTGCAGTTTCAAATACGGGATAGTCTTTATAGCTGATAAAATATTCTTTATCGTTAGTTAGAATCCAGATTCCAAAAGGTGAGATATTTGTTACTTCTGCCTTAGTTGCAACCAAAGTGTTTGTTCCAGTCTGCATTAATATCCTTTTGGTCATTATAGCTTGAATTTTACCTCTTTATTCAAGAAGTCACATATATCCATCTTTTCATACCAGCTTAGCACAGTGACTGCATAATCTAAAGCTTTTACATCATAAATATCACTGATATAGCAATCAATTATTGGATGAATAAATCCTCTGGCTGCAACGTTTTCATTTTTTTCTAAAATTTGAGAATAGCAATCTATTAATTCTTTTATAAAAATTTTACCCAAATTTATACTCTTTATTTTGTTTTCATCTTCTAATAATTCAGAAAATTTTATTATGCTTTCAGCCATATATTCAGACATTTTCATAGTGTTATCTATTTTATAAACGAAACAACTTCGTCTTTGGCTTTGCGTGGGGTTGCGCCTGTGACAGCATCAGCTTTTGATTTGTCGTATTTTCCGATTAAAATAACAGCTTTTGCGTTCATGGTTTCTGGAATTTCGAGTGCTTTTTTGTATTCAGCCTGATTCTCACCGTTCAACGCAATTGTAGGTGAACTTATGATTTTTGTGCCATATCCAAGAGAAACGGCTTCAATTGTCATAAGCTGTGTCGCAAGGCCTGCGTCAAACTCGCTGCCGTCTTTTGCACTTATTATGATTGCAGCAGGGCTGTCTCCCATTCCTGCTTTTGCGCCAGATGAAGCAGGTGGCGGAGGCGGCAGTTTATCACCGTCAGGCGCAGACATTCGTTTCATGCCGGAAGCCATATCTTTTGAAATTTTGTCCAGTAATTCCTTGTTAGTAACAACAGAAAAATGCCATGGCTGACCGTTCATAGCACTCTGCGTATTTATGCCTGCCTTAACGATTTTTTCAAGATCAGAAAGAGGAACAGCTTCCTGTGTAAAAGCCTGAATTGTCGGAATATCTTCTATAAAAGAAAGGTTTGTTCCAGAGGCTTCAGATTTACTGCAAGATGCAAAAACAGCAGTAAAAGCTGCTGCTGCAAAAATCAAGTTAATATGCTTTTTCATTTTATACTCCATTGTATAAGCTCGAATTAATTATAATGTACATCAATAATATTGGCTTTTGCAAATTTTGACACCCTGTTGCTGATTGGTGTATTATAGCCACAAGCAGGAAAAACAATGAAAAAAAAGGTGACTTTGGCTTCTCTTGATGTCGGACAGGAAGCTGTAATTGAGACTGTCGGCGGTGAAGGTGCATTGCGCCGCCACTTTTTTGATATGGGCATGACGCCGGGCGCAGAAATTACGCTTGTGAAGCGCGCCCCAATGGGCGACCCGATTGAGATAGAAATCCGCGGCTACGAGCTTACGCTAAGGCTTGAAGACGCCGAAAAAATCGGGATAAGCGACGTTCATTTAAGCGACCACACGCACAAAAGCGCAGAACGTGTAAAAGAGATTCCGCATCCGGGGCGCGGCGAGCTTGGCGCAGGTCATTTTGCCGAGCACCAGACAAAGACAAAGCCGGTAATTCCAGAGGGCAGACCGCTCTCTTTTGCGCTTGTCGGCAACCAGAACTGCGGCAAGACAACGCTTTTTAATCAGCTTACCGGCTCAAACCAGCATGTCGGCAATTTTCCGGGTGTAACAGTAGACAAAAAAGACGGAATAATCAGAAACCACAATGAAGCTGTTGTTACCGATTTGCCCGGCATTTATTCGCTTTCGCCGTACTCTAATGAAGAAATAGTAACCCGCGACTTTTTGCTGAACAGCAAACCTTCGGGAATAATCAATATAATAGACGCTACAAACCTTGAGCGGAATCTTCTGCTGACAACACAGCTTTTGCAGCTTGGCATTCCGATGGTTATTGCGCTTAACATGATGGACGAGCTGACCAAAAACGGCGGTTCAATACTCATAAACAAGCTTGAAGATTCGCTCGGTGTGCCGGTTGTGCCGATTTCGGCGGCAAAAAACGAAGGCATAGACGAGCTTGTAGCCCATGCGCTGCATGTTGCGCGCTATGCAGAAGCGCCTGTGCCGATTGACTTCTGTTCGCCGGACGAAAGCACAAAAGAAGCGGCGGTTCACAGATGTGTGCATACAATCGAGCATGTAATCGAAGACCACGCAAAAGCGGTTGGGCTGCCTGTGCGGTTTGCCGCTTCTAAGCTTATTGAAGGTGACCCGCTAATTGATGAAGCCTTAAAACTCGGCAAAAACGAAAAAGATTTGCTCAAGCACGCAATTGTAGAGCTTGAGTGGGAGACAAACCTCGACAGCGAGGCCGCCATTGCCGATATGACGTTCAGCTTTATAGAAAGGCTGACAGCCGTAACTTTGATAAAGCCTTCTGAAAGCAGAGAACACGAGCGCAGCAATAAAATCGATAAGGTTTTAACAGGCAAATATACAGCGCTTATCTCGTTTTTTGCGATAATGGCATTTATTTTCTGGATGACATTCGGTGTAATCGGGGCTTTTCTTTCAAACTGCCTTGAATTTCTTATAGGAAAACTGACAGAACTTTGTGATTACGGGCTTACGGTTTATGGAATAAACCCGACGGTGCACAGTCTTGTTATAGACGGAATATTTGCCGGTGTCGGCAGCGTATTGAGCTTTTTGCCCACAATCGTGGTTTTGTTCTTCTTCCTTTCGATTTTGGAAGACTCCGGCTATATGGCACGCGTAGCGTTCGTTATGGATAAATTGTTGCGCCGTATAGGACTTTCAGGCCGCTCGTTTGTGCCTATGCTGATTGGGTTCGGCTGTTCTGTGCCGGCAATTATGGCGTCGCGCACGCTTTCGTCTGACAGAGACCGCCGCATGACAATTCTGCTGACGCCGTTTATGAGCTGTTCTGCAAAGCTGCCGATTTATGCGGTCTTTACAATGGCGTTTTTCCCGCGGAATGCTGTGCTTGTTATGGTTTCACTTTACTTTTTGGGAATGGTGACAGGCGTTTTGTATGCGCTGCTGCTGAAAGTTACCGGCTTTAAGGGTGCGCCTGTTCCGTTTGTTATGGAACTGCCGAATTACCGTCTGCCTTCTGCAAAAAATGTCTGCCAGCTTATGTGGGAAAAAGCCAAAGACTTTTTGGTAAAAGCGTTTACGATAATTTTTGTCGCTTCAATTGTAATCTGGTTTTTGCAGACATTTGATGCGCGGCTCAATGTTGTTGAAAATTCGGCGGACAGTCTGCTCGCTCTTATCGGCAGTCTGATTGCGCCTGTTTTCAAGCCTTTGGGTTTCGGCGACTGGCGCGTTTCTACGGCTCTAATTACAGGTTTTATCGCAAAAGAAAGCGTTGTCGCAACTTTGACTGTTCTGCTCAGCGGCGCAGAATCTTCGCTCGGGCTGCTTTTTACGCCGTTTACAGCTTATGTTTTCCTTGTGTTTACGCTGCTTTACACGCCATGTGTTGCAGCTATTGCGGCTGTAAAACGCGAGATGGGCGCAAAGTGGGTTCCGTCTGTAATTTTTGTGCAGTGCGCCATTGCGTGGGTTTGTGCATTTGTGGTTAAGCTTATCGGCACTCTGCTTGGGGCAGTCTGATGAATCTGCAAAGCTGGCTTGTGCTCGGCGTGGTTCTGGCGTGCGTTATTACAGCCGTTCTTTATATAGTCCGGCGCAAGAATAAATGCACAGGCTGCTCCGGCAATTGCGCAGAGTGCGGCTCCTGCCGAAAGCACCTTTGAGTCAGTTGAAAATCGGTCATTGAGCGAAGTCGAAATGAACGATTTTTCAATTTTCACTAATAAAATTTCTGCTTATTGTGGCTTCGACTACGCTCAGCCACCGCAATCTTAAAAACCCGAAGTTCAGGCTATTTATAGATTGGCGCATCAAGTGCGGCAATGACACTTAGATTCTTATAATCTTTGAGTTTGTCAGAACTTCGTTGCCTGTTTCTGTAATAAGCACGTCATTTTCAAGGCGGCAGCCGCCGAGTTTTGCGTCGTAAAGTCCAGGTTCAAGTGTTACAACCATGCCCGGCGCAAAAACTTGCGAAAGGTCTGCGCTGCTTCTTACAGAAGGCCATTCGTGTGCTTCAAGACCGACACCATGACCAAGCGCGTGCGGCATTTCTCTGTTTATCTGCTGAAAAATTGAATCTGCCTTGCGGTTTGCCTCGCACACAGGAAGGTCTGCCTTATATAAAGTCAAAGCCTGATTTGCGGCTGTCTGCACTGATTCAAGCATTTCGTTCTGCTTTTTGTCGAGCGCACCGCGCGCAATTGTAAGCGTTACGTCGCTTGTGTAGCCGTCATAAATAAGCCCAAAGTCTAGAATAGAAAGACCTTTACCTGCAAATTCGCCCGAAGTGTAGCCCGGAAACGCATGAATGAAAAAGCTTCTTGAAGCGCCGGCTGCAAGTGTGCCAAAGCCTGTGCCTTCGCAGCCGTTGCTGTGCGCAGCCTGCTCAATAAGAAGCGCAACTTCTGTTTCTGTCGTAAATCTGCCTTCAGAAAGTCCTTTTTCAATTGTTTCAATAACTTCGTCTGTAAGGGCACATGCTTTGCGGATTGTCGCGATTTCAGTTTCATCTTTTACGGCGCGCATCTTCTTAATCTGCTGGTTTACGCCGTTTTCGCGGCAGAGCACGTCGTTTTTGCAGAAAATTTCCACATATTTAAGGAATGTCGGGTAGGGCGTTCTTGCAGAAATTTCGATTCTCGTGTTAGGCGGAACCTGACAGATTGAGGCGATTCCGGCTGCGGCGTGAACAGCGGAGCGGTCAAATCTTGTGAATGGAATCATCACATCGACGTCAGCCTTTTGCGCTGCAAGTGCTTCGTCCCAGGGCGAAAGAATTGCATCGCCTGTAATGCTTATGCCGAGAACGCCGTCGCTCGGGTGACCCGAAAAATAGCGCAGCGCAGGGTCTCTGTGGGTTTCAGAATCTTCAATTATTACAAGCCCGATGCTGTTCTGTGCCATCCATGTGGCAAGGTCAGCCCGGCGTTTTTGGTATACTGATTTATTTGACAATTTGTACTCCTTAGTTGGTTCTATATAGGTATAATCTAAGCGCACTGTTAATGCAAGTAAGGTGAATTTTTATCCAAGGTTTCAGCCTGAAAGACATTAGAATGAGATTTTGATTGGCGGAAATCCGTTCCTTGCGTCCGTCTCACTGCTCGCGTGGGATAATTGGTGGTCAGACTCGCTTTCGCTCGCTCCCACGAGGCAGTTCACGTCCGCCAGTCACTACTTTCCGCCAGAAAAATACAATCTATACAGATTTACACATACAAGAACCTGCGTAGGCGGATTTTGGCGCGCAAAAAATTCTGCAGGCACGAAGTGCCGAAGCCTTTTTGCGTGACGGAATGCGCCGAGAGCAGGTTCTTACATGGTACAATTTCTAAATCGCTTTTTCATGCTGAAGTCGTGAATTTTTATCAATTTTTGACAATACATTTATTGCTGTTTTGGTTCAATGGGTTTATAATTTTCTTGTTTTAGGTGAAAAAATCAAATATTTCTAATTTTGAAATTTTCTCTAAGTGTCGTGCAAATTTAAAAATCGAAAAAACAGAAAAAAAGTATTTGATTTCTTTGTAACTCTGTACCGAATTCGGGAGGTTTAGAAATTGAAGAAAAATCTTTTCTTTCAAAAGGTTGGAAAAACATCCGTAATTCCAATTTCGTTTAAGATTTTGGGCGTGTTTTTGTGTCTTCTGTTATTTTCAAATTTTATAACGAACTACATAAACATGCTGCTCAACAGAAAGTACCAGTTTTCTGTTACTAACCAGCTTCTTGTAAAAGAGCTTAAAGAAATCTATACAAACGCAAGCAATCAGTACGAAATCTTTAAGTTTTCTTCTGACAGGGAAGAAAGCGTTTCTTCAATTTTGTCTTCGGCAAAAAAAGGCTTTACCCATGCACACAGTACGCTGTTAGGCGTATCACCGGAAGGCTCAATCGTTTTCGGTGTCGGCGCAGACGGCTACGAATATACGTCATTTCCAGACGGAGAAGCCCTTAAAAATATAGTAGACGACAAAGAAAACGGAATCACCGAAGGTTCAGTCTATTTTACGACCGGCTACGGACGGAATATTGCAGTCTATAAATACCATGACGACTGGCAGTGTTTTTTGATACGCTCTGAACTGCTCTCCGACATGAACGCAGATTCAAACCACGTCTTTATGATTATCTGTATTATTACAGTTGTGCTGATTCTGGTCTTTCTTGTTCTCGGCTTCTACATGTTCCGCGAGATTCTGCGCTACTTAAAGCAGATGATTCAAAGCCTATACGAAATGCAGCAGAAGCAGGAACTTGCTCTGCTTGATTTGTCGGGCGCGCCTAACGATGACATTACCTATCTTGGAGCTTCATTCAACTCGCTTTCATCTTCGATTAACAACCTTATGTCGATTTTCAGACGCTTTACCACGCGGGACGTTGTTGAGCACGCTTATAAAGACCATCACGTAGGACTTGAAGGCGCGCAGAGAGAGCTTACGATTCTGTTCTCTGATATTAAGGGCTTTACCTACATGACCGAAACGCTCGGCAACGACATCATCAACCTGCTTAATATCCATTATTCGCGCACAATCAACAAAGTGCATGACCAGAACGGAATTATCGGTTCGATTATCGGTGACGCGGTTCTTGCAATATACGGTGCGCTTCAGGGTGACGACCACAACAAGTCGCTTGAAGCCGTAAGAAGCGCGTGGGCTATAACAAAAGAAACAAAGCTTCTCCGCGATGCAATGATTGCGCGCCGCGTTGAAATTGAAAAAGAACGCTCTTTGACAGAAGCAGAAGAACGCGTCTATAAGGCTGTTCTCATTGATGTCGGTGTCGGAATTGACGGTGGTACAGTGTTCTACGGAAACATCGGCTCTATGGAGCGCATGACCACAACCGTTATCGGCGACAACGTAAACGCAGCAAGCCGTCTTGAAGGACTTACACGAATATATCATCTGCCTGTTATAGTTTCAGAATTTGTAAAGAACGATATTTCTCAATTTACATCGCAGTACCGTTTCTACGAGATTGATACGGTTCAGGTTAAAGGCAAGACAGAAGGAAAAAAGATTTACTTCCCGTATGACACATTGGAACCGGACGAAAAGCTTGAAAAACAGTTTGAAAGTTTTGAAGCCGGTCTTCAGGAATATTATGCCGGAAACTGGGCTGAAGCAAGAAAACTTATGCGTCAAAGCGGCCATGCTGTTACTGAAATTTTCCTTGAGAGAATGGGCTCAAGAAATGTACCTGAAAACTGGAGTGGTATATGGACAATGACAACAAAATAAATATTTCAAAGCCTGAAGTTAAGCTTTTTCTCGGCGATAAAATTATAACTCCTGATTTGTCTTCGGCGTCTTCATATAATATAGAAGAAGAATTTGCCAAGGCTAAAAACAACCGCTCATATAAAGTTCCGCTTATTCTTATCGGAATGGGCATTTTTGTGGTTGTATTCTCAATCCTGTTCACCAGATATGTAAAGATACAGAACGAAAAGATGAAGGTAAGCGTAGAATCTTTTGACGACTTGAATCTGCGCCGCCTTCTTGATTCAGTTTCTCGCATTGAAAACGAGCTTTCGCTTGCAATGGCTGAAAAAAAGCAGATTGATGACACTTATAAAGAAAGCATTTCAAGCGCAGAGCAGTTCCGCGATGCAGATCTGCACACGCTGCAATACATGAATCTCTCAAAATATGAATTCAGCAAACAAAGGCAGGCAATAATCGATTCATGCGAGCATAAAAAAGCTTTTATCAAAGTTGCTTATGATGAAGACACCGAATACATTGACGCTAAAATTAAGGGGCTGACAGACCAGCTTGCAGCAATGGACAGTGCAAACCTTGAGCGTGCGCAGGAAATGCAGTCAGAAATTGACTCTCAGCGCAAGGTTTTTGAAATTGAAAAGCAGCAGCTTGTTGATGAATATGAAACAAACATTGAGGCTCTCAAAAGTCAGCTTGCAAGCCAAAAAGAAGAAGCCTACAAAGAGCGCAACAAGGCTATTGATACTGTTGCGGCGCGCTACAAAAAAGAGATTGCCTCGCTCAAGGCAACAATTGATTCGCTTGACCCTGTGCTTAAAGACGAAAAGGCAGACAAAATTGTGTTTGATACAGCTCTGCTTGCAAATACTGCGCCTTCGCTTTTAAGTCCTCTTGCCGAAGAATTTGAGCTTGCCGAAAACGATGTGCTGCTTCTCGGCGTTATTGACGGGAAGCTGACTAATTTTGAGTATCTTGCGAACAAAATAGCCGCACAGCCGCATAAAAACAGCCTTGCTTCGTTTGCAAGAACAAGAAACTTGATTCTGCATTCATGTACAAATGATGTAGTAACGCTGATAACAAGCATTTTGTCTTCAAGAGGTGAAGCCGAAGAAAAGGCTGCCGCGCTTGATTCGATGGTGCATTCTTATGAGTTTTATCTTGAAACGAATTTGAAAGAGTCAGGCGATTTTGGCTGTGTTGTTGACCCGTGGAATAAAAACGAAATTGTTGTGTATGTTTCGCCTGTTTATAAAGAAACAATTGAAGACACACCGGCTTATGTGTACCGCAAGGCAAACGAGCTGATAGGCGAGGTTGTGCTTAAAAAGCATGGCGATAAAATTGTTGCTGTTCCGCAGAGTTCAAGAGTCGGCTCTAAAATCAAAGTCGGCGACCGCGTGCTGATTAATGTTTCAAAACCGAAATAACAGCCGCGACGTAGTTTCATTATGTAAAAATAAAAGTTTTTACGCATTTTGTGTACATTTCAATAGGAATAATTAGTATTATGGTAATAGACCGCTTGAAAGAGTTTTCAGGCGGTTTTACCTTTACTCTAAAAGATGTCGGATATGAAAGGAAAATTTGTTTTTGCCGCCTTGTTTCTTGCAGGCGCAGCTTTTGCTTTTTGCGAAATCGCACAGGAACCGGTTGTAATCGGCACTGATGTTGAAGCTTTGGAAGAAAACGGAAAAACGCCGGTTCATCAGGCTGAAGCACCGTCTGTAGACAAAGAAGGGCTCTCTAAAAAAGAGGCAGGCACTGCGGAAGTTATAGACATAGACTTGTACGAAGACGGCGAAGAACCCGAAAAGACAGGCGCATTAAATCAGAAAGACAGACCGTATAAAGGCTGGAAAATTCAGGAAACACCTGAAAATGAGAGAACAAATGTTGTAAAGATTGCAACTTTTGACAGCCGTATTGCGTCTATACATATTGATGAAAATCTGGATGTTGAGAAAATCTTAAAATCTGTGGGACGCGCACTGGACGCCGCATGGCAGTTGCCCGGCATGAAAGCTGAAAAAGCGGCAGTTTATGTAGATGATTCGGCGCATTTCCGCTTTGTGATTTTTCCGACATCGTTTGTTTACAAAGACATTAATTTATGCGAATATTTACCGTCGGGCATAGCATTTTCCTATGATTCGTCATTGACCTATGATGTTGTGCTGAAAGTCGGCGATGTTATGCCGCGCGTAACCGGGATTTTTGTGTCTGAAAAGAATCTGGCAGAACTTCTCTACAGTGCCGCCGTTGCTCCGGACATATACATGTATGATGACAATCTTACAGCCCGCGTTGAGCGCCTTGAAAAGGCTCTGCTTTCATTGGCGTCTAAGTCAATGTATTCAAAGCCTTATGAAATAGACCCCGGTCTTATTCAAATAGTGAAAAAGTTGTACAGCGAGAACAATAATATAACCAAAAAGGAAGTAATAGCCTGGTTAAAGCAGCAGAAAATTAAGTATTCACAGTCTGATATAGACACAATCTTTGTTGTTTTGCTCGGCATATACGAGTAGGTTTTTAGAATTTTATGAAAAAAGATGGCGCAGAATTAAATCAGAAAACTAACGTAAAAGCTCTGCCTTTGCGTGTCGGTATTGATGTCGGCTCGACAACAGTAAAAATCGTTATTCTTGATGAGCATGACAAAATGCTTTACGGCGATTACGAGCGGCATAGAGCAGATATTAGAAGCACAATCATTTCTGTTGTAACAAAAGCTCTGGACAGTGTGCAGAATCAGGTTGAAGGCGGTGCAGAGCGCGAGCTTTCTGTGCGCGTAACTGGTTCGGGCGGTTTTGCTGTTTCTCAGTGGCTTTCTATTCCGTTTATACAGGAAGTTGTCGCATCGACTACGGCTGTGCGCCATATTATTCCGCAGACAGACGTTGTAATTGAGCTTGGCGGCGAGGACGCCAAAATCACATATTTTACAGGCGGAATCGAGCAGCGCATGAACGGCACTTGCGCCGGCGGTACTGGCGCGTTTATTGACCAGATGGCTGCTCTGCTTGAAACTGACGCGAGCGGACTTAACGAGCTTGCCCGCGGTGCTACAACAATTTATCCAATTGCGGCGCGGTGCGGTGTTTTTGCCAAAACCGACGTTCAGCCGCTTATAAACGAAGGTGCAAGAAGAGAAGACATAGCCGCTTCTATTTTTCAGGCTGTTGTAAGCCAGACAATCTCTGGCCTTGCGTGCGGCAAACCTATACGCGGACGTGTCGCATTTTTGGGCGGCCCGCTTCACTTTTTAGACCAGCTCCGCCACCGTTTTATTGAAACGCTGAAACTTTCGGGCGATGCAATAATTGTGCCGGAAAATTCGCAGCTTTTTGTTGCTGGCGGTGCGGCTTTTTCTGCTTATGGTACAAAGCAGCCCGGCGAGGACGAAAAAATAAACTGCGTTTCAGGCTGCCCGGGCTGCGACAAATCTGATACTTGCACAAAAGCAGTTTCAACTGCTGAAAACGAGAATTTCGTAACTATAAGCGAACTGCGCTCTTCGCTTAAAAAGCTTGTCGGTGCAGAAATGCAGGAAGTTCAGCGCATTGAGCCGCTTTTTGCAAACCAGAAAGAGCTTGATGAATTCTATGAGCGCCATTCTGCTGAAATTGCCGCAACTTCTGATTTGAACGCGGCTACTGGTCCTGTTTTCTTGGGTCTTGATGCCGGTTCAACGACAACAAAAGCCGTCTTGATTGATTCAGACGGACGCATTTTGTGGCGCTTTTATGACGTAAATGCCGGAAACCCTGTTGAGCTTGCTGTGCGTGTTTTAAAAGACTTATACAAGCAGCTTCCAAAAGATGTGTACATTGCCCGCTCAATTTCGACTGGCTACGGTGAGGCGCTTTTTCAGGCTGCGCTCGGCGTTGACGGCGGAGAAGTTGAGACAATAGCCCATTACCGCGCGGCAGATTTCTTTGTGCCGGGCGTTGAGTTTTTGCTAGACATCGGCGGACAGGACATGAAGTGCCTCCGCATGAAGAACGGCGCGATTACGTCGATTCAGCTTAACGAAGCCTGTTCTTCGGGCTGCGGAAGCTTCCTTGATAATTTTGCGCGTTCTCTCGGAATGAACGTGCGCGAATTCAGCCAGAAAGCGCTGCTTGCCGAAAAGCCTGTAGATTTGGGCAGTCGCTGTACCGTATTTATGAACAGCCGCGTAAAACAGGCGCAGAAAGAGGGCGCAACTGTCGCCGATATTTCAGCCGGTTTGTCTTATTCAGTTATTAAAAACGCGCTTTTCAAAGTTATAAAGCTGCGCCGCGCATCTGAAATCGGCTCAAAGGTCGTAGTTCAGGGCGGCACGTTTAACAACGATGCGGTTCTGCGCGCTTTTGAAAAAATTGCCGGTGTCAATGTTTTCAGACCTGACGTTGCTGGTCTTATGGGCGCTTACGGCGCGGCGCTTATTGCGCGTGACCAGTGGCTCGATATTATCAAGCTTAAGCCTGAAGAAGAAGGCTACGACCCGAAAGTCTCTGTAATTGAAGAGCTTAAAAAGCGCAAGGAAATTCCTGAAATTCATTCTTCGATTGCTTCAATTGAGGAACTTGAAAATTTCAGTGTTTCACTTGAACTTAGACGCTGCGGACGCTGTGCGAACAACTGCCTTTTGACTATAAACAATTTCTCTAACGGAGACGACCCTGACAGACCGCCGCGCCGCTTTATAACGGGCAACCGCTGTGAGCGCGGTGCAGAACTGCCTGATGCCGAAAAAACAGCAGTTAAGACAATTGACGCAAGCAACGCGCGCAAAACCGAAGAAACCGAAAAAGACGTGCCGAATCTTTTTGCATGGAAATACAAGCGGCTTTTCAGCTATGTGCCGCTTGCACCGCAGAGCGCACCGCGCGGCGTTGTAGGGCTTCCGCGCGTCTTGAACATGTACGAGAACTATCCGCTTTGGTTTACGTTCTTTACAGAGCTGGGCTTCTCCGTAAAATTGTCGCCGCGCTCAACACGTTCAGTCTACGAGCTTGGGCTTGAGACAATTCCGTCTGAATCGGTATGTTACCCGGGCAAAATATCGCATGGTCATATTGAGTCGCTGCTCAAAGCCGGCGTCAAATTCATTTTTTATCCATGCGCCCCTTATGAAATCAAAGAAGATTCCGGGGCAGGCAACCACTACAACTGTCCGATTGTCACAAGTTACCCTGAAGTGCTCCGCAACAACATAGACGCATTGCGCCGCGACCATAATGTACGCTTTATCAATCCGTTTTTGCCGATTGACGACAAGCGCCGTCTTGCAGAGCGCCTTTGCGAAGAACTTTGTGCAGAATTCAGTATACCGAAGAATGAAATCTTTGCCGCAGTTGATAAAGCCTGGGCAGAGCAGCGCAAATTCCGCGACGAAGTTCAGCAGAAAGGCGAGGACACTCTCGAAGAGATAATCCGGCGCGGCATGACAGGCATTGTTCTTGCAGGCAGACCATATCACCTTGACCCTGAAATTAACCACGGAATCCCGGAACTTATTGCAGGACTTGGAATTGCAGTTTTTACAGAGGACAGTGTGGCTCATTTCGGTTCAATTGAACGGCCTCTGCGCATTGTTGACCAGTGGACTTACCATAACAGACTGTACCGCGCCGCAAGCTTTGTTGCAGGTTCGCCGAACCTTGAGCTTGTTCAGCTTACAAGTTTTGGCTGCGGTCTTGACGCTGTTACAAGCGACCAGGTTGAGGAGATTCTCCGCGCAAAGAACAGAATGTACACGCTTATCAAAATTGACGAAGGCTCTAACCTCGGTGCGGTACGCATCCGCATAAGAAGTCTTATTGCCGCTGTGCACGAGCGCGAGCGCAACCGCCAGTACCGCAACATGCCGGAACTTTCGTCTGCATACAAGCGCGTAATCTTTACAAAAGAGATGAAGAGCAAATACACGATTCTTGCTCCTCAAATGTCGCCGATACACTTTAAGCTTTTGCAGAAGGCTTTTGAGTATTCCGGCTATAATTTTGTCATTCTGCCTGAAGTTGATACACAGGCTGTAGACATCGGCTTGCAGTTTGTCAACAACGACGCGTGCTATCCTTCGATTATTGTTACAGGTCAGATGATTGCCGCGCTACGTTCCGGCAAATACGACTTGAGCAAAACTGCACTGCTTATAACGCAGACAGGCGGAGGCTGCCGCGCGACAAACTATATCGGCTTTATCCGCCGCGCCCTTGCTGACGCAGGCTGGAGCCATATTCCGGTTATCTCGCTTTCTGTGCAGGGCTTGGAAAAGAACCCGGGCTTTAAGTTTACAGCGCCGCTCATTCAGCGCGCGATGATGGGAATAATGATTGGCGACGTTCTGATGAAGGTGCTTTACCGCGTGCGCCCGTATGAACTTGTTAAAGGCTCGGCTGACGCGCTTTATCAGAAATGGAACGACAAGACTATAGAAATGCTGAAGATTCCGACATTCGGGGCTTATCACCGCCTTATCCGCGGAATTGTGCGCGATTTTGACAATCTTCCGTTGAAGCCGGGCAGAAAACCGCGCGTCGGCGTTGTCGGCGAAATCCTTGTTAAATTTCACCCGACTGCGAACAACAATCTTTTTGAGACAATCGAAAAAGAGGGCGCGGAGTGCATTGTCCCGGATTTAGCAGATTTTCTGTTCTATTCGTTCTCAACTGGAATTTACCGCTACGAGAAGCTTTCGTTCCCTAAAAAGACGGAACGTAACGCGAAGCTGCTTGTCTGGATTGTAGAAAGATACCGCCATTACATAAAGAAGCAGCTTAAAAAGTCAAAGCGCTTTGAGCCGCCAAAGGCAATCTACGAGCTGATGAAAGGCGTTGACGATGTTGTTCAGCTTGGAAACATAACAGGCGAGGGCTGGTTCTTAACTGCTGAAATGGTTGAGCTTATTCAGATGGGTGTTGCGTCAATTGCGTGTGTACAGCCGTTCGCGTGTCTGCCGAACCATGTAACCGGTAAGGGTATGATAAAAGAGCTACGCAACCGCTATCCGGGTGCAAACATCAGCGCAATCGACTACGACCCGGGTTCAAGCGAAGTAAACCAGCTTAACCGTCTCAAGCTGCTGCTTGCAAACGCACCGCTCGGCAGCCACCCCGATGACGGCAAAGAGCCTGAACTTAATGGCCGCCTGATATAGCTAGTAGTTTTGTTTCAGCCAGTCTTTCATACGGGCTTCAAGATCTTTAGGCTCGGCATCGCCGTCCTTTTTTCTTGAAGCTTCTTTCAAATATGGAATGATAACCTGCTGCTTTATGTCTTCCCACCTTGCAGGCAGAATGTTCGGTACAGACAGAAGCTCGGCTGTAGGCACATGACCGTAAAGCTGCGGATAAAACTTTGTAAGATATTTCTCATTTACGGCGCGCAGTGAAGAAAAGCCGTCAGAAATGCCGAAAGTCGGCATTGTAAGGTTCTGTGATGCCGAGCGCTCAAGCAGAGATTCCTGAGTTTTTCCGTTTAAGAACCACGTGATAAAAGCAGCCGCGCCCGCCTTGTTTTTTGTTCCCCGGTAAACGCCCATGTAGATAAGCTTGTCAGAAACTGCAATTTTCTGATCCTGTTCAATCCATCTGAAATTAAGGTTCTGAAGCCTGTCGGTTGGCAGCTTAAAAAGGTAGTCTGTCTTTGTGTAGCTGAAAAGGCACTTGCCCGAATTTACAAGCTTGTAGGCAGGCTCATAAAGATACTTAAACTGAAATTCGTCCTCGGCTTCGGGGTTTGTGTTTACCTCATAGCTCCATTCTTTAAGATAGGCAATTGATTTTTCTATGTTCTCTTTGTTAAAACTGAAAAGCGGTTCTGCTTCGGTGTAGTTCGCGCCGAAAAGTTTTGAAACAACATACATAAAATCGGCGTTCCATGCAGGAGAAAAGCCCATCGCGGTGTACACATTTTTTTTATTCCGCTTGTTGAATGCCGAAGCCAAATCGCGTATCTGGCTGATTGAAAGCACAAAACTGTCCTCAATAAGCTTTTCATTTTCATCAGAAAAGATAATGACAGGCAGATTGAAGCTTACAGGCAGAAGGTACTGTTTGTCCTGCATGTTGCCCAAATCCAAAAGCTGCGGATAAAAGTCTTTGGCAAGCAGTTTTTCCTTTTTAAACAGAAAATCAAGCGGCATAAAGTTTTTGCGCACTTTTTCGTTTTTAAGCCATGGCCCTATAACAATGTCAGGCTGTCCGCCAGAATCAGCCGGAAAATCTTCCGCAAGGTTTTCTTTGTATTTTATGATTACCTGATAGTCATTTTGAGTTGTGTTGAACAGCTCCGCATAAGAAGCAAAGCAGTTTTGGTCTGTCCATATTATAACTTTTGTTTCTTTTGGCTTTAATGAATTGAAAATTAAAACGCCTGCCGCAACAAAGGGCAGGCATAATATAGGAATAAATCTTTTACGAAGTCTGCGTCTCATATCGGCTATTATGCCAATTCTTCAGCTGCTTTGTAAATAGTTGAATAAACCTGCTCAATTGAGCTTTCGTCCAGGCTCGAAAAAGCGACACGCAGGTGCGCATTGTCTATGGCAATTGTGCCGATGCCGTTTTCGTTCAAGAGCTTCTGGCGCAGGTCTTCTGAACTGAAGCCGTTGCATCTGAAGCACATAAAATAGCCCGAATTGAAGGGCAGGGCTGTAAGCGCTTTATTGTCTTTTCTTGCGTCAACAAAGGCGCGCACTTTCTTGTATCTTGCTTCGAGACCGGTCCTAAATTTAAGCTTCTCGGCTTCAATTTCAGGGTTTTTCATGGCGCGTATCATGATTGACTGTGCCGGTGTTGAGCAGCATGAAACAGAAGAACGGATTGTGCCCATGAGCTTTTTGCCCAAAGCTTCGTAGTGCTGTTCTGTTAAGCCCTTACCGCCGAACGTGAGAAAACCTGTTCTAAAGCCCCATGCAAAATCTTCTTTTGTAGGGCCGTCAATTTTTATGGCAAAAATCTTTTCGTGCGCGTCGCACAATAAGGCAAAAAGCGATTCAGGCGCGATATTGTCCTCGTAGTTTAAGCCGAAGTATGCGTCATCGCACCAGACCATTACGCTTGCGCCTTTGTCAGCAACGCCGCAGAGAATCTTGCAGATTGCAGCCTGTTCGTCTTTTGTCGGCGTGTAGCCCGAAGGATTCTGCGGAAAATTCAGCAGAATGCGCACTTTGCCTGTTGCAGCCTGTTCTTTTACGGCTTTTTCAAAAGCATCAAGGTTAAAGCCTGTTTCGTTAAAAAGCGTAAACTGCTTGAGCGAAGCATTCCGTCTTGCCTCAACAATGAGCGCGTAATTGTCCCAAGAAGGGTTTGCGGCTAAAAGTGTATCGCCTTCTTTAAGGAATAAGTCGCACAAATAAGAGATTCCCGCTGTAAGCCCAGGCACAACAGCCGGCAGAGAAAAGCTCTTATTTTTAAGAGAAGGATTCTTTGCTACAAGCTGCTCTTTCCATAAAGTACGGTATTCTAAATTGCCGGCAGTCGGAGCGTATGCAACTGCCTCTGCTGATGTCAAATTGGTGAATTCATTTTTAACTGAAGATAAAATTATCGGTGTCTTGTTTTCAACAGCCATGCCGATTGTTGCATTTGCTGTTTTACCGAGTTTCTTTGCTTCTGCACCTTGTGCAATAATTCCCTTTGGAAAAAAAAGGCGCATGCCCAAATCTGAGAGCATCTCGCCTGGTACAGTTCCGCGTAAACTGTCGTTCAAATCTTGCGCTAATGGATTAATCATGTGCAAATAATACGCTTTTTTGTATTTTTATGCAATGCTTTGCATAAAAATACTGAAAATTCGATATAGCGTGCAGAGAACTAGAAAAAGCTTCTGCATTTTGCTAATATCTTTTATGGTAAGTGGAGGCACTGATTGGATATTTCTGGAATAAGCGAAAAATGCAGATCGTTGGGCGAATCATGCCGGGCAGAAGCGGCAAAGCGCATTGTTGGACAGACGGAACTTTTGGACGGAATTTTGACCGCCATTATTGCAGACGGTCATGTACTGCTCGAAGGCGTGCCGGGCTTGGCAAAGACACTTGCTGTAAAGACTTTTGCGGATATGTCCGGGCTTGCATTCAAGCGCATTCAGTTTACGCCGGATCTGCTGCCAGCTGATGTTACAGGCACGCTTATTTATGAACAGGCGACAGGCAATTTTTCTGTAAGACAGGGGCCTGTGTTTACAAACCTGCTTCTTGCGGACGAAATAAACCGCGCGCCTGCAAAGGTTCAGTCTGCACTGCTTGAAGCTATGGCAGAAAGACAGGTGACCATAGGCGAAAAAACTTATGCTCTGCCGAAACCCTTTTTAGTGCTTGCAACCCAGAACCCGATTGAGCAGGAAGGAACTTACAACCTGCCGGAAGCTGAACTAGACCGCTTCTTAATGAAGCTTCATGTTTCATACCCTACAAACGAAGAAGAATTTTCTATTATAAAGCAGAGCGCGCAGGCTTCAGACCCATCAAAAATCAAGCTTGAGCAGATTCTTTCTGCTGAAACTATCGCGCAGATGCGTCAGGCTTTGCCTTCTGTTGCCTGTGACGACAAGATAATCGAATACATTGTTTCAATTGTGTCTGTTACACGCCCAGAGCAGAAAGCCAAAAACAAAGCCGCTGACAGAGCCTCTCATGGTGCACGCCGCGAGGACTTTTTGCGCTACATTACTTTTGGCGCATCGCCGCGTGCAGGCATTGCATTGCAAAAATGCGCCAAGGCACAGGCTTTGCTTGACGGCCGCACTTATGTTCTGCCCGATGACGTAAAAAAAGTAGTTCCGGCTGTTTTGCGCCACCGTCTTGTGCTTTCTTACGAAGCTGCCGCAGACGGTCTTACGACAGACGATATAATCACAAAGATTCTTGCAACTCTGCCTGTGCCTTAATGACGGCGTTTTAAGCTGCTGTTAAGATTTTGGAAGAGGAGGTGTGAATGGAAACTCAACTGACGCAATATCAGACATTGGTGCAGCGTGCAAGTCAATTGCGTTTACAGGCTTTTTCTATAGCAGAAGGCTTTAGAAGCGGCGGGTTTCATTCACATTTTAAAGGGCATGGCATAGAATTTACGGGCGTGCGCGAATATTTGCGCGGCGACGACATAAGGACGATTGACTGGAACGTAACAGCCAGAATGTCTAAGCCCTATGCCAAACTTTTTGAAGAAGACCGCGAGCTTGTAGTTTTTCTTGTTTTAGACCGCTCGCTTTCTATGAACACAGGCTTTGGCAGCCAGAACAGGCTTGAATGTGCCAACGAGATTGCGGCTCTTTTAGCTTTTGCGGCGGAACAAATCTCAAGCCCGCTTGGTGCTGTTTTTTTTGACGGTTCTATAACTTTTTCAATTGCACCGAAAGCTTCGCAAAACAATGTCATGCTTGTTCTCTCTCAAATTGATGAATCTACAAAACTGTTTTATGAAAAAAAAGCCGCTCAAGAAGGTTCTATGCTTTCCGGTGCTTTAGACGGCGCGTGCAGACTTTTAAAAAACCGCAGTCTTGTCGTCGTCGTCTCAGATTTCCGTACAAGCGGCTACCAGAAAGCAATGGCAAGAGTTGCCTCAAAGCATGACGTGCTTGCCATAAAGGTTGCCGACCCGACAGATTTTGCCGTTCCGCAGATTGGAAGCTTTTCTTTTGAAGACCCAGAAACAAAAACTATAAGAACATTTCCGACGGCATCTTCGTCTTTCAGGCGTGTGTGGAAACAGTCTGAGATTGAAAGGCGCGAGCGCTGGGTAAAACTTTGCAGACGCTGCGGCGCAAAAACTCTTGTAATTTCAACAGAGGACGAACCTGCAAAAAAACTCAAAGAATTCTTTGCCACAAAGGAAAACTTCTTATGAGTTACACAATTTCTTTAACGCCGTCTGATGTTACAGTGGGCGAGCGCGCCCAGTTAGTTTACCGCTTTGAGACTGAATCTCCTCTGCCGCTGCAAAAAATTTCGCTAAAAGAAAACGATGAGCTTGTAAAAGCTGCAAACGAAGCAGGCTTTTATTCAGTTTATTCAATGCAGTTTGAGACAGACGGCTCTGACTGCACCATGATTGTCGATTTTATTCCATGGAAAGCAGGCGAGCTTGTTTTTGCGCCTTTTGATTTTTCAGCTTTTGTAAATGCAAGTGACGGCGAAGATGTGCAGAGCCTTGTTATTCAGATTCCGCCGGTTTTGATACGCTCTGTTACGCAGGAAACCGGCATAAACACTTTGCAGCCGCCGTCGCCGCCGCTTGTAATTCCGGGAACAACGTACACAGTCTATCTGGGTATTTTTGGCTGTGCGCTGCTTGTGCTGCTGGCGACATTTGTGCTTCTTAGATTCAGACAGATAAAGACGCTGTGCCGCAATATTTGGATAAAGACAAAAAGACGGTATAACGCGCGGAAATTTTTGCGGCTGCTCAAGGCGTTTGTAAGCGCAAAAAGCGGCTTTGCAGACGATGTTTTAAGCGCGGAAAAAATCTCGAAAGAAATGCGCGTTTATCTTGAGCGGCGGTTTGCGCTTGCCTTTGAATCTGCTGTTACAGGCGAAATTCTCAATGTTGCGGAAGATGCTTTTGAGCAGTGCTGTATGGAAAGTCTGGCTGAAGTTCAAAAAGTGCTTGCCCGCTGTGACGAGCTTAGGTTTTCCGGTGACGGGCAGAAAAATGTTTTTGCAGAAAACGAAAGAAGCGCGCTTGCTTCTCAATTAAAAGCGGCTGTGCTTCATTTTGAAAAATACCACGAAGCTGAAAACAAAGCTGATGAAAATGCAGAACTTAATGCAGATATTGCAGAAGGGGAGAACTGATGCTTCATTTTGAGTATCCGCTTGGATTTTTGCTGATTCTGCTTCTGCCTCTTTACTTTATTTTGCGCTATCTCGGCATTTTTAAGCAGTTTACGCTGCCGCTTATTTTAAGCGACTGGAACGGCAGCACTTTCAGCTATTCTTCAAAGCGGATTAAATTTGCCTCTTTTCTGGCAAAATTTTCAATTGTGCTTGCGTTTGTTCTCATGGTGGCGGCTGTCTGTTCGCCGGTAATTTCTCACCAAAAAAAGATTTACACAAGCAGCGGCACGCAGATAATGTTTGTAATAGACACAAGCCCTTCTATGGCGGCGCGCGACATGCAGAATAAAAACCGGCTTGAAGCCGCAAAAGAAACTATTACAGAGATTGTGCAGAAAGCAGACGGTGCATCGTTCGGGCTTGTTGCGCTTGCTTTAGATGCCGCTTTAGTTGTGCCTGTTACGGTTGACCATCAGATATTTTTTGACAGGCTTAATTCGCTTGTTATCGGCGAACTTGGCGAGGCTACGGCAATAGGTACAGGCTTGAGTACGGCTGTCTACCACATGGCGCAGACCAAAGCCCCAAAAAAGTGCATTGTGCTTATAACTGACGGCGAGAACAATGCAGGCGAGATTCATCCGCATACGGCGGCGAAACTTGCCGCAGATTTCGGAATAAATCTTTTTGTTGTAGGAATCGGAACAAAAGGCATGGTTCCAATCGAATATGTTGATCCTGTTACAAATTCTGTAAAATCGGGCTATCTGGATTCTTTTTTTGATGAAAGAGAGCTTGTAAATATTGCGCAGCTTGCCAACGGCTCTTATTTTGGGGCTGAAAATACAGGCGCATTGTCAAACAGCATTTCGGAAATCGTAAAAACGCAGGACGTTTCTCAAAGTTTCAAGATGATTAACACAAACACGTTTTATGGTTCAGTCTGCCTCCGTGCGGCTTTAGCCTTAATTGCATTTGCCTGGATTTTATGCCGGTGCTTTCTAAAAGAGGTGTAAAATGCTGAAATTTGAAAATCCTTTTATGCTTTATCTGCTTTTAGCTTTGATACCGGTCTGGGCAGTTATAATTATGCGTATGCGCGCTTTTGTCTCTTCACTTAACGGAAAAAACGGAAGGCATAAGTCGGTTAGCGCTGTGCAGGTTTTGCGCAAAAGGGTTGTTGCAAGAAGCTTTTTATGGTCTTGCGGCTTTATATTGCTTGTAATGGCGGCTGCCGGTCCAAGCTGGGGCACAAAACTTGATTCTGTGCAGATTACGGGCAATTCGGTCTCTTTTGTTTTTGATGTTTCTTACAGCATGAATGCCGCCGACATGCCGGACGGAAGCACAAGGCTTGCAGCATCGGCACAATATGCGGACGCGCTTTTAAGCAGAATGACTGGGGCATCTGTCTCTGCTGTGCTTGCAAAAGGCTCTGGTGTGCTTGTCATTCCGCAGACGGACGATTTTACGGTAATACGCTCGCTTCTCAACAATCTTTCGCCCATGCTGCTTACTTCGGCAGGCTCTAATATTGGCGCAGGCATAGACACAGCTTTGCGCTCATTCTCAAAGAATACAAGCAGTTCTTCTGCGATTGTGCTTTTTACAGACGGCGACGAAACTATAGAGACTTTGCGGCTTTCGGTTGAAAACGCTCTGAATCAGGGCGTGCCTGTCTATATAGTAGGTTTTGGCTCGACAAAAGAAACTGAAATTCTTACAGGTGACGGCGAAAGGACAGCGAAAACAGCCCTGCGCGAGCAGACGCTTCAGGCTTTATGCGCTGACGTAACAAAACAGATTAAGCGGCGGCATGGCGATTCTTTCAATATTAAGGCTGAATATGTAAATGCTCTTGACCTCGGCTCTGCACTGACTGTGCTTGAAGGCGTGCTTTTTTCAAATGAAAAGACGCAGAGCGGCGCGCTTATGCTTTACGAGTCTAAGCCCATAAGACGGCAGAGTTTATTTGCGCTGCTTTCGCTTGTATTTTTTTGCGCGGGGCTTTGCGTTATGCAGTTTAACCACAAACGTCCGGCTGCAAAAATTACCGGCATACTGCTCTGCACGCTGCTGCTTTCTTCGTGCTCAAGCCAGAAAAAAAGCGCGGTAAACATATTAAAAGGCGTAATTCACTGGGTTCAGGAAGATTATCAGGAAGCGTCGGCGAGTTTTCTTGAAGCAAAAGAAGTTTCAGTGCAGCAGCAGGACGAAACTGCAAAAGTTTATGCGCAGTACGGTCTTGCGGTTTCGTATTTGATGCTCAACGAAAAAGAAGCGGCGCTTAATCAGCTTGAAAATTTGGTCGGAAGCGGTGTGCCTGAGCTTGTGCGTTTCGGGGCGCTTTATAACAGCGGCATTGTTTCGTATCAAAAAGGCGAATTTCAAAAAGCGGCGGATTTTTTCAAGCAGGCACTTTTGATTGACAACAGCCAGCTTGACGCCAAAATCAATTTGGAGCTTGCAATGTCGCAGGCGGAGGTTCAGTCTAAGGCGGCGCAGTCTGAATTGCAGCCGGTTCATCAGGCGGAAGGCAGCAGCGCACAGGACACGGTTTTCTCTATGATGAAGGAAAATGACGACAAACGCTGGAAAAGCGAGCCGCAGGAAAAATCTGATATATTGGATTACTAGACTTGTTTGTAGTAAGATAAATAAAAGGGCTTTTGTATGATTCAAAGAATGAAAATGATATTTGTTTTTGCGTTTGCTCTGCTTGCCTCGTGTGCTTATGCGGTTACAAGCGCAAATCTTGAAAGCTTTGATACTGACGTACACATTGGCGATGAAGTAACTGTAAAGGTGCGTGTTTCAGAGACAAGCTTGAAAAAGGTCAATTTTACTTTTGCAGAACCTCCGAAAGGCGCGCGCCGCATGGAGCTTAAAAAATATGTTGATTCTCAGAGTGCGGCTGCTGACGTAATTATAGAAGCTCTGTTCATTTTTGACGAGGCTGGAACTTTTGAGCTTCCGCCTGTTGTTGTAAAAGTCGGAAAAAGCACATACAAAGTTGAAATTCCGTTTATAAACGTTTCTGAAAATATAAAGCTTAAGACGGCAGAAGCTTTCTGGGAATTTGACGCTGACGACATCTGCTGTGCAGATTCTGTTGAGCTTAAGCTTATGGTGCGCTACGTTTCTTCTATAAATAAGCTAGATGTGCCTTTAGACGAACGCGCTGCAATTTCAAGACAGACAGAGCCGGTGCTCTCTTTTGGTGACGGCTCGGACTTTTCCGGCGGAGAAATTGCCGCAGTTTATCAGTGGGTTCCGCTTGAAAGCGGCGAACTTACTCTGCCGCTTGCTGAGCTTGAAGTTACCGGCACAAACGACGAAGTGCAGAACATTTTTGTGCCGGCTGTAACTGTTGACGTAAAACCGAAAAGGGCAGGCGGAACGCAGACGGCAAAAACTACAGGCGGCATGTTCGCAGACGCTTTTGATTCTTCTGCAAAAACTGAAAAACAGGGCAAGCCAAAAGCACCGAAAGCTTCAAAGGCAAATCTTGAAGAACTGCGGCCCTTTCTTGTTGAGCTTGCAGAATTGCGCGCAAAAGAGCACGAGTCTTTTTTTAAGCGCGACATAAAAGAGCAGCGCAAGATTCTTGAATCGCAGCTTGATCTGCACGACACGCCGGACGAATATCCGCAGATTCTGCTTATTGTGTGGGCGGCGCTTGCAGCAGTTTTTGTGCTTTGGGCGCTGGTTCTAAGATTGTGCGGCAAAAAAGTGCGTGCTTTCTTTGTGCTGCTTGTCGGCTTGCTGTGTTTTGCGCGCGGAGCGTATCATGCAAGAGATTATTTGCGCACTCCGGCTCTTTTTACCGGCGGCGAAGTCTGCACTGTGCCTGATACGCAGTCTTTGATTGCCGGTGAGCTTATGCCGGGCACACGCATAAGTGTTGCAAAAAAAGTCGGAAGCTGGATTCTTATAGACTACAACGGCAGAAAAATGGGTTGGGTTGATGAGTCGGCAATAATTCCGATTAATATTTCGTTTATCTTGAAAAAGGCAGACTAAAATGGATTTTGGTGAAATTCTTGACAAATGGGATAAAGCCCAGAAGGAAAAACCAAAACAAGTTCAAAGACCTGCTGGTTCGGGCAAAAAGCTTAATGCGCCTTCATTAATCGAAAAAGAAGAAGAGAAGCAGGCCCGGCTGGCAAAAAAGTCTGTACCTCAAAAACAAAAAGAAGCTGAAAACGCCAGAAAAGACGGAGAATTGATGCAGCAGTGGCTTCTCCGCTACGGCGTAATAGACAAAGACAGAGCAGCCGAAGAAGAACGCGAGAACAAGCTTTCCGAAGATCTGGAACATGTAAAGTATCTTCCGGCTGAGGCAACTTTAGACCTGCACGGCATGACGCGCGACGAAGCCTGGATAACCCTCGACAGGTTTGTGGAAAGCTGCCAGAAGCGTAGAATCAGAAAAGTGCTTATCATTCATGGAAAAGGCAACCACTCAAGCGAAAACCCTGTGCTGGGCGGCGTTGTCCACAATTTTATAGAACGCGACTACAGACTCGGCGCGTCCGGTCACCCTGACAAAAGCCTTGGCGGCCGCGGCGCCACCTGGGTTCTTATAAGACCCGCGCAAGAAAACTAATCTAAAATTGCAGATGGTGCACATTAATGGATTGCTTCGTCGTTAGCACTCCTCGCAAAGACGGGTTTGCCCCATTGTACATCAGCCGTCTTTGCGAGGCGAAGCCGAAGCAATCTCCGTTTAGCACGTTTTGCAAAATAAAATTTGTTTTTTGCGCATTTGTTTTAATTTTATCCGATTACATTTTGGAGTTTTTGGTATAAAATAGGTGGTATGAGAAAGCCATTTCTGTTTTTTCTTTTAGTTTTTATGTGTGTGCCGCTTGTTTTTTCGCAGTCGGCGGCAAATGGTAATGTAGACCAGTCATTTTTGAATGACTTTGTATGTAGAAATTGGACAACCGCTGACGGGCTTCCGGGAATGACAATTACCGCCATTATGCAGGATTCCAAAGGCTACCTGTATATAGGCACTTACGACGGACTTGTCCGCTTTGACGGTGTTGAGTTTGTCAACTTTACACGAACAATTGACCCAAAATACGACTTTGCTTCAGTCCGTTCAATATTTCAGGATGCACATGATAACCTCTGGGTTGGCCATAACGACGAAGGCGTTACCCGCATAGCCTCTGACGGCGAAATCCGCAGATTCACCACCGACGACGGACTTGCTCACAATTCAGTCCGCGCAATTTGTGAGGACAAAGAACACAACATCTGGTTTGGTACAGCTTCAGGCATCTGCTATATGACACCTTCCGGCGAGATTGTTGTTCCGCATGGCTTGGAAGAATTGGGGCAGGAAACAATTCAGGTTTCTCAGTTATATTGCGACACCGCCGGAAGGGTCTGGATTTCTACCGCGATAGAAAATGACCTTTTTGTTTATTCCGACAAAAAATTTGAGCGCTTTACCGGCATTACAAAAATCGAAAATCCTTCTGTAAACGAAGTTACCCAGGACAAAAGCGGCGCATTCTGGTTCGGCGTAGCACCGCACTTTGCCGTAAGAATTAAAGACACCGAAGAAACCGTCTTTAACCTTGAGCATGATCACCTTGAAGGTACCGTTGTCAATGGAATTATA
>JAGAAX010000011.1 GCA_017614995.1 Spirochaetaceae bacterium
CATGGCGCGCTTCGTCATTGCGAGGAGCATCGCGACGAAGCAATCTGCCTCAAATGGCTGTGCACATCGTTAGATTGCTTCGGCTTCGCCTCGCAATGACGGGGTTGGTGCACATGGGCGCGCTTCGTCATTGCGAGGAGCGCAGCGACGAAGCAATCTGCTTTACCGCTGTACTCTGCCAGAGCCGTCGCCGGCGCATAGGGCTTCAACTTCTTTGCGTGTGGCAAGGTTAAAGTCGCCCGGAATTGAGTGTTTGAGGCAAGAGGCGGCAGTTGCAAAATTAAGTGCTTTTTCTTCATCGCTGCCGAATTCCAGAAGCCCGAAAATCAGACCTGCTGCAAAGCTGTCGCCGCCGCCGACGCGGTCTACAATGTCTGTAATCTCGTACTTCTTAGAAAGATAAAAGCCTGTCTTGCCATGAAGTGCGGCGCTCCAGCCGTTGTAATCAGCCGAATGTGATTCTCTCAATGTAATTGCAACAACTGAAACATTCGGATATGCGGCCTTTACCTTTTCAGCAAGTGCCTTATAAGCTTTTGTGTCAAGTTCGCCGCTGGTTACATCTACTGGAGAAGAAATACCCAAAGCCTTTTGTATATCTTCTTCGTTGGCGATTATGACATCAGCATAAGGAACAAGTCCGCTCATTATTTCAGAAGCTTTTTTGCCGTAGTTCCAGAGTTTTTTGCGGTAGTTCAAGTCAATAGATACACGACATTCTGCGGCTTTGGCAGCTTTTACAGCTTCAAGCGAAAGGGCTGCTGTAGATTCTGTTAATGCTGGTGTAATTCCTGTAATGTGAAACCAGTTTGCTCCGGCAAAAATTGTATTCCAGTCAAAGTCGCCGGGTTTTGCCAAAGAAATGCTTGTGTATTCGCGGTCATAAACTACATTTGAAGCTCTCTGGTTTGCGCCAGATTCAAGGTAATAGATTCCCATGCGTCCCTTAGTTTTTTTGATAAACGAAACATCAACGCCGTAAGAACGAAGTGCCGAAACAGCACCTGCGCCTATCGGGTTGTCTGGCAGTGCAGTAACAAAAACACCCTGTTTGCCAAGTATAGAAAGTGATACGGCTACGTTTGCTTCGCCGCCACCAAAAGTAGCTTCCAAACGTGGCTGCTGAAAGAAACGTTCGTGCTCCGGCGATTTAAGCCTTAACATAATTTCACCGAACGTAATAATTTTGTCCATGGAAATCCTCCCAAAGATACTCTAGACTTATACACTGCAATTGTCAATCAGAAGCATAAAATTGTGTGCGAGGAGCGTGACGATGAAGCAATCCAGCTCTGTGCAGTCACTTCGACAGGCTCAGTGACCGCAAGCATAAACCGGTTGCTGAGCGAAGTCGAAGCAACCAAGCACAGCATCTATCGCTATGCGGTCACTTCGACAGGCTCAGTGACCGCGTAGCTTAAGCCCGATTGCTGAGCGAAGTCGAAGCAATCTGCTCGAAATGGCTGTTGCACATCTCTGGATTGCTTCGGCTTCGCCTCGCAATGACGGTGTTTCGCATTAGATAATCTACAATTTTAGAACCATCTGGCGAAACGCCCAAGTTTGCGCAAGGCGCAAACTCGTAACTGGTGCACAATGCGCGTCATTGCGAGGAGCGCAGCGACGAAGCAATCTGCTTAAAACAGTCTGCACCTCTCAAGAAACACCCGCTATAATTGACAAGTGTGTCAAAAGGGGGTAAATTTTTGTTTATGAATGAAGTATTGAAAAAGCTTGGCAATATCGGGCTTGTACCAGTTGTTAAAATTGATGATGTTTCGCGTGCTTGCGGACTTGCACAGGCACTTATAGACGGCGGTCTGCCATGCGCAGAAATTACTTTTAGAACAGATGCTGCCGCTGATGCAATTTCTGCTATTACAAAGAAATTTCCTGAAATGCTTGTAGGTGCAGGCACTGTAATCAATATTGAATATGCAAAGCATGCAAAAGAGGCAGGTGCAAGGTTCATTGTTGCGCCCGGCTTTTCGCCAGATGTTGTTGACTGGTGCATAGCCAATAATATGCCGGTTGTTCCCGGAATTAACAATCCGAGCGGGGTAGAAGCAGGGCTTGCAAAAGGGCTTGAAGTGCTCAAATTTTTTCCGGCTGAAGCTTCTGGCGGTGTTCCAATGCTGTCTGCTCTTTCAGGGCCGTTTCCGCAGGTTAAGTTTATGCCTACAGGCGGAATAAGCATGAAAAATCTTGGCGATTATGCAAAATGCGCCAATGTTCATGCAATTGGCGGAAGCTGGATGGTAAAGTCTGACTTGATTGAAGCTGAAAACTGGGCAGAAATTACCAGATTGTGCAAAGAAGCTGTTGTTGCTCTGCATGGTTTCGAGCTTGCCCATATCGGCATAAACACAGAAAACGCAGAAGAAGCCATGAAAGCTGCAAAGCTTTTCGCTTTATTCGGTTTTCCGATTAAAGACGGTAATTCTTCGGTCTTTAACGCTTCTTGTATTGAAGTGATGAAATCAAAAGGGCGCGGCACAAACGGGCATATAGCCATAAAGTGCTGGAACATCGAAAGAGCGCTTGCATATCTTGAGCAGTTTGGCTTCAAAGGTATGGAAGAAACTGCAAAGTACAAGAAAGACAAGCTTTCTGTGATTTATCTTGATAAGGAAATCGCCGGTTTTGCGCTTCATCTAGTGCGGGCTTAATCAAGCAAAAAGCCGAAGCTTAGCGCGACTTCTACATGCGGAAAAGTCTTTGAAATCTGTCTGCCGTTTATGATTAAAGAAGATGAACTTCCGCCGTCAAGCATAATTGCTTCTGTTGCACCAAGTTTCAGCAAAATAGAAGATGTTTCGTTAAAGGTTGCGCCTTTAGAAGTGCTTCCAGATTTATCAATAGCAAGCAAAATTAAAGTTTTTCCGTTGTCAAGAATACCGGCTGCTGTGCGCGGCTCTTTCTGCTGTGACTTGAACATGATTATTCTGCCGTCTTTTAGCAGTGTCCAGAAGCCGCCGAATGCAAATCTTGTTGTGCTGTCTGGCTCAAAGTCGTTTTGTGTGTCTAAAATGCCTGCGCTCAGGCTGCCGTCTTTGCCGGCGGCGAAAATGAGCGCGGCATAACGCCCGGCTCTTGGGGCTAAAATCTTATCGTTGACAGCATAAACGCCCGCGATTGTTCTTTTTTTTGAGGCGCGGCCAGAAGGGTAGTTGAACGGCGTAACATTTACAGCAACAATAGCGCTGTTTCTCTGCGCAAATTTTTTTGTTGTTTCAGCCTTAAAAATAGAAGTGCCGCCTTCTTCTGCTTCTTCAACCGGCATACTTGCAATAAGTTTCAGATTCGGCGTGTCTAGATTTATTCTTACGGCATTGCATCTGCTGTGGCTTGTTTCATCAAAGAATGAACAATGCTCAATGCCGTCTGCGATTTTTATCCAGTTAAAAGCATTTTCCGCTGTTTCTGGTTCGGCTTCAGCAGAAACAGCCTGTAATGTCCGGGCATCTTCCGCCGCAGCTTTTTGTTCCGCCGGTGATAAAATCTCGCAATTTGAGAAAAGAATTGTAATGCATATAGACAAAAAAAGCTTCAAGGAAAATCCTGAAGCTTTTTTATGAACCGAAAGTATCAATTAATACGATCCTTTAGAATCCTTTGATTTTCTTGACTTCTTCATCAGTTTGCGCTGAATTGTCTTATTCTTGCGGTTCTGAATGGTAGAAGGTTTTTCGTAATATTCGCGTTTTTTCCATTCGCGGATAATGCCTTCTTTTTCAACCATTCTCTTAAAGCGTTTAATTGCTTTTTCGAGGTTTTCTGAATCATCAACTACGATGCGTGCCATGTGTGTAATCACCTCCTTTCGGATAACCGTCAGCGTACAGACATTTTGCGGAAAAAACGCCTTTTTGTCAAGACGTTTTGCCCTGCACTTAACACAGTCTGCAGCTTTTCGTAAGAAAAGCTGCGCATTTTGCCGGTTAAGCTTAAGTTGTAGATAATCTAATGCAAAATGAGTTTGTCACTTACTATAGAAGATTTGCGGATTTCTCTAAAGCGTCTGTTCAAGTCTTCCATTGTAAGATTTTCTTTTTCTTTGCCGCTAATGTCGAGAATTATCTCGCCGCCGTCCATCATCAAAAGACGGTTGCCGTAATCAAGAGCCTGCTGCATGTTGTGCGTTACCATCATTACGGTAAGATTATAGTTGTCGGCAAACTCTTTTGTCAGCTTCATTACAATATCGGCGTTTGTCGGGTCAAGCGCGGCAGTATGTTCGTCAAGAAGCAGAATCTGCGGCTTTGAAAGAACAGCCATTAAAAGCGTAAGTGCCTGGCGCTGTCCGCCTGAAAACTGGTCAACATTGTCATTTAAGCGGTCTTCGAGACCCATGTTGAGCTTTTTAAGCTCTTCGCGGAAATATGCCTGCTTTTTCTTGTTCAGGCTGATTTTAAGCCCTTTCCAGCCTTTGTTGCTGCAAATCATCATATTGTCCTGTAGCGACATTTTGCCGGCTGTGCCTAAAAGTGGGTTCTGAAAGATGCGGCCCATGTATTTTGCGCGCTTGTATTCAGGCTCATTTGTAATGTCCTCTGAATCAAGCGTAATTGTTCCATGAGAAGGGTGCATGTTGCCTGAAATGATGTTGTACAAAGTCGATTTACCGGCGCCGTTTGAGCCGATTACGGTGATAAAGTCACCGTCGTTAATCTTGAGGTTTATGTTCTTAAGCGCTTCGTTCTCGTCTGGCGTTCCGGCGTTAAAAGTAATTCCTATGTCTTTAAGCTCAAGCATGTTTCTTCCCCTTTTTTGAAATGATAAGGCAGATAATAATAAGAAGACCTGTGATAAGTTTTAAGTCGTTGCTTGTAAGCCCGATGACAAAACCGTAGCTTCTGCCTATGTACATTATTCCGCGGTAAATAATTGAACCGATTAAAACGCAGAGTGTCTGCATTCCGATTTTGTTTGAGCGGATAATGAATTCGCCGAGCATGAGCGAAGCAAGACCGCTGACAATTACGCCTGTGCCGCTGCCGACGTCTGCAAAGCCGTTGTACATTGCCGCAAATGCGCCTGAAAGTGCCGCGAGACCGTCGCCGACACAGACGCCGATTCCGCGTACAATCTGCGGATTAACGCCCTGCGAGATAATCATCTGCTGGTTTGCGCCGAGCGCGCCCATTGTAAGTCCGAGGTCGGTGTGGTAAAAAATGTCCATTACCCATTTTAATGCAATCACAAAAATAATCAGAAAAACACAAATACCAATCTCGGCAGGAAGTGCTGGAAAGTGAGCCTCGCAAAATGCGGTAATATTAGAAAATGGTGTCTTAATCTTAAGAAACGAAATATTTGCCTTGTTGCTCATTATGCGCAGGTTAATCGAATAAAGCATCGTCATTACAAGAATACCGGCAAGAAGATCAGGGATTTTAAGCTTTGTATAGATTACTGTGGTGCAGAGACCTGCAAAAGCACCGCCTATAAAAGCAAGCACAAGCGCTGCCAGCGGGTTCATTCCAACTGTAAGACAAGCCGCAAGAATACAGCCGCCCATCGGAAAAGCGCCGTCAACAGTCATGTCGCAAAAGTTTAGGACGCGGTAGGACATAAAAACGCCCAGAACCATAATTCCGTAAATCAAACCTTCAATAATAATATTGCAGAACATATTGATAAAATCCTTAAATAAAAAAAGGGCTGTCTGATAAAGACTAAAGCCGTTATCAGATGCCCTTTTATTATAGAAAATTTTAAACTATTTTTCTATCAATTTTCCGTTTTCAAATATCATATTTGCAGAATTTTTTAAATCTTCTGGAATTGAAATTCCGCATGCTTTTGCTACATCAAGGTCAATCAGAAGGTCAGAGTCTGACGGTTCTGTCATAAAGCGGACTGGAATTGTGTCCGGCTTTGTGCCGTTAAGAATCTTTACAACAATCTCGCCAGTAGCGCGGCCTGCTTTGTAGTAGTTGAATCCGCTTGCCATAAAAATGCCGCCCTCTTTAGCTGCTGTTACGTCGCCTGAGAAAATCGGCTTTTTTGCTCTGCCGAAAACATCAACGAGAGAAGCAATTGCGCTGAATACTGTGTTGTCTGTTGTAAGGTAAATTCCGTCAACGCGGTTGATGATTGTTTCTGCAGCCTGCTTAACTTCGCTAGACTGGCTGATTGCCTGTGTAACAAGCTCAAGACCTGCTTCTTTGCAGCCCTGCTTTACAAGCTCAAGTGCAGAAACAGAGTTTGCTTCGTTGCTTGTGTAGATATAGCCAAGTGTCTTAATGCCTGTAACTTTTGCAAAAAGCTTGATGTGCTCAACTGTAGGAATAGCATCGCTCATGCCTGTTACATTGCCTTTGCCATGCTCAAGTGTGTCAACAAGACCTGCACCTACCGGGTCTGTAACAGTTCCGAAAACAATCGGAGTGTCTTTAAGTGTTGTAGAAAGCGCGATTGCTACAGGTGTTGCAATACCGACAGCAATGTCAACTTTCTTTACTTTGTACTGTGCGGCAATCTGTGCGGCTGTGTTTACATCGCCGTTTGCATTCTGAAGGTCAAATTCTGCGTTAATTCCGTTCTCGTTGATTACATCGATAATGCCCTGTTCAGCTGCATCAAGAGCCGGGTGCTGAACGATTTTAGCGATACCGATTTTTACCTGCTTTGAGCCAGATTTTTTTGCGTTGCAGGAAGTAAAAATAAGACCTGCAATCATAGTTAAAAGAATAAGCTTTTTCATAATTTACTCCTAAAGGTTTCTGTTTACAGTAACTATGGAATGAATATAGCTTTTTTTTGCATTTCTGTCAATAGAAATTGAAGATTTTTTAGAAACCTGATTCAAGGCAAACAGTTGTAGATTAAACTACTGCAAAATGAGCTTGTCCGTATAGAGATGCGCGTTGTTTGTCTTTACAAGATTTATGGCGTAGGCGTCATAATAGCTAAGGTTTGTGAATTTTGAGAGACAACTGTTCTCGTTCTGACCGTCGCCGTAAATTATTGTTACGTCTATATTTAAAAGCGGCGCGTAATAGTTTATAGACGGAATGAAATTTTCGTTTAAAAAGTCGTTGTTGCTGTTGTAGACGGTCAGAAGCAGCTTGACCTTTGAGCCTTGAGTTTTTGTGATTGTGCTGTTGTGAGCAGTTTTTTTGTATTCTTGCCAATTTTCTTTGTTGATTGCTGTATTAGAAACTAAAAGGGATCTGCTTTCCTCGTTGTATGCAAACGGAGTTGAAATTTTGTTTCCGTATTTATCCCCATAAGAAAAGCCCTGCGTATAAACAGCAGCGTCTAAAAGACCGTCGCACATATTGCGCACAAGAAAAAGAAGGGCAAGAGCCTGTGAATCTGTGTTCTGGGTTACTGTGCCTGTAATTGCGCCTGAAGCTATTGCTTTTTCTACAGAGTCATTTGCGTCAAAGCCGAAAACGGGCAGTCCTTTCGGAAAATTTTCAGAAGATAGACACGCAAGAGCCATCTCGTCGTTGTTTGATATAACCAAGTCGATTGATTTGCCAAAAGAATTTGTCCAGATTTTCATGGATTCGCGGGCTGTCGCAGCGTTCCATGTTGAGCCGTCGGCACCTGTCATTGATTTTGCCGCAAGTTCCACTGTCTTATAAGATTTGTTCCCGATTTTTACGGTGCCTTCCTTTTTGATGTTAGGTTTTGTTGAATTGTTCCATGTGTCCAGGGCGCGGCGGACACCTTCAGTTCTGGCTTTTGAGTCGATGTGTCCTTCATCGCCGATAAGCAGAACATAGCCTATAATGCCGTCGCCGTTTCTGTCGATTTCTTCCGCATTTGAATTTTGCAGAAAATCGAGAATCTGCTGTCCCTGCGTCTCGCCGCCGTTCTGCGAGTCTGTTCCAAGGTAATATGTTCTGCTGTTCCATGAAACGGCTGAATAATCCAATTTGCCTGTAATCGGGTCAGACGGCTGCCTGTTGTAGAAAATTACCGGCTTGTTTTTGTTAAGCATTGTTGATTTGTTTTCTTTGCATGAAAACAAATTCAGGCTTAAAACAGCCAAAAAGATGATTCCAACTTTATTAAATTTCTTCATTTTCTTTCCTGTTTGTGTAATTTAATGGAACATTCCCCAGTTTTCGCCGCTTTCAACGCTGACTTTAAGCGGAACGTTCAGTTTTGCGACGCTTTCCATTTTAGTTTTGAGAAGCGTCTTTACTGTTTCACATTCTTCGAGCGGACATTCCAAAATCAATTCGTCATGCACTTGAAGAAGAAGTTTTGCCTTGAGTTTTTGCGCCTCAATTTCGTTCTGCACAGCAATCATAGCCTTTTTTACTATGTCGGCGGCAGAACCTTGAATCGGCGTGTTTACAGCCATGCGCTCTGCGGCAGATTTTTCGGTTTTGTTTTTGGCGTTAATTGTGCGTATAAAACGCTTGCGCTTAAAGATTGTCTCCACATAGCCCGAAGTTTCGCATTTTTCGATAACCGCGCGAATAAAATCTTGAATGCCTGAATATGTCGCAAAGTACGAGTCGATGAACTCTTTTGCGGTTGTTCTTGAAATGCCAAGCTCGTTTGAGAGCCGGAAGGCACTCATTCCGTACATTACGCCGAAATTGATTGTCTTTGCCGTTCTGCGCTGTTCGGGCGTTACCTGCTCCGGCGCTACACCGAAAATCAGGCTTGCAGTTGCTTTGTGTACGTCTACGCCCTCGTTAAAAGCTTTCTGCAAGTTTTTGTCGCCAGAAAGGTGCGCAAGAAGCACAAGCTCAATCTGCGAGTAGTCAGCCGAAACAAGCACTTTGCCCGGCTCGGCGGTAAACGCGCTTCTTATGCGCCTGCCGGCTTCTTCCCTTACAGGAATGTTCTGCAAATTCGGGTCTTTGCTCGAAAGGCGGCCTGTCGCTGTGCCTGTCTGCATAAAGCTCGTGTGTATACGCCCGTTTTTGTCTGCAAGCGAGGGCAGCGTATCTACATAAGTTGAAAGCAGTTTTGTAAGACTGCGGTATTCGAGAATTTTCTTCGGCACAGGGTCAAGCTGCGCAAGTTCCTCTAAAACTGAAGTGTCTGTTGAGTATCCAGTTTTTGTCTTTTTTGCAGCTGGAAGCTTCCGCTCTTCAAATAAGACCTGCTGAAGCTGCTTTGTCGAAGAAATATTGAAATCGTGTCCTACAATGTCAAAAATTTCAGCCTGTGTTTTGTCTATGTCCTGCACAAGCTCAATGCGGTAATCCGCAAGTTTCTGCGTATCAACGTGAATGCCCTCAATTTCCATTTCAGCAAGAATGGGCAGAACCGGCATTTCAACCGACCAGAAAAGCTCGTACAAGTCTGTTTTTTTGAGTTCAGGCTCAAGTTTCTGCCAGAGCTTCAGCGTCAAATCTGCGTCTTCTGCGGCGTAGGGCAGTGCGTCTTTTAGCGGAACATCGGCAAAAGTCTTGCCTTTTGCGTTGTCGGCCTTTGAAACCAAAGACTCAAAACTGATTGTCTCCAAGTTCAAAATGGTCTTTGACAGCGATTCAAGCGAAAACGAGCTGTATTCGGGATTAAGAAGCCACGCCGCAATCATTGTGTCTGCAAAACGGCATTTGGGCTTTTCAAGTCCGTTTGAGCGCAAAACCTGATAGTCGAATTTGCCGTTGTGGGTTACAACAGTCATGTTTTGGTCTGAAAAGATTTTGCCAAGCTCTTGAAGTGCGGTCTGCTTTTCGATGTATGGCGGCGCTTCAAATGTGCCTTTTTCTGCGCTCGTAAACGGAATATAGAAAGACTTTCCGGCTTTGCAGCTTATCGAGAAACCGACCATTTTTGCCTGGTGCGGGTTCAAGCCGTCTGTCTCCAAATCGAAGGCACAGAGCGAATTCTGCTTGATTTCTTCTATAATAGTGCGAAGTTCTTCGGCAGAATGAACTGAAGTGTAGTCGCCGGTGTTCTGCACCGCCGGTGCTGAAGCGCCTTCAAACAATGTGCCCTCTGCCTGTGCCGGAGCAGGTTGTGCCGCGTCCGTCTGCGCCGTTATCGCGCCTTTTATAGCTGTTTCGTCTGCTGCATAGCTTTTTGCAACGGCATAAGCGCCCGCATGTTCAAGGATTCGTGCCGCGCTTTGATAGTCCGGCGACACAAGCTTAAAATCCTCTATTGAGGCATTGACCTGTACGTTGTAGCACAGCTCTACAAGCTTCTGTGAAAAATAAGCCGAATCTCTGCCTTCTATCAGTTTTTTCTGTGTTGCGCCTTTTATGCTGTCAATGTTTCCGTAAATTCCGTCAAGAGTTTTATAATCTGCAAGAAGTTTCTGCGCGGTTTTTTCGCCTATGCCTTTTACGCCGGGTATGTTGTCGGCTGTGTCGCCTATCAGCGAAAGCATGTCGCGCATTTGCTCCGGCTTTACGCCCCATTCTGATTCAACACCCTGCCTGTCGATTAGAACCCAGCCGCCACCTGCTTTGTCCGGCTTAAGCATGAGTGTTGTGTCCGTTACAAGCTGCATTAGGTCTTTGTCGCCCGAAAGTATGCGGCATGGTCTGCCTGTGCTTTCACATTCAGCGGCAAGTGTCGCGATAATGTCGTCTGCCTCGTAACCGTCGCAGCGCAAAATAGGAACGCCCAATGCTGTAAGAATTTCTTCGATTATCGGAATCTGTGCGTGCAAATCTTCCGGCGTTTTCTGCCGCGTTGCCTTGTACTGGTCAAAAAGCTGGTGTCTGAATGTCGGTGTCCTTGAGTCAAGCGCGGCGAGAATGTACTGCGGTTTATAGTCTTTTAAAATGCGGTGAAAATTCCTGAAAAAGCCGAAAACTGCGGAAATGTTCTGTCCGTCTTTGTTTATGAGCGGCCGGTTTATAAAAGCATAATATGCCCTGTAAATAAGCCCGTAAGAGTCAAGAATATATAAAGTGTTGTTGTCCGGCATAATAGCTCCAGAATTGCGTTTGCTCTAATCATAACAGATAAAGTCCGTATTCGCAAATCTGGAATTTTTCCTATGGTTAAGGCGAATTTTCATTTGTTTTTAGTACCAATATGTAGTATCATTTATTTATGAATGCAAAGCAGCGGAAAGTGTATGAGCAGATTTTCAAAAATCCTGTGCAGTCAAATATAGACTGGCAGGAAATAGAAAATCTGCTCAAATCACTTGGTGCAAAAATTTCAGAAGGAAATGGCTCTCGTGTCCGCATTGAATTAAACGGCGAACGGGCTGTGTTTCACCGTCCTCATCCAGATCGTGAAACAGACAAAGGAGCTGTAAAATCAATGCGCAGATTCTTGGAGAATGCAGGAGTAAAAAATGATGACTTATAAAGGTTTTATCGGTTCTGTTGAATATGATGACGAAGCTCATGTTTTTTCTGGTGAAGTTATAAACACGCGGACTGTAATTACTTTTCAAGGTACTACGGTTGATGAAATCGAAAATGCATTTCATGATTCTGTAGATGACTATCTTGAATGGTGTAAAGAGGACGGTATTGAGCCGGAGAAACCGTATTCAGGCAAATTCAATGTGCGGCTCACACCACTTTTTCATAGTCAGGTTGCAATTGCCGCCAGAAAAATGAATATGTCTTTAAACAGCTTTGTGGAAAAATCTCTCCATGATGAGATTGCCGCAATGAAGATGTGATTGTGGTTCTAATTCTGCTTGTGGTTATAAAAAAACCGGTGGCTGATGCACCGGTTTTGCTATTATTGCTGAATATCAACGTAGCTTGCAGTGTGAAGCTCTCCTGCATAGATGCTCTTGCGGTTTTTGTACGGGTTCTTGAATTTGGCAATTTGATTGCGGATATGAACAATATTGTTTTTCAGCAGATTGCGGTTGCGCTCGTTCTGGGCAAGCACCTGTGTCTGAAGCTTGTACAAATCAGTTTTAAGCTGCGGAATTTCAGTCTCTCCATGCGGATAGACTGAACGGTACAAATCTTCCATTGGCTTTATAACGCGCTGAAGATTGTTTATGTTCGATACAATCTGTTCTTCAATTTCTGCCTGAGTAGAAATAGCATTTACATTGTCAGATTTTATGCTTACTTCCTGTTTTTCAAGCACAAGAAGATATTCCTGAAATTTGGACCGCTGCTGTTCAAGCAAGTGACGTAGACGCTTCAAAATTGCAACACGTTCATCAATTTCTGTCTGTGTAAGAGTCAAAGTCTCCGTCATGAATAACCCCTTAAGGTTTGATTAAAATCAAAAAAATGCGCATTTTAATTGCATGCGCTGCAAATAACCGATTAACCCGAAATATTTATTCCTGTATGCTGTACCGGGTGATTTTCAACAGGAACAGAATTTACAATTGCGGTTGCCCATGAATCACGTAGCTGGCTCATCATGCTGCGTACAAACGTAATTTTTTCGGGCTTTGTGCCGACGTTGGCTTCCAATAATTCCTGATTAAAGAACATATAAAGATTAAGAAGATTCTGGGCAATTTCGCCGCCTGCTTCCATGTCAAGAGAAACCATCAGTTCTGTGATAATTTCCTGTGCTTTAATGATGTTGCGGCTGAATTTTTCGATGTCTTTTGGTGCAATTTTTGTATCGGTACCAAATTTTTCTAAGGCTAAATTTAGCTGTCGTACACATTCATCATAAAGCATAATGATAAGTTTGCCCTGGCTTGCTGTTTTTACACTTGCTTCTTTATATGCACTATAAGCTTGGTTATATCCCACCGATTCCCCCTGTATTTGACAAACAGAATACAATACACTCTAATTCGTTTAAATATCGGCGTTGAAAAAAGCAACTTTAACAAAAAAGTGAATTTTTTTTGGAAAAATATGTAAATTTTCAGTTTTTTCGGTAATAAAGGGCTGTAAAGGACAGAACCGCCGTTTTGCGCCATGTAATGACAGCAATTTTTGTTACTTTTTAAGAAGTTTTCTATAGCCTAATGTCGTTTATTTTCGTATATTTAATGTAGCTGCTGAATATATGCTTTAATGATATGGCTTTCAATATGGGGTAAATAATGAGCGAAAACAAAAAAGATGACAAGAAAAATGAAAATGACCCATACGATTTTTTCAAATTGTCAAACGAGCCTTCAAATAACGGCGATAAAAAGCCAAAATGGTCTTTGTGGGTTCTTGTTGCTGTTGGTATCGCAGTAATTCTGCTTGTAAATATGATGGGTATGTCCAGAGCGGACACGACAATTCCTTTTTCTGAGTTTAAGAAACTTATTGAAAACGGAACAATTGTCCGCGTTGATTTAGGACAAAACTATTTTATAGGTTATAGTTCTCAGCAAAACGCAGCTTCTCAATATTCATCTGAAAATGCATTTTCTGCTTTGCTCCGCAGTGCAAATATGACACCTGAATATAAGACAGTTGCAATCTACACAGAAGATTTCCTCAAGTTTCTTGATGAAAAGAAGGTAACTTATAAGGCTGTTGCAAAACAGAACAATTATATTCTTGAGATTATTCTTAACTGGGTTGTTCCGTTCGGGCTGCTTTTCTTAGTATGGCGTATGCTCTTTAAAAAGATGGGCGGCGGTTACGGCGGCGGCATGGGGCTTTTCTCTGCCGGACAGAGCCGCAACAGCGCTGTAGAAGAGGGCAAGGTTACCACCCGCTTTAAAGACGTTGCCGGCGTTGATGAGGCAAAAGAAGAGCTTGTTGAAGTTGTAGACTTTTTGAAATCACCAAAGAAATATACAGACATCGGCGGAAAGATTCCGAAAGGCGTGCTTTTGGTCGGGCCTCCGGGAACAGGTAAAACGCTTCTTGCGCGCGCCGTAGCCGGAGAAGCCGGTGTGCCGTTCTTTAGAATCAGCGGTTCAGACTTTGTAGAGATGTTTGTCGGTGTTGGTGCAAGCCGCGTCCGCGACCTTTTCAGACAGGCACGCGAAAAAGCGCCGTGTATCATTTTTATTGATGAGCTTGACGCCATTGGAAAGAGCCGCGTAAACGGCTTTGGCGGCGGCAATGACGAGCGCGAGCAGACATTGAACCAGCTTCTTGTTGAAATGGACGGCTTTGACAACGAGAAAGGACTGATTATTCTTGCCGCTACAAACCGCGCAGATGTTCTTGACTCTGCTTTGCTCCGTCCTGGACGTTTTGACCGTCAGGTTCCAGTTGAATGCCCTGATGTAAAAGGCCGCGAAGAAATTCTTAAGATTCATGCAAAGAATGTCAAAATCGACGATGACGTTGATTTTAATTCAATTGCTCATGGAACTGTCGGCTTTGCCGGTGCAGACCTTGCAAACGTTGTAAACGAAGCCGCTCTGCTCGCCGTCCGTAACGGCAGAAAGAAAGTATCTATGGTAGATTTTAACGATGCCATAGACAAAGTAAGCATGGGCTTAAAAAAGAAGAACAAGCGCGAGAACGAAAAAGAGCACAAGCTTATTGCGTTTCACGAGACAGGTCATGCGCTCATTGCGGCGTTTACGCCAGATTTTCCGCCGGTCAACAAGATTACGGTTGTTCCGCGCTCACATGGAATCGGCGGCTTTACGCAGTACCGCGAGCAGGAAGAGCACAACTGCCTTACAAAGCGCGATATGCTCAATGAGGTTGACAGCTGTCTTGGCGGCCGCGCTGCTGAAGAGATTATGCTCGGCGAAGTTTCGACTGGTGCTTCAAACGATATTGCCCGCGCCACAGACATTATAAAGCGCATGATTACCGACTACGGTATGAGCGACAAGTTCAAGAACATTACGCTTGGCAAAGGCGTGCTTGGCAACCGCGGCGGCGAGCCGACAATTGTGCGCGAATTCAGCGAAGAAACGCAGAAGTTCATTGACGAAGAAATGGCGCGTATAATGGAAGAACGCTATCAGCATGTTCTTTCTGTTTTGCGCGAACATAAGCAGCTTCTTGAATATATTGCGAACCGTCTTATTGAAATTGAAACAATGGACGGCAAGGAGTTTGCAGATATTATAAAGGCAGAAGCTGATTTGTCACAGAAAGTTATCGCGCAGAGTGCAGAAGCCTCTGCTGAAGAAAAAACAGAGCAGACAGAGAATCCTGTAATCTGAACTCTTCCTTTAATTTGAAAATAAAATAGAACCCGGAACTGTGAAATGCAGTCCGGGTTTTTTATTCGTGCGGAAGTATGTTGATTTTGCACCTTGTCAGAAAGAAGCTATAGTACGCTTCTTTTTGACTACAAAATAATCTGGATATTGAAGCTTAAGATAGTGAATGTCATCGATGACCCTTGTAAGGTGCCTGTCGATTACTTCAAGCGATTTCGTTTCGTCTTTGGCTTCTATTGCATCTGTCAGTTCAGTGTGGTCATTAACCAGCCTGTCCATGTCCATGCGTTCAATATTGAGGTTGCGTACTCTGTCAAAATGAACGCGGAGCCGCTTTAAGAAATTATGAACCGATTCTTTCTGGCAGAATCTGAACAACAGCTTATGGAAGGTGTTGTCAATTTCAAGAAGCTGGGCTGCGTCATTGCTTTCTATGCACATTCTCTGCTGCTCGATGTTATTGCGGAGTTCAACAATATCATAGTCTGTGCGTGTCTGTGAAAGCTGCTGCACAATGCAGCGCTCTATAGCCCAGCGTGCAAAGCGGGCTTCTTCTACTAAGTCCAAGTCTATGTGGGACACTCTTGTGCCGCGCTGAGGCATTATTTTCAATAAACCCGATTTTGAAAGGTCAAAAAAGGCTTCACGCACAGGTGTCCGGCTAAGTTCAAGCTGTTCACTGATGATAGATTCACTTACAAGCTGACCCGGTTTTAGGTGGAGGTTGACAATGTTATAAGACAAACAGCGGATTGCATAATCGCGTGTTGATTCATACCGTTCACGTTCAAGAACAACCAAATTTGTTTCTGCTTCCATTATTGCTCCAATTTATCAGCTGGTGGTGAAGTGCCGGTTAATAACTGATGTATAACCGGCATTTTCCGCTGTTTCCTATAAAATGAATTATTCAGTACTTTTTAACTTTTTTCAATGGCTTCCCAAAGACCGTTTAGATAAGCCGCACCGAGCGCCCTGTCGTAAAGACCGTAACCCGGCATTGAGACTTCTCCCCAGATTGTGCGTCCGTGGTCAGGTCTTATAATTCCGTCAAAGCCGGTGTCATGCAGAGTCTTCATTATAGCATACATATCGAATGAGCCGTCTGCCGAAAGGTGTGCGGCTTCTTCAAATTTTCCCGGTGCTTCGTGATAAAGGTTTCTGACATGGGCAAAGTGTATGCGTCCTTTTGCTGCGCGGATTATTCCGCATAAGTCGTTTTTCGGGTTTGTGCCGAGCGAGCCTGTGCAGAAGGTGAGTCCGTTGTGCTTGTTGTCAACAGCCTTGAGCATTTTCACAATCTGTTCTTCGTTTGTAATTATGCGCGGAAGGTTGAACACAGGCCATGCCGGGTCGTCCGGGTGAATTGCCATGTTGATGTCGTATTTGTCACAGACCGGCATAATTGCCTTCAAAAAGTAAACGAGGTTGTCAAAGAGCTTTTCTTTTGTTACAGGCTTGTATGCTTCAAAAAGCTCTTTTATGTGAGCCATACGTTCAGGCTCCCAGCCTGGAAGAACAAAACCGTTTGAATTTGCATCAAGAGAGGCAAACATTTTTTCGGGATTAATTTTGTCTATAACAGACTGGTCGTAGGCAAGAACAGTTGAGCCGTCTTTGCGTGGTTTTGCAAGATCGCTCCGCGTCCAGTCGAAAACCGGCATAAAGTTGTAGCAGACCATGTGGATGTCTGCTTTGCCGAGAACTTCGAGCGTCTTAATGTAGTTTTCTATATACTTGTCGCGTGAAGCAGCGCCTGTCTTTATGTCATCGTGAATGTTTACGCTTTCAATTCCGGCGATTTTCAAGCCTGCCTGCTCAACTTCTGTTTTGAGGGCATTGACTTCTTCTTGAGCCCATGCTTCTCCGGGTTTGCTTCCGTAAAGTGTTGTGATTACACCATTAACTCCGGGAATCTGGCGGATCTGTTCGAGTGTAATTGAATCATATTTGCTGCCGAACCATCTGAATGTCATTTCCATTTGCGTTTCTCCTATAAATATTTCTGCAATACAGTTTCAACCGCTGAAGCGTCTGCAACCAAGTCTTCAAAAATGGCTGTGATTTTTGCTGCGAGCGGTGTCTTTGTCAAGTCTGTACCGAACAAAGTTTCATTGGCAAGAATCGGCTCAAGAACGCCGTTTACTGTTGTTCTGTCGCCAAGCTTTACATTTTTCAGTTTTTCCTGTATTTCTTTGAGCATCGGGTCGCTTGAAGGCTCAAAGCTTCTGCCTTTTGAGTCAACTGCAAGCAGATAGCGGAGCCAGCCTGCAATGGCAAGCGGAATGCCTTTTAGTGTGGCAAGGTCTTTGCCCTGCTGAATGTACGATTTGATTGTTTCGCCGAAACGCACTGGAATTTTCTGCGAAGTGTCTGTCGCAATTCTCTGCGGTGTGTCTGGAATATTCGGATTTACAAGCCGTCCGTTGATTACTTCGTCAATAAAAGCTTTTGGGCTTAAAATGCCGGGGTCTTCTACAACCGGCAGGCCTTCTTTGTAGCCAATCTGCTTAATCAGAGACACAAGCAGCGGGTTTTTCATTTCTTCTGCAATTGAAGTGTAGCCGAGAATGCAGCCGTAAACCGCAAGAGCCGTATGCAGAGGATTAAGACAGGCTGTAACTTTCATGCGCTCACTTTTGCTTACAGAAGCTCTGTCTGTGAGAAATACACCCGAATCTTTGAGATTTTCAAAAGCAGGGCGGCCTGCCGGAAAAGTGTCTTCTATAACAAGGTACTGCGGTTTTTCAGCATTTACAAACGGCGCGATGAATGTGCCTTTTGAAGTTGTAATCGGCGCAATGTTGCTTATTCCGTCTTTTTCAAGCTGTTCCTGCACGTTTTTGGCAGGGCGCGGCGTTATCTTGTCAATCATTGTCCATGGAAAAGCGACTTTGCTTGTGTCTTTTAAATATGAAACAAATTCTTTTGGCACGAAGCCGTTTTTCAGCCAGATTTCAGCGGTTTCAAGCACTGCACTCTGAAGTTTTTCGCCGTTCTGCGAGCAATTGTCCATGCTTACAAGCGAAATTGGCTTTGCACCGGCGTTAAAACGTTCAAGCATAAGCGCAGTGATAATGCTCATTGCATGTACCGGTGCTGAAGGACCTTCTGCAAAATCTTTCTGCACAACCGGCAGAATTTCGCCGTTCATGCCGCGGAGGGCGTAGCCTTTCTCAGTTATTGTAAAGCTGACCATCTTAAGCGAAGATGAGGCAAAAATGGCTTTTAGCCGCGCCCAGTGCGCCTGATTCTGCGGTGTTGCCTGATATGCTTCTGCAGCAGAAGCTATTACGCTTTTTTCAAGGCTTCCGTCTGCACACATTGTGACAAGCAGGGCAAGATTATCAAAAGGTTTGTAGATTTTTTCTATTATTTCGCCGTCAAATGTGTCGGCTGCAATAATTCCAGTTTTGGCAAGGTTTTGCTCTAAGAGTTTCTGCTGTAGCGGTGCAATAAAACCGCGGAAAATATTGCCCGCTCCGAAATGAATCCATTCAGGTGCTTCCGCTGTATTTGCTTTCATAAGTTCAATGTCAAATTGCGGAAGGGCAGTGCCGGTTTTCTGCCATCCGGCAGTGTCTTTTAATGAAGAGCGGGTTAATGTAAGCATAAAAACTCCAACAAAATAGTGTACTAGTATGTTAGTATACTACTAGGCATTTGTCAATCTTTAGTTATGCACTAAGCCTATTTACCTACCTTGACTGTTAGGGCGGTTTCTGCTTTACTTATAGATTAGAGGTACTCTTTAATATGAAAAAAATTATTTCATTTGGTTGTATTTTTCTTTTAACTGCTGTCATGCTTTCTGCACAGATTATGACAGCCGGTGATTTTTTTCAGTCTATAAATGAATTTTATGGAACGATTAAAGATTTTGAAGCCAACGTAACTATCACAGATTCAAAATCTGTTTCAACTGCAAAGGTATCTTTTAAGCGCCCAAACTTGCTCCGTTTTGATTTTTCAAACCCAGACACACAGGTAATCTGCTTTAATGCAGAAACCCTTACGATTTATGTACCCCGCACACGCGCTATTATGACTCAGACTGTTTCAGGTGCAGGAAGATCTTCTGGTGCTGGTATTGCAACGCCAGAAGGTTTGTCGCTTATGCGCCGCTATTATTCAATTTCTTATGAAACAGGTCAGAACGCCGAGCCGCTCGATGAAGGTTCTTCGGAAAAAGTGGTAAAGCTCATTCTTGTGCCGAAAACTTCGTCTGAGGGCTACCGCCGCATACGTCTGTCTGTAAACCCAGAGACAAAGCTTATCCGCAGAGTTGAAGGCTACGCAAAATCAGGCGAGACATTCATTTTTGACTTTAAGAATTACGCGCTGAACAAAGGCATTCCAGATACGCGCTTTATTTATGATCCGCCTTCTTCTGCAAACAGTTATGACAACTTTTTGTATGCTGAATAAAACATAAAAATTCGGAATTTTTTCGGATTGATAGCTTTATTTGAAAATTTTAGACTTAATAAATAGCTTTTATTAAGTTGTTTATAGATAACGAGTTGAGAATAATTTCAGCTCAAAGGATTTTTTTATTATGGAAAGTTTTGGTGCTACACTAAGACAAGCACGGGAAGCCCGCGGAATAGATTTGGAAAGAGCTTCTCTAGAAACTAACATTACAGCTTCATATCTTGATGCACTTGAAAAAGAGCTGATTTCGTCTTTTCCATGTGATACCTATTTGATTGGCTTTTTGAAGAATTATGCTGAATATTTGAATCTTGACTCTGAAGAATTGGTGACAATGTACAAAGCCGTAAAGACACAGATTGAACCTGCGCCTTTGGAGCTGCTGCTTGCACCAAAAAAGAAAGTTCCTGTTTATGCGGTTGTTGGTGCTGTAGTTGGTGTCGCAATTATTTCGCTGGCTGCTTTCCTTATCATACGCCTCAACTCAAGAAAAGATGAAAAACGCGAGAACGTTATCTCTGCTGCTCCTCAGCACAGTGTCTATCAGCTTGGAAATGTTCCTATGGAGAAACGCGTTTATCAAGATGATCAGATTGAAGTAGCTTTTGATAATGAAGTAGTAACATTAAAAGTAGCTGATACTATCGGAATGCTCACGCTGGACACACCGTTCGGTTCTCAGGTTGTTGAACTTGGCGAAGAATCAGAAATTGATTTGGACGGTCAGCCTGGCGGAGAAATTTCGGTTTACCTTTCTGATATTTCAAAGACAGATTCAACCCGTGGTGCAGAAATTCAGATTGTCAGAATTGTTCCTGAAGGAGAGCTTGCTGTTGTTGCTCCTGCTGAAGCAAACCAAGAAGAAGAATTTTCTTCAAATGAGCTTGTTTCTGAAACAACAGAAGCTGGTATTAAAAGAACCGTCGTTTTTGAATCGGCAACTGCTTATCCTGTAACACTCAATGCAAATTTCAGAAACCAGTGTCTGTTCCGCTATCAGATTGACCGCAAAGATGTTGTAGAAGATTTCTATACTTCAAACCAGACTGTAAGTATTAACGCAAATAACGGTTTCCGTTTGTGGATGTCGAATGCCAATGCTGTAAAAATGCAGATTGTCGGCGGCGGTCGTGTTGTAGATCTTGATATCGGACGCCCGGGACAGGTTTTGGTAGAAGATGTTAAATGGATAAAAGACGAAGACGGTCGATTTAAATTGGTGGTTATGGAAGTTGAATAACAAGCTTTTTTTTCTTGATCAGCATGGATGTGCGAAAAATCAAGTAGACGGTGAATTAATTATCGGACACCTCGCTGAAGACGGATGGGTTCGTACTGACGAGCCGGAAAAAGCTTCTTTAATTATTGTAAATTCCTGCGGATTTATAGAATCTGCAAAAGCTGAATCAATCAATTCTGTTATACAGGCAAGGGCGCAATACCCTAATGCAAAGATTTTGCTTGCCGGCTGCCTTGCAGAAAGATACCACAAAGAATTCTCTGATTCCTTTGAAGAGGTTGACGGCATTTTGGGCAACGGCGACATTTCGCTTGTGCGCAAGGCTGTAAAAGAACTTGAACAGGGCAAAAGACCGAATATTGCACCAGCCCAGAACGGTGTTTGTGCAGGCGAGCGCCCGGAGTTCTTGTCTTTTGCAGGCAGCGCGTTTGTCAAAATTACAGAAGGCTGCAATAACCGCTGTTCTTTCTGTGCTATTCCGCTTATACGCGGCAATCTCCGCAGCCGTTCAATTAACGAGATTGTATCTGAAATAAGAACGCTTCTGCTCCGCGGAATCTTTGAGATAAATCTGATAGGTCAGGATTTGGCGTCTTACGGCAAAGACTTTGGAAGCGGTGATAATGGCGGCGAGAGCCAGCTTGTAAAGCTGCTCAGCGAGATAAGCGCGCTTAAGGGCCATTTCTGGTTAAGGCTTTTGTATATTCACCCCGACAATTTTCCGCGCGGTTTAACCGGCGCAATCAAAAAAGATTCAAGAATCCTTCCATATTTTGACATTCCGTTTCAGTCTGGCGACAATGACATAATTTTGCGCATGAACAGGCATGGCAATGCTGAAGCTTACAAGGCACTTGTCGCGGAAATCAGAAAAGAGCTGCCGCAGGCAGTTTTGCGAACCACGTTTTTGACCGGCTTTCCGGGAGAGGATGAAGCCAAATTTGAGAACACACTTGCTTTCTTAAAAGACATTGAGCCTGACTGGTCTGGCTGCTTTGCCTATAGCCCGGAAGAAGGAACGCCTGCCGAAAAATTTAAGGAAAAACGCGCGCCGCAGCGCACCGCAAAAAAACGCTGCGAAAAACTGACTGAGATTCAGCAGGCTATAACAGAGAAAAGGCTCGTGCGCCATTGTGGCGAAAAATGCGACGTGCTTATAGAAGAGATTGTGCCTTTTAAAGAAGGCGAGGAAACCGGCTTTGTAATCGGGCGCGCATGGTTTCAGGCGCCGGAAGTTGATGGCGCGGCAGTTATATCGTATGATGTTACTAATCCAAAGCAGGTTGCGCAGATTTCAGTTGGAGCAAGAATTCCGGTTAGAATCAGTTCTGTGCGCGGCGTAGATATTGAAGGGTTCATGCTTTAGCGCAAGACGCTTTGCAAGTCTCTTGAATTTATATGCAAAATGATTTAATAAGTTTATGTAAACATAAAAAGTTTTAGGAGAATAAAAATGGAGCAGTCACAATCAGAAGAGAGACCTGTTATCTTAACAGTAGACGACGATTCAGTAATGAATGTTCACGTTATGTCCTCATTGAAGGCACAATATAGGGTTGTGACATTGAATTCCGGTAAAGCTGCCTTAAAATTTTTGTCAGAAAATGTAGTTGATCTTGTTATTCTTGATATAAATATGCCCGAAGTTTCAGGCTTTCAGGTTTACGAAGCTATGCAGCAGAGACGCGAAACAAAGGACATTCCTGTTATTTTCTTAACAGGCATAGAAAAAGAGGATATTGTCTCTCAGATTATCAAATCTGGCGCAAACGATTATATCTTAAAACCGATTGCTCCGGCTGAACTTTTGCAGCATGTACAGAACCAGCTTGTCTTGAGCAAGAAGCGCAAAATGCTTGAAAATCTGAAAGTTGAAAAGCAGAAAACTGTAAGAAAATCAAAAATCAATGCAGGCAGATAATTATTTAAGTCTTTTAAATCCCGAACAGTGTCAGGCTGTTATGCACGAAGGTTCTCCGCTGCTGATTCTTGCAGGCGCAGGTTCGGGCAAAACGCGTGTTATAACGACCAAAATTGCATGGCTTATAGAGCAGGGCGTAGACCCGCGCACAATTCTGGCTGTAACTTTTACCAAAAAAGCCGCAAACGAAATGCGCGAGCGTGCCTGCCGTCTTAACGAACACGCCCAATTTGCACAAATCAGAACATTCCATTCTTTCGGTTCATGGTTTCTGCGCGTTTATGCTGAATACGCAGGGCTTGCCCCGAATTTTACCATTTATGACGACACTGACATGCTGACGCTTTTGAGCAAGGCTGCGCCGGAACTGACCCACAACCAGTGCGCGCATTACACTCATTTGATTTCGCGTGCAAAAGACTATTGCCTGCTGCCCGAAAGCAAAGAACTTTCTGAAATTGACGAAGACATTAATTTTGCAGATTATTACCAGAAATATGAGGAAAGGCTGCGCGAGACCGGCAACGTCGATTTTGGCGATTTGATTAATCTGCCTGTACGTATTTTGAAAGACAACCCCGAAATTGCGGCACAGATGCACCGCCGTTTTCAGGTTATAATGATTGACGAGTACCAGGATTCTAACGTTGCGCAGTTTGAGCTTTTAAAAGTGCTTGCCGGGTCGGAAACTTATGTCTGTGTTGTCGGCGATGATGACCAGTCGATTTACAGTTTCCGCGGAGCAGAAGTTAAGAATATCCTTTCATTTCAGGATAATTTTAAGGGCGCGCAGCTTATAAAGCTTGAGCGGAACTACCGTTCAGTTGCGCCCGTCTTAAAAATAGCAGACGAGGTTATCGGCAACAATAAAGACAGACTTGGCAAAACGCTGAAAGCCGAGCGTGGCGACGGCAAAAAGCCGGTCGCGGTATTTTTGGCAAATCAGGATGAGGAAACTGCATTTTGCGCGGAAATGATTAAGACCGCTTACAAGAAAGGCTGCCCGTACAGCGACTGGGCTGTGCTCTATAGAACAAACGCGCAGTCTCTGGGCTTTGAAACAGAATTCCTTAACAGAAAAATCCCGTACCGGGTTGTCGGTTCGCTTAAATTTTACGACAGAGAAGAAATCAAAGATGTGCTTGCCTATCTTGCTCTTGTGATGAATTCAAGAGACGAGATAAGCTTTGCGCGCGTTGTAAACAAGCCCTTGCGCGGTGTCGGCAGCTCAAGCCAGCAGAAAATCGTAGATTTTGCGCGTGCAACTTACGGCACTATTGACCCTTCTCCAGAAAAGCGCAGCGTTTTGCGCGGAAGCATTTTAGACGCTTGTGCTGATGAACGGCTTTCGCTGCCGGCAAAAGCAAAGAAGGGCGTGCACACTTTTATAGATATAATGCTCAGTCTTGCAGCCGAACTTGACAAAAACAGCGGAAACGGTGAGCCGGCTGTTTCAAAAGAAGTTGCCGACATGGCGCAGATTGCGGTTGAAGAGCAGCTTCTTTCAAATGTTCCGCTTGAAAAAGAAAAGACGCTTGCTTCTTTTATTGAAAAAGTCATATCGGCTTCTGGCTTGGGCGAGTACCATTCTGCGCAGGACGAAATTGCAGGAACACAGCGCGTGGCGAACATGCAGGAACTTGCGAACAGCGCGGCACTATACCCGAAAACTAGGGCAGGGCTTGCACTGTTTTTTGACCATATCGAGCTTGACCGCGCGGTAACACAGGCTGAAGACACAAGCGATGCAGTTACGCTTATTACGCTGCACAACACAAAAGGCCTTGAATTTCCGCGTGTGATTATTACCGGCATTGAAAGCGGCATTTTTCCGCGTGAAGACAAAGTTGATTTTGAGCTTGAAGAAGAGCGGCGGCTCTTTTACGTTGGTATTACGCGCGCACGCGACGAGCTTTATCTTACGACAACAGCTTCTCGCCGCCTTTACGGCCGCACTGAATTTATGAGCCCGAGTCCGTTTTTGGCTGAAATTAGCCGCGAGTCTGTAGAAGTGCTCGGGCGTAAGCCTGCAAGATTCAGTTTTGCCGGTGAGCGTAAGCTGAACACCGGTGCAGGCAAGTCTGACGCCGCCGCAAAAGCCAAAGCAGACCCGCTGTATGAAAAATGGAAGCCCGGCACAAAGGTTTATCACGACGATTTCGGCTACGGCCTTGTATGCCAGACAACCTACGTTGAGGGCGATTTGACCATTTTTGTCGCATTTGAGTCCGGCGCAAAAAAACAGTTTCTGCCCGAATACTGCACCAGCGCTCTAATGCGCGTAAAAGATTAAGATCACATAATTACTGCCGATTTAATGCGTGGCGTTGTAATTGAATTAAACCGGCATTATGCATGACTCATTGTAATATGGAATCAGTGAATCGTGTGTAATAAATGTAAGACCGTCTGATTTAGCTTGTGAAATAAGCAGACGGTCAAATGGGTCATAATGTTCTGGTGCGTTTGCAGGTCGTGTAAGTGTGTCAATCATAAAGATATGCTGTTGATTCAGCGGATATTCTATAAATCCCTGTTCGTCGCAGAAATTAGTAAATTCTTGAGCTGAAAGTGTTAGTTTGTCAGGTTTCCGGTTGTGTTTTATGGAAACTTCCCAAATTGAAACTATGCTGAAATAAATTGTATTGCGTTCGTCATCGATAAGTTCACGCGCTTTTTGCGAAAGCCTGTTATCGCCTGTAAGATACCAAATAATAATATGTGTATCACAGAGTATTTTCATCATACAGCTCCGAAAAGCTGTGCTATTTCTTCGTTGTCTTCATCAAAATCCTGTGGATAAATAAATTTACCTTTTGCGCTTCCAAACTGGCGTTTTTTGGGGCGGTCTTGCAGTGGTGTATGTTGTGTTTTCTGATTGCGCTGCATTAACTTTGCAAGATATTCCATAATAGAAAGCTGTTCTGCAAAAGAGAGAAGTTCAAGCTGTTCTTCAAAATTCTTAAGTTCCATTGCTGACATTATGCGCCCCCTGTTTATAGGATAATCATAGTATAGCACATAATTTGATTTTTGTATGCTATGATACTACCACTTGTTGTGATTTTCATGTCTTTGGTTCTTTCCCCTTATGTTGAAACAAATACTAAAATATTCTAATATGAAGTGCTGTGTGCGGTCTTTTGTCTGCACTGACCTCATTTTATAATGTCGAGGAAATTATGAATTCTGAATCACACAAAATAGATTCAACAACACTTGATGCGTTGCTGTATCTTTCCCGCCTTTCACCGGAAAGTACAAATATGGAAGTGCTTAAATCGCAGGTTGACCAAATTGTTAAGTATTTCGATATATTGTCAGCATATAACGACAACGAAAACCCTTATGATGCATATCCTTCAACAACGGCTGATGCACTGCGTAAAGATGAAGTTGTGCCCGGTTTGCAGATGAAAGACGTTAAGAAGATTACGCCAGAGTTTTTGGACGGTTATTTCCGCGTTCCAAAAGTGCTTGGCGGTGGCGCTTAATTTCTGCTATATGAAACTGAAAAATAAATAGATTGCGGAGTTTATTGATGAACTTTAGTACACTTACACTGATGCAGGTGCGCGACATGCTGATTTCTGGCAAGGTAACAAGCGCGGCACTTGTTGAAGAATATACAAAAATTGTTACAGACGACAACAAAAGCAAAGAACCATTAAAAGGTTTTATAGAACTTTACGGCGACGCAGCTGAAAAAGCCGCCGCCTGTGATGCGGAAATTGCCGAAGCAAGAAAGAACGGCGCTGAAGCGGTCAAAGCCCTGTTTGAGAAAAAGCCGCTTCTCGGCATTCCTTTCGGCGTAAAGGACAATATTTCTGTTCAGGGCAAAGCCTGTACTTGCGGAAGTAAAATCCTTGAAAGCTATGTTACTCCTTATAACGCAACTGTCATTCAGCGCCTTATCAACGCCGGTGCAGTTCCATTCGGCCGCACAAACATGGACGAATTCGCGATGGGCTCTTCTACAGAGTATTCATGCTACGGTGCAAGCCGCAACCCTGTAAACCGCGCGTACACACCGGGCGGAAGTTCGGGCGGTTCTGCGGCTGTTGTTGCAGGCGGTCAGGTTCCGTTTGCACTCGGAACTGAAACAGGCGGTTCAGTCCGTCTGCCGGCTGCATATTGCGGCATTTACGGCTATAAACCGACTTACGGCACATTGAGCCGCTGGGGTGTTGTCGCATTCGGTTCGTCTTTAGATCAGGTTGGCCTTTTGGGAAAAGAGCCTGCCGATATTGCGCTTCCGCTTGCTGTAATGGCTGGCGAAGACTTTTACGACGACACTTCGGCTGACACAGATGTAAAGCCATGTTCAGATATACTGAAAAACGGAAAATTTGAAGCCGCTTCGATTAAAGGCCTGAAAGTAGCAATTCCGAAGCAGTTTCTTGAAACAAACGGTCTTGACAGCCAAATCATGGAACGGTTTGAAGAAACCAAAAAGTGGTTTGTCTCTCAGGGCGCAACTGTAGAAACTGTAGAGATTCCTGTTTTAGACGCGGCAATCGCATGTTATTACGTTATTGCTCTTTCAGAAGCTGCTTCTAACTTGAGTCGCTTTGACGGCATACGCTACGGCGCGCGCAAAGACCCGGGCGAAGGCTACGACGAGCTTTATGTAAAGACCCGAAGCGAAGGCTTCGGTGCTGAAGTAAAGCGCCGCATCATAATCGGCAACTACGTGCTTTCTTCTAACTTTTCGGGCGACTGCTACAAAAAGGCAATGACCGTCCGCGCGCGTATTCAGCGCGACATAAGCGAAGTTTTCAAGAAATATGACATAATTCTTTGTCCTACAAGCCCGACAAGCGCATTTAAGCTTGGCGCAAAGGTAGACGACCCTATGGCAATGTACCTTTCAGACTTGTTTACGACATTCGTAAACCTTGCACGCGTTCCTTCTGTGTCTGTTCCGGCAGGTCTGACAAAAGAAGGGCTTCCGATTGGCATTCAAATTACGGGCGCACATTTCAAAGATGCAGGTCTTTTGCAGATTGCTCAAGCCTGGCACGAAGCACATCCTGAAGTTGCTTCTGAAATCGCAAAAGTTGCGGGGTTATCAAAATGAGTGTAGATAAATACGAAGTAATTATTGGCTGCGAAATTCACTGTCAGCTTTTGACAAAGACAAAAGCATTCTGTTCTTGCGAAAACCGCTACGGCGGAATGCCTGATACAAGGGTTTGCCCTGTCTGTTTAGGCTTGCCGGGCGCAATGCCTAGAATCAGCAAAGGCTATGTAGAGCTTGGTGCGGTTGCCGGTCTTGCGCTTAACTGCAATATCGCAGAATTCACTAAATTTGACCGCAAGCACTATTTTTACCCTGACTTGGTAAAAGGCTATCAGATTACGCAGTACGACGTGCCGCTCTGCACAGACGGCTATGTAGATTTGCCGCAGAACGGCAGCTACAAGCGCGTGCGCATTGAGCGCATTCACCTTGAGGAAGACGTAGGCAAGAGCCTTCACCTTGAGGGAGCACACAGTTACATCGACTATAACCGAAGTGGCACACCGCTTATCGAAATTGTTACAAAGCCTGACATGAATGCGCCGGAAGAAGCCGCGCTTTTTATGCAGACCGTTCAGGAAATTTTGCGCTACGTAAGTGTTACAGAAGGCAACCTTGAAGAAGGGAACATGCGCTGTGACGCTAACATCAACCTTAAAATTTGGGAAAACGGCAAGGAATTCAGAACACCGATTTCAGAAATAAAGAACCTGAACTCGTTCCGTTCAATCCGTGACGCATGTACTTACGAAGTTAAGCGCCAGCTTGAAGAATTTGACACCGACAGACAGGAATTTGTGCTCGGCTTTAAGCGCACAATGGGTTGGGACGAAGTAAAGGGTGAGACCGTCATTCAGAGAACCAAAAACTCGTTTGTTGACTACCGCTTTACCACAGAGCCTGACATCAAGCCGTTTACAGTTTCAAGGGAACTTGTTGAAGAGGCTAGAAAAAAGGTCGGCGAGCTGCCTGAAGCAAAACGCCAGCGCTTAAAGAAAGAGTACGGACTTTCAGATTTTGACGTTCAGACTTTGACTTCATCGCGCAATCTTGTGCTTTGGTTTGAAGAAGCCGCAAAAAAGTCAAAAGACCCGAAAAAAGCCGCAAACTGGATTCTCGCGGAACTTCTTGCAGTGCTTAACGAAAAAGAGCAGGACATTACAGAAATTGCCATTAAGCCTGACCACATTGCGGATTTGGTCAACATTGTCTGTGCCGGTACAATTACCTCTAAGCAGGCAAAAGATGTTTTTGCTGAAATGATTGCAACTGCAAAAATGCCTTCTGACATCGTAAAAGAGAAGGGGCTTGCAGCCACAACAAATACAGATGAAATTGCCGCATTCGTAAAAGAAGTAATTGCCGAAAATCCGAAAGCAATTGCCGACTATAAGTCTGGCAAGTCTAATGTTGTCGGCTGGCTTATGGGGCAGGTTATGAAAAAGTCTAAAGGAAAGGCTACGCCTGCAACCGCGACAAAGCTTTTGAACGAAGAGCTTGCAAAACTGTAATGAACGGGCACTTCGGTTTACTTGAAGAATTAACGAAACGCTACGGCGCAATTAAACGCGCCCGCGGCTGCTTTCTTTATACGCAGAGTGGAACGCGTATAACAGACTTGTGGCAGGACGGCGGACGTGCCATTTTAGGCTGGGGTGCCGGAAAATCGCGCCTGTATTTTAAGAACAGCATTGACCGCGGCTTTTTTGGCATTTACGGCACAAAATTGCCGCAGCCGCTTGAAAAAGCTCTGCGCTCAATCTGCGGCGGCTTTGCGTTTTTTGCTTTTTATACAGACGGCTCAAAAGTTGCCGAAGTCTTGCGCTCTGCCGGTTTAAGCGGCAAGGCTCCGCTTTATCTGCCCTGGCTTGACTACGGCTTAGATTTGCCGCCGCTTTCACATACAAAGGCGCGGAAACCTGCGTTATACTGCACAGATGAATCTTTAAAAGAAGAACTTGCCTCAAAAGCAAAAGCTGCCTGCGTAGAGATTGTGCTGCCTTTTAGCTGGCAGCCTGCAACCGTGCTTGCATTCAGAGATGCGGCGTTGCAGCAGAAAGTGCCTGAAAGCGACGGTATGCCTGCGCCTTTATGTGAAGCTCTTTGCCGCGCGCTCTACGATTTGCGCCTTGCGCTTCCGGCACGCTCTGCCGAAGACTGGGCATTATTCGACAAAGAAATCATGCAGTACTGGCACCGCATCGGGCCTTATCTTAAGTACAAAGGCTCAAAAGAAAGCTACAGCGCATTTTTTATGAAGTGTCTTGAACAGAAGCTTCTCATTTCTCCGTCTTACGACGCATTTTCGGTTGTGCCGTTCGGCGCAAACCCAGGCGTCTTTTCTCAATTAAAGAACAATTCTTAATTGTTATTACAGTGCTTGCCGTCCGTTGTCATTGTCGATACCGTCCATTGTCATTGTCGGGCTTTCTATCCGTTGTCATTGTCGGGCGTGACCCGACAATCTTTTAAATGCTTAAAAAGACAAAAAAAATGCATTTTCAGATTCAGATAAAATCTGCCTCTGAAAATGCATGTTCAATGAAGTTGGAAAAACTAGAATTATTCAGTAATGAATTTGTCTTTTCCTGCGCCGCACTGAGGACATTTATAGTCAGCCGGAACGTCAGCCCATTTTGTGCCTGGAGCTACGTTTGCTTTTGGATCGCCGTCGTTTGCGTCATAAACATAGCCGCAGCTGTCACATTGCATTCTCTCTATCATAATTATCTCCTTTAAGTTAGATATTTTCATTCATCAAGTGACTGTAAATCATGTAGCTGTAAAAAATCAGCTATTAATATTATAAGCAGTTTATAAAATATCGCAAGTCAATTTCAACGAATTTCTTAGCGATTTTTGGTATAATAAAACTCCAATATGTAAAATTTTACTTAGTGAACTCTATCTCCTTAAGTTTTATGCCTGTAAGTGAGTGAATGTCAGCCGGATTTGCGTACCAGCCCTGCCACATTTCAGTGTTAATAAGCTGATAAGATTTTTCAAAATACAGCGGAAGAACTGCGGCGTCTTCGGCAACGGCAACATATTCAGCCTGATGCAGAAGTGCTGTGCGCTCGGCGTTGTCTGCTGTTCTGCATGCGCTTCTCATAAGTGAATCAAATGCCGGATTGTTGTATCTTCCGGCATTTTCTTTGTCTGTTGAAACAAGCTGAAGCAGAAAGGCTGTAGGCTCGTTTAGAGAGCTGCGCCAGCCGCCGCGCGCCATATCAAAGCCGTTGGCACGCCGTTTTTCGGCAAAAGTCTCCCAGTCAGCAGACTGAACTGAAACAGTCAGATTCAGGTTCTTTTTAAGCTGGTCTGCAATAAATTCGGCTGTTGCTTTATAAGCCGCGTTCCCGTCGTTGTAGGCGAGTATAATCTCGTCTGTGTTCTTGCTTTTTGAGAAGCCGCTTTCAGCCAGAAGCTCTTTTGCTTTTTCCGGGTTAAATTCTACAGCCTGAACTTCTTTCCAGCCTTTGCGCGGCGCAATTAGCGAAGCTGCCGGCTCTCCGTTTCCGTCAAGGATTTTTTCGACAAGCTCTGCGCGGTCAACTGCAAGGTTTAAAGCCTGTCTTGCCTTTGCGCTGCACAGCACCTTGTTGTTTATGTTCAGATAATAGTAGTGCACCGCCGGTTTCGGCGAGCTTACAAAAAATTTGTTGTCTTTTACGTCTTTTATTTTGTCAAACGGAATGTCTGGAATCCATGAGATTTTTCCGTCTTTAAAGTCTTTGAATGTGTCAGCCGAAGCCCCGCGCTTCAAGAAAATAACTCGTGCAAGAGAAACAGCGTCTTTGTTCCAGTATTTGTTGTTTGCAACAAGCGTAAGCGTTCCGTCTGCGGCAAGACCCGAAACCCTGAAAGCTCCGCTTGTAACAATGTTTGCAGGTTCTGCCCAGCTGCTGCCTTTTTCGTTTACAACATGCATAGGAAGCACTGCAAACGCACTGCTTAGCAATAACTGAACGGCATTTGCCTCTGGAACAACAAAGCTGATTTGGAGCGTCTGGCTGTCTAAAGCTTTTAAGCCCACATCTTCTTTTGAGGCGGCTTTGTTCATATAAGCCTGTGCGCCAGAGATAAGCTCGCACATAAGGCTTAAGTGCTCCTCGTTTTTGCTGTTTTCCATAAGGTAAAACCACGAATCAACAACATTTTGAGCTGTAACCGGCTTTCCGTCGCTCCATTTTGCCTGTCTAAGTGTAATGACAATCTGCCTTGCGTTTTTGTCAAAAGTCCATGATTCTGCAAGAGCTGAAACCGCGTCGCCTGTAACCGGGTCTGGCGAAACAAGACCGTCAAATAAAGCCCTGTAAACACGCTCGTCAGCCGCTGTGCTGATTTCAGCCGGATTGAGCACCGGCTTTTCTGTACCGTTAGCGATGATAAATGTATTAGCGTTTGTGTTTTTTATACAGCCGGCAAACATGAGCGCACAAAACCCAGCACCCACTGCCGCAATAATCTTAGAAAAGTTTTTCATACGCATATTTTAGCAAAAACTTTGACGTTTTGCAAACTCGGAGAGTACAACAGCTATGCATCATTTTTTGTATCTTCAAAAATTCTCCGTCCTGTGTTATTATTTATGCGAGGAGGAATCCTATGCCGAAATATAAGATTTCTGACATTTCAAAAGGAATGAAAGTTTATAAAGAACAGCTTTCGGAAATTTTTGATACATGGATTATTCTCTACCGTCCAAAAGATTCTGATATGCAGGAAGATGGTATCATTGGATTCATCGGAACAGAACCAAATGCAGAATCAGATGCACTATACTCAAAAGATAATATAATCACTCCTGTTTACAACGACAGCATTGAACAAGAAGAAGATATCTTTTATGAAGAATAATACTTTTCTTGTAATCAAGCTAAATCAGAAAAATGAATTCCGTACCACAGCTTCTTTTGAAATCAATGGAATGAGATTTGCTGCGGTTGATGTGAAAATTGATACTGGATGCCCTCATACTTCGTTTCCAATGCTAAAACTTGGACTTTCTGAAGAATCAGCTTATAAATTCAAGGAAAAAGATTGCCAGAACGAGAGTATTGCTAAAACTATTTCTTTTGGCGTGAATGATACTAAAGTAAAACGAGATGAGGATAAGCGAAAGTTTAAGAACAGACGTTTTATGGAACTGAATAGTATTTCATTCAAACATACTGCAAAAGATTTTTCTCTTGGTTGTTTATCACTTGGCGATTTTCCGGTTTCTGTAAGTTATGACCGGACAGGAAATACATTGATAGGAATGGATATTCTTAAGAAGCTTAAGATTTTTATAGGAAAGAATAATCTTGGAGAAACAGTTCTAATTGCCTGTCAGCAGGAAACCAACTCATTTGTTGCAGTATTATCAGAATTAGTCGATGTAAGAAAAATTTAAAACATTTTTGCGTATTTCTGAAAACCGGGTGCGCATTTAGGCTTATTTTGCAGAATAAGCTTAATTTGGCGCACCGCTGCAAGTTTCCGCTTGCGGAAACTTGAAAGATTTGCGCTTTTCTGAAAATCGGGTGTATAATCGTTTTATTCGTGCGGAAGGTTTAATACCTCGCCCCTTGGGGCGAAATAAAAGGTATTAAACCTGACTGCAATACCTTTTGAGAACAACATACCTCGTTGCTTGCGGCGAGGCATGTTGATACAAACAACCTTATAGGAGGAAATATGAAAGATACTATGTATAGAATGGGGGGGGTAAAAAGCTTTTTGTAATTATAGCCCTCCTTTTTTTATCAGCTTCAATATTCAGCCAGAGCACAGAACTGCCGTTCAAGAAAGGCATTGACATGCTTACCTTTTTTGAGTCATGGCAAGCGGGAGACCTTCCGGATCTTAACAAATACGACGAAACTGATTTTGCCATGCTCAAAAGTATGGGCGTGGAGATAATCAGGCTTCCCATTCACTTTGCAAATTTAATGGAGCCTGTCAACACCGGCAAAGTTTATGATATAGTTTTTGAAAAACTTGACCAGGTATGCGACTGGGCGGAAAAATATCAGATTTATCTTGTTATAGACGACCATTCTTTTAATTCTCAAGAAGAACAAAAAAATCCGCCTAATGCAGAAAGCTATAAAAAGCATTTGCAGGCTGTATGGCCTCAAATTGCCCAGCGCTATAAAGACCGAAGCGAATACATCATTTATGAAATTGCGAATGAACCAATGGGAAATGGCGATATTCCTGCAAAATGGTATAAAATTCAGCAGGATATGATTAACCTTATAAGAAAATATGATACAAAGCGCGCAATTGTCGTAACTTCGCCAAATTGGTCAAGTATTGATACGCTTGTAAAAATGAAGCCTTATAAAGATTCCAATCTTATCTATACCTTCCATTTTTATGAACCGGGATTATTCTGTACGCAAGGCACGACTTGGAGTGCTGGAACTGATGTCAAAAATGTTCCGTTTCCTTATGACAAATCTCGTGCTTCAGAAATTCAATATAGCGACAAAAATGAATGGGCAAAATGGGCATTTAGTTCAGAAGGAGATTACCAGCGGCAGGGAAATGCCGAATGGGTAAATCAAAGAATTAAGCAGGCGGCTGACTGGGGTAAGAAGAACAAGGTCAGGGTTTGGGCAGGTGAAATGGGATCGGCTTACTGGATTAACAAAACTGACCGCCTTGCCTGGATTAATGCGGCTGTTGCTGCATTCAAAGCCAATAACATTCCTTATTGTGTATGGGGAATTGACGGCGACACAGGCTTTTTAAAAACAGGAACAGGACGATTCCCTGAGGACATTGATAAAGACGCTCTGGAAGCTTATGGATTTAAAATGCCGGACGAAAGTCTTGTGGCAAAGAAAAAAGCTTCTTATAATGACTTTCCGCAGAAACCGTATATTGTTTTTGACGGCATTTGTGGAAAGGGATCATATATACAGTATGGTCGCTGGAAAACAACATCAGTAAAAGATGATGATGTCCACCAATATTGTGAAAAACCATTAGACTTGCAAGATGCTTCTTTAAGAATTTATCTTCCAAAGCCAATTATCTCTAAAGTTGTAGATAACCGCGACAACCTTGTCTTAAGCTTTTCTGTAAAGTTTACAGACGCAAAGCAGACCTTTAAAGTTCATCTTGCAGATTCAGACGGCGGAGAGGAACTTCCTCCATGGAGAAACACAGCTTATATAAACGCTTCTGACTATAAGGTTGGAGAATGGGTAACTGTAAAAATTCCCTTGTCACAGTTAAAAGAAGACTATGCATGGTCAGACAAGGCGCAGAAAAGTTTCAGTCCACAGGGCAAATTTGACTGGAATCGCTTTGCATCCGTTTGTTTTGATTTCTGGCATGAAAAGAACGACCAAAAAGGCGACATCTACTTCGACGACGTAATGTTCAAGCTGAAATAAAAAATGCAAATAAACTTGTTGACAGCCCAAGTAAATCCAGTATAATGAATTATGTAGTCGCAAGATTACTGGGCTGGTCAACATGCGACCCAGGTCCATCGAAAGGCGGGGATTTACCCCGCCATTTTTTTATCTGGAGAGAGTTTTGAAGAAAAAAGTACTGAGTGTTTTTATCGATGAATCTGGTGATTTTGGCAATTTTAATGCCAGTTCGCCTTACTATTATGTAGCAATGGTATTACATGACCAATCAATCGATATTTCAGATAATATAAAGAATCTGGAAGAACATCTTGAACGCGTTGGTTATCCTCAACATGCAATACATACAGGACCAATAATCAGAAAAGAACTGTTCTATAAGAATGATTTAATGGAAACCCGAAAAGCGCTGTTTAATTCACTTTTTCATTTTATGCGAAAAATAGACTTACATTACATTTGCCCAAAAATCAACAAAGCTGAATGCAAAAATGATAGAATTGATTATATTGCAAAGCTTTCTAAGGCAATTTCAGATGAGCTAAAAAAACACTTTGATTATTTTGATTTAATCATCAATTACTATGATAATGGTCAGAACGAACTAACAAAAATACTGACTTCGGTTTTTACAACACTTTTTTCAAATGTAGAAATGCGAAAAGTAAGACCTGTTGATTATAAGCTGTTTCAAGTTGCAGACTTAATCTGTACAATGGAACTTACAAATGATAAAGCAGAACGCAATGCTTTTTCAAAATCAGAATTGGAATTTTTCCATTCTCCGCATGATTTTAAGAAAAATCTTTATAAGCAGCTGGCTAAGAAAAAGTTATAAAAACTGCCTTTAAGATACACTTGTAACATTCCGCAATAAATAGTAGTATTCATTCAAACCTTCGGGTTTCCCTTCTGGCGCTCAGATGAGTTTCCATCATGAAGTCTTGCAATTGCAGCCGCGCGCCTGGACTGCAAAATAATCCTTTTCAAGGAGTGTTTATGTCAACACCATTAGAAAATTATCTTGCTTCATGCAACGGCAAGCCGAATGTTGCTATGACCGCCTATGTAGCAAATCTTCAGCAGGTTGCAGCTGTCGGTCCGGATATTGCAGCTTCAATCGTAAACGAAATCGACAACCAGCGCAGTCACTTAAAGCTTGTTGCAAGCGAAAACTACTGTTCGCTTAATGTTCAGGCTGCAATGGGAAACCTTTTGACAGACAAATATGCAGAAGGCTACCCGGAACACCGCTATTACGGCGGCTGTGTCAACGTAGATGCAGTTGAAAATGTTGCCGCACGCGAAGCTGAAAAGCTTTTCGGTGCAGATTATGCTTATGTTCAGCCGCACTCTGGTGCAGATACAAACCTTGTTGCCTATTGGGCAATTCTTTCTGCAAAAGTTGAAACACCTACACTCGAAGAGCTCGGCGTTAAGTCTTTGAACGATTTGACAGATGCACAGTTCGATATGCTCCGCAAAAAGTTCGGAAACCAGAAACTTATGGGTCTTGACTATTCTTGCGGCGGCCACCTTACACATGGCTATAAAATGAACGTTTCAGCACGTATGTTTGAATCTCATCCTTATGGTGTTGATAAAGAAACAGGCCTGCTCGACTATGACGCAATCGAAAAGCAGGCAATGGAAGTTAAGCCGCTCATTCTTTTGACAGGCTTCTCAGCTTACCCTCGCAAAATCAATTTCAAGAGATTCCGCGAAATTGCAGACAAGTGTGGAGCAGTATTGATGGTCGATATGGCTCACTTTGCAGGTCTTGTTGCAGGCAAAGTCTTTGAAGGCGATTTTGATCCGGTAAAATGGGCTGACATCGTTACAACAACAACACACAAGACTTTGCGCGGTCCTCGCGGTGCAATTATTCTCTGCAAAAAAGAATATGCTGAATATGTAAACAAAGGCTGCCCGATGGTTCTCGGTGGCCCGCTCGCTCATGTTATGGCTGCAAAAGCAATCGCCTTCAAAGAGGCTGCTACACCGGCTTACAGAGAATGGGCTCACAATGTTGTCAAGAACGCACAGGCTCTTGCTGAAGCACTTAAAGGCTACGGCATTCCGCTTCAGACAGGCGGAACAGACAACCACCTTATGCTTTGTGATGTAACTGTTTACGGCTTGACCGGCAAGCAGGCAGAAGCTGCTTTGTTTGAATGCGGCATTACTGCAAATGCAAATGCCCTTCCTTATGACAAGAACGGCGCATGGTGGACAAGCGGCGTCCGTCTTGGAACTCCGGCATTGACAACACTCGGCATGAACGAGAACGACATGAAAGAAGTTGCTTCTATTCTTGATTTTGTACTTAAAGGCACAAAGCCTGGCGTTGCAAAAGACGGAAAACCGGCAAAAGGCAAGATTGAGCTTGATCCGGCTGTAAAAGAAGCTGCAAGAAAGCGCGTAAACGCACTGCTTTCTGCTCATGTTCTTTATCCAGAACTTGACCTCGACTTCTTGAAGAAAGAATTCGTAAAATAAAGCTGAACTGAATTAGTTCAAACCGAAAAGCGGGCTGTCGAAGCATTGGCAGCCCGCTTTTTTTGTCTGCTGACGGGTGTCATTATCGGGTTTGAGCAGATTGTTTCCGACATTATAATATGTATAAAGTTTTGTAGTGTTTCGGAGTGTGTATGCGTAAGCTGTTGAAATTATTGATGAGCCGCTTTTCTGTCGTTTCTGTGCTCATTTTGTTTCAGCTTTTTGTCCTGCTTTTCAGTGTCTTTGCAATAAGCCGGAACTACGCATTTATTTCCGCCATATTCTGGCTTTTAAGCTTTGTAATGATTCTTGGCATTATCAACAAGCACGCAAACCCTGCGGTAAAGCTGACCTGGGCGCTGCTGATTGCGCTTGTGCCGGTTTTCGGCTGTATGCTTTACATCGTGTTCGGCTCGGCAAAGCTGCGCCGCAAAGAGCAGGCTGTTTTGCTTAAGCACGCCGAGCTTACAGGCAAAATCTACGAAACCGAAGATTCCGCTATAGACAAGCTTGAAAAAATCGACATTCATGGCGCTTCTCAGTCTTTTTATATAACGAACGCTACCGCAATTCCGCTTTACGAAGAAGAAATCACGCAATATTTCAGTTCCGGCGAAAGTTTTTTTGAGACGCTTGTTCAGGAGCTTAAAAAGGCTGAAAAATACATTTTCATAGAATATTTTATTATTCAGCATGGAATTATGTGGGATACCATTTTAGATATTCTGCATAGCAAAGTTGATGACGGCGTAGACGTGCGTGTTATCTACGATGATGTGGGAAGCGTCGCTGCGCTGCCTTACGGTTATGCCGAAAAATTGAGCAAGTCGGGCATTCCATGTGTTTCATTCAACCCTTACAGACCCGCTTTGCGCACAATTCTGCACAACCGCGACCATAGAAAAATCTGTGTTATTGACGGGCGCACTGCATTTACAGGCGGCATAAATCTTGCAGACGAGTACATAAACTGCGTGAACAGGTTCGGACACTGGAAAGACAGCGCAATAATGCTGAAGGGCAGGGCGGCTTTCTGCTTTACGCTTGCCTTTCTTGAATTGTGGAACTTGTACCGTAATTCTGACAGCGATTACAATGTCTTTAGACCTGATTTGGGCGGTGCGGCTTCAGCAGTCTCTACAAGTTCGGCGTTCCTCGCAAATCATGCGGATTCCAAGGCTTGCGCATTTGTTCAGCCTTATATAGATTCGCCGCTTGACGATGAGCTGACCGGTGAGCAGGTGTTCTTGAACATAATCAACCAGAGCGCGGAGTATCTTTACATAACGACGCCCTATCTCATCATTGACAATGAGCTTTCTACGGCGCTGTGCCTTGCTGCAAAGCGCAATGTTGATGTGCGCATAATTACGCCGTTTATTCCAGATAAATGGCTTGTGCATGAAATGACGCGCTCTTATTATTACGAGCTTGTGGCAGGCGGCGTGCGCATCTACGAGTACACGCCGGGCTTTATGCACGCCAAGAACATGGTTTCAGACGATTTGACCGCGACAGTAGGCACTTTCAACATGGATTACCGCAGCCTTTACCATCATTTTGAGTGCGGCGTGTGGCTTTATAATTCTTCGGTTATAAAGGACATAAAAACCGATTTTTTAAAGACGCTTGATGTCTGCCGCGAGATTACGCCCGAGTATTTAGACCAGACCAATGTCGCCAAGCGGCTTGTGCGGAGTCTTTTCAAGATATTTGCGCCGCTTTTGTAAAGTGCCGGAAAAGCACTTTAAAGTGCCGGGAAAGTGTGCCCCAAATTTTTACTTGACGATTTAGATTTTTTTATGGAAAATCTGTTTTGTATGAGTAGAAGAACAAAAACAAAACGTCCGAATCCATTTGTATATTATTTCTTTGGTTTTATTGTTTCATTCTTGTCTTTTGCTAAAAGGCGGGTGCTTTTCACTTACAGAACGCCTGACGGCAGAGAGGTGCACGGCAGCAAAGTCCGCGAAGAGCTTGTAAAGGTAAAGCCGCCGTACATAATCGTGGGCAACCACCACAGCCTTTACGACTACGTTTTTGCAATCCGCGCGTTTTACCCTAGAAGAATCACTTTTATTGTAGCAAGAAAGCTTTACCTTGCCTCAAAGTTCCATTTTTTTGTAAAGATGGCGCGCGCAATACCCAAAAACCTGTTTCAGCCTGACATTCAGACTATAAGACAGTCTTTTGACATTCTCGGCAACGAGGGCATTCTCGCGCTTTACCCGGAAGGACAGATTGTCATAAACGGCATCTCTAAAGACATGCCAGAAAGCTGCGCAAAGCTCATCAAAAAGATGAAGCTGCCGGTTTTTGCAATCCGCACTTCGGGTGCGTATTTCTGTGATTCAACCTGGCGCAAATATTTGAAGCACGGCATTATAGACATAGACATTTCTGTAGCGCTTACGCCTGAAAGAATAAAAGAAATGACTGTTGAAGAAATTGATGAAGCTATCGGCAAGGCTATATATGTTGACAATTTCGCCGAGCAGGAAAAAAGCGGCTATCTCTATAAGGGAAGCAACAGGGCGAAAGGGCTTGAGAACATTCTTTACAGGTGTCCTTCGTGCGGCATCGAATTTGAGATTGCAACGCACAAAAACAGCATAATCTGCAAGTATTGCGGCTGCACTGCCGAATACACAGAGTCTGCGCATTTGATGTGGAACAAGAGCGAGAACTATTACCCGCATATCGGCGAATGGTATAACGCTCAGAGACTTGCAGAGCGCAAGGCTATTGATGCTGATTCAGACTATGAGATTTTTATTCCGGTAGAGCTCCGCATTCTTTCTGAAACCAATACAGTGATTCCGTCTGGCGGCGTTGAACTGGCTGTAAAAAAGACGCGCGGCATAGAAAAATGCGGAAAAGGTGTGCTTCACATAAGAAAATGCGGCTACACTTATAGTGGCGACTTTTTCGGCGAGCAGAAAGAAATTGAGTTTGACGTTATGAAGGTGCGCTATGTGCCGTACACGCCCGGCGACAATTTTCAGATTTATGTGCAGGACGTAATGTTTGCTTTCTATACAATTGACCGGCGTTATTGCGCAAAAGCCGCCCTCGTAATGGAAAGCATTTACGCGAGCCAGTCTGAAAAACAGCAGCCCGCTATTTGAGCAACTTTAAAAGCTCTTTTTTATCGTAATTATAGACACTTCCGCAATAATGGCAGATAAGCTCAAGCGGCTCGTCCTGTTTTTCGGTGCACATTTCTTCAAGCTCTTTCCGGGGCAGGTTAAGCAGATGATTTTTGAAAAGCTCTTTTGTGCAGTGGCAGTCAAATACAATGCTGCGCTCTAAAGCTACAGACGGCTTGAATTCCCTGAAAAGTCCGTAGATTATGTCGTTGCGGTTGCCTTTTTCAGCAAACCACTGACCGTAAGACGGCGCGGCGCTGAAAGCTGCCTCGACACGTTCTATAGTTTCTTCTTCTGCGCCGGGCAGCATTTGAATAAACATGCCGCCTGCACCAATGACGCGCCCTTTTTTGTCGAGCTGAATACTTGTGTTGAATGCTGTATGAATCTGTTCAGACTGAAGATAATACCACGCGAGGTCTTGCGCAATATTCTTGTACATAATCTCGACTGTGCCGCTGACCGGCTCGGTTTTTCCCTCAAGAAAGTGCGTAACTGTTACAGTGCCGTCTCCTAAAAACGGCGTCAAATCCCAGCTCTCTAAAGGCTCAAATACAGGAATCGGATTTTGCAGCAGCATTCCGTTTACAGTGCCTTCGCTTCCGGCATTAACTACAAAACCTGCCGCCGGTCCGTCTGTGTCATATCTAAAGCTTAGGCGCGAATGTCCTTTTATTGTCGGAATCATCAGCGCGCCGCAAAGACATGCCTGACCCAAAACCATAGTTTCAAGAATTCCGAGATTCTGGTTTGCGCGCATTTGATTTACAAAGCGCGTTCCATGAAAGAATGCACCGCGGAACTGGCCGTCTGCCATAACAAAGATGCTCATTCCGTCTTTTTCTAAGCTGTCTAAATGCGCGTTAAGTTCGCTGTCTTTTATTTCTGCTTTTATCATGGAAACCTTCTGATGAAAAGTGTTTGCTGCCTGTGTGCAGTGCGGTGTGGCTTATTAGGCTAAATAAAATCGAGAAGCGTCGTGTCTTTTTCCTCTTGAAATTTATCAGCCACAGACTTGAAAACTTCAACTAAAGTAGGGTCAAAGTGTGTGCCGCTGCCTTCTATTATAATTTTGCTTGCTTCTTCGTGAGTAAACGGCTTTTTATAAGGGCGTGTCGAAACAAGAGCGTCATAAACATCGGCAATTGCCATTATGCGCCCAGGCAGCGGAATATCTGTACCTTTAAGCTTGTTCGGGTAGCCTGTGCCGTCCCATTTTTCGTGGTGGTGTTGGGCTAAAATTTCGGCGTAATTCAAAAATTCTGTGCCGTAAGCCGAAATCGAGATTTTCCTTATAATTTCAGCCCCGAAAGATGTATGCTTCATCATTATTTCAGTTTCTTCCGGTGTCAGGCGGCCTTCTTTTTTCAAGATTGTGTCTGAAATGGCAATTTTGCCTACATCATGCAGCTGCGCTGACTGTATCAGGAGCGGAATCTTCCATGTAGAAACTTCTTCTTCGTAGGTTTTCTGTTCCTTCATGGCTTTTAAAAGCACAGAAAGATAATGCTGTGTGCGCTCAATGTGACCGCCTGTGTTTACGTCGCGGAATTCTACAAGGTTTGCAATTGTGCTCAATATAGCATACTGAAGCTGTAAGATGGTCTCGGTTTTTTCGCGCACCATGTTGTTGAGGTTCTTGTTGAAAGCCTGAAGCTCTTTTTTCTGCTCAACCATGGCAAGATAATGCTGAATACGTTTAAGCAGCAGCGGCGGAGAAAAAGGCTTGTTGATGTAGTCCAAAGCACCGAGTGTAAGTCCCCGAAGTTCGCTTTCTACATCGTTTTTGGCAGTCAGAAAAATAACAGGAATATCCTTGAGCTGCTGATCCTGCTGAATTTTTTCTATAACTTCAAAGCCGCTCATTGAGGGCATTTCAATGTCGAGAAGCAGCAGATCTGGCTTTGTTCTGCGGATTATCTGTAAAAGCTCTTTGCCTGAAGTAAGCAGTGTAAGCTGAAAATAATTGCGGAGCACATTTTCGGCAACTTTTAAATTTGTAGCTTCATCATCAACAATAAAAATGTGCTGCTTTTTTTCAGAATTACTGCTTAAACTCATAGGATGAGTATAGCATAAAAAAGAAAAGATATTCAATTTTAAAACTGTAATTGTAATATTGTTAACATGAAATATTTAATAGTTTTTACTTGTTATTGATTCAGTAATATGATATTATATTTTCTGCTAATACGTTAAATTGTGTAATACTGGGTTATTCAGTAATAAAGTGATAATTAAAGGAATAATGATATGAAAAAAATAATGTTTAGTGTTGTATCAGTTGTAACTGCCCTTTTAATTTCAGTTGTAATGATTAGCTGCGGTGGCGGCGGTGGCGGCGGCGGTAGTGGTGTTTTCGGTGGAGATCAGGGTCAGCCTAGTGGAACTTCTGTTTATTCATCTACGCAGGCTTTCCCGAATGGCTTCTTTACTACAGTGTCTCCTTCTACTAGAGCAGGTGCTCTTTGGGTTTTGTATGGCGATTCGAACCATGCTCTATATTTTCAGAATGCTACACATGCAAGAACAGTTACTCGTGTTGGTACTTCAAATGAGTGGGAAACTGGAGCTACTGATGCAAGTTATGAGGTTGAAATAACAAACGGTGCTAATGGTTATTTGAGATTTAGTGCTTCCGGATATACTCCGGCACAATATACATATAATATCACAGATAATGAGCTTGTTATTTCGAATACATATCATGGAACAAAAAGATATACTAGATGCCCAAACAGTGCTTCTAATCCATGGATAATTCGATAATTCTAAATTATTGATTATGCAATCCTGATTAGAGATCTTCTAATCAGGATTTTTTTTGCCCGGAAGTGCAGAGTCTGTTCTGTTTGGCAGAAAACTAAAACTTGACAGCGCAATTTTTACAATGTAGACTGAATTTAATCAACGTTCTCTTAAAGTCTTGATTTCCCAGAATGATGAGATCCTGCAAGTATTCCGCATAAAGTCGGTATAGAATAATTCGAGTGCGATTTTTTCTGCATTGACTTTCACCCAAGATTCCTTTCCAGTATTTTTTTGTTTTCGGTTTGAATGATAAGCACCAGTAGATGACGATGGTTTGCTGCGGTAAATCCGTAAGCAAAATTGGAGGAATTGTATGTCTCAGAAAATTTATGTTGGAAATTTGAACTACGCGACAACAGATGAAGGTCTTTCAAATTGTTTTTCTCAGTTTGGCGAAGTTTTGTCTTCGGTTGTGATTAAAGACAGGGCAACAGGTCAGTCAAAGGGTTTCGGCTTTGTTGAATTTGCTGAAGCCCAGTCATCTGATGCCGCTATTGAAGGCATGAACGGCAAGGAACTGGACGGCCGCCGTCTCCGCGTCAACATGGCAGAAGACAAGCCACGCAGAGACAGACCGCGCGGAAATTTTAGCCGTAACCACTCTTTTGACGGCGAAAGACGCGAACCGCACCGCTTTGGTGATGAATCTTATAAATACTAGATGAAATGCAAAAACGTCGCGCCGGCCTGAAACAGCCGGAACTGCGGCGGTGTAAACTGGATGTGTTCGGAAATTTCAGTTTTCCGAACACAAACATTAGTAATTCGCAATTTTGTAAGGCTTTAGCCTGAAAAATTGCTGACCTGTTCGAAAACTGACCGAGTTTCCGAACAGGTCCACTCTGTGCAAAAACAAATGTCTATAAAATAAGCTTATCGGCCGATAATTCCATTAATGTCGTTTTTGTTGCCTGAATTTTATGATTTTGTAGCCGGAAATGCAGACCGCTTCAGTCTGCTTACAAACTGGCTTGAAGCCCATAATATCCGTTTTTCTGTAATACCGATTGACGGTTCAAAACATATATATATCAATTTTTTGCCGCAGGCTTATGACCCCCGTTTTAGAATGAAGACCATACTGGTGCACTATGACCGCGCCCCGAATTCGCCGGGTGCAAACGACAACAGTGCCGCCGTCTTTCAGGTTCTGGCTTTTCTTGAGCGTCTTAAAAATTTTAGAACAGCCCACAATATGCGCGTATTCTTTACAGACGGCGAGGAAATGGGCGCAATGGGCGGCGTGTCTGACCAGGGCGCGTATGGAATAGCCGCGCGCTTCAAGAAAATCGGCATAATGAATGACGACGTAATGGCGATTGACGGCTGCGGCAGAGGCGACGTGCTTGTAATTTCAACTACGGGAAGAAAATCGCCAGGCTCGGAGATTTTCAAAAAGCGGTTCAACAACCTTTATGAGCGGACAATCGATTTGGCGCGCGAAGTTTCGCCGCAAAAGTGGGTTACAGCGCCAGTACCTTACAGCGACAACGCAGCGTTTATAGCTTCAGGTATTCCGGCAGTGGCGGTTACAATGCTGCCGCGCGAAGAAGCAACCGCTCTGATGCGCAACGTGCAGCGCGACAAGTCCTTTGAGAATGCGCTGCTGAACCATTCTGTTGCAAACACCGACCTGTTGCCGATGACATGGCGCTTTATGCACACCCCCTTCGACACCCCCGAAAGCCTCACCCCCGAATCCTTTGACTTAATGGAAAAATTCCTAGACACCCTAGCCCGCCAAAAAACGGTAGCACTATGAAAAGAATATTATCTTATTTGACTTATGTGTTTTTTCTTTTGGGTGTTTTAAATATTTATTTTTTTGTTGAATTGTCTGATTTTTCAATGAGCATAAGCTTTTTTTTGATGTGTATTGGTTGTATCGTTGCAATTCCAAAACTTATTGAAGATTTAAAAAAAAGTTCCAGTAAAGGTTCTATGGTTATGTGTAGACGGACTATAGCCATAATGATTATGGGTGCAATTTTTTGTTTTGTATTATCAATTCAATTCTTACCATGTTTTGATTCTTGATTATATATTGGCATTGTTTACAGACTGAACGTGTGAGCAAAAAGATTATCCTGCGAAAAGTGCCGCTTTCGCTCCGCAAAACCGGCAGCCTGTATGCGTCAGCCCAAAAGTACAAGTTGTGCACCAGCTTTCAAGTTTTGCGCGGAGCGCGAAACTTGCAGCGGTGCGCCGATTAAGCTGTTTCGTAGAATAGGCTTATGCGCACCCGGTTTGCAAAACAGCTTGTTTTAAGATACACTGCTTATATGCAGGGAACCGTAATCGGCGGCTCAAACAATATCTTTTCGATTGAGTGCCAGGACAAAATTACAAGACAATGCACAATAAAAGGCAAAAAACTCAAATCAGACGGCCGCTTCTACAATCCGCTTGCACCGGGCGATTTGGTCAATATTGAACCAGATGAGAAAAACGGCGGCGCAGGGCAGATTGTCTCGCTTGAGCCGCGCAAAAACGCCTTTGTCCGCTGGAACGTAAAAGGACGTGCCCCCCAGCTTCTTGCGGCAAATATTGATTACATATTCTGCGTTACAACACCAGACGAGCCGCCGTTCAGACCGCGCTTTGTAGACCGCATGATTGTTCAGGCTGAAGCGGCAAACATTGAGCCGGTAATTATCTGCAATAAATGCGATCTTCCGCTTGATGCAGACATAGATTTCAGACTTGCGGAATGGGAAAGAATTGGCTATACAGTGCTGCGTGTTTCAGCACGGACAGGCGAGGGCATGAGCCAGCTTGCCGCAATGCTCGAAGGAAAACGCAGCGTCTTTTCCGGTCAGTCTGGCGTGGGCAAGTCAAGCATTGTAAATGTTCTTGATTCGTCGGTTGTGCTTAAAACAGGCAGCCTTTCAGAAAAATACGGAAAAGGCACGCACACAACTACACGCGGAATGCTCTATCATTTAAGACTGAATGAATCGCTGATGGACGGCCGCTTTGGTGCTACGGCAGACATAATTGACACACCTGGAGTGCGCCGCTTTGTTTTAGACGGAATTGACGCAAGCGACGTAATTCTTTATTTCCGAGAAATTGCCCCAATTGTAGGAACATGTACATTCGGAATGTCTTGTACACATACACACGAAGCCGGCTGCAGAGTGCTTGAAGCCGTACACGCCGGTGTAATTTCAGAAGAACGGTTCGAGAGTTATCAGCGCATAAAAGAGGAAATTCTCACGGGAAGCTGGGAAGACTGATGGACAGACAAACTTTAGAAATTCTTGAATACTATAGAATTAGAAATTCAATTGCAGGTTATGCCTCAAGCGCAGAAGGCAGGGCTTTTATTGAATCAAAAGAGCCTTCTGTAAATAAAGACCAGATTGATGCAGAGAAAAAACTGACCGCAGACTGGATGAAATCGCTTATTTCGCCGAATCCGGTGAAATTAACAGGCTTTAATGAATGTGCGCCACTTTTTCAGATGCTGAATGTTGAAGGTTCTGTGCTTGAGCTTGAACAGATTGCGTCTTTAGGCGGTTTCTGCCGGAGTGCAGTTCAATTCAAAACCCAGCTTGAAAACGAAGCTATACGCGTGCAGTTTCCTGTGCTTGCAGAAAAGGCCTCGCTTATCCCGGATTTGTCGGCGGCAAGTTCTAAGATTTTCCGCATAATTGATGAAACAGGCATTTTACGCGATTTGCCCGAACTCCGCGAAATACGCAAGTCTATAGCGCATATTAAGCGCGAGGTTGCCGCACTTTTTAAGAGCTACACTTCAGACCAGTCGCTTAAAGACGCGCTTCAGTCAGATATGCCGGTTCTCCGCTCAGACAGGCAGGTGCTTGCTGTTAAGGCTAATTTCCGCGGCCGCATAAAAGGAATTGTACACGAGTTTTCGCAGACAGGGCAGACTGTCTACATAGAGCCGGACGACATTGTTCAAAAGAATAATTCGCTTGTGCAGGAAGAATACCGGCTTTCGCTAGAAATCCGGCGCATTTTGCGCGAGCTTACCGCTTCTTTGGGCGAAAATTACGCTGATTTTGCAGCGGCTCATGCTGTAATGGTGAGCCTTGATGCTTCTTATGCCGCGGCAAGATGGGGCGTTGAAATGCGCTGTGCCTTTGCCGGCGACCCTGACGGCGAGAGAGAGCTTGTGCTAAAAGAAGCGCGGCATCCGCTTTTGGGTGCAAAAGCTGTGCCGATAAGCCTTTCGTTTTTGCCGAACCGCCGCGTGCTTATTATTACGGGCCCGAATACAGGTGGAAAAACTGTTTCGCTTAAGACAGTTGCACTTTTTGCAGCGTTAAATCAAAGCGGCTTTCCACTGCCCTGTGCCGAAGGTTCAATTCTTCCGCTGTTTGACAATATTTTTGCGGACATCGGTGACGAGCAGTCTATGGACCAGTCGCTTTCTACCTTCAGCGGACACATGAAAAACATTGCGAAAATGACGCAGGAAGCTACAGACCGTACGCTTGTTTTGCTTGATGAGCTTGGCGGCGGCACAGACCCCGAAGAGGGCGGTGCTATTGCAATGGCAGTGCTTGACTTCTTTATAGAAAGAAAATCCTGGGTGCTGGTAACAACTCATCATGGAAGTCTGAAAAATTACGGTTATACAAGAGTGCAGTGTTCAAATGCGTCTGTTGAATTTGACGAGACAACGCTTGCACCTGCTTATAGAATAATAATGGGCGTACCGGGCGAAAGCCATGCGCTTGAGATTGCACGACGTAACGGCTTATCTGAAGACATTGCGCTGAAAGCTGAAGGTTATCTCACCGGCGCGCAGGCTGATATTTCTGCGCTTATAAAAGGCTTAACCGCAAAATACGAAGAACTCAACGAGCTTGAGAAAAACCGGCGGCAGGAGGAACAATTCCTGCATGAGAAGCGCCGTTCTGTTGATTTGAAAGAACTGCGCCTGCGCCAGAAAGAGCTTGAGCTTAGAGAGCAGGGCTACCGCAAGCTTGCCTCTTTTGCTGATGAGAGCCGCAAAAAGCTTGAAAACCTTGTGCGCGTTTTGCGCGAGGGCGAAATAACAAAAGACAAGACAAAAGCCGTAAAAGATTTTATTGCTGATTTGTCAGATTCTATAGAAGAAGAAAAGCTTAATATTGAAAAAGAAAGCGAGGCGCTCACGCTTGCTGTAAGCGAAAGTCAGAAACAGCTTGAAGCCGAAAAGAGAAAAACCGCAGAAAGCGGCGATGATTCAAAGTCTGAGAACATGAAGAAGCGCCTTGCCGATTTTGCGTCTGCGCCTGAAGAAACACAGATTCCTACAGAATTTGCAGAAGGGCTTGATGTGTTTTACAAAGACCGGCGCGGCACTCTGCTGAGAGAGCAGCGCAAAGGCACCTGGATTGTAGCGTTCGGTACTCTTAAGATGACGCTGAAGCAGAAAGAGCTTGTGCTTGCGCCTGTGGTTAAAAAGACTGCAAGCGTTTCGCTTGAGCTTGCACCGCAGGTTGTAGACGACGGCGGAATAAAAGGCGCGTCTTTTGGTGCACCGCCGCCAGTTGCCTCATTTGAGCTGCGTCTTATAGGCATGCGCTACGAAGAAGCAATGAAAGCCTTGGAAAAGCAGATAGACCTTGCGGTTTTGCAGCATCTCAAAAGTTTTTCTGTTGTGCACGGCAAAGGCCACGGCATTTTGCAGCAGGGCGTGCAAAATTATCTGAAGGCCAGCCCCGTTGTAGAAAGCTACAGCTTTGCCCCCGCCGAAGACGGCGGCGCCGGCAAGACATACGTAACGCTGAAAGAATAAAGCTTTTCGCAACAGCTTAACCTACGAATAAGGATTATCCGGCGAAAAGTGCCACTTTCGCTTCGCAAAACCGGCAGTTTTTAGTCGCCTGGAAAAGGAGAGGATTTCTTAAAATGAAAAAAGTAATATTGATTTTAGTTTCTTTGTTTTTAGTTAGTTTCTGCTACGCGAATGGCAGATGTGAAAAACTCGAAAAAGAAATACTGAAAAATCCAAATGTCATAGAAGTTAAAGTTGGTCAATATGATAAATGGACTCAAGAAATTTATTGGGCAGATATTTATTTGAAAAATGGAGGTTATCTAGAACTTACAGAATTTAATAGATATTTATCTGGTAAACAATTGGGTGTTGAAAAAATAGGCAGAAATCCTGATGGAACACCAGAATATGAATTCCTGTTAGGAAGGTACGTAGAAAAAAAGCCTGATAAAAACGGTTTTATCTATACTTATAGAATGAATGCTGTGAAAACAGAAGCTTTATCTTTAGTGTTAAAAAAAGACATAAATAATGTTGGTGATATAATCAATAATTATGATGAAATTTATGCTTTGGCAGAAAAGCTTGCAAAAGAAACACCAGAAGAACGTACAAACCGGCGAAAAGACGGCGAAATTCAAGATGATCCAAATTTTTCAACTACATTCGGGAATTTTGAATCCGATAAATGCTGGGGACAAGTCTTTTCGCGAGAATATTCTTCAGAACGTACTTACGACAAATATTTTGATTCAATGTTTGCTGATGAATAGCAGATTTTCCTTAAACAGTTTTAATTATTTGGGGATTTTCAAGGGGTATCCCCTTGAACGGTGCTGGAAAAGCTCTTTTCGCATGAGGTTATTCCAAAAACAAAGATTATTCGGCGAAAAGTGTCGATTTTGCATTCGCAAAATCTCAAGAAGCAGCAAATTCATCTGGAATATTGAATATTCCATCTGGAATGGGACTTTTCCGTGACAGAATGAGGTGATTCTGTCATGGAAAAAGAATATTCCATCAAGAATGGAGTGTTTCCATGACAGAATGGACTGTTTCTGTCATGGAAGGAGGTTTTTCCGTGACAGAATGAGGTGATTCTGTCATAGAAAAAGAATATTCCATCAAGAATGGACTGCTTCCGTGACAGAATAACTCTTTTCGCATGAGCTTAGTCTAAGAACAAAGATTATTCGGCGAAAACCGGGTTTGCGATTGGGCTTTTACTACGGAATAAGTAAATTCGGCAAACCCTGCTAGTTTACGCTTCGCGAAAACTAGCGACAGCTTTGTACAAAGGGCAAAACCGGCAGCTTATGTACACACGCCAAATCATTGTAGATTAATCCGGGTTCTTAGGGCAGAGCCCTAAGCCGTGGCCAAGGAAGGTGGGTTCAAGGGAGGAAACCAGCGGCCTTCGGACTCTGAGCTGGTGTCCTCCCTTTCAGCTTGACAATTTTGAATATTTTTTGCATATTTATGCAAATTCCTCAAAGAAGGCAAGTTGTGAAAGAACGCCTGTCCCGGCTCAAGGTTATAAGAAAAGTAATCAAAACTTATAGAATAGAATCTCAGGAAGAACTGCTCGGTTATCTTCAGAAAGAAAATTTCGATGTAACGCAGGCAACGCTTTCAAGAGATTTAAAGCTTTTGAAAGTTGGCAAAGTTTCAGACGGCCACAACGGCTATGTTTATACGCTGCCGGGAGAAGATGAACGTCAGGAATCTGAGCAGACCGTTGTTCAAGATTTTCTGCGCGGTTATATTTCAATTGAATATTCAGGCAACATGGTAGTAATCAAGACATATTCAGGCCATGCTGATGCGGTTTCTCTTGCCGTAGACAGCCTGGCTTTTGATGAAGTGCTCGGCACAATTACCGGCAGAGACAACTGTGTTTTCTGCTGTCTTAGAGAGGGCGTAACAGGCGAAGATTTTCTCGATGCCCTCAAACTGAAAATCCCGGAACTTGACGAATAGTTCAGCAAAATTGAATTTTCAACCGCTGGTTTAACTTAGAATAATCAGCTTAATAATCGATAGATAGAGGTTTTTATGGCTAATTGGGGAAATGCTGATACGCTCGCTGCGTATAAAAAAATGCTCTCGCTCAAAGGACAGGTTTCTTTGAAAGATGTTCTTGATGCAAAACGCGTAAAGGAATTTTCTGTTCCGATGGCAGCTGGTCTTACATATAACTATGCTGCAAAAGAAGTGAACGCACAGATTCTTTCTGTTTTGCAGGAACTTGCAGACGAGGCAGAGCTAGTTGCAAAGTTCAAGGAACTTTATGAAGGCGAAGTAATCAATACAGGCGAAAACCGCAAGGTTCTGCACCATCTTTTGCGCGGTCAGCTTGGCGCAGATGTAATCTACGAAGGCAACAACCTCCGCACATTCTACCAGACACAGCAGGACAATATCGCTGCATTTGCAGAAAAAGTTCATTCTGGCAAAATTACAAATGCCAAAGGCGAAAAATTTGACACTGTAGTTCAGATTGGCATCGGCGGTTCAGACTTGGGGCCAAGAGCAATGTATCTTGCACTTGAAGGCTGGGCACGAAAAAACGGCTGTCTCAAAATGAACGCAAAATTCATCTCGAATGTTGACCCGGACGACGGCGCAGCTGTTATGCAGAGCATTAACCCTGCAAAAACATTGTTCGTGCTTGTCTCAAAAAGCGGAACAACACAGGAAACGCTTGCAAACGAACTTTTTGTAAAAGATTATCTTAAAAAAGCAGGCCTCGACGCTTCTAAGCACATGGTTGCCGTAACAAGCGAAACAAGCCCGCTTGCAAATAACCCGGGTTATCTTGCTTCTTTCTATATTGACAATTTTATCGGCGGAAGATTCTCTTCAACATCTGCTGTAGGCGGAACAGTAATGTCGCTTGCTTTTGGCGCAGATGTTTTCGCACAGTTTCTTGAAGGTGCACACGAAGCTGACGTAACAGCTACAAACGCAGACATCAAGAAGAACCCTTCTTTGCTTGATGCGCTCATCGGTGTTTATGAACGCAATGCACAGGGCTATCCTTCAACAGCAATTCTGCCTTACAGCCAGGCTTTGAGCCGTCTGCCTGCACATCTTCAGCAGGCTGATATGGAATCAAACGGCAAGCAGGTCAACCGCTTTGGCGAGAAAGTCAATTATGTTACCGGTCCTGCAATTTTTGGTGAACCTGGAACAAACGGACAGCACTCATTCTATCAGCTTCTGCATCAGGGAACTGACATTATACCGCTTCAGTTTATCGGTTTTAAAGACAGCCAGTCTGGCGAAGACGTTGTGGTTGACGGCTCGACAAGCCAGAAAAAGCTCTGCGCAAATCTTGCAGCCCAAATCGTAGCTTTTGCCTGCGGCAAGTCTGACGAAAACCCGAACAAGAACTTCCCTGGCGGCAGACCTTCAAGCCTTATCTACGGCAAGCAGCTTACACCAAAATCTTTGGGCGCGCTTCTTGCACACTACGAGAACAAGATTATGTTCCAGGGCTTTGTATGGAACTTGAACAGCTTCGATCAGGAAGGCGTTCAGCTCGGCAAAGTTCTTACCAAAAAAGTTCTCGCCGGTCAAATTGAAGGCGCATTAAAAGAATACGCCTCAATCTTCGGCATCTAAGCACTAGTCCGTCGTCATTGCTTTGTTATTGCGAGGCGAAAAGCATCGCTTTTTGCTTACGCAAAAACTGACAGCATATGTACTGGACAGCTATTTAACAGCTAATCCGGGGTTCTTAGGGGCGGTAAGCCCCTAAGCGGTGCTGGGGAAGATAGGGGTTTGGGGAAAGAAACCCCCGCCTCCGAGAAGAGGGGTGTCTTTCCCCAAAAAGATTTTTCTGAAAGTGGCTTGACATTTTTTGCAAAAGCATATATGTTATTTCACGTTCCAACATTCCCCGATTGTGTAATGGTAGCACCTCAGATTCTGGTTCTGATTGTGGGGGTTCGAATCCTCCTTGGGGAACTAAAGCTGAACCAAAGCGTTCAGCTTTTTTTATATGCCGTGGTCCCTTCGTCTATCGGCTAGGACGTGACCCTCTCAAGGTCGAAAGACGGGTTCGATTCCCGTAGGGACCGCAAATGCGAAAAGCTTGTGTATTTTTCACAAGCTTTTTTTATGTCCCAGTGTTTCAGCATAAAAGGTATTAGAATGAGATTTGGCTTGGCGGAAATCCGTTCCTTGCGTCCGACGTCCTGCTCGCATGGCAAAGCCATGAGGCAGTCCTCGTCCGCCAGTCACTGCTTTCCGCCAGAAAAATGCAATCTATACAGATGAACACATAAAAGAACTTGCGTAGGCGCGTTTTCCTTTGGGATTAATCTTTGTTTTTGTAACAATCCTGCAAAACGGCCGAGTTTGCAAAGCAAACTCGTAGCGAAACGCAGATTAAACTATCATTGTAAAGCCGACTATGTGCGTTCCCGATTCGCGGAACGGAATCCGACGAGACAGGTTCTTACATGGTACAATTTCTAGATTGATTTTTCATGCTGAAGCCGTAGTTTATGCACTTGACCTTGTAAAATACCTGCTTTACAATAGATACTATGGAGAAAATGGATACCTTTGACCGCATGGTAATCGGCATGTCTCATGCAGAACGTATGTGTCTTTACGACAAGCTGTGCGCGTCCATAAGCTCAGAAGAACAGACAATACAGCCTCCAGTAGATACTCAGGACATTTCTTCCGGACAGGATATTCAGACCCGGTTGAAAACAGAGTCGTCATTGTTCCGCTTTTTCTTGTTTTTGCGTTCTATTTTTTCTGGTGTAGATATTTCCAAAATATACAATAATATTTTATTAAGCCGGCTCGCTCACCGCATAGAAAAATCAAGACCCGGACTTTTGATGTACAAGAAGGGCATGATTGGCGGTGCTTTTTACGAGCAGGTAAGACAGCTTAAAAATGTCGCGGATTTTTTCAAGCCTGCTGTAAGTCTTTACGAAGAAGACCCCGGCCGCTTTTACGTGTTTTTAAGTTCTCTGCTCCTTGCAGATTATTACGCCTATGTTGAGCGCGAGATTGACCCGTTTCTGCTCGGTGACAACAAAGAGCCAGTGCCCGAAGTGAAGCAGTCACTTGTCCGCAGAATGGACGAAGTTTTTCAGGAACTTACGATAGCGCAGCGCAATTCCCTTTATCAGTCTGTAATAAACATTGACTGGCTCAGACAGTTTGTCCGCCTGCCTTACGAAAAAATGCTCGCGCGCTTTTTGCCGAATTCAGACGGAAATTACGTTGCGCAGCTTGAGCTTATAAGCAACGATTTGTCGCATTTCTGCAAAGTGCTCTGCAACGCAAAAAGCGTCACAGTTGAAATACTTCAGGCTTTGTGCCTTTTTTCTACGAACAGCCAGCTTGAACAGCAGCAGGTTGATGTTGAGGCTGTAACAGCTGATTATGTAACAAAAAGCCTTGCACAGGTAGCAACAATCAAAAACTTTCTGAAGGCAATTCCTATAAAGCAGCTTGCATGTCTGGCGTTTAAATCTGCAAACTGGACGCCCGGCCAGCCTGAAGGTGCAGAAGACTGGTTTGTGAAATACAAAGCAGAATGGCGCAAACTGCTTGAAGCGCGCTGGAATGAATGGACAAAGTCAAAGAAAAAGCAGCTTGTCGAGCAGAAAGTCTTTAATATGTTCAAGTGCATGAAACTGCCTGAACTTCCGTATCAGCCGTGGAATGTTGAATGGTGCGATATTAAGTTTACGCGCAACAAGGCAATGGGCTTTATGTACGCATTTTTCAGCACGCTTTTTGGCGATATAAGCAAGCTGCTGAAGATTCTTGCTATGGACGGCGATTTCAGAGTGCGCGAGAACAAAATTGAATTTGTAGAAGCTTTCAACGAATATGCTAAGCTTGCAGGCGATGTAGACGCCTTTGTCCGCAAGTTCTCGCCTGAAGGTGAAATCGGGCAGTTCTTTGCTAATGTTGCTGAAAGCGAAGACCGCTCTGTAAAAATTCATGCGCGCCTTGAGTCTGCAATTCAGTCGGCTTATTCTGAATCTACCGCGCTTTCTATGCGTTTTACTCAGATTACAACCACAATTGTCAATGTGCTTGCCGGCGTCAATTCAGAAAACAAAGTAGGAAAATACGACTCTATAAACAACCTCTCTTCAATTGCCGGAAGATTCAACCAGCGTTACCGCCAGCAGCTTGTTGAAGTTCACGACACTCTTGCTGATGCGGTGAACTGCCTTAGAGAGCTTGAATCCTTTGAAAATTGAAAAATATGAGCGCTTCTGTTATTAATTTTTCAGCCCTGCAATCTGAACCTCTTCTTAAAGACAAAGACGGCACTGTGCTGGCTGTTGCTTTTCCATTTATTAAAGACGGAAAACCACTTGAAGGCGCGCCTTTGTGCTGCCTGTCTTTAAAAGCTGCCGGTTCTATGCGCTTCAGGTGGAACGAACCGAATGAAACCCGCGGTAACTTTTTCAAAAGCCTCGGCGTTGACTATGATTCTGTGGTTGCGCCTGAGCTGATTCACTCAAAAACGGTTTTCTGCGTAGACAATGCTGATGAGCTTGCCGTTTTCAGGGCACTGCGCTCAGAAGGTGATGCTGTTCTTTCCGTTAATCCTGCTTATGTTCCGGCTGTAACGGTTGCAGACTGTGTGCCTATTTATTTATACGCTTCTGAAAAAAAGGTGATCGGCATGGTTCATTCCGGCTGGAAGGGCACAGGCATTATAAAAGAAGCCGTTGAGCGGCTGGTGAACTTTTATAAGTGCACGCCGTCCGAGATTTGCGCAGTCATAGGCCCGCACATCAAAGACTGCTGCTATTCGGTAGATGCTGAAAGGGCGGCATATTTCAGAGAAAGATTCTCGGAAGGTTGCGTAACCGAGGCTGACGGCGCATTTATGCTGTCTTTAGAAAGAGCAAACTTAAAGCTGCTTCTAGACATCGGCGTAAGACATGAAAATATCGCCGTCGCCGCAGAATGCACAAGCTGCACCAAAGAGCTCGGCTCTCACCGCCGCGAAACCGCCGGTCTGCCCGACGATATGCCCATAGAAGAGCGCAGCCGCCTCTTCACTGTAATGACGGCTTTTATAAAGTAAACAGAAAGCCGTATGTTGCAAAATCTTACAAGTTTTCACTTGTGAAAACTTGCTGCGGTGCGCTAAATTGAGCTTGTTTTGTAGATTTATCCTGTTGCGCACCCGGAATGAAGCATTTTCATCAAGGAATGAAGTATTTTCGTCATGGAATGGGGTGCTTCCGTGACAGAATCGGGTTTGCGTTGGGCTGATTCTACCGAATTAGCTTATCGGCAAACCCTGCAAGTTTTCGCAAAGCGAAAACTTGAAAGACTGTGCATGGAACGAGTACATTCCGTCAAAGAATGGGGCTTTTCCGTGACAGAATGGGTGCATTCCGTCAGAGAATGGGTTTCTTCCATGACAGAATGGGTTGATTCTGTCAGTGAATGGACTGATTCCTTCAAGAATGAGGCATATTCCGGCAAGAATAGAAGCTTTCGCAAATAGCCCTGTTGAAACTTTTGAAAATAAAAGTATAATTTTGTTAATTTCAAGTAACATTAGGAGAAAAAAGTGAATACTAGAGTGAATACAATTATTGAATTGTTACAGGACAGAGAAAAGTTCATAAAAGAAATTGCAGATGATTTTGATATAGAATCTAAACTGATGGATCTGTTTGCGATAAGTCTTGCAGGTTTTGCTGCCTATGGATTTATAATGGGCTTGTCAAACAGCTTTATTCAAGGTTTATCATCAATGGTAAAACTTCCGCTTTTGTATATTGCCACAACGCTTATCTGTTTTCCGACGTTCTTTATTTTTTACAGTCTGTTTGGCTCAAAAACGACTTTTATGAAAAGCCTGACTTATCTTATGACTGCTGTTTGTGTTATGAGCATAATATTGCTTGCATTTGCTCCGGTGACATTGTTTTTTCTTTTGACAAGCAAAAATTATGTATTCTATAAGTTGCTGAATGTTCTTTTCTTTTCAGTTTCCGGCATTGTCGGAATAAGCTTTTTCTATAAAATAATAGTTTCAGTTGATTTAAAAGGTTCTGAATCAATGGCTTCGACAATAGCTTCTATGCCAACAGTCAAAACAAGAAATAAGATTCTCTTTTTCTGGATGGTTTTGTATTCATTTGTTGGTACACAGCTTGCATGGACTTTACGACCATTCGTTGGTGCGCCTAATATGCCGTTCCAGTTGCTTAGAAAACTTGGCGGCAATTTCTATGTTGATGTATTCAGTTCGTTCTTAAAACTGTTTAGCTGAATTTCGTAAGCTTTATAAAGCCAGGTAAAAATGAAAATAATAAAACAGTGTGTGTTGCTTATGCTGGTAGCCGTCTGTTCTGGTTCTGCTTTTGCGGCGCAGACAATGTCTTCATTTACCATGCAGAAATACCGGGACTTTACCGAATGCCGCGCACAGGCTTCTAAAACAATAGACAGCAACGCAATTATAGAAAGCTACAGCAAATTTGAAGAAGAAGTTCTTGCCGGGCTGCAAGGTCAGGCGGTAGACCTTGATCAGGAAAAGCTCTTTTGGGAAAGCTGCGTGCGCCTTGCTAAGTTTGAATATATCTTTAACATAAAGACAGACATAAAGCAGGAAAGGCTTTTGATGAAAGACCAGATGGTGCGTAACGAAAACTACATAAGCGCGCACAAAAAAACGGACGGTGTCGCGCCGCTCTTTTATATGATTACGGCAGACACTACTTCATGCTATATGAGCTTTTCTGTGGCTTCCGCAATGTTTCATGGAATGAGGGTAAAGACACTTTACGAGAATGCGGCTTCAGGCGGAACAGACATGTGGGCTGCAAATCTTGGGCTTGCCCAGTGGATGTTCTACGCGCCGGGTGTTCTTGGTGGAGGAAACAAAAAAGCGGAAAAGCATTTTCTTGCTGCAATAGAAGCATCACAAACGGATGCGGAAAAATTCTACACTTACACCTATTATGCCCAGTTTCTCTTTGAAATCGGCAAAGAGGACGAATGTTCCGCATACATGGAAAAAGCAGCCGCACTCTACCCGGGAAGCAACTACATTGCACAAATCAAAAAGCTGAACAACAGCGGAACAGGACTTTTTACCTACAACAGAACCCACTCCGGCGTAGACAAAAACACCGACCCCGAAGCAAAGGATTTGTAGTCAAAATCGAGGGAGAAGATTATGGAAGAAGAGCTTGTTGAAAAAGAAGAACCGTCAAAATATGGAAAAGCTTCGATTATTCTTTTTGTGGCTGGACAGATTCTGTTTTGGATTTGGGCGGGCTGTTTCCTTTTATCCAGTATTCTTTATATGTACAAAGTGGCATCAAAAATTTTGGAATATACTGCCTACTCTTTATGTGTTGTGTCGTTTTTGGTTGCTATTGCTATTTTTCCGGTTTCTATAATAGGAATTATAAAAGGCTTAAAAGCCAAAACTAAAATAACGATTTGTCTGTTTTTTCTTGTTGTTCAAACGTTTATAATCGTTTTATTCATTCTCTGCCTTTATCTAGCTAATAGAATGTAATAATCGCCGGTTCTTAGGGCATGTTTTGCAAAAGCTTATTATTCAATTTTAGTCCAATCTTGCAAAACCCCAAGTTTCCGTTCGGAAACTTGCAAGCTTGCTGATAAACGTAAAAAAATGTACTAATACGGGGATTTTCAAGGGGCAGATTATCGCCCCTTGAACGCTGCTGGGGAAGATAGGGGTTTGGGGAAAGAAACCCCCGCTTGCGAGTAGAGGTTCTTTTCGCATCAGCTTGTTCTACGGTTAAAGTTTATCCGGCGAAAAGCGCCGCTTTTTGTTGACACAAAAACCGGCAGCGGTTGTACAAAAGCAAATTATCGCAGATTAATCCGGGATTCCTAAGGGCAGAGCCCTTAGGCCGTGGCCAAGGAAAGTGGGTTCAAGGGAGGAAACCAGCGGCCTTCGGACTCTGAGCTGGTGTCCTCCCTTGCATAAGTTCCGGCACTTCCAAGTGCCAAAATCGCTTATATACAAAAATTGTGGTTTTTGGTATTATTCCCTCATGGCTGATTTAAAACAAGAAAGCCGTGCGCTTATTGCGGCGGCAGTTAATTTACTCAAGAATACAAAAAATGCTGATTCACCGGATATTTCTGCTGAATCTGTTACTGCCGAAGTGCCGCCGAACCCGGAAATGGGCGACGTCGGCTTTCCTATGTTTCCGTTTGCACGCGTTTTAAGAATTGCGCCGCCTGTAATTGCGCAGGAAGTTGCAAAACTTTTGAATGAAGACGCGGCTTTGAAAGAAAAGGCTGCTAAAACCGGCACATTTACCGCGGTTGGGCCTTATGTCAATGTAAAGCTTCAGAAAGGCGACATTGTGCGCACAACACTCGAAGCAATTATTTCGCAGAAAGAGAATTACGGCGCTTTTGACCAGACCGGCAAAAAGCCGCTTGACGGCCGCCGCGTAATGATTGAATTTTCAAGCCCGAATACGAATAAACCGCTTCACCTCGGTCATCTTAGAAATGACGCGCTCGGCGAGTCGGTTTCGCGCATCTTGAAGGCAGCCGGTGCAGAAGTCTATAAAGTCAACATCATCAATAACCGCGGCGTGCACATCTGCAAGTCTATGCGCGCCTATCAGCTTTTCCACGAAGGCCAGACACCGGAACAGCTTGGTGTAAAGAGCGACCGCTTTGTAGGCGACTGCTACGTTGAATTTGAAAAATACCGCAAAGCAAACGGCGAAAAAGCCGAAAACGAAGCACAGTCTATGCTCGTTGAGTGGGAAAAAGGCAACCCAGAAATTCACAAGCTCTGGAAGCAGATGAACGAATGGGCTGTAAACGGCATTATGCAGACTTACAAAAGAACCGGCGTTTCTTTTGATAAATTCTATTACGAAAGCGAAACCTACCTTAAGGGCAAAGAGCTGATTCAGCAGGGTCTTGAAAAAGGTCTTTTCTTTAAGGCAGAAGACGGCTCTGTGCGCGTAGATGTTTCAGAAGTCGTCGGCAAAAACAAAGACGGCGAAGACCAGCAGAAAGTGCTTCTCCGCAAAGACGGAACTTCGGTCTACATTACGCAGGACATCGGTACTGCCGTAAGCCGCCACGATGACTGGTCTTTTAACCAGCTTGTTTACGTTGTCGGCAACGAGCAGAACTATCACTTTAAGGTTCTTTTCTATATTTTGAAGAAGCTCGGCTTTGAGTGGGCAAACCAGCTTTTCCATTTGTCTTACGGTATGGTGAATCTGCCGGAAGGCAAGATGAAGAGCCGCGAGGGTACAGTTGTAGACGCTGATGATTTGATTAATCAGCTTAGAGACGGTGCTCTTGAAGAAATTGCCGCAAAGGGTAGAGAAGAAGCTGTCGGCAGCCCTGAAGAAGTCGCCGAAAAGATTGCGCTCGGTGCGCTTCATTACTTCCTGCTTCAGGCTACACCGGCAAAAGACATGATGTTCAATCCTAAAGAGTCACTCTCTTTTAACGGAAATACCGGTCCTTATTTGCAGTACATGGGCGCGCGCATCTGTTCTATCTTGCGCAAGGCTGAAGAATCTGGCGTAAAGGCCGATTCTGCCGTAGATTTTTCAGTGCTTACACACCCTGCAGAATGGGCGCTCATCAAGGCTTTGGGCGAATATCCGGCAACTTTGAAGAAAGCCGCAGAAAAGCTTGACCCGTCAGAGATTGCAGCCCTGCTTTACGAGGTTGCAAAGCTTTTCGGCTCGTTCTATCACGACTGTCCGATTCTAGGCACAGACAATTCGGCTCTGACAAACGCGCGCCTTGCGCTTGTCCGCTGTGTAAAGACGGTGCTTGAAAACGGCATGAACCTGATACTTGTGCCGTTCTTAGAGACAATGTAACGGGTTTGCGATTGGCTTTAGCTACGGAAAGAGCTTAATCGGCAAACCCTGCAAGTTTCCGCTGCGCGAAAACTTGTGAAGCTATACACATGGTAGGCTTGTGTACATTGTCTTGAGATTTTAATTTATGAAAATCGTCACGTTTTGCCGAAAAAGCTCTTATTGTAGATTAAGCTGTTGCAAAACGATATTGACTTACTTGCCTAAAATATTGTAATCTGAAGCACTTGCGGAATCTTGCTCGTTTTGCAAGTGTTTTCATTATTTTGGAAAGAATCTCCGGCGCTTCCCCGTTATTGCACCGGAGGACGAACTATAACGTTTAGAGGTATAAATATGTACGCATTGGTTGAGTACAAGGGAAAACAGTACAAGGCTGAAAAAGGCGCCGTTTTGACAGTTGATAAGATTGACGCTGAAGCCGGTTCTACTGTTACAATTGATACAGTTGTTCTTGTAAGTGACGATGGAAAAGTTAGTGTCGGTGCTCCTTATGTAAACGGTGCAAAAGTTACTGTAAAAGTAGGAGATACTTTCAAAGACGACAAAGTAATCGTTTTCAAATACAAGAGTAAGAAAGACTATCACCGCACAATCGGTCATCGCCAGCAGTATACACGCGTAACTGTTGAAGATATCGTTGTTGCATAACGGCAAAAAACAGTGATAACTGCTGTTCTGTGCAGAAACAGTGACGGTACATTTGCTTCATGCGAAGTTACAGGTCATTCTGGTTTTGCACCAAGAGGAGCAGATATTGTCTGTGCGGCAGTATCAACAGTTGTGAGGACTACAGTTGCCGTTCTTCAGGTATCTGATTCAGCACAGCTTGTTACTTGCGATTCTTCGGAACACGGGCAGCTCGCATTCCGTGCTACTGAAATGAGTTCTGCTTTTGCAGAACGGATGGTGTTTGCGGCAGATTATCTGCAGAAAGGATTGGAAATTATCGCTGCAGAGTACCCCGAATATCTAAAATTGCGGGTTAAAACAGTCAAATAGCAGTGGAGGCATAAAATGGGACGCAAAAAAGGCGGAAGCGGTGCTAAAAACGGTCGCGATTCAAACCCAAAATATCTTGGTATCAAAGCTTATGGTGGAACAGAAGTAACAGCAGGTTCAATCATTGTCCGCCAGAGAGGAACAAAAATCCATCCGGGCGTAAATGTTGGACGCGGTAAGGATGATACTTTGTTTGCAACAGCAGACGGAAAAGTTGTGTTCCACGAGCGCAAAGGCAGAAAGCTTGCTTCTGTAGAAGCAAACTAATGCGTTTGTTTTATTAATTTTGCGATTCTTGTCGCAGATGATACCCGGATTAGGCATTGCTGTGCTTAGTGCGGGTATTTTTTTTAGGTAGTTCAACGTGATAAAATTTGCAGATGAAGCAATAATTGAAGTTTGTTCCGGCAAGGGCGGCAACGGCTGCATTGCGTTCAGACGTGAAAAGTATGTGCCTCATGGCGGCCCTGCGGGCGGCGACGGCGGACGCGGCGGCGACGTAATTTTTGTGGTTAAGCGGAATTTGCGCACGCTCGCACATTTGCGCTATAAGCAGAAATTTAAGGCAAGAAACGGCGGTGACGGCGAGGGCAGAAACAGATTCGGCAAAGACGGTGAGGACGTAATAATTCCGCTGCCGCCCGGCTCTATTATCCGCGATGCTGAAACCGGCACATTAATCCGCGAATTTACGACGGAAAGCGAGGACGAGCGTTTTGTCTTTCTTGAAGGCGGCAAAGGCGGCTGGGGTAATGTGCATTTCAAGACTTCGACAAATCAGGCTCCGCAGTATGCACACGAAGGCAAACCGGGCGAATCCAGAATGCTTTCGGTTGAGCTTAATATAATGGCTGATGTCGGGCTTGTCGGCTTTCCGAATGCGGGCAAGTCTTCTTTGCTTGACTTTTTTACCAATGCAAGACCGAAAATCGCGCCTTATCCGTTTACGACAAAAATCCCGAATCTTGGGGTTCTTCATGTTGACAGCGAGCGCGACATAATTATTGCCGATATTCCAGGCATTATCGAAGGCGCTTCTGACGGCGCGGGTCTTGGCTTTAAGTTTTTGAAGCACATTTCAAGAACAGCAGGTCTTGTGTTCATCATAGACTGCTCAGATGATGAGTGTTTCGGCGCATTTGAAAAGCTCAAGCTTGAGCTTGAGAGCTACTCAAAGGAACTTGCTTCAAAGCCACGCATTGTGCTCTGTAACAAGCTTGATGTTGAGGGCGCAGGAGAGCGCTTTAAAGAGATAAAAAAGCAGCTTAAAGACGAGACGGTTTTCGGTATGTCGGTTTTTGAGCGTACCGGCATGAATGATGTGCGCAAAGCTATAATTGCTCTTGTTGATGCGGTTGAGCTTCAGGACGACAGGCAGAAAACAGCCGCAAAACCGCAGAAAAGCGCGTTCATGGCGGAGCGTTCGGTCTGTGACGCAATGGAAGTTCAGTATCCGGGGCAGGAATAGCGTATGAAGCTTGCTGTTCTCGGCGGCTCGTTTAATCCGCCGCATATCGGGCATCTGGCTTTGGCAGAAGATGTCCGCATTACGTTCGGCTATGACAAGATTTTGTTCATTCCGGTGCATGTGCCGCCGCATAAACAGCTTGCTTTAGGCGCAACAGACGAAGACCGTCTTGAAATGGTTTTGCGCTCTATAAAAGACAACAGCTTTTTTGATGTTGACGACTGCGAGATAAAGAGGGGCGGCATTTCTTATACAATTGACACGCTAAGAATGTTGAAAAACCGGTACAAAGATGTGCTTGAAGGCAAAATCGGCTTTATAATAGGAGATGACCTTGTGGCAGGTTTTTCAACTTGGCATTGTGCTGAACAGATTCCGCTTGAGGCAGATTTGATTCTTGCATGCAGAAATCATGCCGATGTTACCGGACTTGATTTTCCGTATAAGCACAAGACCATTTTGAACGACGTTGTTTCAGTCTCGTCGTCTGAAATAAGAGAGAAAATATCTTCGGGCAAAAGCTACCGTTATCTTGTTGCAAACGAAGTTTACCGTTATATTAACGAGAGACATTTATATGAAAACTTATGAAACTCTGCTTGCAGAAGTAACAGAATACGCAAAAAGCCACGAAAAAAAAGAGCGTTACGAACATTCTGTGCGTACAGCCGCCACTTGTGCGGAACTTTGCAGGCGTTTCGGCGAGGATGAGCAGAAGGGCTTTTTTGCCGGTATTGCGCACGATATATGCAAAGAATGTTCCGACATGGAACTTGTCTCACTTGCTGTCAAAGACGGTCTGCCTGTTTCTCAGATTGAGCGGACTAAGGTTTCTCTGCTGCATGGCAGGGCGGCTGCAACGCTTTTGCAGGAACAGTTTGGCGTAACAGATTCTGAAATTATAGAAGCTGTGCAGCATCATACATTCGGAAAAGCGGGTATGTGTAATCTGGCAAAGCTTCTGTATGTGGCAGACAAGATTGAGCCGGGCAGGGAGCACATAACCGAGAAATATTTGAAAAAAACAGAGGGCATGTCTCTTAATGAGCTTGTAATTTCTGTGCTTTCAGAAAATATTTCTTATTTGCAGGAAAACGGCAAAAAAATTGCGCCTGCAACACAGGAATTATTAGATTCTCTTGTAGGGTGAAAATAGTTGGGAGGGTTTTATGGCGCAGTCACGTCACGAAAAAAGTTATTTGTTTATAATTGGAATTCTAATAATATTGACAGCTCTGTCTGTCATATTGTTTTTTGCTTTGCAGACAGACCCGATTGCAAGCGTCCTTGAAAACAATCAGCTTTTGAACGTTCTTTTTGTCCTTCAAAAAGACGGAAAGCCATTGTTTACAGATGTTTTCATTTATTACCCGGAATCTGAACGCGGCGCGCTGTTTAATATACCGGGAAATACGGGCTTGATTTTGGGTTCTTTGGACAGGGTTGACCGCATTGACGCTGTTTATACTGAAAAAGGAATTGAAACATATAAAAAAGAGATAGAAGCTCTTACAGATATAACAATTCCTTTTACAATTGAAATGAGCATTGACCAGTTTTCTGCATTGACTGACCTGCTCGGCGGGCTTAATGTTTTTATTCCGTCTCCAATAGATGTTGTGAACGGCGATGTACGGCATATTCTTCCGTCAGGCTCAGTTGACCTTGACGGTGAGAAAATGGTTTCGTATTTGTCTTATGCAGATGACGAAGAAACTTCTGACAATATTCAGGACAGAATGGAAGGCGTAATGGTAGCTTTTCTTCATGCCTTGAATAAAAAATCAACATTTGTTCTGAACAAAAATGTTTTTCCGGTTGTTTCGCGTTATTTAAAGGCAAATATTGATAACAAGGCATTGTACAGATTAATTTCGCTTATTTCTGCAATTGATTCTGAGAGGCTTGTTCCTCAGACTATAAGCGGAAAACGCCGTGAAGTAGACGGGCAGGTTCTTCTCTTTCCTGACTATAACGGCGAGCTGATTAAAGAGGTGTTCAAGCAGACAATGATTTCAATTGCATCAACGGGCGGTATAGCAAATGACCGCGTTTATGTTCTTGAAATTCAAAACGGAACATCTCAGCAGGGTTTGGCACGCAATACAGGCGGACTTTTGCAGAGTTACGGCTATGACGTTCTTAGTATGATTAACGCAGACCGTGACTATGACAAAACACAGGTTATAGATCATATTGGTAATGCAAAGGTTGCCCAGGCAATTGCTGATATTATCCATTGTAAGAACATAATTACAGAAGAAGTTCCTAAAGATGCAAATTCAACTGAAAGTGAAGATTCACCAGTTGATTTTACGATTATTTTAGGACGTGACTTTACCGGCCGTTATGTCCGGTAAGCATGGAGGATTTTATGAAAACTATTAAAGAAAAAGCATTGGAAATTGCACAGCTTATGGAAGATTATAAAGGCGAGAATGTAACTGTTATTGATGTGTCTCAGCTTAACAGTTGGACTGACTATTTTATTATAGTTACGATAAACAGCGCTACACACTGGAAAGGCCTTTATAAATACGTCAAAGACTATGTTAAGGCAGATGATGTGCTTGAAATTCATGTGCCTAACAGAAAAACCCCTGACGGAGATGACTGGAACTTGATTGATATAGGGCCGATTGTAGTTCATCTTATGTCAAAAGAAGCGCGCGAATTCTATGATCTTGAAAAGTTGTGGCATGGCGGCGAGGTTCTCCGCTAAGCTGGAATTGTCTTTTTTACAAGGCTGCCTGTTTCGGGCAGTCTTTTTTTTGCTTTAAAAACAAGAAAGGCAGCGGTTTTTGCGCTGCCTTTTCTACTGATAAAAAAATAACTTTTTTGACTGAATTAAAAACGCCTTTTAGTTAAAGTCGTCATATTCATCGAAATCATCCTCTTCGTCAAAGAAGTCGTCATCTTCTTCGTCGAAGCCGTCTAAATCATCGTCAAAATCTTCATCGTCATAATCCTCATCAGCAAAATCATCGTCGTCGAAATCGTCTAATGATTCATCATCTTCATCATCAAAATCTTCGTCATCATCATAGGCGTCCATAAACAGGTAATCTGCCTCTAATGTTTCGTCCAATAATTCGCTTTCACTGAGCATTTGACCACTTCCTTTGATTCGTCTTCATATAAAAAACATAGTTTAAGGTATTGCTTTATGTCAACTATTTCCACACAAAATTTTGCGTTTTTTTACGGTTTTTATACATTTTTTGCATTATTTATGAAAGTAAATCGTTTTTCGTTTTATATATAACTTTCGGGCAGACAGGGAAAAAAATAGCGTGCCAAAACAGGTTTGTTCTAATTCGTGCCGAGGGTTTGATACCCCGACGCTCTGCGTCGAAACAAAGGGTATCAAACCCGAGTGCAATTCCTTTTGAGAACAACATATCTCGTCGCTCTGCGGCGAGGTATGTTGATTCGGTTTTACAAAAAAAAGCAGTTATTCTAGGTATAAGCATTTGACAAACTTAAACTTTTTAGTATAATAGCGAAGATATGTTATCTAATGTTTATGAACTTGCACCGGCAAAGCTCAATTTGACTTTGAGGGTTCTCCCTAAAAGGGCTGACGGTTTTCATAACATTGAGAGCATATTTCAGAAGATTCGTTTATGTGACGAACTGACTGTAACTCGTTCCGCGTCGGCGGGCTGTTCGCTTCAAGTTCATGGAATGGAACTGCCTGCTGAAAACACTGTACAGAAAGCTTTTTCGCTTTTTGCAGAAGTTGCAGAAATACGGGAAGGTATTGCAGTCGATTTAGTTAAGCACATCCCTAGTGGCGCAGGAATGGGCGGTGGTTCTTCTGATGCAGCTGCTTTGCTGCGGGCACTTAATTCATTGTTTTCGGCTAATGTTCCTCAGAAAGTTCTTGTGGAAATTGCTGAAAAAATTGGCAGTGATGTTCCGTTCTTTTTGTATGGAGACTGCGCAATTGTAAGTGGACGTGGTGAAATTGTTCGGCCGATTGAAGGTCGAAGAGATCTATATTTTGTTGTTATTTGTCCGGATGTTCATAGCTCAACAAAAGAGGCTTATGGCCTTGTTGATGAGTGGAATATGAATAATACAGTTTCAAAAGTTGAGTGGCCTTCACTTGATGAATTGGAAGGGATTTATAAAAGACCTGCTGATAAATGGGTTTTTGCAAACAGCTTTACGCAGCCGTTAATCAGCAGATATCCTGAAATTCAGAGAGCTTTGGCTGCGATTACAGATGTTGGGGCAGATTTTGCAGATATGACAGGATCTGGTTCAACTGTGTTCGGGGTCTTTGAGGCTAAACAGAAAGCTCAAGACGCATATAACAGGCTTGCTTCGTGTTTTAAGCGTTGCTATTTATGTGATGCATTTTAGCACGAATTGTTCAGATAATGTTATATAAGGAGCAATCAAATGCAAATCACCGAAATCCGTATCAGAAAAGTTGCTTCTGAGGGAAAACTCAAAGCTTACGTGACCGTAACTTTTGATGATTGTTTTGTCGTTCATAACGTCAAAGTTATTGAAGGAAAAACTGGATTATTCATTGCAATGCCGAGCAGAAAAACAAGAACAGGCGATTACAAGGATGTTGCTCATCCTATAAGCCCTGAATTTAGAACTGAGCTGCAAGATAAAATTCTCGATGAATATGCAAAAGGTAATTTCGATGAAACTGTTGCATACGAAGACGAGTAATGCCTCTTTTTAAATTGGATCTGACCGGTGTATCCGGAAAGAATATCATAGTGTCTGGTTTACAGACGCAGATTGGGATGTCGTCAAGTGGTAAGACAACGGCTTTTGGTGCCGTCATTCCGCAGGTTCGAATCCTGCCATCCCAGTGAATATAAGGAATGTGATTTAGTTCCTGTGTAAAAAATAGTGCAGAGATGCTGGAGAATAAGGAGTTCCTGAAATGGATAGTTTAGTTTTGGCTGCAAAAGAGCGCAAAGAATCTGGAAAGACTGTTGCAAAAAGACTTCGCAACGCAGGCCGTTTACCTGCTGTTATGTACAATTCAAAAGGCGAAGCAACAATGCTCGATGTTGATGAAGTTGAATTCACAAAAATCTGGAAAGTTGCAACCCCAACTACATTGATTAATCTTGATGTTAACGGCAAAAAGTCTTTGGCTTTTATCAAAGACACTGAATATGACATCAAAACAGACAAAAACCTTCATGTAGATTTTCATGTAATTGATGAATCTAAGAAGCTTAAGAGAAACATTCGTGTACAGGTTTCTGGAAGCCCTGTTGGTGTTCGTGAAGGCGGTTTCTTTGAAGCTGGCGTAAAAGAAATTGAAATTGAATGTCTGCCAAAAGATTTGCCTGTACGCCTTGTTGTAGATGTTTCTGAATTGAAACTTGGTGCTTCAATGGCTGTAAAAGACATCAAATTGCCAAACGGCGTAAAAGTTCTTTCTGACGGCGATGCTGTTATCGCACAGGTTCGTGGCATCAAATAACTGAGGAATTAACTATCAGCTTTGGTTAGATTGAAAGGATATTCCATTAACGGAAGTTTTTGGAATATCTTTTTTTTTGTTCGTGTGGCGGAGTTGTAAGCAGGGTCTTTAATGAAATCTGAAACAATAGAAGAATTAAAACGGAGCTTAATTGAAAAATGGGCAGCAACCGAAATGCGCGCAGGAATCGGTGTTTCCGGCGGCCCTGATTCAATGGTGCTGCTTTCGCTTCTCTGCGGTATCTGCAAGTCTGAGAAAATGTGCAATTTTTCGGTTTTTGTGCTTACAATAGATCACAACATAAGAGAAGGCGGTGTAAGCGCGCAGGATTCAGATTTTGTGCTTGACTGGGTTGCAGAGCAAAAAAAGCTTAACCCGGATATAAAGCTTTATGCCGAAAAAAAGACTTTTGAAAAGGGCTTGGTTGACGAAACCGCATTAAAGCGCGGCAAGGGCACAGAAGAAGCCGCGCGCTTTTTGCGCTACAAAGCCTTTGAAGAATTTGCCCTGAAGTACAACCTCAATGTTTTCTGTACGGCGCACAACAAAAACGACCAGCTTGAAACGCTCATTCAACGGTTTTTGCAGGGTTCTTCGCCTTTGAGCAGCACAGGCATTCAATTTGAGCGTGGCATTTTTTTCAGGCCTCTGCTTTCAGTTTCGCGCCAAGAAATTTTGGATTTTGCCCGCGGCAATAAAATTCCGTATAGAATTGATGCGACAAATAACGAGACGGTTTATTTCCGCAATAAAATACGCAACTGTCTTGTGCCTTTTCTTGATGAGCATTTTGAGGGTTGGCAGACCGGCGTTCTGCATGGCGCAGAGAAGCTTGAGGACTTGACGGCTTCTGCAAGGGCTGTTACCGATGCTGCCACCGTAACAGCAAAAGGCAAAAACAAGGCGGAGCTTCCGGTTAAAGACTTTACTGCTTTTGACATTGGAATAAGAATTCAGATTTTGTACAAGGCTTTTGTGCAGATTGGTGTGCAGCAGAGAATTCCATATCAGGCTGTAAAAAAATGCGCCGCCACGCTTGCGATGTGCTCTTATGGCGTTTCTGTGGCTGTGGACGGAAACAGTCTTGTAATTTCTTATGAGCCTGAATCTGAAAAGCCTTTTCAGAATGTTTCTCGCAAAATGCTTGCGCAGAACGAAAGCCTTTTTAGCGGCTTTTTTATGATTATCGATAAATGCGGAAGCTACACGCTGCATAAAAATCTTGAAATTGTTGTTCAAAAGGAAAAAAATGACACATCATTCGGTCCTTTTGACTTTCCATTAGTGATTAGAAACAGACAATCTGCCGATAAAATAAGAAGCGCAGACGGCTCTTTAAAAAAAGTTTCGCGGATATTTTCAGATTGGAAAGTTCCTGAACAGTTAAGAGATGAGATTCCTATTGTCGAAGCGCAGAACACTGTTTGTGCTGTTATAGCATCTTGGTGCGGCTATAAAGACTGGCTGGTACCTCAAAAAGATTCTAAAAACGGTGTATACATTTCTATGAGGAAATTATGAGCGAATCAAGCCCTGATAAAAAAAAACCGTTATTTTCTAGTTTTATAGGCCCGCTTTTGTGCTTTATTATGGTTCTTGCGGTTATCTGTTTTCTTGTATTCGGATTTATGCAGAAGCCAAAAATTGTAAGCCTTTCATATTCAGATTTTCTTAACGCTGTCAAAAAAAATCAGGTTGAAGCTGTAGTAATAATTGATAACCAGTATGTTTTTGGCACGTATGCGAAATCTTCCAATTTATACGGAAATTTTTCAACGTTTATTCCATATTCTGATGCAGAATTAATGCCTTTGCTGAAAGTTCATAATGTTGTCATAAGCGGAAAACATCAGGAAAAATCCATATTATCATATATTCTGGAACTGCTGCCGCTTGTGTTCATGTTCATGATGGTATGGTTTTTGTACCGTCAAAGTACAATGCAGAATTCGCGCAGCCTTCAGTTTGGCAAAAGCCGCGCAAGACATTACGACGGCTCTAAGAAAATATTGTTTTCAGATGTTGCCGGACAGGAAGAGGCAAAACGCGAGCTTAGCGAAATCGTGGATTTTTTGAAGGCTCCGCTTAAATTTATTTCGATGGGCGCAAAAATACCGACCGGCGTTCTGCTTGTGGGTAACCCGGGCACTGGCAAGACGCTGCTTGCGCGTGCCGTAGCAGGCGAGGCAGGTGTAAATTTCCTGCATATTTCGGGCAGCGACTTTGTAGAGATGTTTGTCGGCGTTGGCGCAAGCCGCGTGCGCGATTTGTTTGAGCAGGGCAGACGCTCTTCGCCTTGCATTATCTTTATTGACGAAATTGACGCTGTAGGCCGCGCCCGCGGTGCAGGTTTTGGCGGCGGCCACGATGAGCGCGAACAGACATTGAACCAGCTTCTTGTTGAAATGGACGGTTTTGAGGGTAAAGACGGAATTATCGTGCTTGCCGCTACAAACCGCCCCGATGTTCTTGACCCGGCTCTTCTGCGCCCCGGCAGATTTGACCGCCAGATTGAAGTTACGCTGCCAGACATTAAAGAAAGAGAAGCTATTCTTGCGGTTCATACAAAGAAGATTCAGCTTAACGACGATGTAGATTTGCGCAAATTTGCGCGCGCAACGCCCGGAATGAGCGGCGCGGATCTTGCTAATATCGTAAACGAGGCGGCGCTTTTTGCCGCAAGAAAGTCTAAATCTCATGTAGACAACGAAGACTTTGAAGAAGCCCGCGACAAGATTTTGATGGGCACTGCGCGCAAGTCTATGATTCTTCCGCAGAAAGAGCGCGCTATGACTGCCTGCCATGAAGCAGGCCATGCTCTGCCGTATTATTACCTTGAATATGTTACACCGCTTCATAAAGTGACTATAATTCCGCGCGGAAGGGCGCTGGGGCTTACAATCGGACTTCCCGATGAAGATGTTCATTCTCAGACAAAAAGTACCCTGCTAGATCAGCTTGTGATTATGTTCGGCGGTTATGCGGCTGAAAGTCTTGTTTATGGCGACACAACGACAGGCACGCAGAATGACATCCGTCAGGCGACAAATCTTGCTCATAGAATGGTCTGCGAGTGGGGCATGTCTGATGAAATCGGCGCTGTAAGTTACGGTCAGGAAGACGAGCCTATTTTTATGGGGAAAGAAATCGCGCGTCATAAGGATTATTCAGAAGAAACGGCGAAAAAGATTGACGAAGCCGTAACACATATACTTGCAGAGGCAAAGCGCAGGGCAATTGAGCTGCTTTCGGTTCACAGAAACGAGCTTGATACTCTGAGCGCGGCTTTGCTTGAATATGAAACATTAAGCGATGCAGAAATAAGGGCTTTGCTTAGGGTTGAGCCTGTACGCGAGCGTCCTGATTCAATTGCAGAAACAGGCTTTATTCTTGACAAGTCAATGAAAGAAAGAAAGCAGAAACGCAAAACTGCACCGCGCTCAAAAGCAAAACCAAAAGAAAGCGAGAAAGATCTTCAGAAGAATTTGCTTTTTACGCAGGAAGATACATCTGAGCAAAAAGACGCCGATAAATAGGTTGTCCGGCTTCTAAAAACTGGAGGATGAATTATGACGGTAAAATTACACAAAATATTTGCAGTATTAACTATTCTTTTTGCAGCCGCTGTTATGCCGGTTTTTGCCCAGACAGAAAGGCAGTTTTCTAGTGCCGAACCGAGACCGGAAGCAGCCAACCGCCGCACAGCGCTTATCTGCCTTGAGCAGGGCAAAGACGCAAAAGCACTGGGACATTGGGTTGATGTTTACGAAAAATCTTCGCTCGGCGTAGCTTATGACGCACATATTCCAGATTTGTGGCTGCTTCGCGCAGAATCTGCCGCAGAGCTTAATAGACCGAAAGTTGAGATTATTTCTTATGTTGAGCAGGCTTTAAGCAACCGCGGATGGATTCAGAACGGCATAGATGCTGCAAGACTTTTGTATGCAGATCTGCTCTCTGACACATGCGAATGGAAAAAATCGCTTGCAGTTCTTGACAGCGAGCCTAAGCTTATGTCCAATGACGCAGATTTTGTAAGGGCAAAAGACTATTACCGCTCTGGCAATCTTGCGCCAGCAAGAACAATTGTACGCAACGCAAAGACACTTTACCCTGATGACGGACGTTTTCAGCTTTTGTTTTTGCAGCGCGAGCGCAGCAATACAGGCAGCCGCGAGGTTGCAGCTTATGCAGCTTCTCTTTTAAAGACGCACACACTCTGGTCAGGCGAATACCCTGAAATTCTGGTGCAGGGCGCGCATTATTCATCGTCTGATGAAGAGCGCATAAGACTTTTGAAGGCTTATGCGGCGCAGGGGCTTTCTGACGAGCTTCATACGGTTCTTTCGCTTAGATACGATATAATTTCTGAGAACACAGCCTTTGAATACATGGTCGGTTTTGCAGAAAAAGGGCTTATGTATGATCATCTTAGAGAATTTGTATCGCTTCTTAAAACGCCTGAAGTTAAGACCAAAGTAAAAGAATGGCTCGGTGCATTTGCCGGTGTTCTCATCTTTGACACAAACCATGACGGTATTGCCGATTTGTCGGCTGAATACAAGCGCGGACGTGCCTCATTTATCAGATACGACGCAAATCAGGACGGACTTTCAAGCTGGCAGGCTTTCTGCGATTTTGGCGTGCCTTTCAGTCTTACACTGCCAGAAAAAGAGATAACGCTTGATTACGGCATTTACCCGTCTTTAAGCACTTTGACAGACTCAAAGCGCGGCATTGTTTACGAGCTTACAGCCGACTCTGCAATGTGGACTCCGCTCAATATTGTTCTTGCTCCGTTTGAAAATCTCGGAATCAAGTTCTTTATTCCAAGTCCTAAAGGAAATATCAGCCTGCCTAAAGAAAACGTAATTCTGGCGTTTGCAAGCAGCATGAAACGTGCAACTTCTGAACGCACAAACGGCACAGTGCGCTTTTCTCTGCTTGACGGTGTGCCGCAGACAGCCGTCTATTATCAGGACGATGTGCCTTATGCTTACGGTTTCTTTGAAAACGGAAGGCTTCAGTTCCGTTCAGTTGATATTGACGACGACGGCTTTTACGAGCTTACAGAAGTCTATGATTTCAGTGTGTCTAAGGTGAACAGATTTATGAGCGCAGCCGGTCAGCAGAAACTTTGCGAAGACCTTTTCGGCTCTAAGGATGTGCTTGCGGGCACATACTGCACGCAGATGATTCACGACAGCAACAAAGACGGCAGACCTGACTCGTTTATAGAATTCCTGGGTAACGGTGAGAGAATCGTTTCTTGGGACATTGACCCAGAGCCGGACGGACTTTGGGACATCCGCTCTATAATTAAGGGCGACAGCCAGATTGACCAGTTTATTCACCCTGTTACTAAAGAAGAAATTACCATAATGAACAAAAACGGACGCCCTGTGTCAATCGTTTCGCCATTGGGAATGCAGCCTATAATTCAGGACGAGTTTTTTGCAAATCTTTATTGGATAGAACAGCCTCAAAAATATGAAATTTCTCAACAAGTAATGAATTATTTTAACCTTTCGCCGTCTCAAGGTGTTTCAATTCTAGATATAATCGACGGAAAGAGACTTCTCGTCGTTCATATCGGAGATTATTATTTTGGGGAAATTTTTGATGGCGGAAAAGTTGTCACTGAAACTGAATAAATATAAAGTCTGTATTTTTGCATGCTGCTTTGTCTTTGTTTTGGCAGAAGCGTTTTGTTCGGGTTCTTCCGAAAAAAATAAGGCAAAGCCTGTAAAAGTACAGCCTGTTCCTTATCAGGACGCAAGTAAAAAATCACGCGATATTGAAAACATTAAAAAGCAGATGTCTGCAAAGCCGGTGGTTTCGCTCTGGCTTGCCTGTCTTTTAAACGGAACATGGCAGGATGACGCAGAAGTTAATGCAGTTTATCTTGAAGCACAGAATGCTGCGCTAAAGGCATATTCAAAGGCTGTAGAAGAAAAAGACTGGGTTTCTGCCATGCGTCTTTACAATTCGCTTGCAGCATGTTCAATCAGCAAGGTTAATGAGCTGCCATGGTCTGTGCAGAAAATCGAAAACGAGCTGGCCGCAGCGGCTTCACTTGAAGGCAAGAAAACACAGACAGTAACCAAAATGTCTCAATTTATAAGGGGAACGGTGACTGTCTGGGTTGATTTGGGCTTTAAAATCGAGGGCGGGGCAGGCTATGCAAACAAAGTGCTCGGTTCGGGCTTTTTTATCGATTCCCGCGGCTACATCGTAACCAATCATCATGTCATTGAAAATATGGTCAATCCCGAATACGAGGGTTATTCAAGGCTTTATGTTACGCTTGCTGACGACCCGGAGCAGCGCATTCCGGGCAAGGTTGTTGGCTACGACAAAATGCTTGACCTTGCGCTTATAAAAACTGAAATTACGCCGCCCTATGTCTTTTCGCTCGGTTCGTCACAGGACTTGGAAGTCGGCGACAAAATCTATGCAATCGGTTCGCCGATTGGGCTTGATAAGACGCTTACTTCGGGCATTATCTCTGCGACAGAGCGTCCTCTGCTTGCAACTACGAATGTTCTTCAGATTGATGCTGCAATCAATTCGGGTAACTCTGGCGGTCCTTTGATTGCGCCTGACGGCACAGTGCAGGGCATTGTTTTTGCCGGTATGCTCGACTATGAAGGGCTCAATTTTGCAATTCCAGTGGAATTTTTGCGCAAAATTTTGCCGCGTCTTTATGCTGGCGGAAAAATTTCGCACTGTTGGATTGGCGCTTACGGCAAAACAAAAAAAGACGATTATTATCAGGACGTGGGGCTTGAGGTGCTTTATCTTATGCCGGGCAGCCCTGCCGCGCGCGCCGGTGTAAAAGCCGGAGAAATTATTGTGGCTCTTGACGGCAAGAGAATCAAAACGCTTGACGAATATCAGAACGAGCTTCTTAACAAAATTCCAGATTCACTTATTGCAATTGACTGTGTTGATAAAAACGGAAACCTTGTAAGGCATGTTGTCTATACACAGCCACGCCCAGAAATGCCTTCAAACGAGGTTTATCAGCGCGACACAATCGAAAACTATTTTCTGCCGCTTTTTGGTATGCAGCTTAGAACAGCCGGTGAGACACTCAACAAGAAAAACTATTATGTTGAGCGTGTAATTCCGAACAGCACAGCAGAAGAGAACGGTTTTTCAAGCAGTGATAAAATTCAGATAACCAAGTTCAAAGTTTTCAAAGAAGAAAATTATGCAATGGCTGAAATATATGCAAAAAGGCGCAAGAGCGGCTACATCGACATATTTATAGGCGTTGCAACTGCGCTAGACAGTCCTTCTTATTTTTAATATCATAGAGAAATGGATTTATCTCTTATTCGCAATTTCTGCATTGTGGCGCATATTGACCACGGCAAGTCTACGCTTGCCGACCGCCTTATTCAAAAAGCAAAAATTATTGATGACCGTCAGTTTCAGAACCAGATTCTCGACTCAATGGATATTGAGCGCGAGCGCGGTATTACTATAAAAAGTCAGGCTGTTACAATTCCGTATACTGCAAAAGACGGAAAAACTTATGAGCTTAATTTTGTTGATACACCCGGACATGTAGACTTTTCTTACGAAGTTTCGCGTGCTATTGCTTCATGCGAAGGCGCTCTGCTGCTGATTGACGCGGCGCAGGGCATTGAATCGCAGACTTTGTCGAACATGTACCTTGCCTTAGAGCACGACCTTGAGATTGTGCCTGTAATCAACAAAATAGACCTTCCCTCTGCGGATATTCCGGCTGTAAAACAGCAGATTGAGCACGACTTGGGGCTTGACCCTGAATCAGCCGTTCTTGTTTCAGCAAAGCAGGGTACTGGCGTAGACGAACTTTTTGAGGCAATTGTAAACCGTATTCCTGCGCCTACACACGACGAGAGCGGAAAAACCCGCGCATTGATTTTTGACTGCCACTACGATCCATACCGCGGTGTTGTAGTTCATGTGCGCATCTTCGGCGGTTCAATTAAGACCGGTCAGACAATCCGTTTTATGAGCAGCGGCTCTGAATATAAAATTGAAGAATGCGGCATTTTCAAGATAAAGCTTGACCCGACAGGCGAAGTAAGCGAAGGCGGCGTCGGTTATTTTATTGCCGGCATAAAAACCGTTTCAGATGTACGCGTCGGCGATACAGTAACGCTTGCTGACGACCCTGCCGAAAAACCGCTCGACGGTTTCAAAGAAGTTAAGCCTGTAGTTTTCTCGTCTATCTACCCGATGGACACAAACGATTACGACGAGCTCCGCGACAGCATGGAAAAACTCAAGCTTAACGATGCGAGCCTGATTTATGAGAAAGACTCGTCAATTGCTTTGGGACATGGCTTCAGATGCGGCTTTTTGGGGCTTCTTCATCTTGAAGTTGTGCAGGAACGCCTTGAGCGCGATTTCAATCAGTCTGTAATTTTTACAGCACCGTCTGTCCGTTACAGCGTAACGCTTTCAAGCGGCGAAGAGATTTTTGTTGACAATCCTGCCGACTACCCGGAACAGAACCGCATCGTTGAGTCTAAAGAGCCGTTCATCAAGGCTTCGATTATTTCACCGTCAACTTATCTTGGCAGTATAATTGCGCTTTGCACCGAAAAACGCGGTACACAGACAAACATGCAGTATCTTGATACAAAGCGTGTTGAGCTTACTTACGAGATGCCGCTTGCCGAGGTTTTGTTCGATTTCTACGACCGCCTCAAAAGCTACAGCCGCGGCTACGCGTCTTTTGACTACGACATTATCGGCTACAGACCGACCGAGCTTGTAAAGATTGATATTCTCTTGAACGGCAAGCCTGTTGATGCGCTTTCGCAGCTTTCTTTTAAGGGCAACGCCTACGACAGGGCGCGCCATGTTTGCGAAATGCTCAAAGAAGAGATAAGCCGCCATCAGTTCAAGATTGCAATTCAGGGCGCAATCGGCAGCCAGATTATAGCCCGCGAGACTGTGAACCCTGTGCGCAAAGACGTTCTTGCAAAATGCTACGGCGGTGACGTTACCCGCAAACGCAAATTGCTCGAAAAACAGAAAGAAGGCAAAAAGCGTATGAAGATGATTGGCGAAGTTGAGCTTCCGCAAAGCGCATTTCTTGCTGTTCTCAAGACCAAAGACGAGAACTAATTTGTTACATTGTTTTTATTGAAGAAAAGCCAATTACAGTGTACTATAGCTAATATATCTAAAAGGGGGATATTCTGTGGAGTTTCTTGAATCTTGGTTCAGCGGTTTTTCAAACTATCTTGATGCACTGGTATCTCCTGAACGTCAGAAACTTATGCAGCACTGCGGAAAGGCTTGCGCCGATGCATTTGTTATGCAGGTTTATAAAAACGCATGGACTGAATCTAAAGGCGATATTGCAGCCTGCATCCGCATAGCCCTTGAAACGCTTGCTCCCGATGTTATCTATGAGCCGGTTGAAGAAGACGGTCTGCCTACAGACAAATGCTATGACGTGATTTATCCGCACTGTCTTTGCGAGCTTGTAAACAGAAAGTTCATTGACACACCGCTTCAATGCGAATGTTCACGACAGAATCTTCTGTATGTATGGGAATCATTGCTCGGCAAGGGAAACGTCAGCGTAGAAACCAAAAAGACAATCCTCAGCGGCGACAAATGCTGCATTTTCAGAATCACATTCAGATAGAGAGCTTCTATTTTTTATATAATTTGCTGTGTGTTCCAATTCTGTAGAGATATAATTCTAGAATATTTTCTTTTATGCGGTAGATTAAAACCAAATCAGGACGGATATGACAGTCACGAAAATCTTTCAACTTTCCTAAAAGCTGATGATCGTGATATTTTTCTTCAAGCTGTTCGTCTTTTGCCAGTTTTCTAATGACTTCTTTTGTTTCATTTTTCTCATCTTCTGAAAGAGATTTTAGGTCTTTCTTAAAAGCGGAAGATTGTGCAAGCTTGTATTTGTATTCTTCAGACATGTTTATAAGTCGCTGAACATTTCATCTACAGTGTCATAAACTTTAAGAGTACCTTTTTTACGCTGTTTTTCCATCTGGCGGTCAGCTCTTAAAATTGAGTTTACGGTAGATTTCGGATAATAACCGTAATCGTCTACTGACACAGAGGCGCCGTCAAGTTTCGCCATTTCTTTTAACGCGCGGACAAATGTGCTGCTTGCATTATCTATTACTACAGTCATTTTTACCTCCTGCCATCTTCAGAATAACACAATTCTATAGATTCTTCCACAGTTTTTTCTGTTACAGCTTTTCAAGTAATGTGTGGATGGCGTAAAGGGTGGCTTCGCGGCGGACGTTGGCGCGGTCGCCGATAAAATGCTTGGTTGCGCTGCTTAGCTGACCTTGAACATAAAAACCGAAACAGACAGTGCCCACCGGCTTTTCGTCTGTTCCGCCTGTCGGGCCGGCATAGCCGCTGACAGAAACTGAAACTTCAGTGTTTAAAAGCTTTGCGACGCCTTCAGCCATTTCTCTTGTACATTCTTCGCTTACGGCAGAGAATTTTTCGAGTGTTTCGGTTTTTACGCCGAGTACGCTATGCTTAATTTCGTTGGTGTAGCTTACAACGCCGCCGTTCACCACGTCAGAAGAACCTGCAATTGCCGTAAGGCTTGTGGAAATCATGCCGCCGGTGCAGGATTCAGCCGTAGAAATATGCAGTTTTTTTTCGCGCAATAAATCCAATAACAGAGCTGCTTCCGGTTTTTCTCGGTCAAACATCAGGCTTCCCCAAATTTCTAATGAGTTCAACAAGAGAATCAAGCTTAGAATGGGTAATAAGCGGATTCAAAAGCGTAAATTTAAGGCAGACAAAGCCGTCGCTTACAGTCTGACCGATAACGGCGCCATGCTCGTGAATGAGCTTGCGCCTGACTTTTTTGTTTATTTCATCTCCGCCTGTTAATCTGAAAACTACGGAACTTATTTCAGGCTTGGTGACTACGGCAAAATCTTTGTCGCCTGCGAGCTTTTCGTAAAGATAAGCCGCATTTTCCATGCTTGTTGAGATTATCTCGCTCCAGCCGTCTTTTCCGCGTGTCTGAAACGCAACCCAAACTTTAAGCGCGTCAAATCTTCTTGTAGTCTGAAGCGACTTGTCTACAAGGTTTGTGTAGCCGTCTTCTTCGTCCTCTGTACGGTTCAAGTAATCAGCGTGAATCGTCAGCGCGTCAAAGTTTTTTCCGTCTTTGACGAGAACGGCACTTGAGCTGATTGGCAGCAGAAACATTTTGTGAAAATCTACGGTTACAGAGTCGCACTTTTCAAGACCGGCGATTCTGTCTTTGTATTTTTGCGAGAGAATGACGCCTGAACCGTAAGCCGCGTCAGCATGAAGCCACATTCCGTATTTTTTGCACAGCGGCGCAATTTCTGAAATCTGGTCTATTGAGCCAAAGTCGGTTGTACCTATTGTGGCAACCACAAGAAACGGAATATTGCTGCTTTTTACGTCTTTTTCAAGTAAAGCTGCAAGTTTGGCTGTATCCATGCGCTTACGGCTGTCTACAGGCACTTTTACAACGCTTTCGTAGCCAAGCCCCAGAATGTGCGCGCTCTTTTCCATTGAAAAATGCGAGATTTCCGAAGTATACATGCGGAGCTTTCTGAAATTTTCTGGAAGCCCATGCTTTTTTATGTCGTAGTTGAGCTTTGTATTGCAGAACCAGTCTCTTGCAAGAATAATCGCCGTCTGGTTAGACTGGCTTCCGCCTGATGTGAAAACGCCGTCCGCGCCTTTTTCAGGTTCAAAGCCGTAAAGACTGCACAGCATTTTTATGACTTCAACCTCAATTTCGGTTGCAACAGGCGACTGGTCCCAGGAGTCCATAGACTGATTGAATGTAGAAAGCACAAGTTCTGACGCAATGCTTTCGATTGTTGCCGGACTGTGAAGGTGAGCCATGTAATCTGTTGACGGCGTGCGCAAAAAGTTTGGCAAAATCTGCTTTTTAAGGCGCTCAAGCACTGTCTGCCAGCCCAAGCCGTTTTGCGGCAGAATCTCGTCAACTTTTATAAGCTCTTTTAATTCCTGCGGAGTAGGGCCAGAATAGGCTGTGCTGTCTGAAAAAGACGCTGCCACCGCATCTGCTGTTTCTGCAATAATGCGGCGGTAAGCTTCTTTTGATTCAGGCTTGTCTGTTAAAAAAAGAGGAAGTTTTTCCACGATGAATTACTTTCCGTATTTTTTATTGACTGCAATGACAGCTTCTTCAAAGATGTCCATTGCTTTTTTTAAATCTTCGTCTGATATGTTGAGGGCGCAGAGGCATCTCATTACAGAGCCGTTGCGGCCGCCTTTTTCGACGATGAGCTTGTTTTCAAAGCAGCGCTTCTGAACAGCAGCAGCAATGTCGCCGCTTGCAGGCAGAGAACCGAGCATGTCCGGTGTGCCTTTCGGGTCAACAAATTCTGTACCGCGCATAAGTCCTTTTCCGCGTATGTCGCCGATAATCGAGACCTTAGCTTTAAGTTCTGTGAGCCGCTTTTCGATGTAGCTGCCTTTGCGCACTACAGCTTCAAGAAATTCAGGCTTTGAAACTTTGTTTATGAGAACAGTTCCAGCTTTCATTGCAAGCTGGTTGCCTCTGAATGTGCCGGCATGTGCGCCCTGTGTCCATTTGTCGAGCTTTTTGTTGTAGATAACCACAGACATTGGCTGTGTTCCGCCGAGAGCCTTAGACGAAAGAATTACGTCCGGCACAATGTCAGCATATTCAAATGCAAAGAATTTGCCGCTTCTGCCGATGCCGCACTGAATTTCGTCTACAATGAGCGGAATATCAAGTTCTTCTGTAACGCGGCGTATTGTCTTAAGAAATTTTACAGGGGCAGGAATAACACCGCCTTCGCCCTGAATAGGTTCGATTATAACTGCGGCAGGCTTTGTAATGCCAGATTCAGGGTCTTTCAGCGTACGCTCAAAAAAAGCGCATGCGGCATCAACACCTGCGTCTCCGCCTAAACCGAACGGACAGCGGTATGAATATGGATACGGGAAAAAATGCACTTCAGGCATTAACCCGTTAACTTTTGTTTTTGCGTTTAAGTTTCCTGTGCAGGCTAAAGCTCCGTGGCCCATTCCATGATAACCGCCTGAAAATGCGATTATTGAAGTGCGGCCTGTAGCTGTTTTGCACAATTTTAATGCAGCATCTGTTGCGTCTGTTCCTGAAGGACTGCAAAACTGAATTTTTGCATTGTTCTTCAGTTCTGAAGGAAGCAAATCAAGCAGCGTATGCACAAATTCGTCTTTAACCGGAGTGGTTAAATCCAATGTATGCAGCGGCGCATCCGACGTAAGCATATCAACCATAGCCTGATTAACTTCAGGATCGTTGTGTCCAAGTGCGAGCGTTCCTGCTCCGCACAAAAAATCCAGATATTTGTTTCCTTCTACGTCCTCAACCCACGACCCCTTAGCTTTTGCAAGCGCAAACGGAAATTTGCGGGGGTAGCTTCGAGCGTTAGATTCAGTGGAATCCTGTCTGGTAATGTAATACTGATTGGTGCCCTTTTTCTCAAGCATCTACTTTCTCCATTACTTGGATAACCAAATCTGTCAACGGCAGTTTTTGTTTTTGATCGTCTATTGAAACTACCCGATATTTCTTTTCTATACAAGCCCTTGTAACAATTTTTTTGCAAAATAATGCATGTTTTTGTCAAATATTTCATTATTTTTCTAAAATTCTCAAGATTGCAAGTATAAAAAAAGCAATGCCTGTTCTTATGTAACAAGACATTGCTTTTCGGGCAGCAAGCCGTCATTGCATGCCAATGGCTAAGCAAGACGGCGCACTATTAATGTTCGTTTCCAGGGAACTGTGGAATTCCGTCGAAACCTTTTTTGAGGTCTGCATCTGTTGGAATGTAGTCGCTCATTTTTCCGTCATTGAATGCTTCATAAGCCTTCAAGTCGAAATAGCCTGTTCCTGTAAGACCGAAAACGATAGTCTTTGCTTTACCGGTTTCTTTGCATTTCAAAGCCTCATCGATTGCAACTTTGATTGCGTGGCTGCTTTCTGGTGCCGGCAGAATGCCTTCAACACGTGCAAAAAGTTCAGCAGCTTTGAAAACTTCAGTCTGCTCAACAGCGCGTGCTTCCATCAAGCCTTCATCATAGAGTTCACTTAAAATTGAGCTCATGCCGTGATAGCGCAAGCCGCCCGCATGGTTTGCAGACGGAATAAAGCCGCTTCCGAGTGTGTACATTTTTGCCATCGGACAAACTTTACCTGTGTCGCAGAAGTCGTACAGATATTTTCCGCGTGTAAGGCTTGGGCAGCTTGCAGGTTCAACTGCGATGAATTGGTAATCTTTTTCACCGCGGAGTTTTTCACCCATGAACGGACTGATGAGACCGCCGAGGTTTGAACCGCCGCCTGCGCATCCAATAATGATGTCCGGCTCGATTCCGTATTTGTTCAAAGCAATCTGTGTTTCCTGACCGATTACACTCTGGTGCAGAAGAACCTGGCTCAAAACCGAACCAAGAACATAGCGGTAGCCTTCATGTGAAACGGCATGTTCTACAGCTTCAGAGATTGCGCAGCCGAGACTTCCTGTTGTGCCTGGGAATTCAGCGTTGATTTTGCGTCCAACTTCTGTGTCCATAGACGGAGAAGGAATTGCTTTTGCACCGTATGTGCGGATTACTTCGCGGCGGAAAGGTTTCTGCTCGTATGAGCATTTTACCATGTAGACAATACAGTCAAGGTCAAAGTAAGAGCATGACATTGAAAGCGCTGTTCCCCACTGGCCTGCGCCTGTTTCTGTTGTAACGCCTTTTAAGCCCTGCTTTTTAGCGTAATAAGCCTGGGCAATTGCAGAATTCAGCTTGTGGCTGCCTGATGTATTGTTTCCCTCAAATTTGTAATAAATGTGGGCTGGTGTACCAAGTTTTTTCTCCAGAAAATAAGCTCTTACAAGTGGAGAAGGGCGGTACATTTTGTAGAAATTGCGGATTTCTTCCGGAATTTCAATAAGACGGTCTGTATTGTTAAGTTCCTGCTGAACAAGCTCATCGCAGAATACGTGGCTGAGCTCTTCTGCTGTGCAGGGCTTTAATGTTCCCGGGTTCAAAAGTGGAGCAGGCTTTGTCTTCATGTCTGCACGTACGTTATACCATGAAGTAGGCATCTCCTTTTCTTCAAGATAGATTTTATAAGGAATCTCTTGTTTTGCCATATTTAACCTCCGTGGCATACTTTATTGTTGAATAATTTCTTTTTATAGAAACACTATACAATAAAAAAGGGATTTTGTCAATACTTTTAGGGGAAAGACACCCCTCTACTCGGAAGCGGGGGTTTCTTTCCCCTAAAACCCCTATCTTCCCCAGCACCGCTTAGGGGCTTCCGCCCCTAAGAACCCTGGTTTGTGTACAAAAGCCAGTTTGTGTACAGGCTTGCGCCTTAAAAGCTGATGCACAGTGATGCGCGGTTTTGGGGGGTGAAAATTGTGAAAAATTTTACATCAGGTTTACCAAAATTACGAAAAACTACACCGGGGTGTAGTTGAAATTATTCGCATTTGGATTATTCTTTTATTGTAGGCTTACATATTTTTTATTGGTTTTTAGAGATTTTTATATAGATAAAGGATATTTATTTTGAAAAAGACCAGCTTGTTTTTTATAACCGTCTATCTCTTTATATTAACAGTAATTACGTCGTGTGGGGGGGGGTGGAGGAGGCGGTGGTTCGGTGTCTTTTTCTGGAGAGCAGACGCTCCACAACGGTGGGGGCGGTGGCGGCTGGGGCAAAGGCAACCAGACCGGCAACGGCTTTGCTGGCGGTGAACCTGTTAATTATGAAGACGATTCGCTGTTTGCCGCATTTCCTCCGTTTTTCATTCCTATTGATCATATTGATATTTCTCTATACATAAATGATACTTTTATTGATGGTTTGACAGGGCTTAATTCATCTACGAAGAAAGATGTACTTCCAGTTATAAAGCCTGGTGATAATGTATATGGAACTGCACTTATAACGCTACAAGATGGTTCTGTGCGTAATGCAATTTTTCAAAAGACAACTCTGGGTATTGATACCAAGCTTGCATTGTATGCTGAATATAAATACAAAATCGTAAGTGATAATGAAGAAGTATATGAGGATATATTCACCACAACAGCAGGCATTGATATTCCTTCTGAATATTTGCAAGGCTCTTTTTATGGATTTGATGATTCTACGGTAAATGCTTTTTCTGACGGAAAAGACACTTATACGGTTTCCGGCAACAGAATTGTTTCGCCTGCACCTGGAGATAAAATCCTTACACCTGTATTCAAATGTGAGCCTGAAGTTAGTTTTAGCGGAACAGGTGTAACGGCTGTTCCTGGTGCAGAAGATTCGTATGTATTTGATTATGTAGAGAATCAAGATGGTGTAAGCATGGATGTTCAAGCACCATCTCTGACAGGAACGACAGCAGTATGTACTATCGATGGAACTTCGTTTACGTTAAACAGCGGTGATAATGCATATAACATGATTCTTGAACCAGGTGAACATATATTAGTTATGAATATTTCAGGAAGCGGCAATTGTGCAGCACAGACTTTTACAAAAACGATTACAGTATATGTAAAACCTGATTATAAAATAAAAGATGCTGATTCATGGAATGAATCTACTGGTAAAATTAAATATCGTTATCTTAAACACGGTGCAACTATGCCGTTTGTTATGACAAGTGAAGCTGCCGCAGCATTCCCTTCTGCGATAACTAATATGGATGTAAAAGTTGACGGAAATAGTTGTTCTTATTCAGGCGGTTCATCAACAGGAAGTCCTGTTGCGAAAGATACAACACATTCTTTATATTTTAATTTTGAAGGTCCTTACTGCATTTTTGATTCTGTATCAACCAACATTAGCATTGCTATGAAGCCGATAAGGGTACAGGTTGCCAAAGTGGTGTTTAGAATGAATGTAACTGTCGATGGTGATTTTGGTCTTAGGGGCTATCTGCATCTTGGTAAAAATAGTGGTAATTGGCAGACTATAGGAGACTTTGGAGGTACTGGACTTGGCATGAGTGGAGGTGACAACGATATTACAGGAAGTTGTAATCTCGTTTATGTAACGCTGGATTCACTTAATGAAAATATTTCATATGAAACCGATACGGCTGACTATGATCAATATTCAGGAAATGATCAACTGGGATACGGTTCTACGAGTGTATCTCTTCAAGATGCTGTTAACGGAAGAAATTCATCAGATCAGTATTCGATACCATTACATACAAGTGGTGCTGATGGTTCTAGTGATAGTACTTTGACTGTCAAATTGATTGATAATTATTAATAGTAGACAGTGCACATTTGCGTAGTGAAGCGGAGATTGTACACAAGCTGTCTGTTTTTGTCTCGCAAAAACAGACACTTTTCGCCAATTAGGCTTCAATATAAGATTAAACTACCGCGAAAAGAATTTCGCCGATTGAGCTTTATTTGTAGATAAGGCTATTGCGAAAAGCGCACAGCATAATGTGCTGGTGTGGCACAGCGTAATGTGCCTTTTTTGGATATTAGGCTTTTGCTTGTAGCTCTTCTGCAAGCTTCTGTACAGTTTCAAGCGGAAGACCAGTACAACGTGCTATCACATCTTCTGTTACGTTTTCCATGAGAAGATTTCGCGCAGCTTCAAGCTTGGCTTCGGAGCGTCCTTCTTCTTTGCCGATAGCAATTCCATGATCTTCGCCCTGCTTGTAGCCATCTTCTTTGCCGGTGTTATAATAGCCCTGTGTTATCATGCAATAATCCATGTATTCTTTTTGTGCACGTGCTGTCATTTTTATCTATTCCTGATTTTTTAGACTTTCTGCAAGCTCATACACCTTTTCCAACTCAAGCCCGGTGCAACGTGCTATCACATCTTCTGTTACGTTTTCCATGAGAAGATTTCGTGCAGCTTCAAGCTTGGCTTCGGAGCGTCCTTCTTCTTTGCCGATAGCAATGCCTATTTCTTTGCCTTCTTCCATTATGTCAAAGTCGTGGATATTGCATCTCATATACTCACTCCTGAACTGTTCGTTCTCTTTGGCTAAACTTCTATTTCAAGTTCTTTAGCAAGTTCGCGTACTTTTTCGAGAGAAAGCCCTGTGATTTCTGCGATTTGTTCTATAGTACCGAGGTTCTTCAAAAGCATATTTCGCGCAGCTTCAAGTTTCGCTCGTTCTTCGCCTCTAGCTTCACCATCTTCAACGCCCTGCTTGTAGCCATCTTCTTTGCCGGTGTTGTAATAGCCCTGTGTTATCATGCAGTAATCCATGTATTCTTTTTGTGCACGTGCTGTCATTTTTATCTTTTTCTCCCGCTCTTTGAGCTTTTGGCAAAGGTCGCTTTCTGCGTTGTCTGTAAGCAGAAACTTCAAAAAATCTGACCTGGCTTTTGAACCGGCATCTTTCCAACTACTGCAATTATAAAACACTTTCAATGTTCTGTCTTCAAGCTTGACTGAATTATTTTCGCGGCAGGTGTTCTCAAATGTGTACACAGGTAGACCTTTCTTGAATAGGTCGTCAAGGCAGATGAAGATTACGATGTTCTCTTTCAGCTTTGAATATGGGTGACCTTTCAAGAGATAGTCAACGTCCATAAGGCTCTGATAGTAGCGGCTTCGTTTACGCAATTCCTTATAGAGTGTGGTCTGCATTTCAATGTCAAAGTCGTGCTTGCCGTCGTGCGTGTGTACATCAAGGCGAATGCCTCTTGCGTCCGGTGCTGTCTGTATGGTCTTTTCCGGCTCTGGATATGAAAGACTGCCGATTTTGATGTCGAGCAGTATTTCCAGCACGCTCTTGCACAGATCCGGATCTTCCATAACTTTTGCAAACATAAAATTGTCTGAACATGTCAGCTTTTCAAACGGCTTAGGTTTTATGAATTTTTCCATATAGCCTCCTTTTTTAAGATATAGCTATATGACTATCTATAAAGATTTCGTTTTTTCTGTACCTGTATGCGAAAATTCTGGAAGATTTTACAAATTTGTCTTTGTGTCCGGTAGCGGCTTCAATTATTTCAGCACTTTGTTTTTCTGCAGTTCGGTAAAGACAGACTCTTTGCCGGTAAAATGGCCGCAGCCTGCAAAAATAAATGTAGTGCCGCCTTCGTTTAGGTATTGCGCAATAAGCTCTGCCCAAGCCTCGTTTCTGTCGTTCCAGATCATTTTATTGTAGCGCTTTTCAATGTCGGTTTCTGATTTTTTTGAGCTGTCAATGATTTTTGCAATTTTTGCTACGTCATCATTGATATAAGCTTCGTACATGTCTGAAATTTCTTTTGTTGCCTTTTCAAGTTCATCTGGTTCAGAAAAAGACTTGATGGTTTCAGAAAGAATCTCTACCTGTTCGTTCCAGTTTCCAAATTTGATAATGTCAAGCTGGGTCTGAAGAGTATCAAGCCCCTGTGTGTCAAGGCCGTTTGCTGAGGCATAATTTACAAAATAGGTGTCCAGAGCTTTATTCACGTCCAGCCCGGCTGTAACCAGAATTGACTGTGAGATAAGCAGGTTTGTAACCCATGGCTCAAACAAGGCATACTGGTCAAGGGTTTCTGCCGGAAAGATTGAGAGCAGAAATGCATTGTCTTTGTCGCTCAATTCTTTTCTGAAGTCCCTGCCTTCAGCGGCTTTTACGCTTTCTATCATCATTTCAATTGTTTTTTCTTGAATCTTTGGATAGTCAGAAGTTGAAATTTCGCCTAATCTGCGGTCTGCACTCAAAAACAGCTTGTTTACGTTGTCAGATACAGCAAGCCTGTCATCTCCAAGGTGAATTGTGCCCTGCACATAAACTGTGGAAGGGTTTCCGTTTTTATCAGTTCCGCTGATTTTCCACAACATGCGTTCCTGTGTTTTTGTAAGTGATGCTGCTGCTGTTTTTGAGCCGGCACTTGTCGCACAGGATGTAGCTAAAACAAAAGTCAGCGCAATCAGCGCAATAAATGCTTTTTTTAAATTTTTCATAGTTTCCCTTTTTTTAAGTTATGCTGGATTTGATATAGTCTAATTTTCGAAACATACTATCGGCGTGCCCATGCCAAAAGTATGTTTCAGCTTTTGTATACAATTAGGGGTTTAGGTTTACTTAAAAGCTTTTAATATGTCATTTAGTATTGCTTCATCGTCTTTTGTTGATACAAGAATTCCAAGCATATATTTGCCTATTTTGCAGCAGCAGTATTTTTGTATAGCTTTTGACACAGGACTAGATGCATTTATGGTTAATACAGAATACTCTCTGCCTGCAATTTTCTCTTTAGAAATGTTATCATTTGTAAAAGTGACAAGTTCACTTGCTGTTTTTAAGGCGTCTTTTAATGCATTTACATATACATCTGCTGTAGTGTCAAGTATCTGCTTTTCGGTTATTATTGAAATGCTGTCAGCAGTAGCAGGATTATTTGCCAGAACATAATAAACTGTAGTCATCTCTGCTATTTTTGAAAGTTGCTTTAGATCATCATTTAAAGCTTGTGCACCAAGATTCATTATAGCTGCCATTTCTTCTTCTCCGTATCTAATCCAACCGTCTGGCAGCTCAAATTTTAAGCCTAAAAAGTCGTTTGTGTAAACATTGCCATTCCATTCGCCCATCGAAAAATTAGCCGGAATAGAAGATTGTGTTTCTTCTGCGACAATAAATGTCAGGGAGCAAATAAAAATCATTAAGATAAAAATCGTTTTTTTCATAGGTTTTCCTTTTTAATATTAAAGTGAATTCATTTTACACATTAAAACTCGATTTTGCAACTTGTTGGTGCAGTTTATGTTTTAGAGCGTCAAATTGTGCTTAATAAAAAAGCCGGCTCGAAGTGAACCGGCTGTAATTTTAGTTGAATGTGGCTATTGTGCGGTTGGTGCGCTCAAGTGCCTTGTCTTTGCCCAAAATCAAGATTGAACCCATAAGAGGCGGCGAAATGCGGCTGCCTGTAACAGCCATGCGGATCGGCATCATAAAGTCGCCGAGCTTAACACCAAGCTCTTCTGCCATGCTCTTAGCAAGCTCTTCCTGTTTTTCGTGATCAGGAATGTCAAAAAGCTTTTCGATGAATTCCTTTGATTTTTCAAGGACTTCTTTTGTCTTTGCTTCGTCAAGGCGCTTAGGCACAATCTCTGCAACCGGCGGAACTGCTACATTTTTGAACAAGAAGCCGACCATTTCGGCTGCGTCTGTCAAGAAGTGCAGGCGTTCTTTGATAAGCGGCATAAGTGCAAGAAGTTTTGTTCTAATCTCGGCGTCGCTCAAGTTTTCGGCACCAGCCTTAAGAGCAGAATCTGCAATGCAGAGCTTTCCGTCTTTAAGCGCAATGCCCGAATATTCAGGGCCGACATGCGGTGCAGGGAACTCTTCGCTTGCGTTAATCGGAATTGCGGCATCGCCTGTGCCTGTAATAAACGGAATAACAGCCTCAAGAAGCTCTTCGTCGCTCATAAGGCGCATATACTGACCGTTGAACCACTCGAGCTTTTTGTAGTCAAAAACAGCCGGAGCTTTGTTCAAATGCTCAAGCTTGAAAAGCTTTTCAAGTTCAGGCAGCTCGTACATGTCGCGGCCGTCTTCATAAGAACAGCCGAGCATGGCAACGTAGTTGATTAACGCTTTCGGCAGATAACCGCGCGCTCTAAACTCGTTTACGCTTGTTGCGCCATGACGCTTTGAAAGCTTCTGTCCGTCTTTTCCCATAACCATAGGAAGGTGGCAGAATTCCGGGTAATCCCAGCCGAAAGCCTTGTACATAATTACGTGCATCGGTGTAGACGGAATCCATTCCTGGGCGCGCATTACATGGCTGATTTTCATAAAGTGGTCGTCAACAATGTTTGCAAGGTGATAAGTCGGAAAACCGTCAGTCTTTAAAAGGATTGGATCTGGCGAAACGTCCTCATTTTTCCATTCAATGTCGCCTAAAAGTGCGTCGTGAAAGCGTGTTTCACCTTCCATTGGAACTTTGAGACGGATAACGTGCGGTTTGCCCGCATCAAGGTTTGCCTTTACTTCTTCCGGAGTGAGGTGGCGGCATTCGCGGTCATATCCCGGAGGCATCTTGTTTTTAGTCTGAATAATGCGGATTCTCTCAAGACGTTCCTCGTCGCAGAAACAGTAATAAGCCTGTCCTTTTGCGACAAGCTCTTCTGCATATTTTTTGTAAATATCGAATCTTTCAGACTGAACGTACGGGCCGTATTCGCCGCCTTTCGGACCGCCTTCGTCCCATTCAATGCCGAGCCATGCGAGCGTGTCATAAAGATTCTGTACATACTCTTCGCCGTATCTTGTGCGGTCAGTGTCTTCAAGTCTGAGAATGAATTTGCCGCCGTTTGCACGCGCAAACAAATAATTGAAAAGCGCGGTTCTTACACCGCCGATATGCTGCATTCCTGTCGGAGACGGAGCGTAGCGCACGCGTACTTCTTTATCTGCCATAAAAACCTCTTGTATATAGTGTGAATGATCTGCAAAATGAAAGCTTATTATATAGGTTTTGTTTGTTTTTGGGAATATGCGTTTTGCTTGGGATTAATCTACAGTTTGGGTTTTATTTGGCAAAACGCCCAGTTTGTGCTTTCGCACAAACTGGTAAATGGTGCACAAGGGTGCGCGTTTCGCCTTGGGATTTATCTACAGCTTTGGATTAATCTGGCGAAACGGCCAAGTTTGCGCTTTGCGCAAACTTGAGGGATTGTGCACAACTTCGCGCTTTTGGAGCTACTGTACAAGGGCTTTTTCTATTTCGGCGATGTACAGCTCGTGCACGTCGTCTTTCCAGAATGTGGTTCTGAGCTTTTCGTCGTTAAGAGCGGCGGCGTCCATTGGCTGGCTGTAAAGCTTTTTGCAGACAAGCACGAGGCGGCTTTCTTTGAACCAGACAGTGCCTTCGCCTTTTTCTACAGAAAAACCGCAGGCTTTTACTTTGTCCTCGTCTCTGCCGCTTTTGCTGCCGCAATAGTTGAGCTGCTTGCGGTATTTTTCGTCCATTATGCAGATAGAGAACTTTTCGCCGGCGTCTACAAATTCTTTTGTAAAGCGCGACGGGCGTATATAAACTGTAACAACGTTTTTGCCCCACATAATGCCCAAGCCGCCCCAGCTTGCAGTCATCATGTTCGTTCTGCCGTCTTTTTCAGCAGTAATTAGCATCCAGTCTTTGCCGATTACCTTAAAAGGATTTTCGTTCCATTCTTCAAGTTTTAATTCTTTCATGCCTTTAATATACACTGTTTTTTTTCTATGAAGAAGTATAAAAGAAGTATATTTTTTATGATTTTTGCGGTAAAATATCAGCAGCTTAAACAAAAGAGGAAATAATAATGAGCGACAAAAAACTTAGAAAATCTCGCGATAAAAAGCTTTGCGGTGTATGCGGCGGAATCGCAGAATATCTTGATATGGACCCGACAATTGTAAGAATTATCTGGCTTGTTCTTGTGCTTTGTGCAGGAACAGGAGTTTTGGCTTATATCATTGCCGCAATCTTAATGCCGAATTCTTAGGCAAATCGCTAAGGGCTGTCTAATTAAGGCAGCCTTATTTATGCTATGAAAATTGATTTGCTCACACAGGTCGGCTACAAAATCGCGCAGGACGAAAATCAGTTCTGCTTCGGCATAGACGCTGTGCTGCTTGCCGATTTTGCTTCTAAGAAAATCCGTTCAAATGCAAATGTAATCGATTTATGTTCAGGCAACGGAATAATTGCGCTGCTTATTTGCGGTTCTACAAAAGCCCAAAAAGTAACGGCTTTGGAGATTCAAAAAGAAGCCTGTGCACTTGCCAGAGAATCAGTAAAGCTTAACGCACTCTCTGACAGACTCAATATCGTAAACGGCGACCTGAAAAATGCCGCAGCTCTTTTTGACAAGTACAGCTTTGACGCTGTTGTCTGCAATCCGCCATACATGAAAGCTTCGCATGGCAAGGAAAGTGCCGTAAACGCAAAAGCCATAGCGCGCCACGAGATTTTGTGCACGCTCGAAGACGTTGTAAAAGCTTCAGATTATCTATTAAAGCCCAACGGCAGCTTTTTTATGATTCACCGGCCGGAGCGGCTTGGCGAAATATTTGCAGCGCTCAACAGACATAACTTAGAAGCTTCAGAACTGCGAATGGTTCACCCTGATGCGGAATCTGCACCGACGATGGTGCTTATTCAGGCAAAAAAGAACATAAAGCCCAACCTCAAGGTTCATGTTCCGCTTATAGTTTATAAAGAGAAGGGCGTTTACACAGACGAGGTTAAATCAATATATTTACCGGAAACAGGAAACGGAAAAAATGATAAAAGCTGTAATTTTTGACATGGACGGCGTAATTTTAGATTCTGAATCTGTCTGTGACAAAACTTGGGAAGCCGCGCTTGCGGAAGAGGGCTTTGTCGATGACAAAGACGCAATAAACAAATGCCGAGGCACAAATTACGCCGACACCTGCAAAATTCTCCATGAGCTTTACGGCAGTGATTTTCCTGCGGAAAAGTTTATGGCACGCGGTTCAGAGCTTTTTCATCAGATTGAAAATGAACAGGGCATTCCGCTTCTGCCTTATGCAAAAGAAGTGCTCGAATATCTTTCGGCAAAATACATTATGGCGCTTGCGTCGTCAACAAGAGAAGCTTCTGTGCGCCGTCTGCTCAAAGATAAAGACGTGCTCGGCTATTTTAAGACGCTGACCACCGGCGACATGGTTTCTCACAGCAAGCCAGACCCCGAAATTTATAGGCTTGCATGCGCTTCAATCGGTTTGCCGCCAGAAGTCTGCGTTGCTGTTGAGGACAGCCCGAACGGCATAAAGAGCGCATATACTGCCGGCTTAAAGGTTGTAATGGTGCCAGACAGAATTGCACCGACAAAAGAAATTGAAAAGCTCTGCTGGCAAATCTGCCCGAATTTATATGAACTTGAAAAGATTCTTTAGTTCAGTTTTAATGGAACATAAATGGTACATAATATGAAGAAAATGCTCACGCTGTGCTTTTTTTCAGTTTTTGCGGTTTTGGTTTTTGCTGAAAAAAAGACGTACATAGACAAGGCAAAAGGCTACAACGTAATTGTTGAGACAAATTATATCGGTACAAATCTGCCCGATGAGGGCATAAACGAATACAGGGCGACGCTCTACAACTGGAACAAAGAGACAGGTGTTTCGACCAAAAAGGTGCAGCGTATAACGCGCGAAGTTGACTGGGGAATGCGGAAAGCGCTCGCCGAGAGCAATGTGGGCAACGGTCAGACTTTTGTTATCCGCGTAACGCCTGTGCCGGCTGAAGAAAAAAGCACAGTTTCTTATGTCACTGCGCTGATAACCGTAAACGACAGCAAATACGAATTCTGGGACGTTTACGAGACAGTCTTTAATCTTGACGGAACGCCAGGTGCGTCTGCTGCAACAGCGCCAAAAGCACAAGCTGCCACACCGGCTGCCCCGACGCAAAAGACTGACGGCGTTTTTTACGAGCCGAATCTCGGCTACAAAGGCCGCGCAACCGCTACAAAAGCCGGTGCAAATCTTTCAAAAGAAGCTGTCAGCAAATTAAAGGCTGAAATGCTTGCATTTGCAAAAAAAGGCGGTTCAGAGCCGGTTGAGGTTCAGCGGTTCACCAAAGAAGAAAGCTGGCTTTTGCAGCAGGCGCTTAAAAAGCACAAGCTTGCTGTCGGCGACACTTTCATTGTTACGGTTATTCCCGAACCAAAGCAGGGCGCTTCAAGTTTTTCTACTATTGCGGTGGTCTTGACAATAGCAAAGGCAGACCCGCAGAAAAAGAGCTGCTCTTATAATTTCACCGCCTATAAGACAGAAAAGACCTTGAAGCCATGATGCACCGGCATCTTGAAAATCGCCAATGGCGAGTTTTTCGAGATGCCAAAATCTGTTTGTTAGTCTTCTTCCGGCGTTTCACCCGGCCAGAACAAGCCGTCTAGTGTTACGCCGAGCACCTTGCAGATTGCAATGCACAAATTTATAGACGGATTGTAGTCGCCTTTCTCGATGGCATTGATTGTCTGGCGGCTTACGTTCACAGCTTTTGCAAGATCGTCCTGCGACATATCCTTTAGGGCGCGTGCCGCTTTGAGTTTCAGATTCTTCATCAGTCTTCCTCATCTTTTGGGGTGCATTTCTTGTAATAGATTTGCTTTATCAAGGCATTGATGAGCATTATTAAGCCTGAAATCACTATAAAAAGCAGGCGGCAGTTGCCGTTCAGCTTTCCGTCTGTGAAAAGCTTGTCAAAATTCTTTGCATAATCTGCAATAATCCAGATTGCACATAAAAACCAAAAAACAGTGGTTGCAATTGTCAGTGTTAATTTTTTTGACTTTTGTTCAGCTGTCTCCCCGTTCAAAACCGGATCGACGGCGTTTTTCCATGTAGTTATGCATATAAATGCAGTGTAGCTCAATAGAATACCGAGAAAAAACATGGTTGGAACATCACTGAATAAAAGTCCGTTTTCTGCAAGCAGCATTCCTAGCAAAGACCATGCAATCAAAATAAAGTAGCTTATTCTCAACGCCAGCAGTCTTATCTGCTGCTGCCGCTCATCATATTCGGCAGTCTTGCCATGCTTTTTGTTGTGTCTGGTTAATAAAAAAGAACCGCCGAAAAAAAGGATAAGCCACAAGACAAATGTGTTTGCATTGCTGAAAATGTTGTCAGTCATAATATTACTTCCTTCTTCAGGCTTCTTAGTCGCCTTTTTCAGTTTTTTCGGCTTTTTTGTCTGCAATTATTTTGAGAAACGCATTCAGCGCAATAATCAAAGTGAGGACAGACACAAAAAGGTTTGACCAACTTGAAGCCATTATGCCGTCCGGCGTAAACCAGTTTTCTCTTGTTCTGAAAAAGACTGCAAAATTTGCTGCGGATGCAAGCAGAATCAGAATTCCCCACTGTTTCCGCTTTTCATTTCCGCAGAAATATGCGTCGTTCCAGATTGCAAAACAGACAAATGCGCCAAGCCCTGCAAGCATTATGGCTGTCTGCTCAAGATAGAACGGAATTACCGTCAGCTCAAAATTTGAGTGTACAAGCATTGAAGCAGCAAGCAGAATAATGTATGTAATGCAGCCGACTTTATAAGCTTTGCCGCGTATTGCAATCTGGCGCTCATCATATTCCGCTTTTTTGCCTGTCAGTTTTTTGATTATCAGTGAGATAATTACAGTTACAATTATTACGGCAGCAAAACCTGCTGCTACTCCCAATGCATATTCAGGTGATTTCATTTTGTTCCCTCTTTCTTTAGTTTTAAGACAGATTCTGACTGTGCACAATGTCGTTTGTCTTTATGTCAAATATATACGACAAAATAGCAGATTGTCAAGTAAATTTGACAAAAAGTTGCTGAATTTTTTGCAAATTTCCTTTTCTTTGGTTTTATTCTTCTGGAATTAGAAACTGAAGCCCTTTTATGTCGTTGTCCACGTTTTTGGCGGTAAACTCGTCGTAGGCGGCAAGCACCCTGAATTCTTTTAAGCCTGAAAAGCCGGAGCTTTCCGCTTCATGTTCAATCTGCTTTAATATATCAGGCTGATTTTTTATGCTGCCGCGCCATTGGATTGCAAGCGCTCTGCATGAAGGAATCTGAATAATGCCGTTACGCAGTTCATCAAGAACAGGAATACAGGCATAAATCTCATAAGCGCCTGTTCCGGGGTGCGGAAAAATCTGCAAAAAAGGTGTTTTCGTTATGTTTATCTCAAGGCCCTGGCTGATTGCGTCTGTAAATGTTCCTGCAAGAAAATCAAAGAGCGGCTCATTGTTTTCACGCTTTTTGCAGTAGCAGCGTACTGCGCCGATTTTCTTTCTTGAAGTGCGGAAATCTTCGTTTGCATTCTGCCAGCTTTTTACAACTCTTATGATGCGCGTAAGGTTGTCGAGCCGTTCCTGCAGAACGTCAAGGCAAATCTGGTAATCTTCGTGGCCGTCAAAAAAGCGGTGGATAATCTCTTTTTCAAGCCCGAAATTCCGCAGCGTCATAACCTGAATAACGCGTGCCACGTCGCTGAAAGAGTAGTACCTTTTGCCGGTTGAATATTCCGTAAAAGACGGCAAGATAAAGCCTTCTTCTTCAAGGCGCAGAATGGAAGAGCGGCTTGTACCGCAGGCTTTTGCTATCTGAAAAGTGGAAAATTTGCCATTTTTGCTGTTCATATAAAAAAAATACCAGTCTTGCTATTGCGTGTCCAGTAGTGGACAGTGGTATATTCTTCCAATGAATTACAAAATTGCTTATTGCGGAATAGAAGGGGCGTTTGCAAATATTGCCGCCAGAAATATCTTTCCTTCAGACGAATTGGTTGCTTTTACAAGTTTTCCACATGCTTATGCTTCAGTTGAAAACGGACAGTGTGATTTTGCGGTGCTTCCGCTTGAGAACAGTTTTGCAGGCGATGTACGCGGGGTTTTTGACCTTCTTTTTAAAGGAAATCTTTTTATTACCCAGATTTTTGAGTTTAGAATTTCGCAGACACTTCTCGGAGTTGAGGGTGCAGAAATTTCAGATATAAAGACAGTTTACAGCCATCAGCAGGCACTCGACCAGTGCACGCAGTTTATTACCGATCATGGCTTTCAGACAATAGCGTCTGTGAACACAGCCATTGCGGCAAAAGAAGTAGCGCAGAAAGGCGACAAGACTGTGGCTGCAATTGCAAGCGAAGAGGCAGGCCGTCTTTACGGGCTTAAGGCGCTTGCAAAGGGCATAAACCAGGACACAGAGAACACGACTAGATTTGCGGTTCTTTCGCGCGATGCAGATTATGCCCGCAACGAAGAGGCTAAAATTATTTCGTACCTTATGTTCAATGTTAAAAACGTGCCGGGCGCTTTGTCCTCTGCCATTAAGATAATCAGTAAAAAAGACTACAACCTCATCGGGCTTCACAGCCATCCGGTTCAGAATGCTCCATGGGAATATTATTTTTACGCAGAAGTTGAAGGCTGCCTTGCAAGCAGAAACGGTCAGAAGCTTATTGACAAATTGAAAAAATGCTGTCTTTCTGTAAAACTAATCGGGCAGATTGCTGAAAGAGAGGATGCTTAACATGAACATGGAATTTGAACGGAAACTTACCATTCCGATGAAAGTAAAGGAAACATATCCGCTTACTGATGAAATGAAAAAGACTGTCAAACAGAAAAGAGACGAATTAAAATCGATTTTTGAGGGCAGGGATGACAGACTGTCTCTTATTATAGGCCCATGTTCTGCTGACAATGAGGACAGTGTACTCGATTATGTTTCAAGGCTCTGCACCGTTCAGGAAAAAGTAAAAGACAAGATAATGATTGTTCCGCGCATATATACGAACAAGCCGCGCACAACAGGCGCAGGCTACAAGGGAATGCTTCACCAGCCAGACCCAAATGGCAAGCCGGACATGTTTAAAGGAATTATCGCGACAAGGCATATTCACATGCGCGCCGTTAAAGAAACAGGCTTTATCTGCGCAGACGAGATGCTTTACCCTGAAAACTACCGCTATCTTGATGATTTGCTCGGCTATGTTGCGGTCGGCGCGCGCTCGGTTGAAGACCAGCAGCACAGGCTTACCGCAAGCGGCATTGAAGTTCCTGTCGGCATGAAAAACCCGACGAGCGGCGATTTTTCTGTAATGATGAACGCCATTCTGGCAGCCCAGCATCCGCATACGTTTATCTATAGAGGCTGGGAAGTTCATTCAGAGGGCAATCCGCACTGTCACGCGATTCTGCGCGGCTCTATAAGCAAGCATGGCAATTATGTTCAGAATTATCATTACGAAGATTTAATCCGCCTTTGTGACGAATATGCAGAACGCGAGTTGCAGAATCCGGCTGTTGTTATAGACACAAACCATGCCAATTCCAAAAAAAATCCGTTTGAGCAGCCCCGTATTATTATGGAAGTGCTTAATTCACGCCGATATAATAAGGGCATAGCAAGCATCTTGAAAGGCTTTATGGTAGAAAGCTATATCGAAGACGGTGCTCAGTCTCCCGGCGAAACCTGCTACGGCAAGTCAATTACAGATCCATGCCTCGGCTGGGAAAAAACAGAACGCCTGATTTATGATATTGCGGATAAGCTGTAAAAAATCTGCATAATTCTAAGCAGTTTTCCGTATAAAATACAGAAAATCAGATTCTCAAAAGCATGCCTGCGGTGTAAAAATTCGAACAAAATGAAAATTTTGGTTCACATAAGGTATATGTTGTTATATAATAACTTATTACTAAATAAAGAAATTGTTCTTCCTTGCTGTGCTTATGAGGACATAATGGCAGAAATAATAAACACACAAATTTTAGGTAAGCTGGTACTTGTTAAGATATGAATTTTAAAGAACGCATTTCATCAGCTCTACTTTTATTTAAGAATACATTTCTATATCCAGATTCACATAAAGAAATACTGGCTGATAAAAATATAAAACGCATACACTTTATTTTAGTGGTTCCCTTTATTTTATGTGTTTTTGGTTTTATTCAATTTCTTAGAAATGGGCTTAGCAATAATCCCTCTGAAAACAAATATTTAATAATGTACTATATACTCTTTATGAGTCTTGATCTTTTTAGTTTTATTTCGGCATCAATTATCATAAAGAAAAAAATAAAGTCTGTTTTTCTCAAACAAACAGTAGTGAATATAGTTATTGGCTGTTTTATCTTTCTGTTTATTTTTGGTGTTTTCGATAGTGATGTAAGCCGCATAATTGTAGATTTTATATTTTTTACTGTATTGATTCTTCTGTCGATTATTTTCTTGGATCTCAGCCCTGTTTTATATTTTTTGATGATAATAACAGGCTTGATTTGCTTAGGTGCAAAAGTAGTTATATTAAAAGTACCACTAAACATGCTGAACATATATTTTTTCGGAGTTGTCATATTTTTTGTCTGTTTTTTCAAGCAGTATGTAACCGTCCGCAATTTAAGGCAGGAAGATCAAATTCTTGCGCAGCAGAAGCAGTTAGAATCTCAAAACGAAGAGCTTGAGCGTCAGAAATCTCAGCTTATGAACAATAAGAAAATTCTCGAAGCTGAAGTTCTTGAGCAGACTGAATCAATCCACAAGCGCGATGACCAGATTATCAAAATGCAGAATTCTACAATTATTGCATTGTCAAACCTTATTGAAAACCGCGACGAGGACACAGGAAACCATGTAAGCCGCACAAGCCGCTATGTCAATATGCTGACAAAACGGGCACTTGAAGTAAATCTTTATACTGACACGATAAACGAAAAATTTTTGGAAAATATCCGCAAAGCCGCTCCTCTGCACGACATGGGAAAAATTGTCGTTTCAGATGTGATTTTGAAAAAGCCTGGCAGACTGACAGATGAAGAATTCAAAGACATGCAGCGGCATACAATTGAGGGCGGCAGAATCGTAAAAGAAATTTTGAGCGATATAGAAGATACTGAATATATAGACATGGCTTCAGAAGTAGCTTTGTACCACCACGAAAAGTTTAACGGCACAGGCTATCCGTACAATCTTAAGGGCTGTGCAATTCCTGTTTCTGCCAGAATTATGGCTCTTGCAGATGTTTTTGACGCCCTTGTTTCTAAGCGCTGCTATAAAGAGCCGTTTTCGCTCGACGAGGCTTTGCAGATTATCAGAGAAGAGTCGGGCAAGCATTTTGACCCGTTCCTTGCCGAGGCATTTTTAGGCTTAAAAGACGAGCTTAGCGAATGCCTTAACGACGACAGACTATAACCGCCATGACTTGGGTTTTTCTTGTTCTTTTGTACGGCGTTCTAAAAGGCGGAAGGGAAATAGCCAAAAAAAAGGCGATGTACACAAACACCGTAATGGAAGTTCTTGTGGCTTATACGGTTCTTTCGTTTGTTTTCGTCGTTCCGCAGGCAAAAGACGCAGGCGGCATGGAGCTTAAGTTCTATTTTTTAGTTGCATTAAAAGCTTTTGCGATTTTTCTTGCATGGATTTGCAGTTTCCGCTCTTTAAAGTTTTTGCCTGTAAGTCTTTACGGCATCTTGTCGCTGTCGCGCATTCTTTTTGCGACATTGCTCGGCGTTATAGTGCTTCACGAAACATTGGGAATATACCAGATTTTGGGGCTTATTCTTGTAAGTGCAGGGCTTCTGCTTTTAAAGTTCAAGCCTAAAAGCAGGAAACGCACTGCTGTGCGTGGCGGTGCTGCTGTTGCCGGTTCTAATGGCGCGGACGTAGAGGCTTCAGCCTTAGAAGCTGCCCAAAACCAAGAAATGCCGACCCAGATTCCTGTTAGAGAGACAACGGCGTTTTTTGTTGCGCTTGCATTTCTTTCGTGCATTTTCAATTCAGTTTCGGGCTTTATGGACAAGATTCTTATGCGCGACATCAACAGCTCGCAGCTTCAGTTCTGGTATATGCTGTTTCTTGTCTCGTATTATGTAATTTATCTGCTTGTCAAAAGGGAAAAAATCAGCTTTTCTGTGCTTAAGAACAAATGGGTGTGGCTGCTTGCCGTTATGTTTGTTATCGGCGACAAGGCGCTTTTTATAGCAAACGCCAACCCCGAAAGCCGCATCACTGTAATGACGCTGCTCAAGCAGAGCGCATGCATAATCACAATTCTCGGCGGAAAGTTCATTTTCAAAGAGAAGGGCATAGGCTACAAGCTGTTCTGCGCTTCAATTATAATAACAGGAATTGTTCTCGGCGTTCTGTAGCCCGAATGGCGGGTTCTCAGAATTGCGGTGGCTGAGCAGGCTGGTCGGTGAGCGTAGCCGAACCGACCGCTACAGTAGCATAGGTTCTATTTTTTGCTCATTTCGGATTCGGTCACTTCGGCTTGGTTCAGTGACCGGTTTCCGCTAAAAAAAGGCCACCGGTTGACCGGTGACCTTTGGCTTGCGTTTTATTTGCCGCTGCTATTGCTGCTGCGGGAATAATCTTTTTCTGCAATAAGTACAGAAGCATCCGGTGTTCCGCCTGGTCCGTTGTAAGCAGTATACTCGATTATCAAGCCATGAGAGTCTTTATCATTTCCCCATGTGTATAGACCTGTATAAAAGGCGTAATCGTATGCGTAGCTATCAGTTCTTGGGTGAGCCCAGTCTATATACCACCTGTCCAGCTTTTCTTCAGGCCAGTAGCAATTGTCATAAGAATGCTTGTTTGCCAGTTCTGTTATAGAGTCTTGGTTCGGTTTCTCAGAAAAGTTGTCTTTTGTGTATAATGGTACTCCATTACTGATTCCGGGCATTTCATTTCCAAGACTCCACGTACCGTTCCTCTTTCTGTCTTTAAAGCTATCCCATGCAGCAAAACTGCCGTTTATAGTTTTTTTTGATTCTTGGTCGTAAAATGGCGTACCTTCTTCAGGACCGCAAGCCCATTTCCATATACCATTTTCTCTTTTTGCACCAATCCAACCTCTCGCATTTGATTGGTTGATGTTCTGTTTTTTGTATACGCGGTCGTAGATAAACATATTTTCTGTCTGCGAAGTTATGGTCATAAGATAGCCGGTAAGACCGTTGAATTTGCTTGCTTTTGCTTTAGTAAGAGCGGCATTCCAATCTTTTGTTTTATATGTATTGTCAATTTTATAAAAGCTTCCATTAAAGTATGTAGCATGATTGTCTTTTATATATTGCAAATCAACAGTCTGAAGGTTGAGTTTTATCTTCACCTGAGATTTACCTGGTTCAATGAAAAAATGAATCTTTTCAAGGAAGCTCGATGCTGCGGAAGCTGCAATTTCATGGTTTTCGGATATGAACTGCACGTATTTAAGTTTATCGCTAGTTTTAATGTTATTGTCAGTGTTACTGTCACCGTCAATATATTTGTCAACATATACGTTGAGGCTGTCATCACTGTAACGGATTGCCATGTCAAAGTTACCGCCGTCTACAGTTGTAGACTGTACTTTAAAGTAACCGCCTTCTACACCGATGCTGAGAATCGTACCGTCAGAATGGAAGTGATCAGGTCCAAGTGTAAAGTAATCTCCGTCAGCGTCTCTTGACCATGTTACATCTTCCGGGTCAGGCAGGCTTATGCCTGCTTTGATTTTGACGTTGTTTTCTTTGTCTTCCAGTTCAACATTTTCTGTGCGGTAGCTGTTTCTGAGCGTATAGTGGTTGCTGGCAGATGATTCAACAACAACTGCTCCGGCTGATGTATTTGGCGCTGCAATCAGTGTAATTTTATTTCCGGCAGAACTTACATTGCCGTCTGCGTAAACCTTGCTTCCAGAGAAAGACTTGAGCCAGATACCGCTTTTTTTCTGGTTGCCTACTTCAGGATTGCCTGAAAGATGGATGATAGAACCGCCGATTAAAGCTGTTTTTGGAGTGTTGCCGTTGCCGCCGTAAACGTTGTTGAGTCTTCCGCCTGTAATAGTGATATCACCGGTCGGCGCGCTCATATAAGTGATATAACCAGGTGCGCTGATAGTTGGTGCATCTGCATCGCCTGATGTACCTGCGTACAAATCAAAACCTGCAAAATTTGTATAGTTCTCATTAACTGCATTAAGAGATTTTTCGTTTCCGGCTGCATCGGTAAAGTATATCATTGTTGCGCCGTCAGTTTCTTTAACAGTTACTGGAATTCCATTAGCGAATACTTTGCTGTGCTCAAGGTCTGCATACGGAGCAGGCTGCAATTTTGCGTACAGGGTAACATCGCCAGTTTTTTCCATTCTGCCCCAGCCTGTCACTGGAGTAGTTAGAGTTTCTTCCTCATACCAGCCGTCAAAGTAGTAGTTCTTTGCGGTAACTTTGTTTGGGTTTTCATTGAATTGTATGCCAATGCTTTCTTTATATGTTGCCGGATACGGGTTATCGATAATTCCTTCCGGTCTGTAGATAATTCTGTGTTCGCCGGGCGCCATTTCATTGAGGATTACAGTATATGGCTTTTCGGTGTCATCTTCAGCCTTTACGGTAAAAGTAACGGTATTGTTAAAGAAATCTATCGGAGCGTTAGTAGTCCAGATTTTTTCGCCGTTTTCTTCAGTCTGTGTAAAAGTGTCTTCTTTAATTGTTGCGGTAGAAGAAATTTTTATAGTAGGTTTAAGAAGAGGCTTTGCATCCATTGTACCGTAATTATAATCAACAATAATCTGCTGATTATTGGTATCTGACAGACGTCCTGCCAAATCGCTTGAAAATGCTGAAAGGGCAGGGGCGTTTTTGGCTTTTTCAAATTTAAAGCTTATAATCTCTGCGGCAGAAGATCTTGCCGGTGTAGAAGGTGTGTTCTCTTCTTCTGGTGCTTCCGATGATGCTGCAGGACCAGCAGCGGCTCCGCCACCGCCTCCTCCGCCACCACCGCAGGCGAATGGGAATGTTAACGCGAGGGTTAAAAGAATAATCAGTAATAAAGTGTTTTTAAATTTTTTCATCTGCAAATCCTTTTGCCTAAAAAGCGATATCCCCTCGCCACGTTATAATATCGGCAGAAATCTCAAAAAAGTCAATTGTTAAAACTCTAATTTCTCTAAATACAATGTAAAAGATGCAAATTTCGGCAGAAACTTGGCGTTTTGTAAATCTTAGGTTATGATGCTATTATATTTAAAATGCTTTTGGGAGGGATTATGTACATTTCTTATGTTACTTATGCTCTGGTTGTGGCTCTGCTTTTGTGGGGTGGCAAATTAGCCCGCGGAAAAGGCAATTTCCACGAAGATTCGACTTCTCTTGAGGTTACAAAGTCTTTGCGCGGTTTTGCGGCGCTCGGCGTTATTCTGCACCATATTTCGCAGGAACAGGCTTTTCAGATGTCGGCAGGGCAGGGACACCATGGCGAGCTTAGTATTTTTGTAAATGCGGGCTTTTTCTTTGTCGCAGTCTTTTTCTTCTGCTCGGGTTTCGGTCTGATTAAGAGCCTTGATACAAAAGAGAATTATCTTGAAGGCTTTTTGAAAAAGCGCGTGTTCAAGGCGATTCTTATTCCGTTTTATGTAAACGCCGTTCTTTTTGCAATTTTCGGTATTGCAGGCGGTTATGACCTGCCGCCGCTGCGCCTGATTGCAGGCCTTTTGGGCTTGACTCTGCTCAATTATTACGCATGGTATCCTGTGGTGCTTACGCTTTTGTATATTGCGTTTTACTTTATCTTTAAGAACGTCAAAAACAGAAAGCTCTGCTTTACGCTGATGTTTCTCGTGATTTTTTTGCAGGGCGTGTTCTTCTGCTTTAACGGACATTTTGCGTGGTGGGCAGGCGAGCCGAACTGGTGGGTTGTGCCGGGCGCAGTTCAAAATGCCGTCTGGTGGAAGCAGCCGGGCGTAATCTGGTTTTTCGGCGAATGGTGGGTCAATTCTTCTATAGCGTTTTTTATCGGCATGGTTTTTGCTGCCAACGAAGAGAAAATCCGCGGATGGTTCAAGAAGCTTTATCTTTTGAAGCTTCTCTGCTGCATTGTGCTGCTGGTTGCGTTCCATATTCTTTCGGGCTTTCTTCAGGGAAAATTCGCCTACTGGTCAGAATGGGCAGGCAACGGCCCGGGCATCTTGAACAAGTTTATCTGCTATTTGGGCCAGCTTCCGCAAGTCACAATGTTTGTCATTACGCTTTTTGCCGTAATGCTCGTTTATCATGCTGAAAACCCTGTTTCGCGCTTTTTTGGCGGCATTTCGTATGAAACTTATATGATGAACCTTGTCGCAATAACGGTTTTCCGCTTTTTGATTTATAACGGCAGAAGCCCGCTTTATAAAGCCGGAAACTACAATCTTGTGCTTTACGAGGTTTGCGTAATTGCGTCTACAATTGCGCTTGCACTGCTCTTCAAGCTTTTGAATAAGCTTGTATACAAACTTTTTAAGCTGTAAGTCCAGCCCGGTCACTGAGCGAAGTCGAAGTGACCGAATAATGGAAACTGTGCTGCTGTAATGGTTGGTGGTTTCGACTCCGCTCAACCACCGGCCGGTCACTGAGCGAGTCGAAGTGAGCGAATAATGGAAGTTGGGCTGCTGTGTTTGGTGGTTTCGACTCCGCTCAACCACCAACCGATCACTGAGCGGAGTCGAAGTGACCGAAAGTAGAGAAGGGCATTAAAAAATGAAAGGATATGTATATATTCTGAAATGTGCAAATGATTGTTATTATACAGGAAGTACAACAGATTTAGAAAAAAGACTTTGGCAGCATGAGAATGGAGAAGGTTCAAATTATACAAAAGCACATTTGCCGGTAAAACTTGTATATCTTGAAGAATCTTCAAGAATTGAAGAGGCATTTTATCGAGAAAAGCAGATACAAGGTTGGAGCAGAAAAAAGAAGGAAGCTTTAATAGCAGGAGATTTTAATAAATTACATAAACTTGCAGAATGTAAAAATGGAAGCGGCGCTACTGTAGTGGCCGGTGGTTTCGACTCCGCTCAACCACCGGCCGTTAACTGAGCGAAGCCGAACCAAGCCGAAGTGAGCGAAGATAAAATCAGACTAGACCCGACAATCTGTTGCTGATAAAATAAAAGCGTTATTTCGGGTGGGAATATGCTTTTAGATGAACTCAACGAAGAACAGAAACTGGCTGTTACTGCCACAGAAGGTTTTGTGCGCGTAATAGCCGGTGCAGGTTCGGGCAAGACACGCGCTTTGACTCACAGATTTGCCTATCTTGTAAACGAAGTCGGCATTCTTCCGTCTAATATTCTCTGTGTTACCTTTACGAATAAAGCCGCAAACGAAATGCGCTCGCGTATACGGAAGCTTACAGGCGACAATGATACGGGCTATATTTCCACTTTTCATGGCTTTTGTGTAAGCATTCTTCAGGAAGATTCTAACGCGGTTCAGTATCCTAAAAGCTTTTTGGTGCTCGACAATTCTGACATTGATGCAATGCTTCAGATTATCTACGAAGAGCGCGGTTTAACCTTGCGTGACATGACTTTTTCAAATGCGCGCGACATGATTGAAATTAGAAAGCTCTTTGAGAACCCGGATTATTACAACGACATGATCCGTATGACGCTCGACGAGATTCATCAGAAGTATATAGAAGCAAAAACGCCAAAAGACATAATCTTTTACGGCTATCTTTATCAGGAAAAAAAGTGCTTTGGGCTTGATTATAACGACCTTCTGAAATTTGTGCTTTTTATTTTTGAGCAGAACAGCGGGATAAAGCTTAAGTGGCAGCAGCGGCTTGAGTACATAATGATTGACGAATTTCAGGACATTGACCTGATTCAGTATCAGCTTATGGAAGTTTTGTGCGCCTACCACAAGAACCTGTTCATTGTCGGCGACCCCGACCAGACAATCTACACATGGCGCGGCGCAAACGTCAAATATCTTATGGATTTTGATAAGACGCACGAAGGCACACAGACGATAATGATGATGCAGAACTACCGCTCTGTACCTGGCATTATCAATGCCGCAAATTCGCTTATAGCAAAAAACCGCGTGCGCCTTGAAAAATCGCTTGTGCCGGTGCGGACTGGCGGTGCGCTGCCCAAGCCTGTGTATTATCACGCCAAATCTTCTGAAGATGAGGCAAATTACATAGCGGACAAAATCATCGAGCTTAAAACTGAAGGCTTCTCACCCGCAGATATTGTGGTTATGTACCGCGCCCATTATATAAGCCGAGTAATCGAGGAAGTTTTTCAAAAAAAGCAGATTGAATACACGCTGTTTTCGGGTATGCCGTTTTTTGACCGCGCCGAAATCAAAGATTCTCTCTCATATCTGCGCATGATTGCCTACAAAGACGACCTTTCATTTTTGCGGATTGTAAACGCGCCTAAGCGTAATATCGGAGAGCGGCGCATAAGCTTTTTAAAAGACTATGCCGAAAAAAACGGCTGCTCACTCTATGAAGCGCTGAAAAAATCTGCTGATGACGAGATTTTTGCAAACACTAAGGCAAAAGCATTTATAGATTTAATCGAAAAGTATTCGGCAAGCTACGCCGGTATGCAGATTTCAGAGCTTTTCAGCCATGTAATGAATGAGTCCGGCTATGAGCTTTCTTTGCGCACCGAAGGCGGGCAGGAGAGGCTGGACAATCTTGCCGAGCTAAAGCAGTCAATCTACGAATACGAGACTTCTTGCGGCGAGGAGTGTACTTTGCCAAATTATCTTGCCCATGCCGCTCTTTACACCAATTCAGACCTCGGCACAACAAAAGACGCTGTCCGCTTTATGACTATTCACACTGCAAAGGGCTTGGAATTTCCTGTTGTGTTTCTTGCCGGCATGAACGAGAACATGTTTCCGAGCAAAAAGGTTGATTCAATGCAGGCAATGGAAGAAGAGCGGCGGCTCTGCTTTGTTGCCTATACGCGCGCCAAAGACCGGCTCTATCTTACAGAATCTGAAGGCACAATGCAGGGCTTCGGCTACCGCTATCCGTCGCGCTTTATTTTTGACGTGGAAAAGCGCCTGCTTGATTATGCTGTAGAAGTGCCGGAACATCTTGTGAAAAACACGCTCCGCTATATTGAGGACACAAACGCTGCGCTCGCCAAAATCTCGGCACTTTCCGGCTTAAAAAAAGATGACAGAATAAGCCACGCTATTTTGGGCAGCGGCACAATAATTGATGTAGATGCCGTAAAGCACGTCTATACCGTAAAATTTGATTCTATCTCTACGCCCCGCAAAATGAGCTTCAAAGCCCCTTTGAAGAAAATCTAATATTTGAGGCGCATATCAAAAGCTTTTTTGCTGTTTCCGTTAAAGCCGAGATTTTCGTAAAACTGATGCGCTTCTTTTCGTGCAATTCCGCTTTGGAGAATTACTTTGTAGCAGTTACGGCTTCTTGCAAATTCAACGGCTTTGTCTATGACCTTTTTTGCAAGTCCCTGCTTCCGGTAGTCTTTGTCGGTGACCACGTTCTCTAAAAAGCAGATTGGGCGGTTTCCGCTTGTCAGGTTTGGAATAATAATGCAATAACAGGTTGAAACAACTTTTTTGTTGTCTACAGCACCGAAATATTTGATGTTTGGTGTTGCCTCAATTTCTTTCCATACTATTTCTGAATTTTCAACTGTAAGGTTTTTGTTTGATTCATCAAGCTGAATATATAATTCAAGCAGCGAAGCCAGGTAGTCTTTGGTCAGTTCCCGAATTTCCATGTGGATTCCTTTTTTTATGCTATATGCAGCAATATTAATATGAAAGCAAGTACTTTGTATACCGGCAGCTTTTTATAGAAAAAAATTCCAAAAGTGATTTTCTTTATTTTGTTTTTTTGATATTATTAATAGGGTTATATGTACAAGGTAATCACAAACCAATAACGAGGTATCTTTATGAGACTTGCTAAACGTTTTAGATCAGACAGAATCACTGCTACACAGAAAGCTAATGACAAGAAAGACGCTAAAAGAATTTCAGCAAATATTGAGCTTGTCAAATCTTTGGCTCCAAAAGCAAAGAAATAATTTTTGCTTTGATGTGTTGATTCGTTTACGGCTGCTTCGGGCAGCCTTTTTTTTAAAAAAACTCTAAAAAATTTAAAAAAAATCAAAAAACTTTGTAACCTTTCTTTTGTACGGCGGTTTGTTTTATGATTGCAATAACACATTATTTGAAGTTTTTTAATATATACAGCAACTTAAGTGTTGCACTCAAAGCTCCTTTATGAAAGCCGGTAAGTTTTACCGGCTTTTTTTATGCCCAAAAATGATAAACCGCTTTGACGTTCACATTATTTTAATTATATGCAGGTTTGAGTATCAAATAATTTTAATCCGGGTAAAACTGCTTGCATTAATTTAAAATGTCTGTCATTTGTCCAAATCTCACAATCGTGTTTTATAGCAATATAGGCTATTATTGCATCTTGAAAAGGAACAACAAGTCCGTTTTGTTTAAGGCAGATAAATTGTTTTGCAAGTAAAAGCCAGTCGTTTTCAGAAAAAGGCAGATAGAAGAAATCTTTTAAAGCATTTTCCATTTGACAAAACTGCTTGTCAGAATTACTCCCTCTCAATATTTCTGCCTTTACAACACCACAAATGGCAATATCATTTTCAGCAAATATTTTCTTTGCTTTTTCAGTCGGTTTATCCCAAAAGTCGATTATTATATTTGTATCTACAAGTATCATAAAAGACTTGCCTCTCGGAATTCTGTAACGGAATCTGCATTAAGATGAAGTTTTCCTGCTAAATCAAAAAATTGCTGCTTATTATTTGGAGTAGTGTGTGTTGTGAAAACTTCTCCCTGTTCAGATTCAAGAAGCTTTATAAAAGCTGAAACTGAGGTCAATAATGATTCTGGTAAAGTTCTAACTTGCTCAATAACTGTTTCGTATGACATTTTCACCTCCATAATCATTTCCATTATAACATAAGCTAGTACAAAAACACATGCTTTTTTTGCTGTTCATTTCTGTGCAGTAGAGATTTTTGCGAATTATGCTTAATCAATGTAAGAAGCACACCTTAATAGTGGTAAGATATGTTTCTTAAACAAGGTAAGATTCGTATCTTACACAGTGTAAGGTGTACATGCTTACACTGTGTAAGAAAATGCTTTTTTTGAGGAATTCTTACACAAGGTAAGAAAGTTTTATGAGTTGTGGAATTTGATAAGTAGATTAAATTCTTGTAACATTCCCATTTTTTACAAGCTGTTCTATAATGGCAGCAGTGTCAGCATGGAGTTCTGCAAGAACTTCATCCGCCGTCATGTTAATATGACGGAGCGAATTGTATTCGCGCAACTTGCGGATATCTTCAACATCAAAACGGCGTGAAAGTTCAGGTTTTTTCAATTCAGTAATAGTTGTATTCATTTTCATCCTCCTTTTCAGTCTGAAAGGCTTCTGGTGAATAAATCAAAATATCTTTATAACCTTCTGTTGTTGTCAGAATTTTTATACCTTTTATAGTGTTTACATTAACAATGTGTTTGAAATTCCAAGACACAATAAAATCGCAATTACTTATAATTGCTGCTGCAATATGTTGGCAATCATCAAAACTGCGTTTTTTTTAGAATACCGAAATCTATAATTTGTTCTGCAAAAGCAAACATTTCTTTTGTAACATTCACCAACTTATAATCTATTTCATTTAGATGAGAAAATAAAGCAGCTTTCTTTTTGTCATCTGAACATTTGGCTAATTCTTGAATAACAACATCAGAAATATAAATATCATATTTTCCGCTCTTAAAAGTTTCCCACACATCACGAGTTATCTGCATCTGTTCAGAAGCATCAGTCTGCTCAAGATAACTGATAACAGAAGTATCGAGATATACTTTTGTTTTATTCAGTGATGCATGCATTTTATCCTCCAAGATTATGGATAGCAAAAAATATCCGTACAGCTTGTACGTGCAAAGTATAGTACATGAATATGAAAAAAGAAAGAATTAAGTTTTTAACTTTATTTCCTCTCAGATGGTCTCGCAAATTATATCTTTTATTGATTGTTGAAGTTTTGTTACAAGTTCCTGTTTTGCGTCAGGGGCTAGGTTTGTAATGTACTGATCCGTTTTTTCCATAAACAATTTATAAGGTGGAACATCTAATGCTGCCGCAATTTTTTGTACCATATCTATTGAAGGAAATTTCTTTCCGATTTCAATTTCACCGATATAGCTTGTTGAAGTTCCACATCGCTCTGCTAATGCCATTTGCGACAGACTGTTGATACTTCGATATTTTTTTACATTTTCAATAAATACGGTTCTCAATTCCATATTAACAATATGCTATCAGCGCATAATAATTGTTGACAATTCGCTTTTGGCAAATTAATATTAAAAATACAAACTTTGTAATGTGCTAAAAGCGTATTAGAAAATATGCTATAAATAGGAGATTGTTATGTTTCAAACAATTGCTATTGTAATTCTATTAGGTATAATTGTTTATTTGATTTTTGACAAAAAAGGCATAAAAGCAGATGATGTAAAATTGTTCTTTAAAAATATGGGAGAAAAAATTAAAGAAAAGTTTCCAATATTCATAAAAAAAGGAAAACGACCACTAATAGCAGCTATTATCATAAGTCTGCTTTTGTTATTCTTGTTTAAGACTCTACCCTTTATAACTAATGGATACTCATATACAAAAACGATAAGAGAAGCCGAAAAGTATGCTGACAGGGAACAAAAAAGAATAGAGAATGAAGAAAAAAATGAACATTTCTCAAATAAAATTGTTACCAGTAAAGTCTTAGCCGAGTCTCCAAAAGGAGAACAAAACGAGTATTCTTCAAATAAAGTCGTTACCAGTAAAGACGTAGCTGAACCTGCTAAAAGAGTATACAAAATGTCAGATATTGGCAAAATCATTCTTGATGACGGAAAAATTGTATCTGCAAACGAATATGATGCTGATAACTCTAATGCTGTCGCGGTTATTTGGAATATTGCAAAAGACGGTTCTTATGCTCTTGGACTTGGCATACATACAGGTGTGTGTGAATGGGCAAGTAAAGACTGTTATGGATATGCGGGTAGATTTGAGGCACTTGAGGATTTAAAAGACGGCAGCAAAGCATTAGAAATTGTAAAGCGGGTTGACCCGGATGGAAGCAAAAACCTTGAAAAAAATTATCCTGCACTGTTTTTTGCTGAATCGTATGGACGCAGATTTAATGTCGGTAAATTTACTGACGGATGGTATATTCCAACTATTTCTGAAACTGGTTATCTCCTTAATTGGGTTTGGGATGATTTGAAATATAGTACTGAAATTGATAATACTCTTGCTGTTATCTATGGAATGGATAATTTTTACTTACCCCGGTTTTGGGTTTCAACAAGTTACAGGACTAGGAATTCCTATTATGATTATGATACTGATAATCCAGATTATGTTTGTCCTGATATACCTCCTAATGAATGGATTTCAATAAATAAAATAACCGTTTGGGGCGAGAGCGGTGGTTTTTCTTATAACAATAATGATAAGTTTAAAGTATTTGTTATGAGAAAATTCGATTAATTTTCTTTGTTACAAAGACTGCATTTATAATCAAATATTTTTGGAGGATAAAACATGAAAAAAATAATTATTGTAACTATGACGCTGATATTAAGTATAACATTTTGTTTTTCACAGGAAATGATAAAAATACCTGGTACAAATTTTCACAGGTATTACCAATTGATTAATATACCTGGTAAAAATTACAAGATGTTAAAAACAGAAGTAACGCAAGAGTTATATGAAGCTGTAATGGGTGAAAATCCAAGCCATTTTGAAGGTGAGAATTTACCTGTTGAAAATGTAAACATTTGGGATGTGATTTATTTCTGCAATAAGTTGAGTAAACTTAAAGGCTTAACACCAGTATATTCTGTAAATGGTACAACAGATTTTACAAAATGGGACTATATACCGCATAAGGATGAATATATAGATGATAAGATGAACAATTATGGGGCAACCTATATATATTGTAATGAATATGCAAATGGATACAGATTACCTACGATAGAAGAATGGCAATATGCTGCAAAAGGTGGCGATGATTTTGAATATGCAGGAAGTAATAATCTTGATGAAGTAGGATGGTATGATAATGTTGAATTCCCTGATGATTATGCAGAATATAAAAAGTATAAAACAGCCAGCGAGCGAAATGCACATACAAAAAGTGTTGGACGAAAAAAAGCCAATGGCTTTGGTTTATATGATATGAGCGGAAATGTATGGGAAATGTGTGGTAAATTATTTCTTTTCTCTGGTGAAAGTACCCCTATATTTAACAGATATATATCAGGTGGATCTTATCGTGACGAGAAGAAATTGTGTAAAATACATATCTATGAAGCCTTGTACAACGAAAGAAGAAGTGATGTAGGTTTCCGTATTGTGCGCAATGCTTACTAATTATTAAACATAGGTATAATTCACCAATAAATGCGACAGTATCATTTAACGCGTATGAAATATTAGGAGATTAATATGTTCCAAACGATTGTTATTGTAATTATTTCAAGTATAATCATTTACCTTATTTTTGACAAAAAAGGCATAAAAGCAGATGATGTAAAATTGTTCTTTAAAAATATAGGAGAAAGAATTAAAGAAAAATCTTCAACTGTAATTAATGAAACTAAAGCTTCTTTTAATTCGATAAAAAGAAAAACATCAGAGAATTCTGTAAATGTGCCGTCTGTAATAGAAACTTCAACCAATGATAACGAATCTGCAAATGATTCTAGTAATGTAGGTGAAGAAACGAGAGCTGAATCAATGCATAATTCAGGGAAAAACAAAAAACGAGTACTAATAATAGTATTAATACTATTAACGATTCTAGTTATAGTATTCACAATTCCATTTCTTTTGGATTTTGTATGGGATGTGTTAGATTCGGATGGCATTATCATTCTTATTTATTTAACACTTTTCATCTTCCTAATGACAAAACGTTGGTTTCGGCGTTTGATGTTGGTTGCTCTAATCTTATTTATTTGTATAGCTCCATTTGCATATAAAAAGACCATGTTGGATTATGACGGTAAATATGCAACTGACAGATTGGTATATACCGAAGAATATGGGTTTTGTATGCTTATTACATATTATCCAAATTATCAAAGCGGAAATGCAAAAGGCTTTGCTGTAACAAATATTCCATTTGAAACCTTATTTTATGTACAAGCAAATCAATATGGAAATGATACAGCAGATTCAAAAGATTTATTAGATTCTTATCAAATGCTCGCAACTTTTGGGGATAATACTTTAGTTGATTCTTTGGCAAAAATTTTATTAGATTCCAAGATAAGCACAAGAAGCATACAAATAGGCAAATATGGAAATTATATTGCTATAAAATTCGAGGATTATAACAGCCTTAATTCAAGTTCTGATTCTGTTGCCTATGATAATGGTGATTTTTCAACGCAAAGTTTAGAATTAGAACCAACGCGAAGCAGTTCTGAGGACAGGATCAGGGAGAGGGTGGCGACAATGGGAGGAATGAGAGAATTAAAACCAGCGCGAAGCATTACTTTAATGAATACTTTAATGGAAATTTTCTTCTGTATAGTCATTATTGTCATTATCGCACAACTAATCAGTATCGTTGTTATGGTTTTAACAGAAATAGTAAAACTCCAGAAAAAAAAGCATATAAATAAAACAGACAAATTGTAAAATTTGAGAGTTTATTATGGAATAACTGATAAAAATGCTTTATTAAGCGTAAATAATATAAATTGATAATTTGCAAAGGAAATCATTAAATGATTATATTTATTCTTATTGCAATAGTTGCGATGGTTATTTTGCCCAAGCTTATAAAAATTTTCGGAAATGAAACTTTTGATTATGATAAAGCTACAGGCAGAACTGTTAGGAAAACTCCAGAACAAAAAGCGCTGAGATTCAAAATCTATGCAGAATTGGTGCTTATTGCTCTGGTTTGCTTTATGGTTGCAAGATGCGTACAGTAGTTTCTGTCAATCTTTATTAAACTAGGCTATTCCAATCATGCCAGCTTACATACTGTTGGCAATACGACCAATGAACAGATGATATAAGTCTTATACAGAAAAATTCATAGAAAAAACTGTAGCAAATGAGGACGTTTTGTTGTATGAGCGATAAAAATATTGACAATAATGTTCCCGAAGTTTCTAACGAGGTCTTAGAATGCGCAGGAATTTGAAATATCTGATTTCCATGTAAAAGCAGCCCTTGCCGATATGGAAAATGTTCGAACTTGGTGTAAAAATCAAATTAAATAACTCAACGAATTCTGAAACAAGCTCCAGAACAAAAAAAGGCACAAAAGCTTTTGAACAAAACTTTTGTGCCTGCTCCTTTTTTTGGGTTTCTGCTAAAGCTGGAGACCAAAACCGATACCGCCGCCTGCAACAAACGGATAGCCGACGCGGAGGAATGGTTCTATATAAAGCGGTGATTTTCTTATATAATAGCGGTAACCTACACGCAATGCTCCGAGAGGAGAAACCTTTAAGCCGAGCTGGTCTTTTATCAGACCTGTCTTGTTGAATGCAACTGCTGCACCAAGTTCAGGCTGAAGGTAGAAGCCCCAGCCGTAAGGATGCTTTGCTTTCATTGAATCTGACATTATGTAATGACGGTAGAACAAAGCAAGCTCTGCTTCAAGAATAATCTTTGAGAAGTTAAGACCTTTGATTTTGAAACCGTCAGAAAAGTCGATAAAACCGCCGGTAAGAAAACCTATAGCAGAATTCTGTCTGAATGAGTGGTCAAACATTACAGAACCGCCGAGTGTTCTGAACTTTGAGTTGTATGAGTTATATTCAATATTTGCAGTCAATGTATTTACAGGCTGAAAATAATTCTCTTGGAGCATTTCTTCTGTAAATTGAATATCATCAAGACTGCCAAGCTCATCGTCGTCTATAGCAATATCAGGGTAGTCTGTGTCAGCTTCTGCAATTTGTACATTCTCTGCCTGCTGTGCTGGTTCAGGCTGCTGAGGCTGAACTGGCTGGCTTTGTACAGGCTGTGCCTGAGTGTATTGCGGCTGACTCTGTACCGGCTGGGTCTGAATTGGCTGAGTCTGAGTGTACTGCGGTTGAGTCTGTGCAGGCTGTGTGTAAACAGGCTGTGACTGTGTGTCCTGTGCGTATATAGGCTGAATATCAACGTAGTCTGGTTCAGTCTGTGTGTAGACTGGCTGAGGTTGCGTATATTGCGGTTGTGTCTGTGCAGGCTGCGTGTAGACAGGCTGAATTTCAGTATATTGCGGCTGAGAGTATACAGGCTGTGTCTGCGGCAACTGCTGTGTCTGTGTGTATTGCGGCTGGCTGTACTGCTGAGGCGTTGTAACAGACTGAGACGGTACAGTTTGTGCTGCGCTGTTCTGCTTAGGCTCTGTGTACGAGTAGTCTTCTGCAAGCGGTACATGTACCGGCATAGAAGGAGATGATGCCTGCGGCAGAGTAGACGAGGTAATAGGCGCAGATTCCATAGGTATTGCAGAATCTTGCAGAACACGCGGCTTCTGTTCAACTATAGGGGCTGTCTGTCTTGGATTTAAAAAATCCTCGAGCATTACATCCATAAGCTCAATAAGCTGAGTATCATCTTTCTGTTGTGCTGTGCATAAACTGATAGAACTGAATATGCAGATAAGTAAAACGGAAGCGCGAAGCATTCCGTGTAGCGTTTTTCTTTCAGAAATCAAGATCCATCTCCATTCTGTTAAAAACTATATTATATAAGTAAAAATAACAAGAAGAAACCGCATACGTCCATGTATACAATTTCCCCAATTAGCTTATCGGCAAAAAACATTAAAACTTTAGCTCTTAAGCCGCCCTTTATCAGTGTAAATTCTCCCCCAGAATTCCCTGTACGTCAAGTGCCTGGTGCGCTGTTTATCAGGCGTGTTCTGAAATTGTTGACAAAAGGCATGATTTTCTCTATGTTTGTCTTATGATTTTCACAGAAAAACTACTTCTAGCAGGACTTTTCTCAAATTGCCGCGTAAGAACGTAAGCTGTGAAATATATATGCTTATTACAGCCTGTCGCCTTACCGGTGGCAGGCTTTTTTTATGCCGTCAGATGTCCGGCGGCAAATTGGAGTGTGTAAAAAATGGCTAAGTACAACCCTTTTGGTAAAATTCCGCTTAAAAACCGCGAGTGGCCTGAAAAGACCATTGACCGCGCGCCGATATGGTGTTCTGTAGATTTAAGAGACGGCAATCAGGCATTGTCTGTGCCGATGAACGTGGAACAGAAGCTTGCCTTTTTTGATATGCTTGTAAAGATTGGCTTCAAAGAGATTGAGGTTGGGTTTCCGAGTGCGTCGCAGACCGAATACTCATTTGTGCGCCGTCTTATAAAAGAAAACCACATTCCCGAAGATGTAACTATTCAGGTTTTGTGCCAGGCGCGCGAGCACCTTATTGCCAAGACTATGAAAAGCATACGCGGCGCACCTAAGGCGATTTTTCACATTTACAATTCAACTTCGCCAAACCAGAGAAAATACACATTCAATATGTCAAAAGAGGAAATTACCGCCATTGCCGTCAACGGCATAGAGGCTGTAAAGCAGAACGAATATCTTGCGGAAGGAGCGAATATTCAGCTTGAGTATTCGCCGGAAAGCTTTTCAAATACCGAAATTGATTTTTCAGTTGAGATTTGCGAGGCTGTTCAAAAAGCATGGAATCATCATAACTGGAACAAGATAATCTTCAATCTGCCGTCAACGGTTGAATATTCAACCCCGAATGTCTATGCAGACCAAATCGAGTATTTCTGCAAGCATATTTCTGACCGCGAAAATGTCATAGTAAGCACGCACTGCCATAACGACAGAGGAACAGGCGTTGCTTCTTGCGAGCTTGCTCTGCTTGCCGGAGCGGAGCGTGTTGAAGGCTGCCTTTTCGGCAACGGTGAGCGTACAGGCAACCTTGATATTGTAACAACCGCGCTGAATATGTACACAAACGGCATTGATCCTGGGCTTGATTTTTCAAATCTGCCGGAAATTACACAAAAATACAGCGAATTTACTGATATGCAGGTTCCAGAAAGGCAGCCGTATGCAGGCTCTTTAGTCTTTACGGCTTTTTCAGGCTCGCATCAGGACGCAATACGCAAGGCTATGGCAGCGCGTCAGTCTATGCCGGGCGACGCGCCCTGGGACGTTACATACATTCCGATTGACCCGCACGATATTGGCCGCGAATATGAGGAGATAATCAGAATAAACAGCCAGAGCGGCAAAGGCGGTGCGGCATGGATTCTCGAGCAGAATTACGGTATTTCTCTGCCGAAGGCAATGCACCCTGTTCTCGGCAAGGTTGTTACTTCTGCCGCCGACAAGCTTCAGCGCGAGCTTTCCGCAGAAGAAATTTACCAGCTCTTTATTGATACATGGATTGATACGACAAGCCCGCTAAAAATCGTCGATTTTGCGCAGACTTACCTCGGCGGCGACCAGGTTCAGTGCCGCGCAAGCATCTGCTATTTGGGCGAGATTATCGCAATCGGCTCAAGCGGAAACGGTCCTCTCGATGCGTTTGTTTCGGCTCTGCAAAAAGCCAGCGTGCCGCATTTCTCGATTTCAGCATTCCACGAGCACGCAATCGGTCTCGGTACGGGCACAGAGGCTCTTGCGTGCGTAGAGATTACGCTTGATGACGGGCGCAAATTCTGGGGCTGCGGCAAGAGCACGAACATCGGTTTTGCCGGTATTAACAGCGTTGTAAGCGCCGTAAACCGCATAAGCGTCGCGGAATAAGCGTGTTTTCGTTTTCTTTGTAAAAAATACTCTGCAAGGTATCTTAAATTTTTTTGAATAATGTGTTATGCTTGTTGCAGGTGTGGGGAGAGGCGAGAAATGGTATTTGAATCAAAAGAAGAGGCGAGGGCGGCTGCAAAACTTGCTGTGAAACAGCTTCGCGTGGGTTTTGAGACTGAAACGCGGAGTATGCTTGCTGCGGCAAACTTGGCAGCCACAAGTTTTTATGAAGAAGCCGAGTGCCTTTTTGTTTTTATGTCAAAAAAAAGCGAGATTTCCACTTCATGCTTAATCGAAAAAGCTTTTGCAGATAAGAAGGCTGTCGCAATTCCAAAAATTGCAGGCGATACGCTTGAATTTTATCTGCTTGACCCGCAAAAGAAAATCGAAGAACAGGTTGAAACAGGCAGTTTCAATGTTTTAGAGCCTTGCGCCTTTCTTGAAAAAATTGACCAGAGCAAACTGCCGCTGGACAGTCTGTTTGTTGTGCCGGGGCTTGCGTTTGCCTTAGACGGAACGCGGCTTGGGCATGGCAAAGGCTATTACGACCGTTACATTGACGGCGTTTACCGCTCAAATTCTTCAGTTTATCTTCCAAAAGCTATAATCGGCTTCTGCTATGACTGTCAGGTTTTTGAAGAGCTGCCGTCCGACGATTACGATGTTCCTTCAACGCATATTGCAACAGAAAAACGGTTTATCACCTGCGAATCTTGAAACAACCTTGAAAAATTTCAGCAAAATCCGTATTTTTAGTATATGGCACAAATTAAATCTGCATTAGAAATTGCACTTGAACGGACAGCAGACATAAAAAGCGATGCTTCTGTCGGCAAAAAAAGAGAACTGAACAACTGCGGCAAAAAGCTTGCCTCTGATTTTTTGTCAGATAGTGACTTAGCCGCCTTCAAAAAAGCTTTTGGCGCTTATAAGCATGAAGAAAAAGACTTTGTTCTTGAAGGTGCTGTAAAGCTTTTTATGGCAAGAATTCAGCTTCCGGCTGATGAGGCTGAAAAAGAAAAGATTTTGCAGGCAGGGCAGGGGCTTGAGGTTTTGCTGCCGCACAAAAACATAGGGCAATTGTTCCAGTCGGTTGACCAGGTTTTCAGCCGCTACCTTGAGTCGCAGAAGCAGCTTGAGGCGGCTTTGACACAGCAGTTTATGCCCAAACTGCGCCAGAAGCAGCAGGAACTTGAGAAGCGCTTTGGGCAGCAGATTGCGCTTGAACCGTCGCAAGACCCTGACTTTGTTCAGGCTTTGAACCGCAATCTTGACGCGCTTAAAGAGCAGTATTCTGGTTCAATTGACGAGATAAAGCACTTTATAGCAAATGCGGCAGGGCTTGATATAAGCGGCGAAAATTAAAAAATATTTCGTCCATCTATTGACATTTTTTTGAACTATCTATATTATGTTCAACGTGTTCAGCAATGAACTACATTCCCCTGTAGCTCAGCTGGCAGAGCAACAGACTGTTAATCTGTGGGTCCGCAGTTCAAGCCTGCGCGGGGGAGCGAAGCTGATTTCCGTTTTGGAAGTCAGCTTTTTTGTTTTTAAAGCACTTTGTAAGAAAAAAAATTGCATTTTTTTCAATTTTTTTTGAGAAAGTAGAGAAAAAGTATTTGACAAAATAGAGATATTAGAGGTATAAATAATTATACCATTTTTTCCCTTTTGTGGGCGCAGTGAAAGTTTTAACCCTCCTTTTCTTTCAATTGCGCCCTATTTTTTTGCCATGCTGAAAATACTTAGAACTGCATTATAAGCCCTGTGTGCAGGTGATAGAGCTTTGCGCCGAGGTATTTTTTCATAATCTCAAAAGCGCGTTCGCCGGTGCAGTGGCCTGTGTAAATCTGCCTTATTCCAGTTTGTGCAAGGTAAAGCGCGGTTTGTGTTACATCGTTTTCAGACTTTCTGTGCAGGTGAAAGCCGCCGGCAAGCGTATAAATCTTTTTGTCTGGAAAAACGCGCTTTACGTCCTCGATTGTGTTTACAACGCCGTTATGGGCGCAGCTTGTAAAAACAATCAGACCTTTTTCTGTTTCAAAAACTACAGTCTGCTCGTGGTCAAAATTGTCAAGCTGCCAGTTTTTTCCATTTTTTACAAGCAGCGTACCCTTAACATGCCCAAGCTTACGGAGTTTTTCAGTCTGCGGCGGCATGTTGTCAAGTTCATGCGGAATCAGTGTAACACCGTCCATGAGCGTGAAAGTGCTGTCGATAAACTCGAACCTGTCCCTGTATTTTTCGAGAATGCCCTTTTTGATTCCGATGTATCTGTTATGAAAACGGCGTGAACTGTAGCAGTTTTCTCTGCATGTTTTTAGCAGGTAAAACTTTGCGGTGGAATTTTCTCTGAAAAAAGTCTCAAGACCGTTTGCATGGTCATAGTGGGCGTGGCTTAAAATGCCGGCATCAACGTCTTTTATGCTGATGCCGCACATTTCTGCGTTTTTCAAAAAATTGCTTGAAGCACCCGTATCAATGAGGATTTTCTTGCGGTTATACTCGACAAGAATGCTTAATCCCCATTCAGCTTTTAAGTTGCCGGCGCGGGTGCTGTCTACTAAAATAGTTGCTTTCACTTAGTACCATGAAGTGTAGTGGAACACCGGCTGCAGTGTAATTTCTACACGGCGGTTAAGCGCACGTCCTTCCGGCGTATCGTTTGAAGCAATCGGAACGTTTCCACCGTAACCCTTGTAGCTGAAAATTTCCGCAGGAAGTCCGCGTTTCTTCATTTCTTCTACGATGGTCTTTGCACGCGCAATAGACAGCGGCATTTCGCTTTGAATATCGCCGATACGTGCTGTATGTCCTTCAATAAGAATACTGAATGTAGTTGTATTAAGAACATCTTTTATGATTTTAGCAATCTTATCTATGCGTTCGCCTTCTGTCGGCAGAAGTTCAGGTGAATCCGGCTTGAAACGGAATGCGAACGAGAATGATGCGCCAACTGGACCGTCGATTATAGGTGCTGCTATGTCCTCATCATCTGTGATAGACTTTTTAAGCTTGTTGATAGCAAGGTAATAAGAGTCGTCTTTGATAGGAACGCGTATTTTCTTTATAAGCTTATCTTTATCAAGAAGAATTACAACTTTTCCGTCGTTGATAAGGTCAATGTTCTCTGGAACAGACAGAATCCGCAGAGCGTCGCTGCGTGAAATAACCGGGTCTGTTCGGTTTGTTCCATAAACTTGGTGCGCCTTTATAACAAGCGGATCTTCGCCGACGCGGTCTATGTATTTAGTCAAATCACTTTCATAGCCGTAATTTACAACACCATGCTTTTTGATTACTTCAGGCTTAACCATGTTATGCTCATAAAGCAGCGTCATTGTTTCGTCCCAAATTCTTGGGAAAAGGCAGGGTTCGACACCCTCTGTTATAAATTCACCATGAACCGGAAGCATTCCGCGCGCGTCGATTACAATGCCTGTATAAGGGCGCGAGGCGATTCTGTCCATCGGCTGTTTTGGTCTGTATGGATGCTGATGAGAGAGAATTTTTGCTGATATGTCATAAAGCGAGATGCTGTGTGCAATCTGAAGATTTTGCGACTCTCTTGAGAAATAGCTTGGTGTACTTTCTCCGTTGTCAATTATCTGGCTTAGCTGCTCAAGCGTAATGTCTTCGCGCAAAACTAAATCGTTAATTTCTGTAAACGAATTAACTTTAACCGCAAGCAGGGCGTCTTTTATAAGAAGCGGCGTCTGCATGTTGATTCTTTCAACTGCCGTAGCGCGCCCAGACGGCATGTTTATTCCTGCTTTTTCAACGTCAAGCGTAATTGTTGACGAAAACTTTTGTGTCGTCCAGTCTATGCTGCTTGAAGACTGCATATTTTGGGTTTGTGCAAAAGTGAATGCCGCTATTAACAGCAAAAAAACAGAAACTATATACTTATTTCTAATAAAAAACATAAAAACCTCTCATTAAAGAGTAAAACTCATTCTATTATCGGCACTTTTAAAGTACTTCCTTCACGAAGAATTTGATTAACGCCCATATTATTTGCTTCTGCAAGGCTTTCAACTTGAACGCCGTACTTAAGCGAAAGACCCCATAGATTGTCGCCCGGCTGAACTTTATAAGTGCCGGTATATGCAACATTTTGATTTGCAGATTTTCCTGCATAGGCGGGGACATCTTTAAAAGCCGGAATGCATATCGTCTGACCGATTTTAAGCTTTGTAGGCTTCAGCCCCGGATTTGCCTGCTTAATCATGTCCTCTGTAACGCCGTAATGGCGGCTCAATGCATAAATAGTATCACCAGAACGGATTTTGTAAAGATGATACTTAATCAGCAGCTTGTCTTTGTCATTGATAAGCTCTGTAACCGCATCTTTATATTCAGCCGGAATACGGAGTTTGTAAACCGCATTCGGCGGTGTAATGCCGTAAAAAAGTGCAGGGTTAAGGAATTTGATTGTGTCGCTGTCCATAGAAGTCTGCTCTGCAACAAGCGAAATATCCACGTTGCGCTTAACGTCTATAAACGTATAATCCTCGTGGGCGGTTTCATCAAATTCGGTTGTTTCAATTCCATAATATTCTGGGTTAGTCAGAATGTCCGCAATCGCAAGAAATTTCGGTACATAATTTATAGACTCGCTTTTAAGCAGCCTTTTTTCACATAAAAACCAATAATCTGAATCAGGATTCTTTTTGCATGTTCTTGTAACTGCACCAAGTCCCGAATTATATGCTGCAAGAGCCAGACACCAGTCGCCGAGGCTGTCGTAGTTTTCTTTAAGCTTTTTCAGAGCCGCGTCTGTCGTAAGCCAGGGGTCGCAGCGCTCGTCCATCCACTCGTTTATGCGTATGCCGAAAGGCGCGATGCTGTTTTTCATAAACTGCCACATGCCCATTGCGCCTGATTTTGATACAGCGTCTATTTTAAAGTTCGATTCAATTACCGGCAGAAACTCAAGACATTCTGGCAGACCCATCTCTGCAATTTTTGCGCGGATATAGCCGCGGTAAGGCGCGCCGTTCTTCATTACAGCGGCGAGCCATTTTTTTGCGTAGTCTGTCGTGTACTGCTTAAGAAATTTCTGAACTAGGGCATTTTCTTCCGGGTACTCAATCGCAATCTTCTGTTTTTCCGGCAGCGGCGTTTCTTCTGTTTCATTATTTTCTGCGGAAGCTTCGCCTGTCAATGTTCCGTCAGCTTCAGCTCCGCTATCCGGTGTTTCACTGTTGTTTTGCGGTTGTTCCTCAAGAGTTCCGTCTGAAAGGTTTTCAGTCTGTGCCTTTGTCACAAGCTGGTCAATTTTGGTTTCAAATTTTATAGGCGTAAACGAAGTGTCAGTTTCTGCTGTTTCAATAAAGTTGATAAACGAAAGATTTTCTATGCATGTTTGCTGTTCCTGTGCGTCTAAAGAATTCTGCGCTGAGGCAAAACAAAATGCACAAGCCAGCAAAAAAGCATTAATTTTTCTCATAGTTTCTCACCGTAATAGATGCCGGCCCATTCCCATCGTCCATGAATATCCGGGTCCAGCGGAAAATTGATCTTTCTAAAATAGAAATACCAGACTGAAACGTTCTGCTGCCATCCCCATGTACGCAAATACGCTTCGCTCGTATTAGAAGTTTCGTCAAGTTTTTCGCTAAACCGTATCTTTCCGCGCATAAAATTTGCCATAGAGAAGTTTGCCTGGCTGTTTGAGTCGGTTTCTTCCTGTCTCCACGTCATTGCGAAGAAATTTACCCTTGAACGGTACTTTTCAAGCTGTTTAAAGTTGTTCGTTTTAAGCGCGTTTTTGACAGCCTGCTCAAGCGCATCAAGCGACTCAAACGACCAGTCTTTTGCAGAGGCGTTGAGCTTGAGCATCTGATTTGCGCGGTGGTACGCATTCGGAATGCCCGAAATCTGAATTGTGGTTGCGTCAGGCTGCGCCTCAAAAAGTGCGTAGCATTTGCGCATCTGCTCCCATTCGCCGATATTCTCGTATTCTACGGCAAGGCGCGCGTACATTTCTGTAAGACTTATCTTGTCCGGAAAGCGCAAGATAAGCTCGTTAAAGAATTTGATGCGGCTGTCCGGGTCGTTGCTAAGCTGAATCAGATTGGTGAGCGCCGTAAAATGAACGGAAGTTCCTTTTACGATTAAGTCGTCGTAATCGCTCAAGATTCTGTCAAAGTAGTAGCGTGCTATAGGCTTTGCCTTGTCTTCCATATAAATATGCGCAACCATAAGCAGCCAGTAAGCGTTGTACTGGTCGTTTGGGTGGTTTTCTACATAGTCAGTCAAAAAAAGCACAAGTTCTGTGGTCTGGCCTTTTGCTATAAAATCGTTGGCAAGCTGGCTTACTATGGTAAAGCGGCTTTCCTGTGTTGTTTCATCAGATTCAAGAAGAAGCTGCAAATCGTTGAGCTTCTGTGTATTTGAAAGCCTGCTCGTTGCGGGCGTTTTCTGCCTGCATGAAGAGCATAAAATGACTGTGCATAAGCAAATATAGGTCAATATAATTCGTGTCTGCAATTTTAACATGGCGATGATTTTAACATGGCTAACGCTTATTTTCAACAGTTGTTTTAAGGGGCGGATACTATGTAACTTTTAGGATTTTTCCATGTTAAAACTTATATAACTGTCTGTTTTTTGACAGTTGTTTTGTGCTACACTTTTATGATAAGGAAATCTCTAAAAACTTTAGTTTTTCGAGATTCGCACAATTACTAAAAGTTTTTCCGGCTTTTGATGGGGGATTTATGCCTAAAAAATATAATACACTGCTCGCAGTGGGCATTTCATGCATAATTTTGGGTGCTATTCTGCTTGTTGCACGTTTTGCGTCTGCGAATTTTTCTTTTATTTCTTGGGTAACTGTTTTTGCCGTTCTTGCAGGCGGACTTCTTCTTTATTTGTGCGCAACTTCAATTCACAGGGCATGGACAATTTTTCTGGGCTGCTTGCTGATTTTGAACGGCTTCTTTATCTTTATTGTCAAGCTTGGCGTTCTGCCGGTTGGAATGGGACAGCTCTGGCCGTTCTTTGTTATTTTTTCGTCTTTTTCGCTTTTCTTTTCGGGTATTTATAAATTCAAACGGATAGTTGCAGTTTATTTTGTTCCGTCTCTTGTGCTTGTTTTTTTAGGCGTTTTCTTTTTGCAGTTTTCTCTGCATATAATCAAAGTGCCTATAAGATATTTTGCTGCTATGTGGTGGCCGCTTCTTTTTATTTTTGTAGGTATCGGGCTTTTGATAACGTTTTTTTACATTCAGCATACGAAAAAGGCCGTACTTGAGAGCGGTGAAGATTTTGATGACGATTACGAGGATATTTCCTAATGAATAGAAGGCAGCGTTGCTGCACTTTTAAGTCCTGTACTTTTATATTGCTAGTTTTCTCATTTTTTAAGCTTTGGGCTGCACCGGCATCTAAGGCAGGTTCTCCGCAAGAAGCATATCTTATTTCAGAAATTGAAAAAGGCTCGCCTGCTTCTTTGAAAGCCGCCGTAAACAAGATACGCCTAAGCGGCAAAGATATGACTGTAACTGAAAAGCAGTATCTCGTTTTAGCTTCATTTATTCTAAAGACTGTTTACCCTGCTGAACGCATAAACTGGGAAATTCCGGAAGTTTCTTCTGCCGGCTCTGTCTATCTTTCAATTATGGAAACCGTAAAAATGGGCGCGTATGCGTTCAATTCTGTAAATAATTCGGATTTTTTAACGCTTGTGCTGCCGTCCTTGGTTTTGTTTTCTGCTCCGGGGCTTAAAAACTATTATGCTGATGCCGAGAGCGCTTTGACAGAAGCCTGCAAGCAGAACCAGCACTCTGTGCTTGCGCCTTATCTTTTGGGAATTTTGTACACAAGGCAGGAAAAAAACAGAATGGCTTTAAGCTGTCTTGAAAAGGCTTTTTCTCTGCAAGGTGACTGCGCCCCGATTGGCGAGGCTTATGCAAAAGTGCTTCTTGACCAGAACCGCCCGAAAGACGCTTATAACGTTGCCGTAAAGGTTCTGCTCAAAAATAACAGCAATATCCAGATTTTGACGCTTTGTGCCCAGTCGGCGTTTGCGCAGCGCGATTTTGATTTGGCTGAAAACTACATAACGCAGGTTCTTCAGGGCGACCCTTCTAACGCAACATGCCAGCTTATGCGTGCGCGTATTCTTGTTGAAAAAGGCGAATACTTAAAGGCACAGGCGGCGCTTGAAACTTATGCCAAAACCGAAAAACCGAACAAAGACTATTATGTTGTAAGGCTTTACTTCCTCCGCGACTGGAACAAAAACGTACATGCCGCGGCGGCTCTTGCGACACAGGCTTTAAAAGAATATCCGCTTGACCCGGAGCTGCTTATTCTTTCGGCAGATATTGCTTCTTCTACGGGGCGCAAAATCAACGACCTGACAGCTTCTCAGCTTGCGTCGCAGGTTTTGGGTTCAGACCCGTTTAATGCAGAGGCTCTTTACATTATGGTAAAAGAAGCCGTCAAAAACGAGCAGTGGCAGACCGCCTACGACCGTTCCAACAAGCTTATGCAGGTTAAAAACGACGAGCGTTCAAAGCTGCTGCGCGTCGATGTCTGTCTCGGTCTTAATAAGATTACAGAAGCGCAGAGCCTTGCAAAAGAGCTTTATGCTGCATCGCCTGACAAAGAGGACGTGCAGATTATGTACATACGCGTACTGATTGCGTCTAAAAATGTTTCAGAAGCTTCTGCATTAATTGAAAAAATTCTGCCGAAAGCAGGACAGCGTGCAAAAAGCGCGCTTTATTACCAGAGAAGCCGCATAGCTTCAACTGCTTCGGTTAAACTGAACGATTTGCGCTCAAGTCTTGCGGCAAATCCGCGCAACGATGAAGCCTTGTACGACCTTTACAAGATTTATTACAAACAGAAAGATTATAAAAAAGCCCAGTATTACTTAAAGCAGGTAATTGCTATTAAGCCTTTTGACGAAAAACTACAGAACCATCAGCTTGAACTTGAAAAATTACTTGCCCAGTAACCGCTCATTGTTATATAGTATGCTATTAACTATGGAGGATTCATGTCGGCAAAAAAATATGTATGCAGTGTCTGCGGCTACGAATTTGATGCTGAAGTTGCGGCAAAATATTATTGCTTAGACAATCCTTTGGAGTTTGACGATGTGCCTGCTGACTGGCGCTGTCCTGTCTGCGGCTACACAAAAGAAGTTTTTATCCAGTCTGAAAATGACAACCTTTTTGAAAATATTCCCCTTCAGCATAGAAAACAATTTATAGAAGAAATTAAACGTGCGTCTGCTTCTGTTGAAACGGAAAAGGCTAACGAGAACGGAGATTTTCTGATGAAAGAGCAGGCTGTTGCTCATTTAAAGAACATAATTCTGCCATACTGGAATAAGCTTGCCGATTATGAGCGAGGCGGTTTTTACGGCTTTGTAGGGCACGACCTGAAAGTGGACAAAAACGCCAGAAAAGGCGTAATTCTCCATAGCCGTATTTTGTGGTTTTATTCGACAGTTTACAACACAATCGGCGGCGAGCAGAACAAAAAGCTTGCTGACCACGCATACGAATTTCTGACCAAATATTGCTTTGACCGCGAGAACGGCGGACTTTTCTGGATGATGAACGCTGACGGCTCTTGCGCGGACAGTACGAAAAACACATACAATCAGGCATTCGGCATTTACGCACTTGCTGCTTATGCAGATGCCACAGGCAGCAGAGAAGCCCTGCGCCACGCTTATGAGCTTTTTGAGTGCATAGAAGCTTACTGCACAGACTTTTACGGTTATCTTGAAGCTTTCAGCGCGGACTGGAAAAAGCCTGTTGAAAGCGCAATCTGCGACCAGGGCGTAACTGCTGACAAGACAATGAACACTCTGCTTCATCTGCTTGAAGCATACACAATGCTGCTTGACGTAGATTCTCATCCGCGCGTGGCACAAAAGCTTAAGAACATTCTTATAACCTTCAACGAAAAGCTTTATTACGACGATTATGAGCGGCTTGAGGTTTTCTTTGATGTAAAGATGAATCCGCTCGGCGACATTCATTCTTTCGGGCATGACATTGAGGCAAGCTGGCTTTTAGACCATGCGTGCGCTGTGCTTGAAAAAAATCTTGAAGTTTTTGACAACTCTGAATTGCCGCTTGTAAAAGCTTTGATTTCTGATACGCGCTCTTACACAAGCGCGCTTGCCAAGCGTGTGCTTGAAACAGCTTTTGTCAACGATTCTCTCTGCAACGAATCGCGCGGCGAACGCAGCGGAAGCGCAAAAGTCGATAAGACGCGCGTATGGTGGGTTCAGGCTGAGGCGGTTGTCGGCTTCTATAATGAATTTGAAAAGCATGGCTCTTCGCCGTTCAAAGACGCCGCAAAGCGCGTATTCAAATACATAGAGAATTATGTGGTTGACAAGCGCCCTGGCAGCGAATGGTTCGGCTACTTGTACGAAGACGGAACGCCTTTTGCTGGCAAGCCGATTACAGAACCCTGGAAATGTCCGTACCACAACGGCCGTATGTGTCTTGAGCTTATAAAACGCGGGGCAGAGTGAAAACTGAAGTATCAGCCGACAACATAACAGAAATTTCCATAAAAGCCGGTGAACTTATGCTTAGTAATGGCGGCGAGACTTACCGCACAGAAGAGCTTGTAGTTCATACTGCAAAGGCTTTGGGCGCAAAAGACGCGTCATCGTTTGTTACGCCAACTGTTGTCATTTCGTCTTTTGAAGATAAAGACGGACACCATCATTCGGCAATGCGCCGCGTTCAGAACAGGCGCGTAAACTTGCGTAAGCTCTCTCAAGTAAACATGCTCTCAAGGCGGCTTATGCTCCGCACCCGGCGTTCTGACCCGGATATGATAGAAAGTATTCTTGCACGCATTTCTGATTCATCTGATTATCCGCATCTTGTTATGACGCTTGCGGCTGCATTCAGCTCTTTTTGCTTTGCCTTTGTGTTTGGCGGCGGTCTAAAAGAAGCTGTAGCGGCTTTTTTTATAGGTCTTATTCTCCGCGTTTTTCTCTTGTGGTTTGAAACTCTGCCGATTAACAGCTTTATAAGCTCAATATGTTCTGGCGCGCTTATCGCTGTGCTTTCGGGTGCTGTCGTAAAGTTTCATTTTATTCCGTCGGCTGCAATTGTAAGTACGGCTGTGCTTATGCAGGTTGTGCCCGGTCTTGCGCTCGTCAACTCAATCCGCGATTTGATTGCCGGCGATTTAGTTTCTGGTACGGCAAGACTGATGGAAGCCTGCATGATTGCGGCGGCGCTTTCTGTGGGCACAGTGCTGGGACTTATGGTGTTTTAATATGCTTGAAGTATTGTGGACAAGTTTGTGGGCGGCCGCCGCTTCTGCGTTCTGTGCGGTTGTCTTTAATGCCGGAAAATACGATATTGTTCCGGGTGCAATTGCCGGCGGAATAGGCTGGTTTATCTATAAGTTTTTGTTTCTCTATCTTGGCGTCGCCGAGCCTGTCGGCTACATGTGCGGTGCGGCGGCACTTACGCTTTTTTCTGAAATTTGGGCTTATGTAAGCAAAAACCCTGCGACGGTCTATCTGCTTCCGGGGCTTTTTCCGCTTGTGCCCGGCTACGGCATGTTTGTTGCAATGCACGCCGCTGTAACGCACAACACTGAGCTTGCCGGCAGGGCAGGTTATAACGCCGTTATTGCCGCCGGTTCAATCGCCCTCGGCATAGCCGTTGCCGCCTCTATCGCCCGCCTGTGCACAACTATAAAAAAGCATAAACACAGTAGCGGTGCTTGATTTAGATGAACCACAGAATAAGGTTTGGTAGTTTTAATTGGAAGTAGTGAATCTTATAGTAAGATTCGTTGCCGACACTTGAAGTTGGTGAATCTTGTGATAAGATTCGTTGCCGACACTTGAAGTTGATGAATCTTATCATAAGATTAGTAGACAACACATGAAACGAGCAAATCTTATCATAAGATTCATAGCTTTCAGTGTGTGGGAATAAATCTTATGATGAAATTTATAACTTTTACTTAGAAGTAGCAAATTACATGACGGATTTTGTGCAAACTGGCGGGAGGGAGCGGAACGTGGTTCAAAAATGCTCTGTTTGTTGCCGTCGCGGAAGCGACGTACTTATAGTTTCATTACAACAAACAGTGCATAGCGCAATATTGCGCGGTTTTGAACCATGTTCAGCGACCGGAAGCATCTGTTTCACTCAAAATATACATACGGAGTAAACTTGTGCTTTAATCACAATGCAAAAAGCGCCCGCTGTATAGATTATTTTTTTCATATAAGTTAAACTGATTTATATTTTTGTAATTTTTGGAGACTGTCGTTTCAGTGTTCCATAAATTTTCAGGGGTTCTTAATGATTACATTAAAGTTCGGCGGTACATCAATGGGAAGCGCCCGCCGCATTTTGGATTCGGCCGACATAATGATTGACCGTGCTGAAAAAGACCGCATCAGCGTTGTAGTTTCTGCTGTTGCAGGTATTTCAAACAAATTACAGGAAAGTATTGATAAGACAGTCACCGGTGCTGTTCCACAGGAATTTATCACCGTAATTAAAGATACACACACTACCATCTGCAACGAAATTGCGCAGAGCTTGAGCGGCTTTGACCCTAAAGCTGTAATGCACGATTTGGACGATGTTTTCGGCGAATACGAGCGGCTATTGAACGCCGTTTCTGCTTTCGGCGAGTGTCCGCTTTCTGTGCATTGCCGCATTATGGGTATTGGCGAGCGCCTTTCAAGCCCTATTGTTGCGGCTGTGCTCAAGGCAAAAGGTCAGTCAGTCTGCCTTTTAGATTCACGCAAATACATTTACACAACAGGAAACCAGGCAGAAGGCGACCCGGATATGCCTAGAACAATGGAAGCTCTCGCAGCCGTCCGCGACGGCAGAGTAGGCGCAGGTTCAAGAATCCTGCTTTTCCCGGGCTTTATCTGCACATGGAAGAACGGCTCAATGGGGCTTTTGGGCAGAAACGGTTCAGACTTTTCAGCAGCACTTGTCGGCGTAGGTCTTGGCGCATCGAAGGTTGAATTCTGGACAGATGTTGACGGAATCTTCACAGCTGACCCGCGCATTGTAAAAGACGCAATCATGGTTAACGACATGAGCTATGAAGAAGCTATGGAACTTTCGTTCTTCGGCTCAAAGGTTCTGCACCCTAAGACACTTGCACCGCTTGCCGCAAAAGGCATTGAGGCATGGAGCCTTAACAGCATGAACCCTTCAAGCCGCGGTACACGCATTACAAGCGGCAGCTTCAAGTCAAGCGGCCCAATCCGTGGCATTTCTTGCCTTAAAAATACTGCAATCATCAGTGTTTCTGGCAGCGGCATGAAAGGCAAGTCAGGCATGGCGGCACGCATTTTTGCGGCTGTTTCACGCGCAGGCATTTCAATGCTTTTGATTACTCAGTCAAGTTCAGAATATACAATCAGCTTCTGTGTAAACCAGAGCGATGCACGCACTGTTCAGGAGATTCTTGGCGCAGAATTTGAGCTTGAGCTCCGCGAGAACATGATTAATCTTATTGAAACACAGGAAGACTGCGCGATTGTTTCGATTGTCGGCGACGGCATGAAGCACAAGCGCGGAATTGCAGGCACTTTCCTTGATTCGCTTGCAAGCCAGGACATCAACATTCTGGCTATTGCACAGGGTTCTTCAGAGCGGTCTATTTCAGTTGTTATAAACGGAAAAGACGGCGATACTGCCGTCCGCATTGCTCATAGATTCTGCTTTAACACAGCACAGACAATCGAAGTCTTTGCTTTCGGTGTAGGAAACATCGGCGGCGCACTTATGGATCAAATCCGCGACCAGCAGAAAGATTTGCTTGCACAGGGTATCGATATCCGCGTTATGGCAATTGCAAACATTGACGGCATGATTATGAGCGAGACAAGCTTAGACTTGCGCAACTGGCGCGATGCTGTAAAAAATAACGGCAAGCCTACAAATCTTGACGAGATTCTTGAATTTGTGCGCCGCGTAAAGCCTCTCAACCCGATTTTTGTTGACTGCACTGCTTCTTACGATTTGCCGGAGCGTTATCTTGATATTCTTAAAGCCGGAATGCACATCGCTACGCCGAACAAGCGCGCAAACTCTATGAGCATGGCTTTCTACAAGGAACTCCGCGCAACTGCAAACAAGATGCGCCGCCGCTTCCTTTATGAAACAAACGTCGGTGCCGGCCTTCCGATTATTGATACGTTGCAGAACCTCTTTAAATCTGGCGACAAGCTGACTGGTTTCTACGGAATTATGTCAGGTTCTTTGTCTTACATTTTCGGCCGTCTTGATGAAGGCGCAAGTTTTTCTCAGGCTGTGCTTGAAGCAAAAGAAAAGCGTTACACAGAGCCAGACCCGCGCGACGACTTGGGCGGTCTTGACGTAGCTCGCAAGGCTTTGATTATTGCACGTGAAGCCGGAATGGAACTTGAGCTTGAGGACATTGTAATCAACAAGGTTTTCCCTCCGGAATTTGACGATTCAGGCTCTACAGAAGAATTCTTGAAAAAGCTGCCGCAGCTTGACGATTATTTTGCCAAGAAAATTGCAGCTCTTTCAAAAGAAGGAAAAGTGCTCCGTATGGCAGCGTCAATCGAAAACGGCAAATGTTCTGTCGGCATGATGGAAGTCGGCCCGGATCATCCGCTTTATGTAATCAAAGGCTGCGAAAACGCATTTGTATTCCATACAGCACGCTACACACCGATTCCGATGACTGTACGCGGCTACGGCGCAGGTGCAGGTGTTACAGCCGCCGGTGTATTCGGCGACATTCTCCGCACCGTTTCATGGAATCTTGAGCAGAAGTAAAAGCTGTCGCACCCGAGATTGCTTCGTCGCTACGCTCCTCGCAATGACGGCTGGAGCGTACGTCATTGCGAGCCGAAGGCGAAGCAATCTGCTGCTTGTTTAAATAATGGAGTTGCACAATTGAAAAGATTTGTTCTTTCTGTTTTGGTAGAAAACCATGCCGGTGTTTTGAGCCGCGTTTCAGGCTTGTTCAGCCGCCGCGGCTATAACATTGACAGTCTTACAGTTGGCGAAACCTATGACGCAGACCGTTCGCGCATGACAATTGTTGTGCGCGGCGACGAGTCAACGCTTGAACAGATTGAAAAGCAGCTTTCAAAGCTTGTTGAAGTAATCTCGATAAAACACTGCGAACCGTCTGAAACGGTGCTCCGCGAACTTGCGCTTATAAAAGTCACTGTTTCAGGTGAACGCCGCGGCGTAGTTATAGAAACTGCAAATATTTTCCGCGCCCACATCGTAGATGTCGGCATAGATTCGCTAGTCATAGAAGTTACCGGCAGCGAGGACAAAGTTGCAAGTCTTATCCGCCTGCTTGAGCCTTTCGGCATAATGGAACTTGTGCGCACCGGCTTAACTGCCATGGAACGCGGCGCCGAAATCTTGGGCGACGATTAAGCTGTCCTCAAGCTGCACGTCTGCACAGCTCGTGCGTCAGTCGTCGCGGGTTTCGGCGAAGCCGGCGCGGAACTGCATCTCTTTTTCTTCGAGGTTGCTGTAGCACGCAAAGAAAGCAATAATAAGGAAAATATCAGCTAAAATCCATGCGGTTGGCGAGGCAAAACATGCAGCTTTGAACCCGAAATGCGGCACAAAGCAGATTGCGATGAGCGCGCGCCCAATCAGCTCAAAAAGACCGGCGAGCACAGCCAGTCTGCTGTAGCCCATTCCCTGAATGCAGAATCTTATTACGTTGACGAGCGTCAGCGGAAAATAGAACAGCGCGTTTGAAATCAGAAAAAACTGCACCATGTCGAGAATTTCAGTTTCGCCTGCGCTTAAAAACAGCAGACCTAAGTTTCTTCCGAATAAATAAAGAACAAAAAACGCCGCAACCGAATAGACAAGCCCAATCAGGCTGCTCTGATAAAGCCCTTTCTTTATGCGCAGAAGTTTGCCCGCGCCTGTGTTCTGCCCAGCCCAAGTTGCCATTGTTGTTCCGAGCGCGTCAAACGGACAGCAGAAAAATATGTGCGTTTTTGCGCCAGCCGTAATGGCGGCAACCGCGTCAGAGCCGAGCGTGTTTACAGAAGTCTGAAGAATTACGCTTCCGATTGCGGTAATCGAATACTGAATGCCCATCGGAAAGCCTGTGCCGATAAGCTTTACACAAAGATTTGTGCGCATTTTCCAGTCCGACTTTTTTAGGTGAATAATCTGAAATTTCTTAATCATGTAGAAAAGGCAGGCAAGCCCCGAAATAAGCTGCGTCAGCACCGTTGCATAAGCCGCGCCTTCTACGCCAAGCCCGAACACCAGAATAAAAAGCAGGTCAAGCGCAATATTCAGAACAGACGAAATCACAAGAAACAGAAGCGGAGTGCGGCTGTCACCAACGGCGCGCAAAATGCCCGACAGTATGTTGTACAAAAAGACAACCGGAATTCCTGCAAAAATTATGCGTATGTAATTTGCGGCGTAGTCTATAATGTTTTCTGGCGTGCGCATCAAGACAAGCAGCGGTTTGCAGAACGCCACTGTAAAAATTGCGAACAGAACCGAAAAAACTGCGGAAAGCACAGCCGAGCTTGCGACAAGCTGGCGCATCGTGCCGTAATCTTTTGCACCGAATTTGTTTGAAATTGGAATGGAAAAACCGCTGCACACGCCGATGCAGAACCCGATTATCAGAAAATTGACCGAGCCTGTCGAGCCGACGGCGGCGAGTGCTTCTTTACCCAAAAACTGACCTACAATTACTGTGTCTACAATATTATAAAACTGCTGGAATAAATAACCGAATAAAAGCGGAACTGAAAACCCCAAAATCAGGCTGAACGGCTTGCCCTGCGTCAAATCTTTTGTCATAGCTTGAACATAGCCAAAACTGAACAAAAAAGCTAGTGCCCCGCGTTTGTGTCATTCCGAACTTGATTCGGAATCTCTGCATTGAATAAAAACTAGATGCTGAAACAAGTTCAGCATGACAATTCTTTTTAAACAACCCTGCATGCTGGGACTAAAAGTATTGACATTCAGGGTGAATATGGTATCTTTTATATTGTAAAAGATTGCAAACGGCTTTATAAGCCA
>JAGAAX010000012.1 GCA_017614995.1 Spirochaetaceae bacterium
TTATACGGTGGCCGGCTTTGACAAAAACTTAGGGTCGAGCTTTTTAATCTCACGAAACCCCGCTGCCTTCCACCGGCTCTCCAAGTCCGTCAACTTAGAGTACAACTTTTCTTCGGATTATTTAATCGTAACAACTTAGGGCTTGAAAGAAAACCTGCCTATTATGAAAAAGATTTGGAAAGTGCAATTATTTCTCATATAACAGACTTCCTTTTGGAAATGGGCAAAGGCTTTTCTTTTGATTCACGGCAAAAGCGAATCCTAATTGAAGATGATGAATTTTTTATAGACCTTGTTTTCTATAATCGCCTTTTGAGATGTTTTGTTCTTATTGAGCTAAAAACTGGAAAACTTACACATCAGGATTTGGGACAGCTTCAGATGTATGTAAATTACTATGACCGTAATATCAAACTTCCTGATGAAAATCCTACAATCGGCATTTTGCTATGTTCCAGCAAAAACGACACAGCCGTAAAAATGGCTCTTCCTGAAGACAATACAACTATACTTGCGAGTGAATATCAGCTTTACTTGCCAACTTCTGAACAACTTGTAAAAGAAATTGAAGAAGTAAAACAGTTGGTTAAGAACGAAAAGGAAGAAACAGAAAAGTGGAATTGAAAGAATTTGGTGAAATATTAGAACTACAAAGGGGATATGATTTGCCTGCTTCAGAAATGAAAGAAGGTAAGATTCCTGTCGCCGGCTCAAATGGAATTATTGGGCATCATAATATTGCAAAAGTAAAAGCTCCTCTATAAATCAAACATTAGATACTTTTTTATGCTACCGTCTATAGCTTTTTTCTTTTTGATACAGTTCCAATATTATTGAAAAATATACCAAAAAAGTGAAGAAGTTGCATAAGCTTCAACTATCCGAAATTTTCGAATAGTTCAAACTGAGCTGAAAAGCCTGACCTAATGCCGCTTGTGCAGTTTTGAAAGCATGGTATAATGTGCGCATGAAAGTTGTTGTTATTGACGGACAGGGCGGCAAAATCGGCAGAATTATTGTTGAGCAGATTCTCTCTGAAGCTTTGCCATGCGAGCTGTTTGTAGTCGGCACAAACGCCGCTGCAACCGAGCAGATGCTGAAAGGCGGCGCAACTAATGCCGCTACAGGCGAAAATCCGGTTGTGGTTCTTAGCCGCGATGCAGATTTTATCATCGGGCCAATCGGAATTGTTCTGGCAGATGCTATGCTGGGCGAAATTACGCCGGTTATTGCACATGCTGTCAGCTCTTCTCATGCACACAAAATATTGATACCAGTCAACAAATGCGTAACAATTTCCGGTATACAAGACCTGCCGATGAAAGAATACATAAAATTAGCCGTTGATAAATTGAAAGAAAGCCTGTAAAATAAGCTAAAGTCATGAAGGCTTTTCTATGAACAGAAGTTCATCTTAAAATTTTTTAAGTTCCCATGAAGGCAGACTTTTTTCAAGGTCGTTCCTTTTGACACCTCTTCTTGCCCTGAGCAATCTTTCTATCGGATACAACCGTATTCCATTATGTTCTCCCGTTTCTCTTGAAATGTACCCTCGCGACAAGCTTTTGGTCTGCGGCGCAAACGGCTCGGGTAAATCAACTCTTTTAAAGACAATTCTCGGAATAGAAAAACCTCTCGGCGGAACAATTCACTATAACGGAAAAAACAGCATAGCCTATTGCAAGCAGGACTTTCCGAATCCTGATTTTCCTGTTACGGCAGAAGAAGTTGTTGCAATGGGCTTGTACAAGAAAAAGCACTCAAAAGAGCAGATAGAAGCTTCTATGAAAAAAACGGAATGTTACCAGCTTAAGAATAGGCTTTTTTACACGCTTTCGGGCGGCGAACGGCAGCGTGTCTCTCTTGCAAGGTGTTTCTGCCAGAATTCGGAGCTTCTGCTTTTAGACGAGCCTTCTTCGTTTTTAGATTCACAGTCAAAAGAAACGTTTTTAAAACTTCTTCAGGAAATGAACTCAGAGCCGGTTGCCATTATTGCCGTTACGCATGACGAGGACGTTATCCGCTCTCTCGGCTGGAAAGTTTTCAGACTGGGGGCAGAAGAATGAATAAGCTGCTTTTTTTGTTTACGCTCAAGCCGATTGTCTACGGCTTTATCGGTATGCTTGTTTCTGGGCTCTGTTTTCCGCTCGCCGGTGTTGTCATTTTGCGGAATAATCTTGTGCCGATGCGCTATATGCTCATGCACGGCGTTCTGCTCGGCGGCATTTTTTCAATTGCCCTAAAGCTGCCTCTGCTTCCGGTTGTAATTGCAATGAACATTGTTCTTGTGGGCATTATGTATTTTTTGAACGGCGGAAAACATTCAAGGCTTTCAACCGTAAGTTCCGCAATGATGGTTTTTACTATGGGACTTGCCTCGCTTTTGTCTCACATTTTTGATGTACCTGCAAAAGATACGCTTGAACTTTTGTGGGGCAGCCCGTTTGCGCTTACTCTGCCTAATCTTGCGGTGCTTTTTGTGCTGGGCATTATGCTGATTTTATACGTCGTTGTGTTCTTCAAGCCCATTTCACTTTTGTTTTTTGACCAGGACATAGCAAAATCATGCGGCGTAAACGTGCGGCTGCACAATTTTTTTATGCTGCTGATTACGGCGCTTGTAATTTCAGTAGCAATGAAAATGGTTGGCGCGCTTTTGATAGACGCGCTTGTGATTCTGCCTGTTGCCGCGGTTTCTAAAAACGCAAAAAGCTTGAAGGGGCTTTTCGCTATAAGCGCTGCAACTGGTTTCGGTCTTTCTTTGGTAAGCTATCTGCTTTCTCTTTTGTTCAATCTTCCTGTCGGCGGAACTATGGCGGTTCTTTCCGTTGTTATTTTCCTGCTGAGCGGAATATATAAATTTCTAAGGAATAAGAGGTATTAAGATGAAGAAAATGAAAAAGGCACTCCTCTCTTTTACTGCACTGCTTTTGGTTTCTGTATTGTGTGTGTCTTACAGCAAACCTACTCAAATGGTAAAACCGGCTTATGTTGCTTCTACAAGCTGGGTTGCCGCTATTGCTGAACTTGCAGGCATAGACAATGTTGCAACCATTGCTCCGGCTAATTTGAAGCATCCGCCTGAATATGAAATTACACCTGAAGACATTGTTAAAGTTTCTCAGGCTGAATTGTTCATGCAGGCTGGCTATGAGGCAATGATGAAAACCATCTCTAATGCAGCCGAAGTTGACAAAGACAAAATTGTAAAGGTAAGAACTACCAACTCGATTGAGAATCTTGGAAATATGGTAACTATGCTTTCTGAAAAAGCCGGTACACAGGCAGAAGCAGAAAAGCGCTTTGCCGAATACAAAAAACTTATTGAATGGGGCCGCGCCCAAGTTGCAGAAAAAGGCCTCGACAAGCTTACTGTCTATGTACACAAAGACCAGATTCCGCTTGCAACTGACTTAGGCTTGAATATTGCCGGTACTTTTGGTTCTGCACCGCTGACAAGTGACCAGCTTGCTTTAGTTGCCGAGAAAAAGTTCGACATTATCATAGATAATCTGCACAATTCTATTGCAGAACCGGCAAAGGGTGTCAGCCCGAATTCTACCATAATTGTATGGCGCAATTTTCCTGACCACACAGGAAACAGCGCGCTCTATAATCTTGTTAAGGCAAATATAGAGCTTCTTCTTGCCATGTAGTTCAAACTGCCGTTAGCCCAAAGCCCGGTACAAAGCCGGGCTTTTTTATTAGCCAAACTGACTGCTTAGGTGTATTATTGTGTGAACATTCAAAAGGCAAATATAAGAGGAAATCTATGCATAAAGTCATAAGAACTATTGAAATTACAAATATTCTATATTTCATAGTTCAATTATTATTAATTTACTTTGGAAATAAATCTCCTTACTGGGGAATTCCGTCTTATATTTTAATACCATTTTTAATAGGTTGTCTTTTAGCAATTCCTTTTTTTCTTGCTTCAATATTTTTTACTATTCTGGAAAATGAATATAAAATAAGAGTATATGGAATTCCATTAATTGTGCTAAATGTAATAATGGGCATAATCAATTTCTTCTGCTTTTTAGGTTTAATGCCTGTGTAAAATTAAAACATGAAAGCCATATAAACTTGACATCTGCTTAAATCTTTACGATAATTTTTTCGTAAAATATTACGAAACTTTTGAGGTGTATATGATAGCTATTAAACCTGTTTCTGATTTGAGAAATTATAATGAAGTTTTACAAGATGTTGCAGATGATTCGCCTGTTTTTCTCACAAAAAACGGCAGAGGCTGTTATGCAGTAATCTCAATCAGAGATTATGAAAAACTCACAGCTACAAAAAACCTCTTTGCTGAATTACAAAAAGGCGAAGATTCTGCAAAAGAAAAAGGCTGGCTTGATACAAGTGAAGTCAGAAAAATGGCAGGACTTTAATGTTTGAAGTTAAAATATCTCCACAAGCAGCAGAAGATTTGCTCGAAATCAAGAGCTACATAGAAAACGAACTGCAAAATCCTATTGCTGCTCATAATACTGTATCAGCTATTGTTGAAGCTTATGAGAAACTTTCAGAATTTCCAGAAGCAGGAATTTCTGTAGAAAGATATGTTTCATTTCCTACAGATTATAAATTTGTTCTTGCAAATAATTATTCAATTTTCTATAGAATTGAAAATAATATTGTAAGAGTGATAAGAATCATGTATTCAAAACGCGATTTTGTACGGATTCTTTTTGGCGAAAAAGAATAACCGACTAACACCTTAACAGACACCGTTTAAAGTCTGTTTATCATGTCGAGATGGGTGATGTAAAACTCTATTATGTTGCTTTTTACTGTGAGACCGCCCTGCAACGACAGATGGTCGCCTTCAAAATAAGGCATTATATACCATGTTCCTTTTTTGAGGCTTTTTACAGCACCCGGGTCTTCCATGAATTCTTCAGAAGGGGCATAATCCGGCGCGCGGGCTGAAATTAGATTTACAAGCCCGTCATTTGCCTGCCATTCTTTTCCGAACGTTAAGCCGTCAGGCGTTGTGCCTTCAAAGCGCCCAAGTTTGAGCGAACTCTGCTGTAGAAATTTTTCCATAATTTCAGTAACAGGCTCCTGAGTTCCGTCTGGCGCAGTTTTTGTTGCCTTGCAAGGAAACGAAAAATAATAAACAGAATCTAAAGTCGTTAGCCATTTGTTTATTTCTGCCGCATTCTGGATATGCATATCAAAATCAGCATAGTCATAATCTACGCGGCCGTCTTTCTTAGGCGCGTTTGCTTTGTCCATCGCTTTCTGCATTTGCGTCTTTAACTCAAGCTCATCGCCCGGAATATGATAGATAGACGCACCATTATGCGGAGCGGCAAGTGCAGTAACAGAATAAATCCAGTCTGCATGGCCGCCCTTAAAAAGCGGGCTTAATTCTTCTGGCGGAGTTGCGTCCTGTTCAGCTTTTGAGCCTTCCGCCATAAGATGCGCAAGCAGCCTGACAGTTACGCCGCCAAAAGAGTGACCAATCAGATTGATTTTGTAATTTTCATTCCACAGCGGAATAAGCGGCTCGTCCGAAAAATCATGGCCGAAGCGCGCATGACCGCACCTTGTAGAATGTTCTACGCCGTAATCTGTAACAGTGCCCGTAAGCTGGGCATAAAGTTCACAAGCTCTATCCCATGCGCTGCCTAATGGAGCAACAGAAGCATCATAACAGTTAAAATCGTGCTTTTTAAGCTGCTTTAAAAGCGAACCGTTCTGCAAGCCCCAATAAGGCAGCAGCTTGTTCTGAAAATCATAGTGCCCCCAGCCCGCAAGACCATGTACAAAAACATAAGTATAGTTTGTGTTCCATTTGTTCTTTTGAACAGCGGGCACATTCTTGTATGAGCAGCAGGAAATAAAAGCAAATGCTATAAGAACTGAAAAAACGGTCAGCTTTCTATGCTTCATAGTTAAAATATAACAGAGGACAGCCAAAAAGTAAAATTTGAAGCACAGAAAACCGGCTCAATTCAGTTTTAGCAAAGTGCCGGAATAAATTTTGCAAACATATAAAGTCCGTCACTGCCGGCGTGAACTTCATGCGGAACTTTTTCAGGCATAATTGAAACAACGCCCTGCTCATAAACAAGCTCTTTTCCGGCATTAATGCATCTGCCGTTTCCTGCAATCACTTCATGTATTTCAAGCTGTGTCTCATGAATGTGGTTTTTGATGCTTTTGTCAGGTGCAATGCGCACAAGATGGCAGCTAAATTTTCCGTCTGTGTCTTTTGCCTTGATAATGTGCTTGAGTTCCACGCCTTCAAATGTCGGGTGCTTTGACCACTGAATCTGCTCAAACGGAATTGTCTGCTCCGGCATTCTAAGCTGCCCCGCATTAAATTTTTCAAAGGTTTCATTTTTCATAAAGATTATCTCCTTTTGGAATTTGTATGCTAGAATCATAGCAATAAGCAAAAGCTATGAATTGGATAAAATTGCTGTTTTGCTTAAAAAGCGTAGGTTATTTACGCCAAATTTAAACTATTGCTTGATAGACAAAATTCGGGTAAAAAAGATAATCATCTTGTGTTTTCAGCGCAAAATATGCTGCAAGTTGAAGATAAGGAACAAATTTATGACTGACAATGCAAAAATTCAGCCTTTCAATATGAAAAATCTTCCATTATTAGTTGATGTGGTTGTGCCGTTGTGGAGCCCGTCTGCCGGAGATGCCGAATTCAAGCGCTTTAATGTGGAATATATTGTACGGAATAATCTAAGTGAAAATAACTACAGGTTTGAGCTTGTAGATTCAGACGGAACGCTGCTTGCCGCCGCCTTTTTTGAGCGGAAAGGTGACAAGAGCAAAGCAGCCGAATGGTTTGCCGCTGAATCTGCAAGGTTTTCAGATAAACTAAAGGCTGTGTCTGAACTCAGCCGCTCTTATATTGAGCTTATGGACAAGCAGACTCATTCCATTATGAATGATGATGACATAAAGCTTTCGTTTTTTGCGAGCAGAAAAAAGGGCTTTGGTGCAGTGCTTTTAGACAAGCTTTGCGGAAAACTGCGCGCTGAAGGCTGGAAGAATCTTTATCTCTGGACTGACTGTGACTGCAACTGGCACTGGTACGAAAAACACGGGTTTACGCTTGTTGAAGAAAACACTTATGAGCCTTTCAGCTCGCCTGATGAACCATACAAGACTTATATTTTTAAGAAAGCTTTTTGAGAAAGTTTAAGGAGTTTATATGCCTGTCGTAAAAATCAGCGTGCTTGATCATTGGAGCAGCGGTAAAATAAAGGAACTGAATCAGGCGGTACACAACGGGCTGGTAAGCGCGCTTGGCATTGCCGACTGGGATTTTTTCCACAGAGTGTACAAATTTTCAAAAGACGATTTTGTGTTTCCAGATTTTAAGAGCGATAACTTCATGATTATCGAGCTTTACATTTTTCCGGGAAGAACAGACGAGCAAAAAGCGGCTGTGTACCGCGACATCTGCCGCAATGTAGAAAAGCTCGGGATCAAGGCAGAAGATGTGCTTATTCAGATTATTGAACAGCCGGACATAAACTGGGGCTTTGGCGGAAAACCGCGCAACAGTCAATAAATGGAAGAATTATGCGCTTAAGACCTTTTTTGCCAGACGATTTTGACACAATCAAAGACTGGATTACAGACGGACGGACTCACGCAATGTGGTGTGCAAATCTTATAAAATACCCGCTTGAAAGAGAAAATTTCTTCAGCGTGATGAAAGAAATCGGCACACGCTTTGGTGATGCGCCTTTTTTAGCAACTGACGGCAGCGGAAAGCTGGTGGGCTTTTTCTGCTATTCACTGAACCTTGAAACAAACGAAGGCATGCTCAAATTTGTTATGGTAAATCCAAAACTGCGCGGTCAGGGCTACGGCAGACAAATGCTCAGGCTTGTGCTTGATTACGCTTTTTCAATCACAAAGACGGACGCGGTTCAGCTCAATGTTTTTCCTGAAAACACCGGCGCAAAAAAATGCTATGAGCATGCCGGTTTTATAGAACGCAGCACTACTCCCGGTGCATTCGCTTACAAAGACGAAAAATGGGGACGCTGCAATATGGTCTTTAAACAAAGCAACAAAAATTTATAGACGGAAAACGGCGGAAAGGAGCGTTTATGGTTGAATCTAAGGGCTGGGACTGGAATCTTGTAAAATCAGGCTCAGAGGACAATAAAAGAATCTGGCTTGAGCCTTCAGAAGAAAGCTTTTATTATGCTGAAAAATGGAAGCGTCAGGGGCTTAAATCAATCCTTGATTTGGGCAGCGGACTTGGACGGCATTCCATTTTATTTGCAAAATACGGTTTTAAGGTAAGCGCTGTTGACATTTCAGACGAAGGACTTGAATTCTTGCGTGAGTGGCAGAAAAAAGAAGGCGTTGATATTCTGTGCAAACAGGCTGATATGAAAAACCTGCCTTTTGAAGATGACGCGTTTGACTGCATTTTTGCCTATCATTCAATTTCACACTGCGACACAGACGGAATAAATCAAATTTTGGGCGAAATAAAACGCGTACTTAAGCCCGGCGGCCGTATTTTCTGCACACTCTGCTCCAAAGAGACATGGTCGTTTGCAGAAGCAGATTTTCCGCACATTGACGAAAACAGCCTTATAAAGACAGACGGCCCGGAAAAAGATGTTCCGCACTTTTATGTGAACATCGACGACATTCAGAGGATTTTTGCTGCTTTCGACTTTGTACTTGAGCGCGTGCGCCACATTGACGACTGCTTTTATAATGGAGCTGTACGCAACAGTAAGCATTATTATATAGAAGCAAAACTGAAAATATAAAAAAGGCGCCGTATGAACAAATATATTTGGATTTTTCCTGTGCTTTTTATGTTTCACGATATGGAAGAAGTTGTGGGCATAAAGCCCTGGCTTGCAAAAAATATGGACGAGGTTGCAGGCAAGTTTCCGGCGGCAAAAAAGCTGCTCTCTGCATATAAAGATATTACCACAGAAGGTTTTGCTCTTGCCGTCTATGAGGAATTAGCCGTTTTAATAGCGGTCTGCGCCGTTCTTGAAATTACAGGCTTAGAATTTGTCCGCGGAATCTGGTTCGGCGGACTTATCGGGTTTACACTGCACCTTGTAATTCACATTTTGCAGGCAGCCGCAATCAGACGCTATATACCGGCGCTTATTACTTCGGTTTTGAGCCTGCCGCCAAGCATCTTGCTTTTAATGCACTCATACCAGCCCATGAATCTTGCCGCAATTGCAGGAGCTGTTTTGGGTGCGGCGGGTGTCGGTGCAAACCTAAAACTAGCGCACAAAATTATGCACTGGTATTCTGCAAAACTTACGCGCTAAGCTTCAAACTGGTCAACCTGCTTGCCGATTTCGCCGATGGAGTTTTCCATAAGAGCAGAAATTTCTGACAGCGAAGTGCCGATTCTTTCGATTTTGCCTGCACCGTGTATCATTTCTTCCATGCTGAACTTCATCGCCTCTGTTTCATGCTGAAGAGTACCAACTTCGCCCATAATTGCGCTGCTTCCTTCAGTCATGTCTTTTGAGGCTTCACGGACTTCAGCAGTGCTTGTCTTCATGTTGTGAAGCGCACCGGTAATCTGTGCCGAGCCTTCACGCTGTTCGCTCATTGCGGCTTTTATATGCTGAACAAGAACATCTGTCTCGCGGATTTCTGACGCAAGGTTTGTATAGTCTTTAACGCCCTGCTGTGTAGCATTAACAACAGTTTCAATTGCACCCTGAATGCGCTTAAGCTGGTCACCGATAGTCTTTGACTGCGATGTAGATGTTTCCGAAAGTTTTCTGATTTCGTCCGCAACTACGGCAAAACCTTTTCCGGCTTCACCCGCGTGGGCAGCTTCAATCGCGGCGTTCATCGCAAGAAGGTTGGTCTGTTCCGCAATATTTGCAATAACTGAGTTAGCCTCATTCAAAAGCTTTGACTGCATCTCAATTTCGCCAATCTGCTCTTTAAGCTTGTTCTGTGTAGCCGCGCCGCTTTCGGCAGTGTGTGCAAGCGTGCCGAATGACATAGCCATTTTATCAATTGAAGTGTTTACCTCGCCGATATTGCCGATCATCTGCTCAACAGCGGTTGAAGCAGTCTGAACAACAGTTACCTGTGTGCCGACAAGCGTATCAAGCGAATGAATGTGTTCAATGATTCCGCCTATTGCCCTTGTAGTGTGCTCAACACTTGTGTTCTGTGCAGCAATATTGCCTTTAAGGTTTGAAATGCTGCCTGTAATCTGCGTAATTGCTTCAGATGCGTCCGATGTTCCGTTTTTAAGCGAATCACCTGCTGATGTAAGAGCACGCTTTGACTGCTTCATGCTCTTTATGATTTCGCTCAGCTTTTCGTAGAAAACATTGAAACCTTCTGCAACATCGCCGATTTCGTTGTCTGCTTTTATGTCGATGCGCTTTGAAAGGTCTGCCCTGCCCTCTACAATCTGCTCGGCGGTATCACTTATGGTATTGCCGATAACGTGCAGAGGACGCATAGTTTTGCCTGCTATTATTGCGGTTACAGCCGCTACTATAATGGCAAAAATTGCGCAAATAATGACTGTAATCGAAAGCGTCTTGTAATATGCCGCAAAGATAATTTCTGTCGGGCTGAATGCCACAATCTGATAGCCGGTTTTTTCATTCGTGGTGAATTCTGTAAAATAGGTCTTGCCTTCAACCGTAACCGTACCGCTCGTCTGACCCGATGTCAAAAACGGCATCAATTCCGGCATATTTATTTCGCTTATATTCTTAAAGTTATTTTTTGCCGGGCTTGTGTCCGCAAGAATTGTTCCGTCTTTTTGTATCATCATAAGGAAACTGCCGTCTCCCAAATTGATGGTTTCAAGAATTTTAGTCAGAGTATCAAGCGAAACTTCAATAGACGCATTTCCGATAAAATCGCCTTTATCGTTATAGGCGCAGCGGGTAATGCCGACAACTGTTGCACCTACTGTTGAGGCAAAAGCGTCTGTAATCATGACCCTGCCCTTACCTTTGTTCGCCGTTTCGTACCAGCCGCGCTTACGCGGGTCATAGCCGCCGTTCATAGAACTGTCAAAGTTTGTAGCGTAACCGCCCCATTTTGTTCCGATGTAAATTTCCGCGATATTTGTGTCGTGCTTCGCAAAAATTTTACACAGCTTCCGGATTGCTTCTTCTGTCGGGCTTTTTCTGTAGCCTAAAATTTGGATTTCGCCTTTTTCGTCTACAAACGAATGAATTGTGTCGTCCGCGGCTTTTACAACTTCAGACTCAGCAAATACATTCAGTTCAACTTCTTTTGCATTAAAGAACATTGTAATTGAGTCTGAAAACTCAGAAAGCGCAACTGACGAGCTTTCGTAAAATTTTGCAAGACTGTTCTGGTAAAAGAGTATACCGGTTGTAACTGAAGAAATGGCGACTACGGCAAGGATGATAATTACCGAGATGATTGAGATTCTTGTAGAAATAGACACACGTCTTTTTCGCATGATACTGCTCCTTTTAAAAGCACTTTTTAACACTTTTATACTGAAGACATTTTTTAATTGCGATAAAAACGTTTATTTGTTTTATATTATAAACATAATTCTACGGATAGTAAATATTTTTTTAATCGAATTGATAAATAATTATTCCTTTTTTACAAAAATTTACAAAGCCCGACAACCGGTTTCCCCTAAAAAAAGAATTGCGTTCAGATTTAATACCTATTATTATAAGAAAAAGACTTTTTTTGCGGAAATCCGGCAGCAGATCAGCCCGCGCACAAATATTTGGAGGAAAAAATGGATTTGCACAAAATTGAAAAATTTATTGAAAAACAGAATGTAGCTTTTATTTGTTCTGTTGACGGGGAAAATTTTCCGAATGTAAAGGCTTTGCTTAAGCCTAGGAAACACGTCGGACTAAAGGAATTCTATTTTTCAACAAACACCTCTTCTATGCGGACAAAGCAATATCAGAACAACCCCAAAGCCAGCATATACTTTTATCACAAGGGACTGATCAGATATCAGGGCGCAATGCTCAAAGGCACAATGGAAGTGCTGACTGACCAGGAAAGCAAAAACATGCTTTGGAAACGCGGCGACACGCTTTTTTACAAGGGCGGCGTTACAGACCCTGATTACTGTGTTCTGAAATTTACTGCAATTTCCGGCAGATATTACTGTGATTTAAAAACTGAAAGCTTTGAAATAATGTGAACCTCTAAAAACTTCATGGAGAAAACCGATGGCTTCGAGCAAAGAATATCTGGATTTTATTCTTGAACAGCTTTCTATGCTGGACAAAATAACCTTCAAAGCTATGATGGGTGAATATATCATCTATTATAAAGGAAAGATTGCCGGCGGAATTTATGACGACCGCTTTCTTGTAAAGAACGTGAAAGCCGCAAAGGAAAAAATGCCGGATGCGCCGCTTGAGCTGCCTTACGAAGGCGCAAAAGAAATGCTGCTTGTAGACAACGTTGATGACCGAGAATTTTTGAGAGACCTGCTCGAAACAATGTATGATGAGCTCCCTGCACCAAAAAAGCGGTAATGCCTCTTTTCGCAGCAGATTAATCTACAAACAAAGTTCAATTGGCGAAAAGCGTCTGTTTTTGTAAAACAAAAACAGACAGAATGTTTACACCAGCCCCAAAAGTGCGACTTGTACATAGCTTTCAAGTTTTCGCGAAGCGGAAACTTGCAGGGTTTGCCAGATAAAACCAAAACGGAGGATTAAACCAAAGGCAAAAGGCATTACGGGAGACCGACAACTATAGTAACACCGTTATTGCCACCACCATTTATAATAGCAGTTTTTACCGCTTCAGTAGGAACATAAACGGTCACATTCTGGCTCGCATTGATACTTCCAAATGTTCTATTCCAATTAGTAACACTTGTTGACTCAATTATGATTTTGACATTCTGGAGCGATGTACACCAGTTGAAAGTTTTATTCATATCAGTTACGGTAGCAGGTATTCTTATTACCGAAGTACCTTTTAATGTTGATGATCCAGTAGTACAGCCGTCACCATTACCATGATCACAAGTATTTCTCATGCTTGTTACACCAGCAGGTATAGCCGGAAGTGCAGTTATACGGTTGCACCATTGGAAGCAACTATCCATGTTAGTTAAATCAGAGGGCAGCGTTGTATGCGACAAATCTACGTATTTGTCTGTAGCGTTGTTTATAGCCTTTAGTGCAGTTCTAAGCTGCCCTATGTTAGAGGCAGTCAGTCCAGTTATATTGAGTTTACACGGATTAGCTGCTGAAGTACCGGACAGAGTTGTAAGATAACCCGGAAGATTTGCTATCGTCACGTCTATTACAGATGAATCTTCCTGTACAAATACATAAGCGCTTGCCGAAGTCGGAGCTGTAACCCCCGAGATACTTGCAGTACAAGTTATTTCATAAGGGGTCGTAGGCGATGGCGGTAAATTACTTATGCCGCACATTTGATAGGCTGTCACATCTTGTGTGAGACCACGTCCAGTTCCGCCACCATAAGTCCAATCGAATACTGTTCCTGTCGGGAATGAATCGCTGTTGTTCTCCGGCTCAACTCTCAGTCTGAACTTCTTATTTTGGTCATTAAGCTCACTGTTGATTAAAAGATAGACTGTATCGCCGCCGGGGGTTGTTCCGGTATTAATGCCTGCAGGCGGAATGATGGTTATCTTGTATGCCGGTATCGTCAGCAGGAACAATTTCAGCGTAAAGTCTGTTGCATCGAGGTCTGCGGTTGCGTTTGCGTTCTTTGCCGTGCACGTGATGACGATTGACGTTGGCGTAGCTGATGAGCTTGATAACGTAATGCCCATTGCATTAGGGTTCACGCTTTCCGTGCTATCATGCTGTGCATCTCCTGTGAGCGAAGTTGTGCCTACAGTCCAGTCGAATGTCGTTCCGGCTGGGAATGCTGCACTGCTGGAAGTCGCCGTAAGATCAATAGAGGTGCTCGCGCTTGTCAGCGCATAGGTGGTCACTCCGCCGCTTGTAGAGGTGTTGTTTGCGTCATAGCTTGTCGGCGCTACGCTTATCGTAAAGGCAGGTATCGTATATAGCAGGAATGCATATACAGTGTCAGACGGCAAACTTGTTGCACTTTTATCAGTTACATCAGGATCACTGTTTATTGCGGTACAGCTTACGCTTATAGAGGTTGCAGTAGTTAATGACCGTCCGATTACGGCATCCGTAAGTCCGAGGTCTGCTGGGCTCTTTGAGCATGACTCGCCGACAGCTGTGTTAGGCGTCAGCGTCTGCGGACTGGCACTTCCGACAAGAACCGTCCATACAAATGTTGTTCCGTCTGGGAAGCTTGTACCCACCGCCGGAACCGGCGTAAACTCAAATGTGTCAGACAGATTTACAAGCGCATATTTTCCGTTTGACGGGTCGCCCTTCGTGCCGACATGACTTGTCGGTGGTGTTATCTGTATCGTAAAGTCTGGAATTACCGGCGGTTTTACAACCTTTACATTAATAACTTTTGTTGCGCCTGTTCCGCTGTCCGTATATGTTACAGTAAATGGTACACCTTCTGCCGGTATACTGCCTATCGTAAATCGGTTGTTGTCAATCGCAATATATGATGTTCCTCCTGATGTATCCGCGCGAACTCCTCTATTAGGGGAAGGTGACGGTGTGATTGTGCCTGTGCTGTCAGATATTGTAAAAGTTATCATAGACAATGGAGTGTCCGTTCCGCTGTATCTGAGTAAATACGGATGAGCAGCAGTTCCATCCTGTCCTGCTACGAATGTGTCTCCGCCACTTACGCCGCTGATTGTAAAGTCGAGAACCGGATCAAGATAAATTGTCCGCGATGAAAGACCTGTAAAGCTTGAACTGCTTATATTTACAGACGTTGCACCGAAAGAAGCATTTTTATAAAGCACTAGGCTTGAACCGTACTTGAACGCAACGGCTTCTCGTCCATTCGGAATCATATTGGCAGAACGAGAAGCTGATTCAGCAGCGGCAAATGTGAGCGGGCTGCCCTGCATAAATGTTCCGAGTTCGACTGCGTGAGTAGCATCCTGAATTTCAACTGTGTACTTGTTCTTGAGCGTGAATGTAACATCGCGTGATTCAGAACCGACCGCTATATTTACGCTAACGGTCGTATCATCGTCAAACATTGTCGCGTTGCTGCCGCCTGCAATACGGAGAACTGCCGTATATTTTGTCGGATCAGAAGGATCTACAGTCGGCGCATCGTTTGCTAAGAAAGCGTTTGACGGTGTAATCATCGGTGTTGATGCTGCATTGATTATCGTAATAGTTGCAGTATAATCGCCCGCGGTTGAAGTACCTGCAATAAGCTCCGTCTTGTCTGGAATTGCAGTTAATATTGGCACTCCGGCAGCAGGAAGGGCGTAAAGCTGAATGTCGCCGCGCACACCTGTAACATAGCTGCCGTTGTGTATAGTTCCGTCATTTATGCACTGCCAGCCTGACATGCTGTCTGTTGTTACTGACGAAAGGTCTATTCCGTCTCTTGAAAAATATGTGCCTGAAGCTACCTGTGAACCTGTCAGGTTATAGCATGTGTAGTTATATGGAACTTTAAATACAAGGTTGTTGTGCAGACCAATTTCGGTCATTTCAAGCTGTGCGATGCGGGTATTGCCGTCAGCCAGATATATAATTGCAGTGCCGGAAACTGATGCACCGATTGGAATTTTTGGAAGGACATCTGTGGTTGTTGTTGCGGTTACGTTGTTTATGGCAAAATGCTCGCCGTTTACTATAAGGTCTATGTCTACTTTTTGATAGGAAAGAGCCGCAGACTGACCCAAAAGCAAAGTAGCGTTGGATTCTTCTATGCTTGTGCCGCCCATGCCGCCGCCGGTCTGGTTGCCGTTGCCCCAGCCGCCTGCGTCTCCGCCGTTATGTGGTGTATTTGAATTGGGCGCGTAGCTTACAGCTCCACCGCCTCCTCCGCCCCCCCCACAGGACGTAATTACTGCTAATATAAAGAGATATATGATTATATAAAACTTGCGCTTCATGCTCCCCTCTTCATAAACCGCCTGTTTTTTGTACGCTTTAAGATGAACACATTACGGCGTCTTTAGGAATTCATATTAAATTTACGTCATAAAACGGAAATATTATTAGGTTCAGTTTATTATACAGCACAATATTTTAGCATGTAAATTCTTTTCTACAATATGAGGGAAACGCCCTACACGACAATTTTTTGTAAAATCTTTAAGAAAATCCGCAAATTGGTACAGGAATTTGCATTTTGAATCTATATACTATAATATGAAACGAAACAATAAATTTTTAAACCAAGATGAATATCTTGCACAGATGAAAAGCGGTGCGCTGCTTAATCCCGGGAACGCATTTTGGATTATGCTAAAAAAATAGTCTATTTGCGTTCCCTACAAGTTTTCGCAAGCGAAAACTTGATAAGTATGTATACGAACTAATTTCTTAAGTTGCACAAAACTTTTACTAATTTGCGCTTGCGCAAATTAGTAGGGTTTGCCGAACAATCTTTTTTTGAAGAATAAACTCAAACGCAAACCCGAGATGGCGTTTAACCAAAAATACGACTATGGCAAGCGCGCAGAATATCAGGTTGCAAGGCTTGAAACAACTTATCTCAAGAAAGGCGATACTTGGGAAAAAGCTCCGAAAGTTTATCAGATTACGGTGCTTGATTTTGTGTACGACAAATGCTCAGAAGAGCCCATAAGCCGGTATGCAATGCGCACAGCGGATAACCGCGAGCTTTCAAATACGCTCAACATCATTTTTATTGAGCTGCCCAAAGTCACCAAGCTTGAGAACAGCATTGAAAAGAACACAGCTTTAGAAAACTGGGCTATTTTCTTGAAAGAAGCTGATAATCCTAAAAAAATAAAGGTAATTGAAAAACTAACTGAGCAGGAGGCAGGACTTATGAACGCAAAACAGTCACTTTCTTCAATAAGTGCAAATCAAGACTTATGGCTTGAGCAGTTCCGGCAGGAAATGTTTGAGCGCGACTACCGTTCAGGCTTAAGTGCTGCCGAAAACATAGGACTTGAGCGCGGTCTAAAACAAGGGATTTCTCTCGGGGAGAAACGCGGTGAAGAACGTGCCAAGCTTGAAGCTGCGCGGAATATGCTTTTGAAACACATCGGTACTATAGATCAGGTTTCTGAAATCATTGGGCTACCTCTCGAAAAGGTACGTGAACTTGCTAAAGAAATTAAGGAAAAAGTTTAAGCGTAAACTTGTAAATGGTACACACCCAAAACAGGAGGCAGGACTTATGAACGCAAAACAGTCACTTTCTTCAATAAGTGCAAACCAAGACTTATGGGTTGAGCAGTTCCGGCAGGAAATGTTTGAACGCGACTTCCGTTCAGGCTTAAGTGCTGCCAAAGAAGAAGGTCGTTCAGAAGCCAAGCTTGAAGCTGCGCGGAATATGTTGATAGACAAACTCGGTACGTTGGAGCAAATAGCGCGCTGTACCGATCTTCCCCTTGAAACTGTGCAGCATCTCGCTGAAGAACTGCACACAAAAGCCTAAACGAAAACTTGGTCGTTTCGCCAGATAATCCTAAATTGCAGATAAAGCTAAAGGCGAAACACCTACACGCAACAATTGCAACTTGCATTTCATGCACGAATTTTAGCGGTTCGTGCATTTTTTTTAGCCTTTTATTCCATTAATGCTATATTATGAAAAGAGGTACAAAAATGAGTGAAATTATCAGAAAAGACATCAGCGAAGAATGGGCACATTCGGGCATTATTAAGGCAGGCGACTACTGTTTTTTGAGCTACTGCGTCGGAAACATTGAGGGCACTGTCGAAGAGCAGATAAACGGCGCATTCGACCAGATGGAAAGCCGCCTTGCGCAGTTCGGGCTTACGCTCGAAAATGTTGTGCAGATGGACTGCCTTTTCCGCGACGTGTGGAACATTCCGATTATGGAAAAAGTGATTAAAGAACGTTTCAAAGGCAAATACCCTGTGCGGAAGTCAATTCAAACTGAATTTGCCGATAAAGGCGGCGAAAAAGGGCTGAAATTTCAGGCTGACGCCGTAGCTTACTGCGGGTAAACGGAGTTTCCCAAAAATATGGAATTAATCTCGAACGAAACAGCCAGAAACTTTCTCGTAAATTATCAGAATCTGAACGGAAACGGAAATCTGAAAGGGAGCGGCGGCGTTTTACGCTACATGCAGAAAGTGCGCTGTATTCAGTACGACCCGCTCAATGTTGTGGGGCGGAACCCGGATCTTGTGCTTCAGCCGCGCGTAGAAAACTACACAAGCGGGCTTTTGTTTGAGCTGCTTTATAAAGAGCGCGCGCTTTACGATGCCGCAGACAAAATGATTTCGATTATTCCTGTTGAAGATTATCCGGCGATGGCACGCATAAGACAAAAAACAGTTGAGCAGCTTAAGGACATTCTCACCTGGAGAAAATCACTTGCCGCGCTTGAGCTGCTTGATGAAATCAAAGACTTTATAAGAGCTAACGGCGCGCTGCCGGCAAGCAAAATCAACATAGGCGAGAACGTGGATTCGGGCAAATGGGGACACAAAAAGCTTTCGAGCGCGGCGCTTGATTATCTTTATCATTCAGGCGAGCTTGGCATAAGTTCAAAGCTCAAAACACACAAAGTCTATGATTTAAGCGAAAGGCTTTTTCCGCCTGAGCTTTTGAATGCCCCGGAGCCGTTCAAAAACGAGCACGATTTTGCAAAATGGTACATCAAGCGCAGAACCGGCGCGGTGGGGCTTGTGTGGAACAAAAACGGCGGTACGTGGCTCGGCTTTTATGTTTCAGATTCAAAGCTCCGCACACAAATTCTCCGCGAGCTGGTAGACGAAGGCGAACTGCTTGAATTTCAGGTTGAAGGCTCAAAGGAAATCTTCTATATAAGAAAAGAAGATGCCGGTCTGCTCGGCAAACCTGCCGGAAACAATGTCGCGCAGTTTATCGCGCCGCTAGACAATCTCATCTGGGACCGCGGAATGATTGAAGAACTTTTCAGCTTTAAATACACTTGGGAAGTCTACACGCCGGCGGCAAAGCGCAAGTTCGGCTATTATGTTCTGCCGGTGCTCTACAAAAATCAGTTCGTCGCGCGCTTTGAGCCTGAATCCAATAAAGGCAAAGCTCCGCTTGAGATTAAAAACTGGTGGTGGGAGCCGGACACCAAAATCACAGACGAAATGACAGCCGCTATTCAGAATGCCTTCTGTAGGTTCAGCAAATACTTAGGCGTAGAAATGATGAAAGACGCTTACTGGAAAGCAAAACTGAAGATATAATTTAATGCAGGAGGGCCGGAATGAAAATTTACAGAACCAAAAAGCAGCAGAAAATTATTCTTGAAACTTACGACAAGCTTCTTAACGAATGGGGCTGCCCGTTTGTGGAAAAAGACATCGCCACTTCTTATGGAACAACCCATATAATTGAGGCAGGCAAAGACGGCGCACCGCCGCTTGTTCTTTTTCATGGTGTAGGCGATGATTCGGCTCTTATGTGGATTTATAACGCGGCGTTTCTTGCAGAGCATTTTAAGCTTTATGCAGTTGATACGCTCGGCGGCCCGGGCAAAAGTGTTCCAAACGAAAATTACAATGCTGATTTTGACGACAATATCTGGATTGACGAAATTCTTGACGGCTTAAAGCTTGAGCGCGCTTTTTTTGCCGGCGTGTCACATGGCGCTTACCGCGTTCAAGACTATACGCTCAGACGCCCTGAAAAAGTTATTAAGACTATAAGCATTTCCGGCACTGTTCCAGCTCCGCCGGATGAAAACGCTGAAATAAGCGGTTCGGGCGGACGGTCGGTTCATCTTAAAGCAATGATGAAAATCTTTTTGCCTGAAGCGCTTTTCCCCACTGACAGGAACGTGTCTAAGCTCATCAAAAAGCTTAGCGGAAAAAATTACACCGTCTTTACGCAGAACAAAACTATAATGGAACATTACAAGGCTCTGCTTTTGGGCTTCAACAACATGGCGATGAAGTACCATAAAATCGGAACTTTTACACGCCAGGAAGCCGATGCTCTCCGCGAAAAGGTTGTCTATCTTGTAGGCGAAGAAGACCCGTTTGAAAAGCTTGGCGGCAAAGCTGCTCTGCTTGGAAACCGCATGAACGCAACCTTCTATAAAGATGCCGGTCATGGGCTTAACCATGAACTAAGCAGCGAAATCAACAAAAAGATTCTCGAAATTTGCCAGTCTTAAGTTGTTACGATTAAATAATCCGAAGAAAAGTTGTACTCTAAGTTGACGGACTTGGAGAGCCGGTGGAAGGCAGCGGGGTTTCGTGAGATTAAAAAGCTCGACCCTAAGTTTTTGTCAAAGCCGGCCACCGTATAACAA
>JAGAAX010000013.1 GCA_017614995.1 Spirochaetaceae bacterium
AAAAATTGAAAAAAATTGAAATTTTTTGGAGAAAATCTTTTTAAGCGGGTTCTTCATGCCTGTAGAATAGTGTGGTATAATCAGCGTTAATGAATCTTAACTATCGAATTCTTGATTGTGACATTTTTGAATCATATATGATGCTTGAAGGCTGGGATAATTTTCCGCTTTTAAAGTCTTATACAAAAAACGGAGAGTTTTCTTTTATTTTGCAGGACTGCTCGTATATGGTTTTTGATTACACGCCCTCAACAGATTTTCTAAAGGCGGTCTGCATTTACCGGCTCTTGGGCGATACGCTTTCAATTGAACTTTTTGAAGTAAACAAGAATTTCCGCGGTCTTGGCATCGGCACCTGCGCAATGGAACGTCTCATGATTGAGACCGGCGCAAAAAAGGTTTTTCTTGACGCCAAAAACGCCAATGCCGAAATTTTCTGGAAAAGCCTCGGAATGCAGCAGATTGACAACCAGACTTTCTGCTTTATGTAGAAGAAGGTTAGCATAGCAGGGTGCTGTTATTGCTCTGAAATCATTCTAATATTTTAGAAAAAAAGCTTTTGCAAGGAGTTTTTCATGCCTGTTGACAAGCACGAGTCGCCGCACATTCTTTCGTATGTAATTGAAATTGACAAAGCAATCCGCAACGGAGAGTTTCCGAATGCAAACAAGATGAACAAAAAAAAGGGCTGGACGATAAGCCGCAGCACTTTTTTGCGCTATATGGACATTCTGCGCGACTCTTACAACGCGCCTGCGGAGTTTGACTACAAGAAAAACGGCTACTATTACACAGACAATACGTATTTTCTTCAGCAGGTAATGCTAAAAGAGGGCGAGCTGCTTTCGCTTTCTACGATTCTGCCTTTAATGGAACAGTACAAAAATACGCCGCTTGAGGCTTCTTTTAGAAACCTTATGCAGAAACTTGTGGAAATGCTTCCCGACACCATTTCGGTTGACTCGGCTTTTATAAATAACGAGGTGCATTTTATTTCTGCGCCGGTTACAAAAATTCAGGACGGTGTTTTTGAGGCTGTTCTGCGCGCCACAAAACTGCACCGCACTTTGCAGATTGAATACAAGACGGCTACCGCACTTGAGTTTAATCTGCGCGAATTTGACCCGTACCACATAATCTGTCAGAAGGGAAGCTGGTATGTCCTCGGTTTTTCATATCATTCAAATGCGGTGCGCCTTTATGCAATGTCAAGAATCCGCACCTGCACTTTAACTGAAAAGTCTTTTCAAATTCCTGCTGACTTTAAGCTTGAAGAGCATATAGACCCCGAAATGGGCGTGTGGAGCAACAGCGGCGAGCATTTTACTGTAGAGATTGAATTTGCCAAATGGCTTAAGACTTATGTAATGGAGCGCGTCTGGCACAAAACTCAGACTATCCGCGAGAATGCCGACGGCACTGTGTACCTTTCTTTTGAGACAAACCAGATTGACCAGACTGTAAACTGGATTCTGAGCTTTGCCGGCGGCGCAAAAGTGCTTTCTCCGCAAGTGCTTAAAGACAGCGTAAAAGCCGCCGCCCAGAAGATTCTAAGCGAAAATTGAGCTTGCCTATTGTATAAGCCACGTTTTGCTTTTGTGCTTATTGAAACTTGAAGGCAAACGGAAAGATGAACACAACTATAAACGCCAGCACTGCATAAGCCGGAAGATACACAACAATTTTCTCGGCAGGCACTTTGAAGCTTTTCTCTTTGAAACAGCGGAAAAGAACAAAGACAAGATTGCCGAGCATTGTTATGTTTGTAACAAGCAGCGTCAGTTTGTTTGCGCTGATTCCGAATGAGCTTATTCTGTATATTGTTGCCGAGAGCGTGTACAAATCAAGAAGCACAGTGATTACGGCAAGGGCAAGCGAGCAGATATTGATAAAGCGGTTTTCTGTGCTGCCGAGGCTGCTGTAAGTAAGAAAGCAGATAACAAACACAAGAAGCACATTGAACAGAATAAACGTATCTCTGTCAGAATACGGCTTTGTTTCAGAAAACAAAGACATAACGGCAAAAACTGCTAGCCCGGCTAAGAACACCGGCAGAAAAATGTTCGCAAGAATCGCCGTAAACTGGTACTTTGTTTTTTCAATAAAATAAATGGAAGCATATGGCAGAATGCAGCAGGCATAGGGAAGAAGATTCTCTGCCCATTTATCATAAAAGTCGATTTCTATTGCTTCAAAGAGTCCGCATATAATAAATAAAACTGCCAGAAAACCTAAAAAGAAAATCGTATACCAGACAATAAGCTCACCGCATATTTTGACAAAAGCTGCAAGCGAAGCCTTTTCCTTAAAGTTCCTGCCGCTGTAGCAGAGATATGCGGCAAACCAGAACAGAATAAACATAAAATAAAAGGCATTGTTAAAACTTTGAGTTTCATCATTCTTTTTGTATAAAAAACAAATGTATAAAAAACAAAGATAAAAAAATGCGCAGATATGAAACGCTGCCGAAACGGCAAAAGCTTTTATCGGAAATCCTTTTTTCAAAAAGAAGTACAGAGAAATCATTAATGAAAATACAACTGAAAAAAGATAAATAATAATTTGCTCAAAGGAATAATCATAATCACCAAAATAGTAATGTACAGGAAGCCACGCGATAAAAGCCAGAAGCACCATAATGCCTATGTCTTTAAGCAAGTCCACGTTCTTTGGTTTTTCTTTCTGCTCTTTGTAAAAAAGCCTTGAATACCAGATAGCCGCAGTCTTGTTTGCCACATCTTCTTCGTGCAGCTCCTTTATGGCGTTGCGGAAGCCGTCCTTGTCCGCGCGGTAAAGCCGCTCAAGCTCGTCAAAGTTTTCAGTGTTTGTAATAATTGTCTGTTTAAGCTCTTCTTTCATAGCAGAAAGTATACACTATAAATAGAAATGCCCGCAAGATTGTGCAGACGCATAAAAAAAGCCGCACTTTGATGTGCAGCTTTTTGAAACGCTTTGCTTGATGCAGGCTTAGTAGGTGTTTTCGTCCATTGCCTCAAAATCGGCGATTACGCCGTTAAGCCGTTCAAGCTCGCGGTTGATTGTCTTTTCGTAGTCAAGCTTGCCGTTTGCTATGCGCTCACGCTCGTCTTCCCAATTCTGAAGGTCTGTAAGAAACAGAAACTTGAATTTGCCCTGGTTTGCTTTTTCTGCCCAAAGCTTGGCTTCTTTCCAATAATGAAGCCCGGCTTTATAAGCTGTTTCTGCTGTCTTTAGGTCGTTGAGATACTGCTCTTTCCATGGCGCGTCGTAAAAATACGCTACGTTTTTGTCCCATGTTCTTCCAAGACGCAGATGCTGTTCAATCAGTTTAAGATTGATGTGCATCATAAAAAGATAGCGGTATTTTTCCCAGTCGGTTTTGTCATTGATTTTTGCCATGGCATACTGCGGATTGCAGAAATCTGCCGCCGCGGCTCTTTCAAGCCAGTAAATGTTCTCAATAACATCGTCCGGGTACTGCTGATAATGAATGTGATAAAGCCTATAGTATTGCTCTTTGTAAGAGATAAGATAAGCCGAAGCAGGCAGAATTCCTATAAAAACTATAAGCAGAATAAATGCAATCTTTTTCACTTTTTTATCATCGGCAGATTTTCTATTGCACTCCAGATTTTTTCAGAAATGCTTTCAATACTTTCTGTCGCATCAAGATAGATAATCTTTGTTCTGGCTTCATATTCTTTCATTATGCGGATATAATTGGCTCTGGTTTTTTCAAGGAATTCTTTTTTTTCATATATTTCCGTAACCCCGCGCCCTGTAATTCTGTTAATTGATATATCAGGTGAAATGTCAAAATAGAAGACAATCTCCGGAAGGGGAAACGACTTATTGAGTTCTTCTGGAAGAGAAGCGCCGCATTCACTTGATTGGTATGCCAGATTAGAGAACAGGTATCTGTCGCAGACTACAAGCTCTCCTTTTTGTGCATGTTCAAGAATGCCGTCTTTGCCATAAAGATGTTCGCATCTGTCTGCTGCAAAAAGACGTGCCGTTGTATCGGGGTGAAGCACAATGTCGCCTTTTAAGACTTTGCGCAAAAAGACTCCGGTTTCTTTTATAGTAGGTTCAGTTGTGAACCAGGATGGTTTGCTTTTGAGTTTATCTTTTAGTATATTTAATTGGGTTGTTGTTCCGGCACCGTCGATGCCTTCAAATACAATAAAGTTAGAAACTGTCATGAGAGTCCTTCTGTTAGTGGTTTAACGAGTAATCGGCATGAAATCGTCATCTCTGAAATATATCATAATAAGCTTACTCTTTCTGCTGATTATTGTTCTTGCAACGGTTTTTGTCCAGCCTTTGTACAGACAGCTTACATCGCGGTTTGACCTTTTCTCTGATTATATTCTTAAAACGGTTTCTGACTCTCTCGGCGTAGACATAACTTACGAGAAGCTTTCACCTTCAGTTTTTTCAAGTATTGAAATAGAGGGCGTAAAGCTTAAAAACAGAGACACCGGTCAGATTCTGGCTGAACTTGATAAAGCTTCTATTAAATACAATCTGCTTTCTCTTTTAAAAGGCGATTTTGTAAACGCCGTAAAAGAGGTTGTCTTTAAAGGCGGAAAAATCGAATTTCAGAAGCAGAGCGACATGCCGCTTGTTATCCGCATCAGGGACTACTTTAAAGAGAAAAAGACTGCCGCCGCGCAGAATGCTGCTGTTGACGCGGCTCAGACTGCGGCGCAGGAAACTGTACAGGTTCCGGGCGAAGAGAAAGTAATCGAAATAAAAGATGAATCTGATATTGAGGCTCTTATAAAAAAGGCGCAGAACCTGCTTGAGGGGCTTCCGTTCATTATTTCGCTCCGCGATTTTGTGCTGCATTACCGCGACGACAACTTTGACGCAAAGTATAAGCTTAATTCAGTTTCACTTGTGCCAGAAAAGCAGAACAAATTGAGCCGTCTGCTTGTTGACAGCAGCCTTAATATAGAGCTGATTAATCCGAAACGCCCAAAGCTTTTGCGCGGCGCAAACAGCTATTTTTCTTGCAAAATAGACGTACAGGGCACTTGTGCTTCAGACTTAACTGAAGCATCAGCTACGCTGACTTTTGACAATATTAAGGCAGGCTCTTATTCAATAAACAAATCAGCATTTCTTGCCACGCTTGACGACAGAACTATTACAGTTGATATGATTCAAAACCTGCTGCCTTACGATATTCAGGCTAAATGGGAGCTTGTAACAGGCGAGATGGAAGCCAAATTTGAGGCTGAAAAGCTTGACTTGTACGACCTAATGCCTGTGCAGATTTATTCGCTTGCGCTGCGCCGTTTTGCAAAATCGACGATTGACGGCTCTTATAAGGTTACGTTCAACACAAAAGAAAAGCGTCTTTTCTACGATGTTGCAGGCGAAGTTTCTTTGACGGAAAAGCTTCTGGACGGCGGTTTAAAGGCAGAATACGCTTTTACCGGTACGCAGGAAAAGATGGAGCTTAAGAAGTGCAGGGTAGACTCAAAATATGCGGCTTTTGCCTTGCAGGGCTCGTGCATTTTTCAGGGCTTGAGAATTGACGGCTTTGCCGACATACGCTCGGTTCTGCTGCCGAACGGACAGAGTCTTGCAGCCGGCGTTTATTTAAAGCCGCTGGCAAACGGTACTAACGCCGTTATTCCGCGACTTAGTTTGGGCGCACAGCAGTTTAAAGACGTCAGCATGACAATTGTTCCGGCTCAAAACGAGATAAACTTTACAATATCGGCTTTAGACGCAAAGCGCGACAAGGGCGAGCTGCTTGTTGACGGCTACTATACTTTTGAAAAAGACGCGCTGCTTGAAATTCATGCCACGACAAAGCTTTTGTCAATTGGCTCTGTGACGCGCGCCGCGGCTTTTTTTGCAAAACCTAAGGCACAGAAAAATCTCAAAAAGTGGGCGGATACACTTACGCCTTATGTAATTTCAAGCGAAATATTCTTTTCGACAGATTTAAAGTCTTATACGCTCAATGCGCCGCGCGTCGGCATTATGAATACAGCCGGAAAGCGTCAGATGATTTTCTGCAGCATAAGCGGCAGCGAAATGCTCTTTTCGATTAACAACATTCTTGCAAGCTGGTCAGGTCAGAGACTTCAGGGCAATATTCAGGTTGATATAGCCCAAGACTTTCAGGACATTATCTTTTCTTCAGAACTTAACTTTAACGACATTCCGTATTCTATAGGCGGAACTTATGTACCAGATTCGTATGTTTCTGTTGTCGGAGATTATGGGCTTGAAGTTTCTGTCGATTTGGCGGGCGACGAAAAGCTCGGTACTGTGTTCTTTGAGAATTTTCCATTGAGGCTTTCAGGCAAAATGTTTACGGCTTCGGCAGAAGCTTCTGTCGCTTATGAATCAGCCGAAAACTGGCAGGTTCATGTCTCTTCATTTAACTTGCAGGACGTTTCGGGCTTTTTGAGCGCAAAACCGAACATCAATCTTTCTTTTGTAGCTAATCCGGGCAGCGTGCTTATTGAGTCGCTTACATACTCTGATTCTGTCGGAACTCTTGCGGGCACAGGCTCGCTTTCATGGCTGCTTGAAGATGATATTCTTGATGCTATGGCGATGAACATTCAGTTTATCAATACTTTTTCAACCGAAAGCATTACGTTAAGCGGAACGGCATCAAATCCTGAACGTGTAAAATACAGCGAGGCTGACTGGAAGAAAGATTATTATTTTACGTTTGAAGGTGCTATCGAGGATTTTGCTTTTGCAAGAATAATGAACCGTCAGCATTCTTCGGATACGCTTTCTGCTACGCTGACCGCTTCAGGCACTTTTGACGATCCTCTGATGACACTTGCTGTTTCTAATGCAAAGTGCTCTATAAAGGGCTGGCCTTTTGAAGCTCATGGTTCTTTTATGCTTGCTGACGGTACTGCAACCGCAGAGGACGTTGACATAAAATTCCGCGACCAGGAAGTGACAAACTTTGTGCTTGATTTTAAGCCGAAGAGCTTTACAGGCAAGCTTACGCTTGACTATTTGGGTTCGCTCTTTGCCAGAACTGATTCTTATCACGCTTTTAAGGTGCCGCTTGCAATTTCGCTTGACAGCAAAAAAACTGCGGAAGATTCATTTGTGCCGAAAGAGTTTTCTGTTTCGGTTGCAATCGCAGGTGTTACAGGCGATTTGATAAACATAAAAGACACATACAATTATTTGATTTCTAAAAAAGACGGCCGCGTAGAATTGTCAGGCGGCATAAAGAACGAAGCCAAAGGCTTTTATGAATTTGATACTGGCAAGACAAGTTTTGCACTTTCAGAGCCTTCGCCGCTCAAGGTCAATATTTCAGGTGAAATTCAGAAGAAAGAGAATAAGATAAATCTTGCAGTCCGGGGCTTGCAGGCTGATTTGCTCCGCATGAAGGGCGTTTTGTCCTATCCGGTCTTTAAAGTTGAAACAGGACTTATTGTCGGCTACGGCTCAATAACAGGTATGCTTTCAGACCCTGATTTTAACGGCGAGATAACGCTTATTCAGTTTGAGGCAGGCATTCCTAAATTCTTGTCGGATACATTCTATATAGACCATACGCCTATAAAAATAGAGCAGAGCTCCATACGCGTTGAGCCTATGATCGTGAGCATCGGAAAAGGCGAAATGCTGTTTGACGCTTTTGCATATTTTGACAGATGGAAATTCGACACATTGTCGATGAATGCAAAAACGCTTCAGAATACAAAGCTTAACGGAAGCATTGACCTCGGCTGGATGAATGTAAACGGAAAGGCTTCTGGACAGATGCTTATAGAAATGACACAGGGCGAAGTTTCTATGTCCGGTGATGTGCTTCTCGATAATGGTTCGGCTGAAATTACATTGGGCTCAAAAACGAACCAGAAGAATAAACCGAAATCGAAAATGGAAACCAAGCTTAATCTCAACATCGAGATTGGCGAAAAGACCGAAATCGTTTATCCAAACCGGCGTGCGCCTGTTTTCTGGGCACAGGTTGTGCCTCATGCAAAGTTTCTTATAACTGCTGATACTGCAATGGATGAATTTGAATTCAAAGGCAGTCTTGATCTCCGTGGCGGAGAGATTATGTATGTAGGCAGAAACTTCTATTTGAAAGAAGGCCGCCTTGTATTTAACGCCACTGAAGATAATATTGACCCGCTTGTTTCTTTTAAGGCTGAAATACGTGAACGTGATACAGACGGCAGACAGGTTAAGATTATCTTGTCTGCTGAAAACCAGCTTTTAAGCCAGTTGTCTCCGTCTATATCAGCTTCTCCTGCAAAGAGCGAGGCTGAAATTATGGAGCTTCTCGGTCAGGCTCTTCTTGCAGACTCAGGCGACTCTGATATGCCGATGGCGCAGATTGCCATCAGCCTTATGGACTACGGAATGCAGATGGCTTTTTTCAGACAGGTCGAAAGACGGTTGCGCAATATTCTAAAATTTGATATTTTTTCATTTAGGACTACTGTTGTTCAGAATACAATGCTGCAGATGTTTAATCTGAATAAGGGACGCCAGATTTCAATCGGTAACTTTTTGGATAATTCAACTGTTTATGTAGGTAAGTACTTCGGTGATGCTATTTATGCAGATGCAATGCTGCAGATTGTTTATGATGAAACTAAATTTGATAAAGACAGATTCTTAAGCGGATTAAAGCTTCAGCCGGAGATTGGTTTTGAAATGAACAGCCCTTATGCGACAATACGCTGGAGTATTTCGCCGGATGTTACGAACAAGTCTCCTTTTAGAAATTTGCTGGTACCGAATACGTCAATTACAATTTCTAAAAAATGGGAGTTCTGATGTCTGTGAGATTAGTCTTTTATAGACTTTAATGATTTTTGAAAAGTTTCGATATTTTATATATATGTAAATAATTAGGAGTTTTTTAATGTATTTAATAAACAGATTGTGCTTGAAACGGTTTATTCTTTTTATAGTGTTATTCTCTTTTATCTTTGTATTGCCGCTTGCTGCACAGTCTGAAGACTGGTTTTATGGAAAAAAGATTAAATCCATAAAATTCAGCGGACTTCATTATGTATCCCGTTCCGATGTTTCCGGAGTAACTAAAAGTTTTCTAGGAAAGGAATTCAGTGATGAAGTATATTTTGAGCTTTTGAGCCGTATCGGCGCTCTTGATTATTTTGAATCTTTTGATACATCTATCAGTCCTTCAAATGAGAAATATGAAGCGGTAGAAATACTTTTCTCTGTTATAGAAAACCCTATAATTGCAAAGGTTGATTTTGTTGGAAATAAGAAGATAACAAGAACTGATTTGCTTGCCCGCATGAAAATGAAAGAAAAGGACATCTTTTCAGAAGCAGATCTTGAAAAAGAAGTTCTTAATCTTAATGAATATTATCTTTCAAAAGGTTATACAAATGTTCACATCACAACAAACTGGGAAAAAACAGAGCATAACGAAATAAATGTCAAGTATATTATTAATGAAGGTGTTGCAACTTCTATCCGCTCAATAAAATTTGAAGGCAATCAGATTGTTTCTGACAAGACTTTACAAGGAACAATGAAACTTAAGGCAAAATCATTGTTTGCAAGAGGTGCGTTTCAAGAAACTAAGCTTGAAGCTGATAAGCAGGCTATTTTAACATATTATCTTAACCGTGGTTATATTGATGCGGATATTATCGATGTAATCCGCGAGGATGCAGTTGATGATAAAGGTAATTCTGTTGTTGATTTGACCTTCGTTATTACAGAAGGCTATCAATATTCATTTGCCGGTGTTAAATTTGAAGGCAACTATCTGTTTTCATCAGAATACTTGGGCAGCAAATTCAAGATGGATATCGGTGATATTTTCAATTATACAAAATTTAACGAATATCTTTCAAATATGTCTGATGCATATTATGAGAATGGTTATCTGACAACTGCAATTATTCCAGAAGCATATAAGGATGATGATTTAAGACAGATTTCATATTTAATTCATGTTCATGAACAGTCAAGAAGTCACGTTGAGAGTATAAGTGTCGTGGGAAATAAAAAAACAAAAGATAATGTTATTCTTCGTGAAGTACCGATTGAACCAGGTGATGTTTTCTCAAGATCCAAGTTGATGAACGGTATGAAGAATCTGTATAATTTGCAGTATTTTTCAAATATAATTCCTGATGTTGTGCCAGGCTCTGAAGAAAACCTTATGAATATTGTTCTTAATGTTGAAGAGCAGTCAACAACTTCAATTGAAGGCGGTTTGACATTCACTGGAATTTCAGATCCTAACTCTTTCCCTGTTTCGTTATTCGGTACTTGGAAGGACTCAAACCTTTTCGGAACAGGCCGTGAAATTGCTGTTACTGCTTCTCTTTCTCTCTCAGACCGTTCTCTTGGCTTTTCATATAGTGATGACTGGCTTTTTGATAAACCTATAGGTTATTCTGCTTCGTTAAAAGGTGCTTGGAATAAAGAGACTACTTTACAGAAAGTATATACACCTCGGGGACTTGATGTAACCAACTATAATATGACCTATGATGAAATAAGTATAACTTTGGATAATGCTTTAGGAAAGCGCTGGTATCCGGATGATATGGTTGTAGCACTTACTGGTGGTTTAACAAATTCATTCTTGCGGAATAAATATGACGAAGGTTTAATTCCTGTAGATTCTTCAATATCTGATTATAAAAATAACTGGGGCTTTAGAAACGCTATATGGACTTCTGTTTCTGTGGATAGGCGTGACAATATCTATTATCCGTCTTCCGGTTGGTTTGCTAAACAGTCATTTACATGGACTGGGTTAATACCGAAATATGAAAATCAATTTTACCTGCAGTCTGATACTATTGCTGAAGCCTATTATACTCTTTTTGATATACAGGCGACAGAAAAATGGAATTTTAAAACTATTCTTGCGTATGTAGGCGGTATCTCTGTTCTTAGACCAAAGAAAGATACTTCTATTGCTTCTTCAAATAGACTTTCAATTGATGGTTCTGTTATTGGCCGCGGTTGGGATGAAATATATTCAACTAAGGGTGACTTTATGTGGACGAATTCGTTTGAACTTCGTGTTCCGGTTTTGCCTAATATAATTTCCGCACAGTTTTTTCTTGATGCGGTTGCTTTAAAGGATACTAGGCCTTCTATGACTAACATACTGAATATGGATGATTTTTACTTCAGTTTCGGTCCTGGTATCCGTTCTTTGATTCAGCAGCTGCCGTTGTCTATTTATTTGGTCAATACATTTACGATGAAGGGCGGTAAATTCAGCTGGGGTAACGGTAAGAACCCTGAATGGAAACCAGTTCTTGCATTTACGATTACTAACCGTTAATAATACATTTTATTTGGTGAGGAATTAATATGACTAAAAGACTAATTTTGATTATAACAATGCTTGCAGTGTTTGCTGCATTTGCTTCTGCACAGCAGATAACACGATTTGCTGTTGTTGATACAACTGTTGTTTATCAGACATATTTCCGTGAATCAGCTGCTGTCAGAAACTATGAGTCTATGAAAGCAGAATTTCAGACTGAAATTACACGTCTGACAGACGAGCTTAAAGCATTGCAAGTAAAAAAGATAGAGGCACAGAAAGAAAATGATGCCGCAAAGGTTCAGCGTCTTGAGGGTGAAATAACCAAAAAAGCTTCTTATCTGACTGAGTATACAAGAGCCAAGAATATTAAGCTTGAAGACATGAAAAAGCGCATTGAGTCATCTGATGATTTTTATGAGCTTATGTACAATACAATTGCCCGTATTGCTGAAAGCGACGGCTACAGCATGGTTTTAAGCCTTCAGCAGGCAGATGCTGTTCTGTGGTACAGCACTTCAGTTGATATTACAGAAAAAGTAATTAACGAAATTTCAGCACAACGCTGATTTTCAGTATATTGGGGTGTTAACCGAAAAAAAAGCTGTCCGAAATTGGGCAGCTTTTTTTGTTTAAGACTGCACTTTTTTGTCTTTTCCCTTAGCATAAAAATTGATATACTGAAGCCATGAGTAATGAAAAACAGCAGACGCCGATGATGGCTCAATATTTGTCAATAAAAAGTAAATACCCTGATACAATATTGTTTTTCCGTTTAGGTGATTTTTATGAGATGTTCGACGAACAGGCTGTTGAAGTTTCAAGACTTTTGAATTTGACGCTGACGAAAAGGGTTTCTGTACCGATGTGCGGAATCCCTTTTCATGCTTCTAAAATATACATTGCAAGATTACTGCGCTTAGGAAAAAAAATAGCAATTTGCGAGCAGATTGCTGTGCCGAATGGGCGGGGGCTTTTTGAACGGCGCGTTACAGAAATTATTACGCCGGGAACAACCTTTGAAGAAGACTATCTTGACCGCGGCTCAAACAATTTTTTAGCCTCGCTTGTTCCGGTAAAAGCCGGAAAAGAAACCGTGTATGCATTTGCATGGCTTGATGTATCTACTGCTGTTTTCGAAGCCTGCTCTTGGAAAAAAGACCAGCATGCAGAAGCTGCACCCAAAAATATCAGCAGAGTTGCACCCTGCGAATTATTGCTGCCAAAAGCTTTAGAGAATGAGCCTGTAATTTCTGGGATTTTGTCTGCCATGCCGGGTACGATAGTTTCATATTATCAGGATTGGCAGTTTAACGCTGAGATTGCCTATAAAAAGCTTGTTTCTCAATTTAAGACAATTAACCTGCGTTCGTTTTCACTTACAGAGAATTCGCCTGAAATAATACCGGCCGGTTTTTTGCTGGAATATGCAGCCAAAAATGCCGGAACAGATTTGACCCATATAAGCGGCATATCTTTATACAAGGAATCTGAATACCTTAATCTTGATGAATCTTCAAGGAAAAACCTTGAGCTGACGGTAAATCTGCGCGACGGTTCAAGCCGTTTCACCTTATTTGAGGTTATTAACCACACCTGCACACCGATGGGAAGCCGCCTGCTACGCCAGCGCATTTCTTCGCCGCTGACTGACGTAAAGCAGATAAAGCACAGACAGAATGAAGTTCAGATACTGGCAGATAATGCAACTTGTGCGGACAATCTGCGCAGAATTCTGCAGGAAACTTCTGACGTTGAACGCCTTGCAAGCCGCATCGCAATGGACAGAGCCCATGCAAAAGATCTGCTTGCATTGAAAAAAAGCCTTGAATGCTATGTCGCCATGAAAAAAGAGACAGCTAGATTCAATCTTTTTTCAAATGACACAGAGCAGGCAGAAAATGTTTCAGAAATAATCGGAAAAGCAATAAAAGAAGATCCGTCAATTTTCTTGACAGAAGGAAACATGATAGCCCGCGGCTGGTCTGAAGAATTGGACCACCTTCACGATATACAGACGAATTTTTCAGCAATTTTGGATAACTATCTTGAAGAAGAAAAGCAGAGAACCGGAATTTCAAGCCTGAAAATCAGGTATAACAGACAAAACGGCTATTATATCGAAGTTACCAAATCGAATCTTGCTTCAGTTCCTGAAGATTACATAAGAAAACGTTCTTTTGTAAACGGCGAGCGCTTTACTACAGAAAAATTGGAAGAACTTGAAAATGAGCTTCTTTCATCGTCTGAAAAGATTATCGATTTAGAAAAAAGACTGTTTATTGCACTGAGAGATAAACTGAAAGAATTTGTTCAGTATTTTTTTGTCTGTGCAGAAGAGATTGCCGAGCTTGATGTTACAGCTTCTAATGCATGGTGTGCAAAGCATTTCCATTGGGTCTGCCCGGAAGTTGATGATTCTGATGCATTTCAGATAGAGCAGGGCAGACACCCTGTTGTTGAGTTTCATCTGCCGGAAGGTTCTTTTGTTCCGAATGATGTCTGCCTGGATAAAAAGCCGTTTGCGCTGATTACAGGCCCGAACATGGCAGGTAAAAGCACTTTTTTGCGCCAGAATGCTTTGATAGCAGTCTTGGCGCAAACCGGCTCGTTTGTGCCGGCTGAAAAGGCACACATCGGCGTTGTTGACAAAATTTTTTGCCGCGTAGGTGCTTCTGATAACCTTGCACGCGGAGAATCGACCTTTCTTGTTGAAATGACTGAAACCGCGAATATTCTGCGCTCGGCAACATCAAAAAGCCTTGTGATTATGGACGAAGTAGGACGTGGCACTTCTACCGAAGACGGACTTTCGATTGCGTGGGCTGTCTCTGAGTTTTTGCTGAACACAATAAAGGCAAAAACGCTCTTTGCCACGCATTATCATGAACTTACAAGACTGACGCATGAATCATTGCAGCTTTTGTGTCTTGAAGTGCTTGAAACTTCCGGCGAAGTCATTTTCTTAAAGCGGATAAAAGAGGGCGCTTCTGAAAACTCTTACGGTCTTCACGTAGCAAGACTTGCAGGCATTCCGCAAAAAGTTATAGACCGCGCTGCAAAGATTATTGCTGTGCTTCAAAAACATTCGCCTGCAACAGAGACGATTATCTCTGACGGAGATTCAGGAATTGATTTTGCCGCCGAAAAGCTCAATTCTACTGCGGCTGCTGCAACAGAAATACGTACAAACACCAATGCGCCGGGGCTTTTCAGCGAAGAGGAGCTTGTTCTAGAAGAGATTCTGTCAGTAAATATTGATGAGCTTACGCCTCTTGAGGCATTAAAAAATCTTGCGCGCTGGCAGAAACAGCTTTCTGGAAAATAATCGGCGTGTCTTAATACAAAAAAATAAACTTTTTTTAGATATATAAAAGCATGAACAGCTTTTATATAGTTCTAATGCGTTTTGTCAAATTCCTTTTTTTAGTGTTTATGGATTTTCTTTCAGACAGTTCTGATGAAGAGAAAGAGAATCTTAAAGGCATTTTGTTCACTCCGGACGGAAATGGCATATTTGAAAGGCTAAAATCACCGTATATCTGCTTCCGCTGCGGAAGGGCGTTATCAGATGATTTTGGATTTTGTACAGACTGTCTAAGCCGCCCTGTGTTTTTTTCGCTTATATATGCAAGGCACATCACAGTCTATGGCAAAAAGCAGAGGCAGTTCATAACTCAATGGAAATTCAAAAGAAACCGAATTCTTGCAATTCCAGCCGCAGAGAAAATATTTCGGGCTTATAAAGAAAATTTCAGTGAATTGGCTGTAGTGCCTGTGCCGCCAAGAAAAGAGCGCATAGCTTCTGCCGGTTTTGACTGTGTGAATGATATGGCTTTTATCTTAAAGTGGTGTTTCAGACTCAAGGTTTTGTCGCCGCTAATCCGCATAGATTCAGAAGAACAGAAATATAAAAGCTTTGCAGGGCGGACAGACAAAAACAGAAAAAGATATGCTCTGAAAAAAAACAGCAAAATCAAGCAGCAGGCGGTTGTGCTGATTGACGACATAATGACGACCGGCGGCACGCTTGAAGAATGTGCGGCTCTATTAAAATCTGCCGGTGCAAAAGAGGTTTATGCACTTACATTGTTTTATGCCTAAGTTATTTATCGTCCTGCATCCAGGTTGCGATTACATCGGCAATTGTTTCTGCATTCTGGTTTACGCCGTATGTCTTTTTTGCGTATTTTTTCGGATTTGTCTGAAGTGCGTCTGCGGGTGCAATGCCCCTGAGCATTCCGCGTTTTAAAGCTTCTGAAAGCACTGCAATTTCATTCTGAATATTGATTGAAGTGCCTATTTTTTTCATGGACTTTCTGACTTTTTTGAGCTCGTTTGTACTAAGAAAACCTGTAATTATAGAAGCTGTGCCTGGATCCATTTCGCCTAAAAAAATGGCAGCCTTTTCGTCGCCTTTTAAGCGCGTACTGACTGTTTCTTTATAAAAAAAATCGCTCATAAAACCTCTTAATAAGACTTTACTCCAGTCTTTGATAAAACGCAATCACTTTGATAGAAAAATGCTATATGCTATAATATGAAAAGCATATAAAAAGGTGAAAATATTGCATGTCGAAAAAATGATGGAACAGAATCCCATTACAGCACATTACCATCTTCCCGGGCTCTTTGAGTTTTATGAGCTTTACAAGGTGTTTTTGCCGTTGTGGCGCGGGCACCGGGAATATTTCTATGACTGGTGTGATATTGGCTCAATTTATGGTGCGCCTTCGGACTGCCTTTGGGGCGGCGGCAGGGCTGCTTTTGTTGATGATAATGTTGCTGTAGATGACGTGATTGCGCTTATGAAAGACTATGGTATTTCGGCGCGCCTGACTTTCAGCAATTCACTTTTGACTGAAGAGCATCTGACTGACAGAAAATGTAATGAACTTTGCCGTAAGTTTGAATGTTCAAGGCTTAGCGTGGCTGAACAAGACCGCGCCGGTGCTGTAAACGCTGTGAATGGTGTTATAGTCCATTCTGATCTGCTTGCGGATTATCTTCGCCGGACGTATCCCCAGCTTTATCTTGTTTCTTCTACGACAAAAGTGCTTACTGATTTTGCGGAGCTTGAGACTGAGCTTAAACGCCCGGAGTTCCGTTATGTTGTGTCTGATTTCCGTCTGAATAAAGAATTTGACGCTCTGGGCGCGCTTCCGGCTGACTTAAAAGACAAGGTTGAATTTCTCTGCAATGAGTGCTGTAGCTTTAACTGCCGCGAGCGAGCTGTCTGCTATGAAAATGTCAGCCGCAAAAATCTTGGGCTTGATGTTGCAGACCACGTGTGCAAAGCACCGGGCGGCAGAGGCGGTTACCGCTTTTCACTAGCCATGAAGAATCCGGCTTTTATCGGTGTGCAGGACATTCAGAACACGTATTTGCCGATGGGCTTTTCAAACTTCAAGCTTGAAGGACGCGGGCTTGGCAGCGCAATTGTCCTTGAGTTTCTGCTGTACTACATGATAAAACCCGAATATCAGCTCAACGTCCGCGAGGCTGTGTACCTGGATACAATGCTTGATTTGTTTTAATATGGAGTATAGATAAGCTATGAAAGTAATTATAATCAACGGACCTATGGGAGTTGGCAAGACCACAGTTGGAAAATATATTGCGGATAACACGCCGGGCACTGCTTTTATTGACGGTGACTGGTGCCTTGATATTCATCCGTTTGTCGGAAACCGCGAGACTAAAACTATGGCGGTAGACAATATTCTTCACATGATTAAGAACTATAAGAATTGTTCTGAATGTACACAGATTGTGCTGGTCTGGCTTATGGATAATGACTGGGTCTGCAAAGCAATAGAGAACGGTGTGACTGGTCTTGGTTTAGAGCTAAAATCTGTGACACTGACCTGTGACAAAGCTTCTCTAACCGCGCGCTGGAAAAATGACAAAACCTGTGAGTGGCGCACAGATGAATGGCTTAAAGTGAGTACAGCTTCTCTTGAGCATTTTTCGTCCCTTGATAATGTTATTGATACAAGCGGTCTTTCGATAGAACAGATAGCTCAAATACTTCAGGGAAAAGACTAGCAGAACAAAGTTTTGATTCGTGCTATAATGAATGTGTTGAGAAGGTGTAAATATGGCTTATGGTTTTGTTAAGACTGCTTGTGTCAGTCCGCGCTTAAAAGTTGCAGACTGCTGTTTTAATGCTGAAAAAATCGTAGAAGCGGCTGAGACTGCCGCCGGAAAGGGAGCGGCTGTTATTGTGTTCCCGGAACTTTCTATAACGGCTTATACTTGCGGCGATTTGTTTTTTCAGCAGGCTCTGCTAAAGTCGGCAGAGGAACAGCTTGCCTTGATTATCAAAAAAACTTCAAAGCTTGGTTCGCTGATTTTTGTGGGGCTTCCTGTTGCTAGAACTGAAGGCATTTACAATTGTGCGGCTGCAATTTGCGGCGGTCAGCTTCTTGCCCTTTATGCTAAGTCATATCTTCCAAACTACGGTGAATTTTATGAACGGCGGCAGTTTACGCCTTTTCAACAGAATATGGAAACTCAGTTTATCAGTTTTGCAGGCTTTGAGAATGTACCTTTCGGAACTGATATTCTTCTTCAGGAGCAATCTGATTCTAGCTTAACTATTGCCTGCGAAATCTGCGAAGACCTCTGGGTGCCTGTACCGCCTTCAAGCCGCCATGTGCTTGCAGGCGCAACTCTTATTGCAAACCTTTCAGCCGGAAACGAAATTATCGGAAAAGCCGAATACCGCCGGAATCTCGTAAAGTCTCAGTCGGCGCGTTCAATCTGCGCCTATCTTTATGCAAATGCAGGAATGGACGAATCTACTCAGGATATGGTTTTTGCGGGGCATAATCTTATTGTAGAAAACGGAAGCCTGCTCGCCGAGTCTGCTTTATTTTCTAATGAGGCTGTTTACGCTGATATTGATATAGAGCGCCTGTGTCAGGAGCGCCGGAGAACTACAAGCTTTAGTTTTTCAGCAAATAACAATTTTTTTGATTCGGATTATGTTACAGTGCCGTTCAGCTTAAAAGCAGAAAAGGCTTGCACAGACAGCGGATTCTTGCGCTATATCGATGCCCATCCTTTTGTTCCGAATGATGCTGAAAAGCGCTCGCAGCGCTGTCTTGAAGTTATCACACTCCAGTATCAGGGGCTGGCAAAACGCCTGCGCCATATAAACTGCCAGTCTGCGGTTATAGGGCTTTCTGGCGGATTAGACTCAACGCTTGCGCTTCTTATTACATGCAGGGCTTTTGACAGTGTAGGTGTGAGCCGCGAAAAAATCACTGCAATCACGATGCCTTGTTTCGGCACAACAGACCGAACCTACAATAACGCCTGTGCTCTTGCCAAAGAATGCGGCGTTACTCTTAAAGAAGTCCGCATTGCCGATTCAGTGTGCCAGCATTTTAAAGATATTGGGCAGGACGAAGCGGTTCACGACGTAACTTACGAGAACTGCCAGGCACGCGAGCGCACACAAGTGCTTATGGATTATGCGAATAAGACTAACGGAATTGTAATTGGTACGGGCGACCTTTCTGAGCTTGCTCTGGGCTGGTGTACCTACAACGGCGACCACATGTCTATGTACGGCGTAAATTCTTCTATTCCAAAGACTTTGGTGCGTTATCTTGTACAGTGGTTTGCTGATGAAAATGATTCTGCCGTTCTGCGCGACATTTTAGACACGCCGGTTTCGCCGGAGCTTCTTCCGCCGGCAGAAGGCAAAATCTCTCAAGTGACAGAAGACCTTGTAGGTCCTTACGAGCTGCACGACTTTTTCCTGTATTATCTTTTGCGCTTCGGCTTTTCACCGTCAAAGATTTTCTTTTTGGCGCAGCATTCAGAGCTTGCAAAAACTTACAGCAGCGGAATTATCTTAAAATGGCTCAAAACCTTTTACAGGCGTTTCTTCAGCCAGCAGTTTAAGCGAAGCTGTATGCCGGACGGCGCAAAAGTGGGTACAATCAATCTTTCTCCGCGCGGTGACTGGCGCATGCCGAGCGACGCTATGGCTTCGCTCTGGCTTGAGGAAGTTGAAAAGATTCAGGCATAGAAGAATTTGCCCTGGACAGGCGCCACTTGCTTTAGTTTCATAATTAAGTAGTGCCTGCTATCTTGTTCGTTATTGTATAATATGTTAGATTTAGAGTAAATTTAGGATACAAACAATATGATTTACAGAGATACCAGAGATTCGTCATTTGCTGTTGATTTTAGAACGGCTGTTTTAAGTGGAATGAACGCCAAAACAGGCGGTCTTTATGTACCGGAAACTATTCCCCAGCTTCCAAAAGATCTTTTATGCCGGAGTGTTGCACCTTCTTTTAGAGATGTCGCATTAGAAGCTGCAAAACCTTTTGTTGACGGCGAAATTCCTGATGCAGATTTGCAGGATATTATAATTGACGCATATCCTTTCAGTGCGCAGATAGTTCCAATAGACAGAATCACTTATGTGATGGAGCTTTTTCATGGTCCGACATGCGCATTCAAAGACTTTGGCGCGCGCTTTATGGCACGCACAATGTCGTATTTTAACCGCAATGAAAATACAGCCCTTCATATTCTTGTAGCAACTTCTGGTGATACAGGAAGCGCCGTCGGCAGCGCCTTCCATAATGTTCCGGGGCTTGATGTAACAATTCTTTACCCGCGCGGCAAAATCAGTCCGCTGCAGGAAAAGCAGCTTTCAACTTTTACAGGTAATGTAAGGGCGCTTTCAGTTGAAGGCACTTTTGACGACTGTCAGAAACTTGTAAAAACAGCTTTTGTTGATGCAGATTTACGTCAGAAATTCCGTCTTTCATCTGCAAATTCTATCAATATTTCAAGACTTCTGCCGCAAAGCTTTTATTACACTTATGCTGCTTTGTATGTTCAGCAGAGAGCCGCGCTTGACAACAAGATTGAGAATCCTTCGATTATCATGTCTGTTCCGTCCGGCAATTTCGGCAACCTTACTTCTGGTCTTATTGCACGCGAAATGGGCGCGCCAATCAAAGGCTTTATTGCCGCTACAAACGACAACCACACTGTACCGGACTGGATTTTCTCTGGCGAATACAATGCACGTCCGTCTGTTTCGACATATTCAAATGCAATGGATGTAGGTGCGCCGAGCAATTATGAGAGAATCCGCCACATGTATACGCTTGAGCAGGTGCGCGATCTTTTTGCTTCTTATTGGGTTGACAATCAGGGCACACTCGACGGAATCGTGGAATGTTACAAGAACACAGGCTATATTATAGACCCGCATGGAGCGGTTGCATGGGCAGCATGGAATGATATCCGTTCCGGCGCAATGGAAAAACTGCTTAAAGGCGAGAAAGGCGACCCTGAAAAACCTGGGCTTACACCGAATGTTCCTGCATGGGCAAAAGACATTACAGACAAAAAAGCTGTCGGCGTTATTCTTGAAACAGCTCATCCTGCAAAATTCGGCGAAGTTGTCTACAAGGCAATTGCACGCGAACCGTCTATTCCAGACAGACTTCAGCGGATTATGAAACTGCCTGACATGTCTATCCCTATGACGAACAACTACAGCGCCTTCAAAGACTGGCTTATTGATAATCTGTAAACATAGGCGTGGCTAGTTTGTGCAAAGCGCAAACTAGCAGAGGCTACGAAGCAGACCCGTCATTCCGTTCTTCTGACCATGTTGAAAAACTGCTCTTTGGAAATGGCTGTTAAAATAGGTCTGCCATGAGGGCAGTGCTTGTCTTCAAGCTGAAGCGCTTCTCTTGCAAGAGCTTCGGCAGTCTTGCTGTCAAGAACTGTGCCGTCTTTTACAGCAGCCCTGCATGATGCAGTTGCCGCAATACTGCGGATTAGCTCGTTCGGTGCGATGCGCTTTTCAAGCAGGTCTTTTTTCAAGTCTTCTTCTGTTCCGCTCCATTTTGTGCAGACAGATTCTATCTGCCAAGTTCCGCCGCCAGCGTTTTTAAGCTCAAAACCGGCTTTTTCAAGCTCATTTTTTATAGACTCTAAATAAGCGTCATCAGCTTCGCTTTCAGTTTCAATAATATACGGAAACAGAAGCTTTTGCTTGGAGCCTATGCTTTGCATAAACTGATTGAACAGAATGCGCTCGTGCGCCGCGTGCTGGTCAATAAAATAAAGTGCATTGTCGGCTTCAACAAGCAGAAAAACGCCGAGAGCCGTTCCGATATAACGGAAATCGCTTCCGCTGTATTCAGGTTCGTTCTGCGCAACAGACGGCTCAAATTGTTCCGGCTGGTAAAAATGTTCCGCCGGTTCTTGGTGCATAAAGCTCGGTGCAAACTTTTCTGCCTGATATGTGCTTCTTGCAGCCGGTTCATGGTAAGGCGTGTAAGTCTTTTCAGAATAGGCGTGAAAATTATTTGAAAAGCTTTGCGCCGGTCTAACCGGCCTTTCAGAATAGTCTCTTTGAAAATGCTCCGGCTTTTTAAAGAAGTCTCCGTCTGCTTCAGAAAAAGACGGTGCTTCATCTGAAAGTTCGGCAGCTCCTTTTACAAGCTCCGCAATCGAAGAGTCTTTGTAGAAATTGCGCACAGCACCGCTTATTGCATGATGAATCGGCGACAAATCCTTAAAGCGCACTTCTTTCTTTGCCGGGTGAATGTTAAAGTCCACAAGCTTTGAATCTACATTGAGAAAAAGCGCCGCAACCGGGTATGTTCCGTTTGGAAAATAGCCCTGCGAGCCGTATTCGATTGCCTGAATTAGAGCGTATTCCCAAATCCGTCTGCCGTTTACAAAAATGTAGATATTGCGCTTGTCGCTGCGCCTTATTTCCGCGTCGCCCAAAACAAGCGTAAACTCAAAGCCCTGCTGCTTATCTTGAACCGAAACTTCGTGAAAAAAGGTTGCAGGCTCGTCAAGTTCAAGTGCTTGTACAAAACGCTCGGCTTTGGTTTCTTCCGGCTGAAAATCAAACTTCACTTTTCCGTCTTGAATAAACTTAAAGCCGACGCCCGTCCACGCCATAGCTTTTTCAATAAAAGACTGCTTGCAGAGTTTCGCTTCTGCCTGCGGCTTTTTTAGAAAAACGCGCCTTGCCGGAAAATTCTCGAAAAGCTGAGTAGACTCAACAACTGTACCTTTGTTCCATTGCGTTGGCACAACCTTGTGCTCGCTTGTTCCAAAAGCTTCAAGCTTGTGCGCAATTTCGCCCTGCCTTATAGACGTAATCTCCAGCCTTGAAACGGCGGCAATTGAGGCAAGTGCTTCACCGCGGAAGCCCAGCGTATTAAGTTCCAATAAATCTTGGTCTGTGACAATTTTGCTTGTTGCGTGCGGGTAGGCGCAGGCTGCAAGGTCGTCTTTTGTCATGCCGAAGCCGTCATCTCTTACGCGGATTTTGGCGATGCCGCCTTCTTCGATTTCTACCGTCACAAATTTTGCGTTTGCGTCAATGGCATTGTCCATAAGTTCGCGTACAATTGCAGCCGGTCTGTCTATAACTTCGCCTGCTGCAATTTTTCTGGCTGTGTCCTGTGGCAGACGCTGTATCGGTTTCGGATTATTCATGGCTTACTGATTTTGGCTCAAAGTTGAAAAGCTCAAGTTCCGGCTTCGCAGAATTTGCCTTTTTTGTCTTGCTCTTGCTTTTTGAAGCACCGGCTTTTTCAGTCTCTTCTTCGTCCGGCTGGTTCATAAGCATTTGAATCTTGCCTTCCATTGCGTCAAGGTCTTTTTCTATGCCGCGGACGAGTTTTATTCCCTCGTCAAACAACGCCATAGCTTCTTCAATGCCCAAGTCGCTGTCTTTAATTGAATCTGAAAGTTTCTCAAGTTTTTCAAGTCTTTCTTCGATTGTGTTCATATTTTCTCCAGTTTTCATTTGCCGGAAGGCACTGCTTCTACAGAGCCTTTTGCAAGCCTAATTGCCAAAACAGTATTTGCTGAAACTTCTTCAGCATTTCTGATGATTTTTCCAGTTTTTTTGTCGCGCACAATCGCAAAGCCTCTGTCGAGAATCTTCTGCGGATTTGCGCTTTCAAGTTTGTGTTCTGCAAGAACAAGCCTGTTCTGCGCCTCTGTTATGCGGCTTTTCATTTCGCCGCATAAAGTGTCTCTTGCGCTGTCAAAACGCTGAACCAGCGGCGAGAGCATTTTGCGCAAATGCAGTTCCATTGCCTCAAGCGAAAAGCTTTGAAGCAAAAGCCTGCCATGCGCAATTCTGTTCATCAAAAGCTCGTACATTTCTGCTGCGCTGTTCTGCAAAAACTCATAAGTGTCTTCTTTTAGCGGAGTGACAAGCTCCGCGGCGGCAGAAGGCGTAGGCGCGCGCAAATCAGCGGCGTAATCGCTTAAAGCCGTATCAACTTCATGGCCGACTGCGCTTACAATTGGAATTCTTGACGCGGCTACAGCTCTTACAACGCCTTCGTCAGAGAAGGGCAGCAAGTCTTCAAGAGAACCGCCGCCGCGCCCGACTATAAGCACGTCTGCAATATCAAATTTATTTGCGGCTTCAATCTGCCTGATTATTGTTGGCGGTGCGTCGTTGCCCTGCACAATACATGGAAGAATAACAATCGAAATAGAATTGTTTCTGCGCTGTGTAATGTTCAGAATGTCTTGAAGCGCGGCGCCGTTCGGGCTTGTTATAACGCCGATTGTTCTTGGAAATCTTGGAAGCGGACGTTTTTTCGCCTGGTCAAAAAGCCCTTCGGCGGCAAGCTTGCGTCTAAGTTCTTCTATCGCCTTTAGAATGTCGCCTGTTCCGGCCTGTTCCATCGTGTCAACGACAATCTGATATGCGCCGCGCTGTGCATAAACAGAAATAGAGCCTTTTACGCGCACAGTCATGCCGTCTTTCGGTATAAAATCTAGATAGCGTGCCTTTCCCTTAAAAAGAACCGCCGAAATTGCCGCGCCTTCATCTTTTAAGGTGAAATAATAATGACCGCTGCTTGACGGTTTAAAATTGGAGATTTCACCTTCAATAATTATAGACTGAAAACATGCCTCTAACGAAGTCTTTATATATGCGGTCAGTTCAGAAACAGAAAATGTAGTATCTTTAGGAAAAAGTTCTGTCACTATTTAATCCTTTTATTTATGTGCCGATACTGAAAGATATGAAAACAATTGTTATCCTTTTTGCCGGAACCGCAGGCGAATATGCATTTTCTCCGGTTTTTGACGGAAAATCTGCATCAGAGCGTGCTTTAAGTTGGGCTGAAAAAGTTCCGGGTGCAGATACTGTCGCAGTTCTTTCTTTGCAGAATCAGACACCGCTAAATAGTTTATCAGTAGAAAAGCTCTCGTTCAAGCATATTGTACAAGAAAAATGGACTGTTTCTCTTCTGCTTAAAACTATAGCTGAAATTTCTTCCGGTTTTGATGCAATTGTTTACGGCTTTATAGACGCGCCTTTTTACAGCACCGAAATTACAGCCGGATTATTGGAAACATTCAAAAAATACGGCGCAGAATACTGTTTTGCAGACGGTTATCCGGCAGGGCTTGCTCCTGAAATAATTCACCACGACACAGCAAATATTTTGGCTGGTCTTGCAAAAGACAATGACGCCGCCGTAAGCCGCACCAGCATTTTTGACGTGCTTAAAATTGACATAAACGCTTTTGAAATAGAGACTGAAATTGCGCCGAAAGATTTGCGGAGTTTGCGCGTAAGTCTTTACTGTGGAACAAAAAGAGACGCGCTTCAATGTGAGCGGCTTTATTCACTTATGCAAAAATCAGACAAAGACATCTGTTCTATAATTGAATCATCAGCCGATGTGCTTAGAACTTTGCCGGCTTTTTATTCAGTTCAAATAGCGTCTGCCTGCAAAGGTACATGCACATTCTGCCCGTACCCAAAAGCATACAAAGACAGATTCAGCATAAGTGCCGAAAAATCTTGCGAGCTGATGCCTGTTGAGAAATTCAAAGAAATTGTTGATAAAATCTCTGACTTTTCAGATGATGCTGTCATTTCGCTCTCTCTTTGGGGAGAAGCGCTGCGCCATAAAGATTTGGCGAAAATCGTAGAGATTGTTCTTGAAAGGCCGGGACTTTCTGTGCTTATAGAAACTACAGGCGAAGATTTGACGCCGGAAACAGCAGAGCAGATTGCCAAAGTTGTGGCGGGTGCAAGTCCGCGCAAAAACGGCCAGAAGCCTGTAAACTGGATTGTGGACATAGACTCGGCCGACGAAAGCATGTACCAGACTCTGCATGGCAACAACGGTTTTGCAAAAGCTGTGCAGGCTGTAGAAATGCTTCTGCCGCTTTTCCCAGATGCGGTTTATCCGCAGTTTTTGCGTATGCAGGAAAACGAGCTTCACATGGAGGCATTTTACCGCTATTGGAAAGAGAAGTGCGGCAAAGCGATAATCCAGAAATACGATTCATTTGCAGACAGACTTGTGCAGCGCAAAGTTGCAGATTTAGCGCCTGTTCATAGAAATCCCTGCTGGCATATCCGCCGTGATATGAGTATATTGATTAACGGTGATGTTCCGCTTTGCAGAGAACATATCTTTGACAATATTTGCGGCAACATATTCAAAGACAAGATAGAGGATATATGGCAGAAAGGTTTTGAAACCTTTAAATGTCATATCAACCAAGAATATAAAGGATTATGTAAGAACTGTGATGAATACTATACCTTTAATTTTTAATCAGCGTCAGATTCAGCGCACCGTTATCGGCGGTTCTGAATTTGTAGCACCGCTTGAGCAGTGTCTGCCTATTTCGATTGTTATTATAAACCGCGGTGCGCGGCAATATAGAAGCCAGATTTTTCAGCGCCTGCAGAATTTCAATTTCAGACAGATTATTTTTGTCGAGCAGGCCGGCAACGATTACGAGCTTGAAAATCTGACAAAGACATATCCGTTTGTGAAATTTCTTGTTCCGCTTGAGAAAGTTACTGTCGGCGACCTTGTAAATATGGCTGTAAGCGAAGTTGACACCGAATACGCACTTGTTCTGTGGAATGACACCTCAATTAAAGGCGACAATCTCTCGCGGAGGTTTGTCGAGAAGGTAATATCTGAACAGATTTTGTGTCAGGTTCCGTTTTTGTCAACCGTAAGCCGGCAGGATCTTCCTGTTCAGATGGTGCCTTCAATGCCGGGCAATATTTTTACCGTAAATCCTTGTATGACATACAAAGACAAAGCCCCGACACTTTATCCGTTTGATTTTATCGGCTTGTATAACTGCGAAAAATTCAAGCAGCTCGGCGGCTTTGACTACACAATAAAGAACAGCTATTGGCAGAACATGGACTTTTCATTCAGAGCCTGGCTTTGGGGCGAAGAAATCCGGCTTGCAAGCCTTTTTAAGGTTGAATATCAGGAAGAAGTTATTCCAGAAGACACAACGAGAGATTTCTCTTATCTAAGATTTTACTTAAAGAATATTGCGCCTATTTTCAAGATGGACCACGCCGATTTGCCGCGCAAAAAGATGTTCAAATACATTTCAAAGGCACATTTCGGTCTTTTTGACGCAATCAGAGACTTTAACGATGCGCGCCAGTGGATAGAAAAGAACAAATACCGCTTTAAGAATGATTCCAAGATTTTTATTGATACGTGGGGAAGTCTTATATGACAATTCTGGTTATTCAAAGCAGACTTTCTTCTACACGTTTGCCTGAAAAAGCGTTGCTTCCTCTTGGCGGAAAACCTGTACTCGCATGGGTTTTTGCTGCCATGAAAAAAGTTAAGGCTGACAGGTACTTTCTTGCTACAGATTATGATTCCGAAGCAAGGCTTAGACCCGTTGCTGAAGAAAACGGCTTTGAATGTTTTGCAGGCCCTAAAGACGATGTATTGCGGCGTTTCTGCATGTTAATTGAACAGACTGAAGCAGACACCGTCCTTAGAGTGACAGGCGACAATCCGTTTTTGTTTTACGAGGCTGCGTCTGCAACAATCTCAAGATTTTCAGAGTTGAAATGCGACTATTTCACATATTCAGGCTTGCCGCATGGAAGCGGTGTTGAAATTTTTGACGCGCACTCTTTGTTAAAGGCTGAAAAACTTACGCAAGACCCTTATGACCACGAGCATGTAGGTCCTGCGCTTTATAACCATAAAGACGTTTTTAACGCTGTTTTTGAGCAGGCGCCTGAAAAATGGTTTTATCCAGAACTTAGAACGACCATAGACACCGCAGAAGACTACAGACGCGCCCAGTTTATGTCTGAAAAGCTCGAAAGCCCTGCCGAAGCTGAAAAAATCATAAGCGCGGCAGAAAAAGCCCAAAAGCACATTCTTTTAGTTCCGTCTGTAAAAAAAGGGCATGGCACAGGGCATTTGAGACGCTGCATAAGCCTTATGAAAGACGTTCTTGCAGATTTGTACATACCGGAAAGCGCAGATTTGCCCGGCTTAGACGAGCTTTTGCAGGATGTTCCGTCTTATGCAATTAAAAAAGACTTAGAAAACATAAAAGAGAGCTACAGTCTTGTTGTAACAGACGCATTTTCGCTTGAAAAAGACGAAGTGCGCCGTTATTCGGCAATTGCGCCGCTTGTTTCAATTGACGAAGGCTCTTTGTACACAGAATATTGCGATTATATTCTGGATATAATTCCTGCTTTTCAGTATAAGCGAAAGGCAAACATGACTTGCAGCGGTTTTATTCCGCTTCCTGAAAAGCGCAGAAGCTCTATGCCTAAGACAATCGAAAAAGTGCTTGTCGCTGTCGGCGGCGAAGACCCTGCCGGGCTTACAATTCCAGTGGCAAAAGCTTTTGCAGAGAACGGCTGCAACGTAACGGCGCTTGTCGCAAGCAGAGAGAATTTAGAGCAGATACGCGGCGTGCGCTACTTGGAGTTTTCGCCGAATTTGCGCGAAAGACTTTATACATTTGATTTGGTTGTAACACATTACGGCTTTACGGCTTTTGAGGCTGTTGCAGCGCAGTGTGCTGTGCTTCTGCTCGGCACAAGCCCGCTTCATATTGATTTGGCGCGCAACTTCGGTTTTTCAGTCTTGCTAAAAAATGAGCTTAACACAGAAAAAGTGAAAAAACTGCTGCAAAACATACAGAAACTGTTTCCAAAGTCAAAAGAAATGGTTGCTTTGCGCGAATGTGAAAATCAAAGTCTTGCAGATTTTATAAACAAGCTTGCTTCAGGCGAAAAAATCGGCTGTCCTATTTGTTCCGCTGAAAAACATAAGCGAAAAAGCCCTGACGAAGTTGTAATCCGTCTTGAAAACAGAACTGTAAGAAAATGCTCTTCTTGCGGAATGCTTTATTTAAGCTGGTCTGTGGACGAAAAAAAGCAGTATTCGGCTTCTTATTTCTTTGATGACTATAAAAAACAATACGGAAAAACATATCTTGAAGATTTTTCTTCGATAAAGTCGCAGGGCGTAAGACGCTGCGGCATAATTGACGAGCTTTTTTGGAAGCACAGGCTTTACAGCGGCAGAAAAGCAAGGACAGTTTTTCCGTTTGTTCTTGACGTAGGCTGTGCTTACGGGCCGTTTTTGTCTGCCGCACACGACGCCGGCTGGAACGTATTCGGCACAGACATTTCGGCAGAAGCTGTAGCTTATGTTGCAGAGACCTTGCAGTACAAAGCATGTAAGGCGGCTTTTCCAGGCATAGACACAGAAAAAGCGTTTGAAACTGAAAAATTTGATGCCCTTACCATGTGGTTTGTCATTGAGCATTTTCAGAATCTTGCGCCTGTCTTGAAAAAAGTGAACAGTTTGCTTAAAAAAGGCGGGATATTCGCATTTTCAACGCCGTCTGCTTCGGGCGTTTCGGCTAAATTCAATAAAGAGAAGTTTCTGACGCAGAGCCCTGTAGATCATTATTCGTTGTGGCAGCCAGAGTTGTGCAACTCTATTCTTGGAAAATTCGGCTTTAAAGTTGAAAAAATCGTCTCGACAGGGCAGCACCCGGAGCGGTTTCCGTATTATGAGAAGCACGAATTCAAGCCGGAAGGCTTTATGTACAGGCTGCTCTCGCTTTACAGCTCTGCCGCCGCGTTGGGCGATACTTTTGAAATTTATTGCGTCAAAGTGAAGGACTTATAAAATGAAAAAACATCATCTGCTTATGCTTGGAGCCGGTTTTATGCAGAAGCCGGCAATTGAAAGTGCAAAAAAATTAGGCTGGCGCGTAACTGTTGTAGACGGAAATCCAAAGGCGGTATGTGCTTCTTTGGCAGACGCTTTTGAACCGATTGATTTGAAAGATACAAAAGCTCTTATAGAATTTGCAAAAAAACTGAAAGAAACAGAAAATCTTGACTGTGTTTTTACGGCAGGCACCGATTTTTCAGCTTCTGTTGCGGCAATTGCAGAAGCCTGCGGTTTTAACTCTCATTCACTTGAAGCGGCGCTGAACGCAACAGACAAAAGCCGCATGAGAAGCCGCTTTGCTTCTTACGGCGCACCGTCGCCAAAATTTATTGAAACTGATTCCGTTATGGCACAAAGAATTAACGACTGCGCGCTTAAAAGCGGCAAATGGCCTTTTGACGAAAAAACATTTCCTGAAAAATATCCTCTTGTTGTAAAGCCGGTTGACAATATGGGCGCGCGCGGCTGCATCACAGTGTTTTCGCTAAGGGAATTAGCCGAAGCCGTACAGACTGCTGTGCCGCTTTCAAGAACAGGTCGTGCCATTATCGAAGAATACATGGACGGTCCGGAATTTTCGATTGATTCGCTTGTTTTTGAGGATAAGCTTATAATTACAGGCTTTGCGGACAGGCACATTTATTATCCGCCTTATTTTATTGAGATGGGCCATACAATGCCGACTGAGTTCAGTGAAGAGGACAGAAACGCTGTTATTAAGGCTTTTGCAAAGGGCGTAAAGGCTTTGGGCTTGTCGTGCGGCGCTGCAAAAGGCGACATGAAGCTTACATCAAACGGCGCTATGATTGGCGAAATAGCCGCGCGTCTTTCAGGCGGCTACATGTCCGGCTGGACTTTTCCCTATGCAAGCGGCTTAAATTTGACAGAACAGGCACTTTTTTTAGCTTCTGGCGAAAAATCTCCAATTTTTGATGACGGAAATTTGAAGAAGTTGCCGAAAATTGCAAATGGAGTATGGTATCTTCCACCTGAAAAGTGGAGTGCCGAGCGTGCCTGGATTTCAATTCCGGGCAAGGTTCAGTCTGTTTCGGGTTTAAAAGAAGCTGAGAAGATAAAGTTTCTTAAAGACATTTTTCCAAGAAGCGGTGAGGGCGACACAGTCGTTTTTCCGGAGAACAATGTCGAAAAATGCGGAAACTGCATCTCAAAAGCAGATACCAGACTTAAGGCTGTTAATGCTGCAGAAGATGCTGTCGCATCTATAGAAATACGTCTTGAGCCTTGTAACGCAGAGACTAAAGACTTTCTTGAGAGCCGGAAAACATTTCCGCCTTCAGCATTTCAGGTCAGTGCTGATGTTGCGGCAGACATAGATGCAATTGCTGATGAGCGCATCTTTGATTCAAGCATTGGATGGGAATGCCAGATTCCACATTCTTTGCGCGCTTATCTTGAGGCAAAAGACTGGAACCACCGTACGATGAAGTCGGTGCTTGACAGGTTTATAGAGCTTGAGCCTTCAGCAAAACTGAAGATGAGAACTTTCTGGCGTTATTTGATTAGGGGAAGTTTGCAGGGCGTGCTTTTTGCAGTTGATTCATGCAAAAAAAACTGAACGCAAATATAAAGAAGGAATTGATGAAACACTTAAATCGTCTGCTTGGATTTTTTATATTTTGTTCTGTATGTTTTTTTGTAAATGCACAGTCTGCAAGCTTTGTTCCTTTAATTGAAGGGGCAAATCAGATAGGGGCAAAACTTTACTGGGATTCTCTGGCCGGTATAGGTGTTCTTGAAAAAGACGGACACTCAATGCAGTTTAAGACCGAAGACCAGATTGCGCTGTTTGATTACAGAACTTTTGAGATTGTTGACGCTCCGAAAATTGTCAACGGTTCTGTGTTTGTGTCAAACAGCTTTATTACGCGGGCAGAAAACTTTTTCGGCAATTCAAAGCCGGTCGCTCCAGACTCTCTGTTTAAGATTGGCGCGATATTGATTGACCCGGGGCATGGCGGAAAAGATACAGGTGCTATCGGAAAGCACACTGTAAACGGAAAGAGTACGCAGATTTATGAAAAAGATGTTGTGCTTAAGGTTGCGGAAGATTTGTATAAGCAGCTTAAAACTGCTTATTCAGATAAAAAAATATACATGACCAGAAACGACGATACTTTTTTGTCTCTGGAAGAGCGTGTTGAAATTGCAAATAATACCCAATTGGGCGAGCATGAAGCTATTTTGTACATTTCTGTTCACGCTAATTCGGCTTTTGACAAAAAAGCTTCTGGTTTTGAGGTCTGGTATCTTAGTCCGGGATACCGCAGAACAATTCTTTCAGAAGATGCTGCTGATAAGGAAATTCTGCCGATACTGAATTCGATGCTCGAAGAAGAATTTACAACCGAAAGCATTTTGATTGCTAAATTCATTCTTGACAGTCTGAATACGGAAATCGGCAAAGAAAGTCCGAACCGCGGCTTGAAAGAAGAGGAGTGGTTTGTTGTCAGAAATGCCAACATGCCGAGCGTTTTAATTGAAATTGGCTTTGTAAGCAACCAAAAGGAGGCTCTGCTCTTAGCGGATGACAAGTACTTGCATAAAGTAGCATCAGGTATATATAATGGACTTGCATCATTTATAACTCATTTTGAACAGTCAAGGGGTTTTACAAGCGGTCAATGATAATGTCTGATGTCGGGGCAAAACCAAAAAGTGCCGGTATTACCGTTGTATTTTTTGTTATTTTATCTTTCGTAGTTTCATTTTTTTTGTATGAAATCAATAATAAGGGAACACGAAGGGTTATTGTTTTTGAATCTAAGACAAATCCGAAAGAATTGTCTTATGAGGTAAGGTTTCTGAAGAAGCCTTTAAATAAAGATGCTGTAAACCAGTATGTCGATGAACTTTTGCTGGGGCCTATTTCGCCTCAGGGACGGCTGTTGTTTCCGTTAGGAACAAAGGTGCGGTCGTGCTTTGTTGAAGGAAATGTCCTGTATCTGGATCTTTCAGAAGATGCACTACAGATTTTTCCGACTGAAGCATCAGACAGTGTTACAGCAATAAAGATTTTGAAAAAAAATCTTTTTACAAATTTTAAAAACATTGATATAATTAATGTGTTCATTATGGGCAAAAGGGTGGAGGCCTAGAATGTAAGTTTGATGCTTTGTAAAAAGCGTTGACAAATCAAATAAGTTACGTATACTTATAGTACAAGGCTATACTACGTGATAAAAAAGGAGCTTTGAATGAAGAGAACATTCATTCTTGTCGCAATGGCTTTCCTGATGGTAGGAATGCTTGCAGCTGAAGAAGCAGTAATTATTGATTTTACTAACTTGTCAGCTGACATTATTCAGGGCGCTGATGGTCAGATGACTCAGAACCGCCACACAACAATGGACTACTCTGTAAGTGCAGGTGCTACTTTCACTGATCAGCAGAAGTCTTTGATGAAGTCTTCCCTCGCATTTAAAAACTGGGAAGTTGTTCTTAACTCTTCTGCTAGAAATGCTGTTAGCACAGCTCTTTCACAGACAGCTGCTGCTCCTGTAAAAGCAGATGCAAGAGTACCTTTTGCAGGTAAAGAAATCTTGGGTGCACGTATCTTATTCCCAACTTCACCTGTAAATGCTAATGCCCGCATCGTACCTCCATTCGATATTCCTGCTTTCGAAGCAGCTGCTGAAGTAAATGACAATGGTGAAGTACAGCCAGCACAGGCTTCTATTACAACAGCTACACGTTTCGAAGGTGGCTATGGTGTTCTTAAAAATGTTGGAACAATCAAAGCCCTTTCTGTAACAACACAGGGTATGAACTATCCACACGGATTGTATGTTCTTCTTAAGGACTCAGAAGGTGTTGAAAAACGCTATTTCATGGGTTACCTCAACTTCGACGGTTGGAAAGAACTCAAATGGACAAACCCTGCATATATCCAGGAAGTAAGAGCACGTGAAATCCGCTTGCTCCCAATCTATCCAACAACAACACCTTATGTTAAGTTTGCTGGATTCCTTCTTACTCGTGATGCAGCTGACATCGGTGGCGACTTCGTTTGCTACTTCAAAGATGTAAAAGCTATCTACGACAAAGCTGTTCTTACAACAGAACGCGATATCGCTGATGAAGACATTTGGGGTATCGTTTCTGAACGCGAAAGAGCAAAGCAGAACCTCGAAATGACTAACTTTGGTCAGAAACAGGTTTACAGATTCCTTGAAGCTGAAAAACAGGCTACTGAAAATGCTTTCAGCTCAAGCCTTGAAGGCGAAGTTAAATAATTAATATTTAACTGCATTCAAAAGTCCGGGATTTTATTCCCGGGCTTTTTTTTGCTTTTTTAAATTAAAAATTTTATTGTTGCTTTTTAGCCAACCTGATAGTAAAGTATTTACTATGGATGTTCAGCATAATTTATTGATTCCGAATAAAGAAGATTTATTAAAAGCCTATGATTCTTATTATCCAGATTTGAAAACAACTGTAAGCTTAATCGAAGAAGATTTAAAAAGAAATATAAATATAGCTTCAAGACCTACTTTCAAGTCAAGAGTAAAAAGCTTCAAGAGCTATTACAAGAAACTGCTAAGGATACGCCCTGAAACACTTGGAAAGCAGTCACTGCCTGTTTTGACAGACATGATTGGTATAAGGGTTATCTGCGCTTTTCTTGAAGACCTGTCTGTTGTAGAAAAGCAGATTGTAGACAATTACAAAATTGTAGAAATTGAGCGCAAGGGCGCAGACAGGACATTCTACGAATTCGGCTACGAATCTACACATATTTTGATAGAAATTCCGGAAGAATTTAAGAAAGACAAAAAACTGCCGGAACATCTTATCTGCGAAATCCAAATCAGGACAATCTTGCAGGATGCTTGGGCAGAAGTTGAGCACGAGCTTGTCTATAAGTCAGAATTCTCGCCGTTTGACCTGCCGTTAAAGAGAAAGCTTGCTTCAATGAATGCAAGTCTGAGCCTTGCAGACATAATCTTTCAGGAAATCCGCGATTATCAGAATAAGCTTAACAGCGAATTGGATAAGCGGCGCTTTTCATTCTACGACATGGCTGACAAATTGTCTGATGAAAAGAGCGAAGAAAAATTTGATATAAAGACTATACCACAAGAAGACGCAAATATAACACCGGCTTCTCCGTATGTGCAGGGCACAATCGATGACATGATACTCGATGCCATACACGCGCATAACAACGGTCAGATGGACAAGGCTATTGAAATCTACACAAGGATTATCAAGGCAAGCCCTGCACCAAACGACATTGTTCTGGCTGTAATCTACAAGCACAGAGGTATGGCATATTTTGCACAGAGCATATTCGACAAGGCTTTGGAAGACTTTAAGTCTAGCGTAGAGCATGACCCGAAAAATTTCAGGTCTTATTATTATATTGGAATTGTCTACAGCGTAATGGACGACGAGCAGCACGCAATCGAATATTTTGACAAGTCGCTGGCGTTAAACCAGTATCAGGCTCATGTCTATTACAGAAAAGCCTTGTCGCTGTATCATCTTGCAGATTATGCGGCTTCAATGGCAGAGCTTGCAAATTGTACAAGTCTCGGTCTTGAGAACGAGGAATGTAAACGCTTGAGAATAAATTTGTTGAAAAAACTTGAGATGAAGTAGGCTGTCCTATTGACATTTTTTTTTAATGGATGTATATTCTTTACCGTTAACAGCGCATAGCTGTTGAATGTCTCCTTCGTCTAGTGGTTAGGACATCGGGTTTTCATCCCGACAACAGGGGTTCAATTCCCCTAGGAGATGTTAAAATCGAATATAAATGTTGTGGTTAGAGGTTGCATTCTTTTTAGAATTGCAGCCTTTTTTTTTGGAGTAATTGGTGTTAGCTGAAAAACGACTGTCCGAAAGCGTCTGTAACGAATACAAGCAGATAATCGAAGAGAACGAAAATAACGAAGTCTTTGTAATAGGGCAGCTTGACAATAACGGCATTGTCGAATCAATCAAGGTTTGCGGGCGGGGTAATGAACACGCTGTTCCTGTCAGTCTTGAAGCCAAAAATGCCGCTGTTTTGATTCACAATCATCCGTCAGGCAATTTAACACCGTCAGATGAAGATCTTGTTATAGCATCAAAAGCCGCGGAAAATGCGCAGGGCTTTTATATTGTCAACAATTCAGTTACAAAAATCAATGTTGTTGTAGAACCAATTCTGCCGAAAAAACTGAAAAAACTTAACTGCGAAACAGTCGGAAAATATTTGTCTTACGGTGGTGCGCTTGATAAGCTTTCTGAAAACTTTGAGGAAAGAAAATCTCAGATTCAGCTTACAAAATCAATTGCAGAGGCGTTCAACAAGAATCAGGTGGGTGTTTTTGAAGCCGGCACCGGCGTAGGCAAGTCTTTTGCCTATCTTATTCCTTCGATAATTTGGGCTGTTAAAAACAAAGAGCGTGTAATTATTTCCACTGGAACAATTAATTTACAGCAGCAGTTAATCGAAAAAGACATTCCTTTTGCTGAAAAAATTTCCGGTAAAAAGATAAAAGCTGTTTTGATGAAAGGACGGCAGAATTATCTCTGCAAACGCAGGCTTGAAGAAGCCGCCAAAGACAGAGAACTCTTCGACGATGATGTAGAGCAGTTTAATTCAATAATTGAATGGAATGAGACGACTTCTAGCGGAAGCCGCTCTGATCTGCCGTTTATGCCGTCTGAGAGCGTCTGGTCGCGCGTAAACAGTGAATCTGATGTCTGCATGGGAATGCGCTGCATTTACCACGATTCCTGCTATGTAATGAAGGTCAGAAAAGAGGCGGCTTCTGCCAACTTAATTGTTGTAAATCATCATCTGCTGTTTGCAGACTTAGAAGCAAGGCTTGAAGGCGCAGGCTACGACGATACTGCGGTGCTTCCGCCTTTTAACAGGATAATCTTTGATGAAGCGCATGGAATGGAGCACGCCGCCACGAGCTTTTTTTCGGAACAGCTTAACCGCTTTAAGATTTTAAAGCAGCTTAATCTGCTTTACCGCACCAGACGCGGAAGTGTTGCAGGGCATTTGATTACGCTAGAAGCTTTGTCAAATGTCGGAGACAAGGCAGAATCTGTAATAGAGATTTTTGAATCTTTAAGAAAGCATATTACAGACTTAGAGGACGAAGCCTTGCTGCTTATGCCAGAAGACTTTACATGGCGGCTCTGCGACAAAACCGCAAAAGATGCTGGCGGGCTTTTGTCGGCGATGAATGTGCTTCATGGAGATATTGCAAAATTTGTAGGCGTGTTTAGAACGCTTATTTCCGGCATATCAGAAAAAGATGAAGACCACCCTGCTGTCTGGGAAACAAAGCAGATTCTCGGCAGACTTGAAAATGCAGGAAATGTCTGCCAGTGGTTTACAGAATGGAATGAGCGCGAGGATACGATTTTCTGGATTGACAAAGTGCGCTACAAGGGCAAGAACGGAAGCGGAATTTATCCGCGGTTTTACGCCACGCCGCTTGATATAGCGCCAAAAATGCAGAGAGGCGTTTTTGAGCCGCTTGATACGGTTGTGTGCACGTCTGCGACACTAAAAACAGGCAGAAGCTTTGATTATTGGCTTTTCCGCACCGGTGCCGGTTTTACAGAGCATGAGCGTCTTGCAATACAGGAATTTCCTTCGCCTTTTCCGTATCATGAAAACATGATGCTGACAATTCCTTCAGATATGCCGATGCCCGATAACAGTGCCTTTCAAGACGCTGTTGAAGATGCTGTTGTAAAGCTTATTGAAATTGCCTGCGGAAGAACTTTGGTGCTTTTTACTTCGTATGAATCGCTGCGCTCTGCCTGTGAATTTGCCCGCGAAAAGCTTGCAGATAATGGAATTGTTGTACTTCGTCAGGGCGAGGACGACAGATTCAGGCTTCTTGAGACATTCAAAAAAGACAGTTCGAGCGTGCTTTTTGCCACTGATTCATTTTGGGAGGGTGTAGACGTGCCCGGCGAGTCTCTCTCGCAGGTGATTATAGTAAAGCTGCCTTTCAGCGTGCCTTCTGACCCTGTTTTTGCAGCGCGTTCAGAAGCGGTTACCAAACGCGGCGGCAACCCGTTTATGGATTTGAGTGTGCCTGAAGCCGTAATTAAATTCCGGCAGGGCTTCGGCAGATTGATGCGCTGTTCTTCAGACAGAGGCGTTGTAACTGTTCTTGACCGTAGAATTGTTGAAAAAAGGTACGGCTCTATTTTTATGTCGAGTATTCCAGAAACAAAAATTGTACACGAGCCTTTGCAGTCAATTCTTAAATCAATTGAACGCTTTTTGTAGCAAGTTTTAGAGTCGGCTTTAAAATAAAAAAACCGGCTGAAAATTGCCGGTTTTGTGTACTAACAGCGAAACAGAATCTGTTTCTGGTATGAAGTACGGTTTATTTGAAGTCTTTCGGACGACGCTCAACACGTTTACATTTTGTGCATTCTGCGACATTTTTAAGTTTTCCGCTTTCAAACAAAGTCTTCATTACTACTTCTCCGCCGCATGAACAGAAAAATTTATGAGTTGCAACTGTAGTACGAGAGTTTTTACTGGCTCCTGCCATCAACTTGCCTCCAACAAAGGATATTAGCATAAAAATATATAAAATAAGCGTTAATGTCAAGTGTACCTGCCTAGAAAACTTGTACTAAAATGATTTATCTGGAAAAGCGTTTAGAGCTATTGACTAATCAACATAGCTTTGGTAACATTGTCTACAAGTTTTCGTTTGGAGGGTTTCCTTTGGCACTTAAAAGTAAGTCTGTAGAGAAAAGACACAAGCAGAGTGAAGTGCGCCGTTTGAGAAACAAGGCCGCAAAGAGTTCTGCAAGAACTTGTGCAAAAAAATTTGTTGCAGCTGTTCATGCTAAAGATGAGGCATTGGCAAAAGCTAAATTGCAGGAGTTGTGCAAAGAACTTGATACTGCAAGAGGTAAGGGTATTCTTACAAGAAATGCAGTTTCACGCAAAAAGTCACGCATGATGAAGCTTTATAATGTTTCATTTGCTGCTGCAAAGTAAATTAGAATTGATGCGGTTGATGATTTGTCATTAACCGTACATTCTTTTTTTTGTTTGTCACAATTTTGTGATTAAGTCAAAATCGTTTTTTGTGGGGTTGAGATGGCTCAGAAAAAAATAACTAAAGTTGATTTGGTGGAAGCAGTTTTTCTGGATACAAGTCTTGAAAAAAAAGAAATCCAAGAAGTTGTAGATTCTCTCCTTGAAAAAATCAAAGATTCTCTTAAGGCGGGTTCTTCTATTGAATTACGCGGTTTTGGTTCGTTTGAAGTTCGTTTAAGAAAAGGCAGAGCAAAAGCACGCAATCCAAAGACTGGTGAACTCGTATCTGTTGAGCCGCATTCAGTTGCCATTTTCAGACCAGGAAAAGAACTTAAAGATACAGTCTGGAAAATCAAAAAACATAAATAAGTATCAACAGTGGATGCGCATTATAAATGTGCATCCGGAGTTCTGATTTCTTCAAGTTTTCAAATATAAAAAATAAACTATCTGCTGTTTATTTACAGCTCATGAATTTTTTAAGACATAGTTTTTCTCAAAATTCTGTCTTTAAGAGGTTCCTTTGAAAAATCAAATGACAGAGATTTCCTGTAGGAAGAGTTTCCGCTTAAAAGAATTTTTCTTAAATATTCTTTTGCTTATCTCTGGTATAATTTTATTTGCTTTACCTCAACCGAATTTTTTAACAGTAAATGGCGTTTCATTTATTGCATATTTTTCTTTAATTCCTGTTTTTCTACTTGTCCGCAGAGCTTCCTGGAAATCAGTCTGGCTTTATGGCTTTTTATACGGCTTTTGCTGCTATTGTCTTTACGCTTATTGGCTTGCGGCGTTTCATCCGATGGGAATTACTGTAATTTCTTCGATGTACGGCATTTATCTGATGATAGCCTTTCCCTGCTTAAAAGCTGCCTTTAATTTGTTTCCTAAAAACGGCTGGATTGTTCAGTGGATTGTCTGGTGTGCTTACGAATACATTAAGACCTGCGGCTTTACAGGCTTTCATTATGGCGTAACCGGCTATTCTCAGTGGCAGAATTCCCTGCTTTTGCAGAATGCAGACTGGGGCAGCGTGTGGGGCATAAGCGCCATTATAACATTTCCGTCTGCAATTATTGCGCAGCTTATTTACGAAGCCGGCATGAAAAAAAGTGAAGCAGCCGAAAAGAACAGCTTTTTCAGTGGAATTAAGCAGGCGCTTTGTCTGCATAAAGTTTCATGCATTATATGGATTGCAGTTTTTATTGCAGCACTTGTTTACGGTGCATTTGCCAGAGTAGATTGTTCCGAGGCTAAAAAAGTAAAGCTTGCATTAATTCAGCCTAATAACGACCCCTGGCGCGGCGGTGTTGAGGCTTATTCTGACAATTACGAGCAGCTCAAAAAACTTTCAGATGAAGCTTTGACAGAAGATTATGGCATTCAGCTTGTAGTCTGGCCTGAAACGGCTTTTGTTCCGCGCATTGAGTATCATTACAAATATAGGCAGAACCGAGAAATTTTCGAACTTGTTGAAAAATTATTGAAATACCTTGATAATGAAAATGTTCCGTTTCTGATTGGAAATGACCATGCTGTTTTGGGCTATGCGCGGAACGGAAAGTATGAAGCGATTGATTATAATTCGGCTCTGCTTTTTACGCCAAAAAAGAACTGTATTCCGCCTGAACCGCAGAAATACATGAAAATGCATCTTGTTCCGTTTACGGAATATTTTCCGTATGAGAAGCTTTTTCCAAAATTATATGAGCTTCTGCTTAACGGCGACACTCACATGTGGGAACATGGAAATACAGCGGTTGTTTTTAATGCCGCCGAAATAAAATTTGGCGTTCCTATCTGCTTTGAAGATACTTTTGGCAATATAGGACGGCGTTTTGTGAAAAACGGTGCAGAAGCTTTTATAAACATTTCTAACGATGCCTGGTCAAACAGTCTTGCATGCCAGTATCAGCACCTTTCTATGGCTGTTTTCAGATGTGTAGAGAACAGAGTGCCGGCGGCACGTGCTACGGCTTCAGGGCAGACATCATTTATTGACCCCAACGGAAAAGTTCTTGCAATGGCAGAGCCTTTCCAAAAGGCATATTTGATAGGAGAAATTCCTGTCTGTCAGAATAGAAAGCGGACAATTTATACTTGTTGCGGTGACTTTGTCGGAATTATATTTGCAATATTAGGAATCATGTCTTTGATTCTTGGAATAATCAGAAACCTTAAAAACCACAAAAGAGAGGCTTTATGAATTTGTCATCAGATCAAACAGAAAAAAATTATACTGTTTTTGGCGAAGAAACTGAATTTTATGGTGTGCTCAAATTTACTGATAATCTTGAAATTGCCGGAACTTTTGAAGGCACAATTGATGCTACAGGCAACCTTGAATTTGCTAAAACAGCAAAATGTGTAGTTGATAACATAAAAGCTGATTCAGTTGTTATAAACGGCTCAGTGAGCGGCAATATTTATGCAAATACAAGCATTGATATGCAGTCAGGCAGCAAGATTGTCGGCGATGTAACTACAAAAGAGCTTAGAATTGATGACGGCGTTGATTTTACCGGAAAAGTAACAATGCTGGATCATGAACTGAATCTTGATATTTTTTCTTATGCAGCATCTGATTTTAAGAATGTTCTTATGTCTGCATCTGATGATAATGAGGAAAACTGAAAAAGAATTGTTGACATATCGGAATAGTTTTGATATGTTAAATCTATACATTTCATTTACGTCTTTTTCCTGTAAATATTTAATTTTTTAAGCAATATAACTTATTGATATATTTTTATATGCCAATCTAAAATTTATTGGAGTGTGTAATGGCACCAATTAAAAAGCGGCGTTTTATTGATACGTCAGGTGAGCAAACTGCTGATGAAACAGAGCAGACAACAGATTTGTTTACAGAATCTGCTTCAGTTCCAGCTACAGCCGCTGCTCCAGAAACAGAAAACAGTGCTGATTCAGACCAGCCGGATGCAAAGACTGTACCGGCCGAAAATGCAGCAGAATCTTCCGGCGGGTATCATCGCCGTACTTATCAAAAAAGTCCGAATGCAAAGGCCCGTATAGTAAGACCCCGCAATTCTCGTTCTAATTTCCAAAGTAAATCTGATACAACTACAAATACAGAAACATCAAACGAGCTTCCTGCTGAATTTCAAGACCGCGATTCAAAGCCAAGACTTACAATTAACGAACTGACTTGCAAAGGTATGCAGGACTTGCGCGAGCTTGCAGAGCGCTACGGCGTGCAGAAAGAAGATATAGCTTCGATGAAAAAGCAGGAGCTTATTTTTGCTATTCTGAAGGCACATACCGAGCATGGCGGAATTATTTTTGCGTCTGGTGCGCTTGAGATTCTGCCTGACGGCTACGGCTTCCTGCGCTCTCCGCAGAACAATTATCTGCCGGGCCCGGACGATATTTACATTTCGCCAAGCCAGATAAGGCTTTTCAACTTGAAGACAGGCGACACAATTTACGGTCAGATCCGCTCTCCAAAAGAAGGCGAGCGCTTCTTTGCTCTGCTTAGAATTGAAACCGTAAACTTTGAGGATACGCGCATTGCGCAGACTAGAATTCCGTTTGAGAATCTTACACCGCTCTATCCTAACGAGAAGCTGAACCTTGAGTATAAGCCGGACGAGCTTTCTACGCGAATTATGAATTTGTTCTGCCCGATTGGTAAAGGACAGCGCGCTTTGATAGTTGCGCCGCCAAAAGCCGGTAAGACAATTTTGATGCAGCGCATTGCAAACGCAATTATTACAAACCATCCAGAAGTTTATCTGATTGTGCTTTTGATTGACGAACGCCCTGAAGAAGTTACCGACATGGAGCGTTCAATTAAGGCTGAAGTTATTTCATCAACATTCGATGAGCAGGCATCGCGCCACGTTCAGGTTGCGGAGATGGTTCTTGAAAAGGCAAAGCGTCTTGTTGAGCACAAGCGCGATGTCGTAATTTTCCTTGATTCAATTACAAGACTTGCGCGCGCATATAACCAGACTGTTCCAACTTCAGGCAAGGTTTTGTCGGGCGGTGTTGACTCAAATGCACTGCATAAGCCAAAGCGCTTCTTCGGTGCTGCCCGAAATGTAGAAGAGGGCGGAAGTCTCACAATTATTTCAACAGCATTGATTGAAACAGGCAGCCGCATGGACGAGGTTATCTTTGAAGAGTTCAAAGGTACAGGCAACATGGAAATAAACCTCGACAGAAAGCTTGCCGACAGAAGACTTTTCCCTGCTATCAACGTAAAGAAGTCAGGCACAAGAAAAGAAGACCTGCTCCTGACAGAGGACGAGCTTCAGAAAGTCTGGGTACTGCGTAAAGTCATAAATCCGATGGATGATGCTGAAATTATGGAATTGCTTATTGACAGAATGAAGAAAACTAAGAATAATGAAGCATTCCTTCGTTCTATGAATACGGGTACGGGAGAATAAATCAATAGAAATGAGTATGGTTTGTGGTTGTCATTTGAGCCTTAAAGGTTCTTGATTTCAGGGCAAGCCTAATCAGAATATATGGAGGATAATATGAAACAGGGAATTCACCCTAACTATGAAGTTACCAAAATTACATGTGTTTGCGGTAACGTAATTGAAACACGTTCAACAGTAAAGAATATCGAAGTTGAAATTTGCTCAGCTTGCCACCCATTCTTTACAGGAAAACAGAAACTGGTTGACACAGCCGGTCGTATCGAACGCTTTAACAAACGTTTCAATATCAAGAAGTAATTCTACTGAATACTAGAAACCGTCACATTGCGTGGCGGTTTTTTTGGTTTTAAATCGATAGCATCATTTATTGGAGTTTATATGAACCTATTGAATAAATTCAAATTCAGAACGAATATCAATTCTGTAATATTGGCTGTTTATATATTTATTGTTTGGTCTGCATATATATACATAAATCGTTCTAGTAGAGCTATTGGCTTGTTTGTTTTTTTGACCATAGCATTGATAGTTTCATTGATAATTGCCGGTAAAATTATCGCTGTCGTACAAAAAGTTGAAATAAAGTGTAATGAACCGCATCCTGTAAAAAAAACTACAGTCTTTTTTTCTTTTTTTGCAATATCATTATTCGTTATGCTTTTATGGTTCTGGGGATTTTTCCCGGGTGCATATCCAATAATTGATGTTATATGGCAGTACAAACAGGCTCTTGAAGGTTCTTACAATGATTGGCATCCTTTTTGGCATACAATAGTTTTCTATACATTTCCTGTTAAATTGACAGGAAAACTATATAGTGTTGTACTTTTCCAAATGATTTATTTTTCTCTGTTGATGGGATATATGGGAATGGTTATATACAAACATTCAAGTCTCAAAATATCTCTGATATCAATTGCATATATTCTTCTAAATCCTTTTACAGGATGGATGCTTATATATCCTTGCAAGGATGTTGGAACTGCTATAACTGGTTGTTTGTCTATGATAATGGCCATGGAAGCTTATTTTTCAAAAGGATGGGCAAAAAAGTGGTGGCGCTTAGTTTTATTAGGAATTATGCTTGCCAATACAACATTATTTAGATATAACGCCATTTTATTTACACTTGTTCTGGCAATTGCACTCGTGTTTTTTTTAGACAAAAAACAATTTTTGATTATGTTTTCTACGTTTATTATATTTGTTTTTATCGTTAAAGTTCCGGTTTACAAGATATTAAATGTTGAAAAGCCAGAAGAAAGAGTAACTGAACTGACTGGCTTACCACTGACGATAATAGGAAATGTCGTTAAGGAATCACCAGAAAAACTTGATCAAGAAACTTTGAATTTTGCTTATTCTATTGCTCCTAAAGAAGATTGGGAAAATTTTTACCGTTGTGGAAGTTTCAATGACTTGAAATTTCAGGGCTTTGATTCTACCAGATTTAATAAAAATGTTATTGAGGAAGCAGGAGTTGTCAAAGTGTTCTGTATGGCAGCTAAATGTTTTAAAGTTGCTCCTGAAAAATCTCTTGATGCCCTAGTTACTTTGACAGATATACTTTACAGTACGGAATATATCAAAGGCGATCAAGACCGTTATATAATGGAATTTGGAAGAGTCAATTATGATATTGTTTATAAAGGTAATGAAAAACTGGCAAGCATATTAAAAAATTATAAGAACTTGATATCTAATACTATTTTTAGGTATTTCAGAATTTTAGGAGTTGCATTGCTGTTTATGATCATTTTGATAGTTGGTAAAAGCAACTTTAAAAGCTTTGATGATTGGAAAAGAATTTTTATATGCCTTCCAATTTATGCATACGATTTTGGTACAATGCTTTTGTTATCATGGGATAATGACTCGCGGTATTTTTACATAACATTTTTAATTGTACCTTTAGTTGCTGTAATAATGTTGAGAGAAAGAAAAGAATGTTTATAACGCTTTAACAAACGTTTCAATATCAAGAAGTAATTCTACTGAATACCCAAAACCGTCACATTGCGTGGCGGTTTTTTTGGTTTTAAAGGCTTTTGATTATACTGTCAAAATGAGCCTGCAATTCTTTTTTTAGTTTTTCTTTTGAAATTGATGAATCCCGGACGAATAAGTCTGCCGGAGTTACATCCAGTGCTTCAAATTAATCTCTTTATTGTTTTTATGATTATTTTCTCTTTCTTTGTCTATACTTTTGTAGAAAAACCGATTAGAATGAAACTATCTTTGAATTGAACATTGGAGAATAGTCTGTTTTGTTTGTTAAGACTTTTTATAAAAACATAAAATTTTTGTGTAAAAACAATTTATGGGATATAAAGCGTGCTTCTGAATGGGCAACATTGGAAGCCGTTCCAGAAATCAGAAAATTGCGCTTGTTTAAAGAAATGCAGCAGCATAAGCTTCTGTCTTTAAATGCTAATGTTCTTAATTATGATGAATCAATTGATTATATAATCGAAAATAAGTGTTCTTTATGCCGGTTTGGTGACGGCGAATTCAATCAGATAATGGGCGGATCTGAACCCTTTCAGAAGAATAACCCTGCTTTGACACAACGACTGAAAGAAATCTTGATGAGTTGTTTTGATTCTTCTAATTTGAATAGCAATATACGGGTTGCCATTTCCAGACTTTATTATAATTTTTCAGACTGGAACAATCTGATATTTCCGCGTTTCTTTGAAGAATTTGTTATTGCAAATGAGAATTTTCTTGCAGAGGTCTGTAATCCTAAATATACATATATATCAACAGAAATTTCACAGCTCTATCATATCTTTAAAGATTATGATTTTGCTTCTTATTTTGAGCATATCAAAAAAATTTGGAAAGACAGGGATGTTGCAATAATCTGTGGTGACAGAATTTTCAATAACATAGAAAATAATATTTTTAATTGTGCAAAATCTGTTGAATATATTTATGCCCCGACAACAGAAGCTTTTGAGCAGTATGACGAAATTCTTGAGAAGGCGAAAAGAATTCCAAAAGAAAAGCTTGTAATTGCGATTCTTGGTCCGACAGCTACATTACTTGCTTGGGATTTGTCGCAGTGTGGATATCAGATTCTTGATTTTGGGCATATAGCTCAAGATTACGATTCGTTTTTAAAAAAAGAAAAACAGAATGTAAAAACAGTAACTGATTTTTTTGACAAAGACTAAACGCCTTGCTGCCGGTCAATAATAGACCACAGGCTGCTGCTCTTCTGGGCGGGGCTTCCCGGCGGTTTCTGCAAAGTTTTGGATTTGCCAGCAGCGGTGGATATGCCTGTTGCGGAAATCTTCGGGGATTGTTGAGTCTGTAATGTTGGTTACTGTGCCTGAAACAAGGCTTATGTTCATTTTAAGCTTGGCTGAATTGGTTGAGAAATAAAGCATGCCGCCCGGGTTCAGCGCTTTTAGTGCCGCGTTGACAATTTCAGGCCAGTCGCGGTTTATATCGAAAACGTCTTTAAGCCTTTTTGAATTTGAAAAAGTAGGCGGGTCTAAAATGATTATGTCCCAGCGGCACCTAAGAGCCTTGCTTGTGTCGGCAACAGCCGCGCTTTTTATAAACTTGACCGCGTCTTCTTGGATAAATCTGTATTTATCTACAGTTCTGCCGCCGCAATCAGCGTTTTGTCTTATATCAATGCCGTTTAAGCCGAAATTCACTTTTGCCCATTCAAGATATGTGTGCGAAAGGTCAACCGAATCTACAGAAGCCGCGCCACCTTTTGCAGCATAGACCGAGAAAGCGCCGGTGTAGCAGAAAAGATTGAGTACGTGCTTTCCCTGACATTCGCCCTTGACTTTTAGGCGCAAAGGTCTGTGGTCAAAGAAAAGCCCTGTATCAAGATAATCTGATAAATTGACAATAAATTTTAAGCCCTGCTCGCCAACCGTTATGCAGTGTTTTGAAGCTGAAATTTTTTCATACTGAGAGGCTTCGCCGCGCTGCTTTTTGCGCTGTTTGATAAAGACATTAGATTTTGAAATGGCGAGGACGGTGCAGACTGCATCTGCCATTGTATTAAGCCATGCTTCTTCAAGCTGACTGTCTTTTTCGTATGGACGCTCGTAAAGTGCGATATGCGCAAATGTTTCGGTCTGGTCTTTTTCAGCCTGAAATGTCTGGTAAATGTCTACGGCAAGCGGAATTTCAGGAATATCTTTGTCATAAAGTCTGAAAGCATGAACGTCTGTGCGCTTTGCCCATTTCCGAAGATGCTTGTATCTTTTCGTCAGCCTGTTTGCAAAATAAACAGCCTGACGGTCTGTAGCCTGCTCCAAAGAGACTGTGTCTTTTTCCATTAGATATTCCTGAAAAGCCTTTAAGCAAGCTGAATAGCTGCGCAGAGCATTGCGTAGCCCGAAGTCAAATCTTCGCGCTGAACAGCAACATTGTCAGGAACATTGATTTTGGTGTTTGTAAAATTCCAGATGGCTTTAATTCCTGATTTTACGATTAAGTCGGCTACCTGCTGTGCCTGAGAAGACGGAACTGTAAGAACGGCAAGCGTTGCACCAAGATTCTTAACGTTCTCCTCAAAACTGTTGAGCGAAAGAACAGGTACGCCGTGTATATATTTGCCGATTCGATCCGGGTTTGTATCAAATGCAGCAACAAAATTCAGCCCGTGAATTGCAAACTCCTGATAGCCGGTTAATGCTGTTCCGAGATTTCCGGCTCCAATAAGAACGACATTCTTTGGGTTATCCCAGCCTAAAAAATGCTCTATTGACTTAACAAGAGGTTTAACAGGGTAACCGCGTCTTGGTCTGCCGACTATTCCAGTCATCGAAAGGTCTTTTCGTACTTGAATCGGCTCATAGTTAAGTTCTGTTGATATTACTGTTCCGGAAAGGTATTCCAAACCGTCTGCTTCTGCCTGACGGGCAATTTGCAAATATGACGGAAGCCGTCTGATTGCCGGTGCGGCAGGAATTTTTTTTCTAATCATAATAGAAAGTATACATCAAAAAAATAATAGAGAAAAGCGGAAAGTCAAATAAATCGCTATTTTTTGATTTATTCGTGCCGAGGGTTTGATACCCCGACGCTCTGCGTCGAAACAAAGGGTATCAAACCCGGGTGCAATTCCTTTTGAGAACAACATACCTCGTCGCTCTGCGGCGAGGTTGTTGATTGATAATCATTGAAAATCATTCAGTTTGTTAGAAAATTATACAAACTATTGCAAAGAATACGGTTTTTTCTTATTATGTGTTTTTAAGAGGTTCAAATAAATGAGTTTTATCAGCACTATTGCAATTATTGCAGCAATTATCGGATTGATGTATCTGGCTTATAAAGGCTGGTCAATCATTCTTATAGCACCGCTTCTGGCTGTCGTTGCGTCAGTCGGCTGCGGTTCTTCTTTCCTTGATATTCTTGGAAATGTATATCTGGTTAAGGCTGCTGAATATATCAAAAACTATTTTCCGATTTTTCTTTTTGGTGCGGTTTTCGCTAAATTAATGGAAAAAGGCGGGCTCGCCGCAAGTATAGCAAATAAGATTGTTGAGCTGCTCGGTGCAAAGCGCGCCGTTCTTGCGGTAATTTTGGGCTGTGCTGTTTTAACATACGGCGGCTTGAGCGTTTTTGTTGTAGCTTTTGTTATGTATCCGTTTGGTGCAGTTTTGTTCAGAAAAGCCGGTATTCCAAAGCGGCTTCTTCCTGCAACATTATGGATCGGCATTTTCACCTTTACAATGGTTGCTGTTCCAGGCACACCGCAGATTCAGAATATTATTCCTTCAACATATTTCGGCACTTCAACATGGAGCGGCATCGGCATCGGCATTTTTGCAACAGCCCTGCTTCTTGCAATAGGGCTTGTCTGGATTGGCTTCAGGGCAAAGACTTTGATGGCAAAAGGCGAGGGCTACGGCAACTATAACGACGAGAATCAGGCTGAAGACAAAGAGCTGCCGAATTGGGGCTTGTCTTTGATTCCGCTGCTTATGGTAATTGTGCTGAACATTGTTTTGAGCAACCCGTTCAAATGGTCTTTTATCAGCTGGAAGATTTCTTCTTTGTGGGCAGTTTCTATCGCCACAATTCTTGCAACAATCGTTACAATCATTGTAGGAAGAAAGCGCATTTTTGCCGCAGAAGCAGATGTTTCAGGCAGGCAGGTATTTCTTAAGACAGTGAACGCTTCGGCACTTTCCAGCGGAACAGCTGTGTTCAATGTTGCTTCCGGCTTTGCGTTCGGCTGTGTTGTAACAAGCGTTGTCGGTTTTGAAGTAATCAGCCGCCTTCTGCTTAAGCTCTCTGAAAACGGAAACCCGCTTTTCTCTGCTGTGCTTTCGACAAACATCATGTGCGGAATTACAGGCTCTGCTTCAAGCGGCATTACAATTGCACTTGCAAAATTCGGCGAAATCTGGGCTAATCTTGCAACAAGCGCAGGCATTCCGCTTGAAGTTCTGCACAGAATTGTTTCAGTTTCAGGTATCGGCATTGACCCAGTGCCTCATTGCGGCGCACTGGTTACAATGTTTGCAATCTGCGGCCTTACCCACAAAGAAAGCTACTTTGACCTTGTTATGCTCATGCTTTTCAAGTTCTTTGTTCCTTATTTGTGCGTTGTTTTCTATATGATTACAGGCATCGTCTAAAATTTATGTCTAAACTGTCTGTTCTTGAGCGCCATTACCAGCAGCATAAAGAAGACCACCGTCTTGAAACACGGCACGGCAAGGTAGAATTTACTGTTTCCATGAAGTTTATTCATGACTATCTGCCTGCTGACAAAAACTGCAAGGTTTTGGATATAGGCGCAGGAACAGGCAGATATTCGCTTGCTTTGTGCAGTGAAGGCTACGATGTTACGGCAGTTGAGCTTGTAAAGAGCAATCTCGACGTGCTGCGTTCAAAACATTCGCCAGTGAAAACATGGCAGGGTAACGCGCTTGACCTTCATTTCCTTGAAGATAACACATTCGACTTGACCCTGCTTTTCGGGCCGCTTTATCATCTACATGAAAATGCTGAAAAGTTAAAAGCTTTAAGCGAGGCAAAACGCGTTACAAAGTCTGGCGGCGTAATTCTTGCCGCATATCTGATGAATGAATACAGCCTTTTTTCGTTCTGCTTTAAGGAAAACCGGATAGCTGAGCTTATGAAGAACGGCGCGGTTTCAAAAGATTTTAAGGTCTGCGCTAAAAACGATGAGCTTTACGATTATATGCGTCTTGAAGACATAGACAGACTGAACAGTGAAGCAGGGCTTGAGCGGCTTACAATTTTCTCGCCGGACGGAATGTCTGATTACATGAGAAAAGAACTTAACTCAATGACAGAAGAATCCTTCAAATTATTTATAGACTATCAGCTTCAGGCTGCTGAACGGAAAGACCTGCTCGGCGCCGGCTCTCACACCGTAGACGTGCTGAAAGTGAACAAGCTGTTTCACAAATAAGACTCAGATTGTGCGTAATAGTCGACGCCTTGATTTTTGAATTCTTCAATAATTTCAAGCTTTAATTTATACTCAATTGAATTTTCTGGAAAATCGAGCTTTCTTAATAATTCTAGTGGCTTGGTTGGAATTCCGTCTATATAGTTTTCTTCAGTTAGAAAAAAATCATCAGTTACGTTCGCTTTATGCTGAACAATGAGGTAATGCGCCTTTTCAATTTCGCCATAATAAAGCGCAAGAATTGCAGCTGTAATTCCGTATTTTGTTTTGTGATTAACATCTGCGTTGCCTTTTTCTACAAGCATTTTTGTCTTTTCAAGGCTTACATAATTTCTTCGTCTTTCTAAAAGTGTTTCTCCAGATTTTGTGTCGGGCAATAATGAATAAAACGGATCTGTCGGTGACATGCTTAAAGAATTTTTTATAGACATCATCAAAGGCGTTAAAGGAACAGGACGGAGATTGCTAATGCTTTGATAAGAACACAACAATTCTGTATCAGCGCCATAATCTAACAGTGCATCGATTAGTTTAGTATTTCTATAAGAATTGTAAGAAACAATTTGTGGAAAACCAGCCGCAATATGAAGAGGTGTTTCGCCATTGAGAGTTTCAACATTTGGGTTAAACCCATTTTTAAGAAGTTTCCTTGCGGCTTCATCTCTTTCAAGCTCAACTGCAAAATGAAGGACTGAATAATAACGTGTAGAATAGCTTCTATCAATGATAGATTTATCATTTTGTAGAATTGAATCTATTTTCTTAAGATTATTATTCTTGATTGCTTTTGCAAGCTTATAGTCGCTTGGGGTATTAACAAATGGGTCAAAATATAGACTTTTTTGTTTGTCACCGTTCCGACAAGAAACAAACATTAAGCAGAGGCAAAATGGAATTGCAAATAATCTTTTCATTGTGTTTCCTCCTTGTCTTTTACTTTTTTCATATTATAGACTAAGTCGCCTCAATATACAAAATCTTTCAAGTTTTCGCGAAGCGGAAACTTGGGCGGTTCGCAGATTAGGCTGTATCCGTTGATTAAGCTTGTGCGAAACGCCGTCTTACTTTGAGAAGCGTTGCTTCATACGCTCCAGTATCTGCTGCGCCATTTCGTTTGAGACTTCGGTCTGCGGTTCGTGGTATTCAACAAGATTTGCCGGAATTTCGTCTAAAAACGGCGACGGCGTGCATTCAACCACAGTCTGCATTTTGCGGCGGTGGCGGCAGCTTGAAAGAAAGAGCTTCTGCTGTGCGCGCGTAATTGCAACATAAAAAAGCCGCCGCTCTTCTTCTATGTTGCCGTCGCCTTCTTCAAGCGAGCGCGCATGCGGAATAATTCCGTCTTCACAGCCGATTATAAACACAACAGGAAATTCAAGGCCCTTTGAAGCGTGGATTGTCATCAAATTGACTTTGCCCTTGTCAGAATCATCGTCCATGTCGTCTCTTGAAAGCAGGGTGATTCTGTTAAGATAGGCAAAAAGCCCGGTATCAAAATTGTCCGGGTTGTTTTCCCAGACTTCAACTGAATTGATAAGGCTTTCTATGTTCAAAAACTTGTAGCGCGCCGCCTTTTCGTTTTTCTGATATTCGGAGATGAGATAACTCCAATAGTCAATTTCGTCTACCATTGTGCGGATTTTTTTTGCAAGACCTTTGCCGCTGAGCATTGACTGCCGGTGCTTTTCGATAAAACAGACAAATGCGCTTAGCTCGGCGCGCGTCTTCGCGTTCAGCATATCGGGAACATCAAAAGGCGCATAGAACACTGGTTCAACTGTTTTTTTGCCGGAATATTCTGCCGCGTCAAAGTCTTTGTCGTTTGCGGCAGCTTCAAACAAATCTTTTATAGAACCGTTCCAGCCTGCGTTCTCACCTGAACCGCTTGTGCTGCTTGAATCATCTGAATCAAACAGCGAATTCTGTTCATCGTCGCCGTCTTTGGCAGAAGGTTCTGCGGCAAGAAGTGCCTGAATTGCCGTCCAAAGCGAACATTCATGCTCTTTTGCAACGGCGGAAATATCCTCGATTGCCTTGCGCCCAAGACCGCGTCGCGGCGTGTTGATAATTCTTAAAAGATTTATGTCGTCGTCATGGTTTGCAATAACGCGGAGGTAGCTTATAACGTCTTTGATTTCCTTGCGCTGATAAAAGCTTGTGCCGCCCGACATCATGTAGGGAATATTGTTCTCAAGAAAAGATTCTTCAAGCGCGCGGCTCAGCGTGTTCGCCCTTATAAGCACGCCGAAATCATCATATTTGCGCTGTTCAGACATGCAGATAGACTGAATTGTTTCAGACACAAAATCAGCTTCGTCAGCCTCGTTTTCAGGCATGTAGATTTCAATTGGACGGCCCGAACCGTTGCCAGACCACAGCGACTTGTCTTTTCGGTTTGTGTTGTGCGAAATTACGCCGTTTGCCGCCGCAAGAATTGTCTCGGTTGAGCGGTAGTTCTGCTCAAGGCGGATTTCCTTTACATCAGGAAAGTCTTTTTCAAACATTCTGATGTTTTCGTAATTTGCGCCGCGCCACGAATAGATTGACTGGTCATCATCGCCGACGACAGCCACATTTTTGTCAGCAAGCGCGTGCATAAACTGATACTGCTGAATGCTTGTGTCCTGAAATTCGTCTACCATGATGTACTTGTACCTTTCGCGGTATTTTGCAAGCACTTCAGGGAACTCGCGGAAAAGTTTGAGTGGCAGCGTAATCAGGTCGTCAAAATCTACGGCGTTATAAAGCTTAAGCCCTGCCTGATATTCTTCGTAAAGCTTTTTGTACTGGTCGTTGGCGTGCTGCCAGTCCCAGCGCCCAATCTTGATGTTTGAAAAAAGATTCCCGATTTTATAGACATCGAGCGCGTCAGCGGAAAAACCAAGCTCGCGCCCAGTTTCTTTTATAAGCTGGTTTCTGTCGGTCTCGTCATAAATGCTGAAATTGCTCCGCCAGCCGAGCTTGTCGATGTCCTGACGCAATATTCTTACGCCAAAAGCGTGGAATGTTGATACTGTAAGATTTTGAAGCTTTCTTCCGGTCAGTTCTTTGATGCGCTCTTCCATTTCTCTTGCGGCCTTGTTCGTAAAGGTGAGCGCAAGAATCTGGCTTTGGGGAATGTTATTGTCAAGCATGTGCGCCATGCGGTAAGTAATTACGCGCGTCTTGCCCGAACCTGCTCCGGCAATTATCAGCAGCGGCCCTTCAAAAGTTGTCACCGCCTCAAACTGCTCTTTGTTAAGCTCTTTCTTCAATTTCTCAACATTCATAGGCGGCTATTTTACGCGTTTTTGCAGATGCATTCAAGCACTTGAATATGCGCGCAAAGAATAGCAGAATCAGTGTAAGCATGGTATAATGAAAGTAAGGAGGAACGGATTATGTCTTATGAAGCAGTTTTAGAACAGATAAAAAATGCTCCTGAAGCTTGTCTTGACGAAATCTCGCAGATAATCAGCTATGTTGTTTACCGCTACGAGAAAGAAAACGAAGAATTTAATGACGTTACAAAAGCTGCTCTGGAAGAAGTTGAGCAGATGAAGAAAAATCCTTCACTTGGAAAATCTTATACTGATGTTGACCAAATGATGCAGGAGCTTCTTGCATAATGTACACCGTAAAACCGACCACTCAGTTCAAAAAGACTTGAAGCTCGCTCAAAAACGGGGTTATGACATTCAGGCTATTACAGAGATAATTAAAAAACTCGCCGCAGGAGAATCTCTTCCTGAGAAAAACCATGATCATGCTTTGGCAGGAAATTACAAAGGCTGTAGGGAATGCCATATTGCCCCAGACTGGCTTTTAATCTATGAAATTGTAGAAACAGAGCTGATTTTATATTTGACCCGTACCGGTACTCATGCAGATCTTTTTGGAAAATAGCGGTAAAACAATTGCAGAGAACTATTGCGCACCCAGGAATCTTGGAAAAAAAGGGATATACAAAATGAAAATGAAACGGAAAATAAGTGCATTATTGTTTTTATGTATTTCAGCTTTTGCTTTCTGCAAATCGCAAAAAGAAATTAAACAACCGCAGGAACTTGAAGAAATTATAGAGCAACACCCTTTAGTTGAAAAAGCAGAAATCTATGAAGTTTATTATCATTCGTTATTAAAAGTAATATTTTACAAGTCGAGGGGTGAAGAACCAAAATGTTCTTATAGTTTTGATTTGGATTTGACTTTGACGAATGGGCATGAAATTACGTTCAAAATGATCAAATCAGATTTGACATTTGGAAAATGGGGCTCAATACATCATGTTAACAAAGTTTACTTTTGCTCTGCAGATAATAAGGATAACAGCCAAAACGGAATAATCAAATTTAAAGATCTTTGTAAAGCAACAGATATAAATTATTTTAATCTATATTCAGTACTGGATAATTACAAGGACTTTTGCAAATTGTTAAATTCAATACCTTATGTTCTTGATAAAAATGCTGAAAAGTTATGTGCAAAATATTCTTATAGGGATTATGTAGATCTTTATAGATTCAATGATGCTTTTATAGAAATACCTATAGAATGAGTAAAGGTTTAATATAAGAGGGAACAATCTTTAATAGATAAATCTAAAATTCTGGCATTGACAGTCATCTGTCCAAAAAAGCTGAATAAAAAATGTAACAAGAGAGAGGGTAATGAACAAAAACACCCAGAAAATGAAATAAAAAAAGTATTAGGTTTTGAGTAAATCTCTTGAATATGTCATTGCCGTGCTTGACACTGCGATGTTTGTAAAGCAAACTCGGTTAGGAATCTTGCCCCTAAAAGGATATACAAAATGAAAAAAGTATTAATCTGCCTTATTTTATTGTCTGCCACAGTTACGGCTTGTTTTGCTTCGGGAAATAAAGAAGAACAGAAAAAACTGGAAAACATGTTTTATGAAAATCCTAATGTTGAATCTGTGAAAATGAGACAAGACGGAAAAGCTGATTATGGTTCTTTTCTTAAACCTACTTTTCATGTAGAAATAGCATTAAAGAATGGCGGTTTTTTCTCTGCAAATTATTGTGACACAATAGATATGAACAAAGAACTTGAAGTCGAGTTGATTGGTGAATACAATGTTTCCTTTTTGTATCGTTCAAAGAAAATTGAAGATAAAGAAAGAATAATAAGCATGGGAGTAAATGCATATATAGCAGGATCAAATTTTTTAAATTTGCCAATTAATACAATTGACGATTTTATTGATTATTATGATACAATATACAACATAGTAAAAGAATTATCAAAAGAAACATTTGAAGAACGAAAAGCAAGAAGACATATGCATTATCAAGATTCTGATTTTCTGAAGCACTATGGAAATTATGAAACAGAAGATTATTGGGGCTATATTTTTGCAAAACAGAAAGATGAGTTATGGTGGTAGCTTTTATTTAAATATATGCTAAGCCTAAAACTGAAAACTCTTAGAATTACAAAGAAATTCCCATGTCAAGCCCGACATTGACTCAATTCTGCCAGAAAAATCATCTCCTAGATTAATTCCAATGCAAATTCTATATGTGATTTGATCACGCATCTTGAAAGCTACTAGTCTTATCATAAGATTCTTTCACGCACAGTGAAAGAATCTTATGATAAGGTTTGCTTCTGCACAGTGAAAGCTATGAATCTTATGATAAGGTTTACTTCCGCACAGTGAAAGTTACGAATCTTATCATAAGGTTTGCTCCTGCACAGTGAAAGCTATGAATCTTATGATAAGGTTTGTTGCCGCACGCTGAAAGCAACAAATCTTATGATAAGGTTTGCTCCTGCACAGTGAAAGCTATGAACCTTATCATAAGGTTTTGTAAAATCATGCTTGAAAAGCCTTTTTTTAGGTGATTTTTAGTTTCCAGTTGCAGAATGTTGATGTATTCTTAATAAAGATTCATAAAAACAGGAGAGGCTATGAATAAAGTAAAGAATATTATCCGCAACAGTGAAATTGACACGCTTTCGGATACGATTATCCGGTTTTTTAAGGCGGACAAAGAGGCGCAGAAGGACGCTTTTTTGAGTTCGGCAATCGGGGAGCTTGAGGAGCTTTCAGAGAAGATTACCACTGCCAGTCTGCAGGACAAAAGGCTTTCTACGCTTGAAACGGCTGACGGCGAAAGAAACAAGGCTATAAAAACGCTCGGAACTGTGCTTAACGGCTATGCGGCGCTTCCGATTGAGAGCAAGAAGGCGCAAGCCGTTCCGCTTAAGGCAATTTTTGACAAATACGCAAAGGGCAGAATAACAAGGGAAAGCTACGCGGCTAAATCTTCTTTGATTGAAAGCATGTTGCAGGACTTTGCCGCCGCTTCACTCTCGACGAACATCAGCGGCTTAGAAGGTGTCGCCGAATCAATCGCGCTAATCCGCACAGCTCAAGACGATTTTGCAAAAGCCAACGACGACTTTTTAGACGCAAGCGTAAACAAGGGCGCGTCTGCCACCAGCTTCAACAAGCAGATTGCGCTGCTCATAAACGAAAAGCTTGTTCCATACCTCAACGCCATGCTCCTCACCGGCAACGCCAGGTGCTCAGATTTTGCCAAAAACATAGAAGAAGAAATCCGCCGCATAAATGAGGCAATTGCCAAGCGCGGTTCTTTTCGCAACAGCTCAATCGACAAATAAAGCTTATTCGGCGAAATTCTTTTCGCACCAGCTTAATCTACAAATTTAGTTTACTCGGCGAAAAGTGTCGGAGTTTTTGTTTCACAAAAACTGCTACGCAAAACCGGCAGCTTGAGAACTGGCGCAAGGACAGCGGAACGTGGTTCGAAAACACTCTGCTTGTTGTCGTCGCGAAAGCGACATGTTTATAGTTTCCATACAACAAGCAGCGTGTAGCGCGTTATAACATCATCAACTTAAGACACTTTTTAAAATCTAAGAAAAAGGATAGAATTTTCCCGGGTGGGGAAATGAGAAAATTCTTAAATATAAGACAGGAAAACGGGTATCAAAGAATATACGAAAGA